>CAZDOC010000032.1:0-20341 GCA_964506945.1 uncultured Gammaproteobacteria bacterium
GCTACTACCATGCCGGCATGCATGCGGCCAGCCAGGCCCTGCCACAGTTCATGCTGGAGGCCCTGTGATGACAGTGTGGCACACTCACCACCTCAGACATCCGCATTCTCCCCATGTGGCCTGCCGCCGGGTCACGGCGGTGGTGATTACCATCCCGGGGGCAAGACATATCGTATAATCGATAGTGCCTGGCAGTATCGGTTTCATAAGGTCTTCGTGTGCTTCGTGGTGAATATCCGCGGAACAGCCATGTAGCGTTTTTATTGGACTAACGGGTTTTGGCATGCAGCATCCACAGACATTCGATGTCATCGTCGTCGGCGGCGGCCATGCCGGCTGCGAGGCCGCCCTGGCGGCGGCGCGCATGGGCGCGCGCACCCTGTTGCTGACCCAGAACATCGATACCCTGGGGCAGATGTCCTGCAATCCGGCCATCGGCGGCATCGGCAAGGGTCACCTGGTCAGGGAGATAGACGCCCTGGGCGGGATGATGGCCCGGGCCGCCGATGCCAGCGGCATCCAGTTCCGCACCCTGAACGCCAGCAAGGGCCCGGCGGTGCGGGCCACGCGGGCGCAGATCGATCGTAACCTATACAAACAGGCGGTGCGGGAGGCCATCACGGCACAGGCCGGGCTGACGGTGTTCCAGCAGTCCGTCGATGACCTGATCCTGAGCGCTGAGCAGGTCACCGGCGTGGTCACGCAGATGGGCCTGCGCTTCACGGCGCCGGCGGTGGTGTTGACCGTGGGCACCTTCCTGGGTGGACTGATCCATATCGGCGAGGTCTCCCATCAGGGGGGGCGCGCCGGTGACGCCCCGGCCAACCGGCTGGCCGCGCGCCTGCGTGAACTGCCGTTCCGCGTCGGCCGCCTGAAGACCGGTACGCCACCGCGCCTGGATGGTCGCAGCATCGATTACGGCGGCCTGGCCGTGCAGGCGGGTGATGAGCCCCTGCCGGTGTTTTCCTTCCTCGGCGAGGCCTCCGGTCATCCGCCCCAGGTCTGTTGCCACATCACCCACACCAACGAGCATACCCATGAGATCATCCGCGCGGCATTGTCGCGCTCGCCGATGTACAACGGCAGCATAGACAGCGTCGGGCCGCGTTACTGTCCCTCGGTGGAGGACAAGGTGGTCCGTTTCGCCGGGCGCCAGTCGCATCAGATCTTCATCGAGCCCGAGGGTCTGGACGGTTTCGAGGTCTATCCGAATGGCATCTCCACCAGCCTGCCCTTCGATGTCCAGATCGAACTGGTGCGGTCCATCTCCGGGTTTGAGCAGGCCCATATCACCCGGCCCGGTTATGCCATCGAATACGATTTCTTCGACCCGCGCGACCTGCGTTCCTCACTGCAGACCCGTTTCATCGAGGGACTGTATTTCGCCGGCCAGATCAATGGCACCACCGGTTACGAGGAGGCAGCGGCCCAGGGTCTGATCGCCGGTCTCAACGCGGCCCTGCGGATCCGCGGTGATGCACCCTGGAGTCCGCGTCGGGATCAGGCCTATATCGGCGTGATGATCGATGATCTGATCACCCGCGGCACCTCGGAGCCCTACCGCATGTTTACCAGCCGGGCCGAATACCGCCTGCTGCTGCGCGAGGACAATGCCGACCTGCGCCTGACCCCGGCCGGGCGGGAACGCGGACTGGTGGATGACGACCGCTGGCGGGCCTTCGAGCGCAAACGCGAGGCCATCGTGCGCGAGCAGCAACGCCTGCAGGTGACCCGGGTGCGCCCGGCCGACTACGACGACGGGGTCCTGGAGGCGGTACTGGGCCAGCCCCTGTCGCAGGAGCAGACCCTGGCGGATCTGTTGCGCCGACCAGAGATCGGCTACCGGCAGTTGATGACCCTGCCCGGTATCGGTCCCGGCGAGGACGATCCCCGGGTCGTCGACCAGCTCGACATCCAGGCCCGCTATAGTGGCTATCTGGAGCGCCAGCAACAGGAGGTGGCGCGCAACCTGCGGCATGAGAACACCGTCCTGCCGGGTGATCTCGATTACCGGCAGGTCCGCGGTCTGTCCTCGGAGGTGATCCAGAAACTCTCCAGCCAGCGCCCGCAGACGCTGGGGCAGGCGGCGCGCATCTCCGGAGTCACGCCGGTCTCGGTATCCTTGTTGCTGGTGCATTTGCGAAAACGGGGCAGCGCTGCATAATGCCTGCATGACCGATAACAGACAGATGCTGGCGCGCCTGCAGGCGGGGGTCTCGTGCCTGAAGCTGCAACTCGACGATGACGCGCTGGTACGGATGCTGGCCTACATCGGCCTGCTGGAGAAGTGGAACCGCAGCTACAATCTGACCTCCGTGCGCCGTCCGGAACAGATGCTGACCCGGCATATCCTCGACAGCCTGGCCATCCTGCCGTTCATCGAGGGCGGGGAGGTCCTCGATGTCGGCAGTGGCGCCGGCCTGCCGGGGCTGGTGCTGGCACTGGCCCTGCCGGAGCGGCGGTTCACCCTGCTGGATTCCAACAACAAGAAGATCCGCTTCATCACCCAGGCCTGCATCGAGCTGGGGATCGGCAATGTGCTCAGCGTGCGGGAGCGGCTGGAGTCCTGGCGCGGCGGGGCAGGCTTCAGCACCATTACCGCGCGCGCCTTCAGTTCCCTCAAGAGCCTGTTCGAGTGCGCCAGCCCGCTGCTGGCGGACGATGCCGTGATCCTGGCCATGAAGGGGGTCCTGCCGGCGGCGGAACTGGCCGAGCTGGGGGACCTGGAGCGGCGGACCGAAGTGCATCGCCTGACGGTGCCGGGCCTGGAAGCGGAGCGGCATGTGGTGATCTACCGTCCCGGGCGGTGACGGAGTGTGCGATAATACCCGCCCTGGCTGCCAGCCAGGTCGATCGTGGAGGACCGGGAGCATCATGGAACAGGCGGTGGTGAATATCATGGCGGTTGCCAATCAGAAGGGAGGGGTCGGCAAGACCACCACCAGCGTCAATCTGGCCGCCTCGCTGGCGGCCACGCGGCGGCGCGTGCTGCTGGTCGACCTGGACCCGCAGGGCAACGCCACCATGGGCAGCGGGGTGGACAAGAACGACCTGGCCCTGTCCAGTTTCGATGTGCTGATGGGCGAGGCCAGCGTGGCCCAGGCGCGCCGGGTGCCGGAGACCGTGGGTTATGACCTGCTGCCCGGGAACAGTGATCTGACCGGCGCGGAGGTGGGTCTGCTGGAGGAGATCGGGCGGGAACTGCGCCTCAAGGCCGCGCTGCAGCCGATCCTGGCGGAATACGAGTACATCATCATCGACTGTCCGCCGGCCCTGAACATGCTGACCGTGAACGCCCTGGTGGCCGCGGGCTCGGTCATCATCCCGACGCAATGCGAGTATTATGCCCTGGAGGGTCTCTCGGCCCTGGTCGGCACCATCGAAAAGATCCGCAACTTCCTGAATCCCGAACTGAAGATCGAGGGCCTGCTCCGCACCATGTACGACCCGCGCAACAATCTGGCCAACCAGGTCTCGGCGCAATTGCTGAAGCATTTCGGTGAGAAGGTCTATCGTACCGTGATCCCGCGCAACGTCCGCCTGGCCGAGGCGCCCAGCCACGGCCTGCCGGCCCTGCACTATGACAGGGCCTCCACCGGCGCCAAGGCCTACCTGGCGCTGGCGGGAGAGATGCTGCGGCGCGATGAACAGCCGGCGCGGGCAGTCCAGTAAGACGAAAGGGTGTGAAAATCATGAGCGCAAAGAAAAACCGGGGTCTGGGACGTGGTCTGGATGCCTTGCTGGGTCTGGGACCCGATTCCGAGCCGGTGGTCCGGGACAGTCAGGAACTGCGCAACATGCCGATCGACCTGATCCAGCAGGGACGCTATCAGCCGCGCATCGATATCCGCACCGAGACCCTGCAGGAACTGGCCGACTCCATACGCGCCCAGGGGGTGGTGCAGCCCATCGTCCTGCGCCCGCTGGGCAACGGTGAACGTTACGAGATCATCGCCGGTGAACGGCGCTGGCGGGCCGCGCAGATCGCCGGTCTGGAGACGATCCCGGCGATCATAAAGGATGTCCCCGATCAGGCCGCCATGAGCATCGCCCTGATCGAGAATATCCAGCGGGAACAGTTGAACCCGGTCGAGGAGGCCCAGGCGCTGTACCGCCTGGTGCATGAATTCGAACTCACCCACCAGCAGGTCGCGGAGGCGGTCGGGCGTTCCCGGGCCGCGGTCAGCAACCTGATGCGGCTGCTGGAACTCGATGAAGAGGTCAAGCGGATGCTGGAGGTGAACGATATCGAGATGGGTCATGCGCGGGCCCTGCTGGGACTGAAGGACGGTGCCCAGGTGCATGCCGCCAATCAGGTCGTCAGCCGGGGACTGTCCGTGCGTGAAACGGAACAGCTGGTCAGGAAGCTCCAGCAGCGCGAGGGGGGGCGGAAGCAGGAGGCGCCCGAGCCCGATCCGAATATCAGCCGCCTGGAACAGGACCTGGCGGACCGGATCGGCGCCAGCGTGCATATCCGGCACGGCAGCAAGGGCAAGGGCAAGTTGATCATCCAGTACAATTCCCTGGACGAACTGGATGGCATCCTCGGGCATATCCGCTAGCGTCAGCCCCGCATGACCCGGGCGGCGGATCCAGGGCCGCACCGGCCCTGGGGAGACGGCGGGAAACCCCGCGCCGGGAGTTGATCTCGGGGCGGGATGCACATATACTGCGCGGCCTTTGCAAGTTACTGGATGGCGGTTGTGCATGTCCTTCCTGCTCAGGTCTGGCGGACGGTAATCGCGCAGATCGTGCTGGCGCTGCTGGCTTCGGTATTGCTGCTGTATTGGGGTGTGACAGAGGCGGTGTCAGGGCTGATCGGAGGGCTGGCCGCAGCGGCCGGCAACGGATTTCTGGGGTTTTTCGTTTTTCAGCGTTATCGCGCCCAGCAACCCGGGGCCATGCTGGGCAGGTTTTACATGGCGGAGATCGCCAGATTGGCCCTGATCGGCCTGGTTTTCCTGCTGTCTGTACTGTATTTGCGGCCGATAAGCATCGCCGCCATGCTGGGGATATTTTTGATAGTGCATCTTGCGTCCGCCTTCCTGATGATATCGTTCGGGCGCAACACCAAGAAGAGCTAGAGATGTCGACAGAAACCACGATCACTTCAAGCGAATACATCAAGCATCACCTGACCAACCTGACCTTTGGCCAGCACGCCGATGGTCACTGGGGCCTGGCCCACAGCATGGAAGAGGCCGCCGAGATGGGCATCACCGCCATCAACCTGGACTCGATGTTCTGGTCCATCGCCCTGGGCGCCCTGTTCGTCTGGTTCTTTTCCCGCATCGCCCGCAAGGCCACCAGCGGGGTTCCCGGCGGCTTCCAGAACTTCGTCGAGGTCATGGTGGAATTCGTCGAGTCCAGCGTCAATGATTCGTTTTCCGCCCGCAATCCCCTGATCGCGCCCCTGGCCCTGACCATATTCTGCTGGATCTTCCTGATGAACCTGATGGACCTGATCCCGGTGGATATCATCCCGATCATATCGGGCTGGCTGGGTATCGGGCACATGAAGGTGGTGCCCTCCAACGATCCGAATGTGACTTTTGGCATGGCTATCGCGGTGTTCCTGCTGATGCTCTACTACAGCATCAAGATCAAGGGTATCGGCGGCTTCCTCGGGGAACTGACCCTGCAGCCGTTCGAGGCCAAGAACCGGTTCATCATGCTGTTCTTCATTCCGATCAACTTCTTTCTGGAATCCGTGTCGCTGATTGCGAAACCGATATCGCTGTCGTTGCGTCTGTTCGGCAACATGTATGCCGGCGAGATGATCTTCATCCTGATCGCGCTGACATACAGCGCCGGTATCGGTATGGGGATATTCGGCGGTTTCCTACAGGTGGCGTGGGGACTGTTCCATATTCTGATCATCACCTTGCAGGCATTCATCTTTATGACCCTGACCATCGTATATATGGATATGGCGCATACTGATCACTGATTCAATAATCGCTATTGAATTGTTTTTAACTAAATATTTAACGAAATAACTACAGGAGACAATCATGGAAATGGCAAACGCCCTGCTGTACATCGCTGGTGCCTTGATGATGGGTCTGGGGGCGCTCGGCGCCGCCATTGGTATCGGTGTTCTGGGTGCGAAGTTCCTTGAGGGTGCCGTACGTCAGCCGGAACTGATCCCGATGTTGCGGACCCAGTTCTTCATCGTCATGGGTCTGGTCGACGCCGTGCCGATGATCGCCGTGGGCGTGGCGCTATACGTTCTCTTTGCTGTTGCGTGATAGAGCCGCAGGCAAACAGACATTCTCTACTGACTTCGAGTAACAGGTAAGCAGAATGAATATCAATCTGACCCTGATCGGACAGATGGTAGCTTTCATCATCTTCGTCTGGATCACCAAAAAGTACGTCTGGGTTCCGATCATCGCGGCGCTGGATGAGCGCAAGACCCGCATTGCCGATGGTCTGGCATCCGCGGAAAAGGGCAAGCATGAGCTGGAACTCGCCGAACACCGCGCGGTGGAGACACTGAAGGAAGGCAAGGACAAGGCCCAGGAATTCATCTCCCAGGCGCAGAAGCGGGCCAACGAGATCATCGAGGAGGCCAAGAACAAGGCCAGGGATGAAGGTGACAAGCTGCTGGTCGCGGCCAAGGCCCAGATTGAACAGGAGATCAATCAGGCCCGGGAGGGATTACGGCAGGAAGTCGCGACCCTGGCCATCGCCGGCGCCGAGCAGGTCCTGATGCGCGAAGTCGACGAGGCCACCCACAAAGAGGTGCTCGAAAAACTGAGCGCCCGCTTGTAAGAGCGATACGATGCTGGAAAAAACAACCATAGCACGGCCTTACGCACAGGCGATCTTCGAGCTGGCGCAGGAACAGGGGACACTCTCCTCCTGGTCCGATCAACTCGAATTGCTGGTGCGGATAGCCACCGACGAAGACATGCGGCGACTGCTCGGTGATCCACGTATCAGCAAGGAGCAGCTGGAGGCGCTGCTGCTGGATATCGCCGGCGACGGCCTGGATGAACTCGGCAGGAATTTCGTCAAGGTCCTGACAGGAGCGGAGCGCTTCGAGCTCTGTCCCGAGATCCGGACATTGTTCGAGGTCCTGAAGGCCGAGGCGGAAAAGGTCATCGAGGTCGAGATCCGTTCCGCCTATCCACTGGATGACAGTGAGAAGCAGAAGCTGTCCGAGGCCATACGTTCACGCCTGGGCCGTAGCGTTGAACTGGATACCACCGAGGATGCGAGCCTGATTGGCGGCGTCGTCGTGCGTGCCGGTGACGAGGTCATGGACCTGTCACTGCGTGGTCGCCTCGAGGAAATGGCCAGCAAGTTTATTTGAGCCGGATCAACGACGATCCGACAGACAACTATTGATCGATGAGGTTATCCCATGCAGGTCAGTGCAACAGAAATCAGCGAGCTGATTAAAAAGAGAATCCAGGGCCTGGACCTGGAAACCGAGGCCCGTACCGAAGGTACAGTGGTCAGTTTGACGGACGGTATCGCCCGTATCCACGGTCTCAGCGACGTGATGCAGGGTGAGATGATCGAGTTTCCCGGCGGCGTCTACGGACTGGCCCTGAACCTCGAACGCGATTCCGTCGGCGCCGTGATCCTGGGTGAATACGAACACATTACCGAGGGCGATACGGTCAAATGCACCAAGCGCATCCTCGAGGTGCCGGTCGGCGAGGGCTTGCTGGGGCGGGTGGTCGATTCCCTGGGCATGCCCATAGACGGCAAGGGCGATATCGACGCGGCGGGCAGTTCTCCGATCGAAAAGATTGCTCCGGGCGTCATCGCCCGCCAGTCGGTGGACCAGCCGGTACAGACCGGGCTCAAATCCATCGACGCCATGGTCCCGGTCGGTCGCGGTCAGCGCGAGCTGATCATCGGTGACCGCCAGACCGGCAAGACCGCGGTTGCGGTCGACGCCATCATCAATCAGAAGGGCACCGGCATCAAGTGCATCTATGTCGCCATCGGCCAGAAGGCCTCTTCCATCAATGCGGTCATCCGCAAGCTGGAGGAGCACGATGCCCTGGCGCATACCATCATCGTCGCCGCGACCGCATCGGATTCCGCCGCCATGCAGTACATCGCGCCGTATTCGGGCTGCGCCATGGGCGAATACTTCCGTGACCGTGGCGAGGACGCCCTGATCATCTACGACGATCTGACCAAGCAGGCCTGGGCCTATCGCCAGGTCTCCCTGCTGTTGCGTCGTCCGCCGGGTCGCGAGGCCTATCCTGGCGACGTCTTCTACCTGCATTCGCGCCTGCTGGAACGCGCCGCGCGGATCAATGCCGAGCACGTGGAGAAGATCACCGACGGCAAGGTCAAGGGCAAGACCGGTTCCCTGACCGCCCTGCCGATCATCGAGACCCAGGCCGGTGACGTGTCCGCCTTCGTGCCGACCAATGTCATCTCCATCACCGACGGCCAGATCTTCCTGGAGACCGACCTGTTCAACTCCGGTTTCCGCCCGGCCATCAACGCCGGCCTGTCGGTGTCCCGGGTCGGCGGCGCCGCGCAGACCAAGATCGTCAAGAAGCTCGGTGGCGGCGTGCGTCTGGCCCTGGCCCAGTATCGTGAGCTGGCGGCCTTCGCCCAGTTTGCCTCGGACCTGGACGAGGCTACCCGCGCCCAGCTGGAGCGTGGCCAGCGGGTCATGGAACTGATGAAGCAGAAGCAGTATTCGCCGATGTCGGTGGCCGACATGGGCGTCAGCCTGTTCGCGGTGGACAAGGGCTACCTGGACGATGTCGAGACCGACAAGATCCAGGATTTCGAGTCCGCACTGCTCAGCCACATGCGCAGCGCGCATGGGGATCTGATGAAGCAGATCGACGAGACGGGTGATTACAACGACGAGATCGAGACCACCTTCAAGTCCGCAATCGAGGACTTCAAGGC
This sequence comes from uncultured Gammaproteobacteria bacterium, assembly GCA_964506945.1. Taxonomy (GTDB): domain Bacteria; phylum Pseudomonadota; class Gammaproteobacteria; order CAZDOC01; family CAZDOC01; genus CAZDOC01. Next base: position 8,899 of record CAZDOC010000032.1, read on the forward strand.
CAATCACTCCTGGTAAATCCTGGATAACGGAAGCTGACAATGGGTTCTGCTAAAGAGATTCGCACCAAGATCGGCAGTGTCAAGAACACTCAGAAGATCACCAAGGCGATGGAGATGGTGGCCGCGAGCAAGATGCGCAAGGCCCAGGAACGCATGAAGGCCGCGCGCCCCTTCGCGGAAAAGATGCGCAACGCGATCGCGCACGTGGCCAACGCCAATTCCGAATACAAGCATCCCTATCTGCAGCAGCGCGAGGTCAAGCGGGTGGGTCTGATCGTCGTCTCCACGGACCGGGGACTGTGCGGCGGCCTCAATGCCAACATGTTCCGGGCCACGATCGGTTTTGTAAAGGAACTGGACCGGAAGGGGATCCCCTTCGACGTGGTCGCCATCGGCAGCAAGGCGACCGGATTCTTCAACCGGGTCGGCGGCCGCGTGGTGGCCAGTGCGGATCATCTCGGCGACTCCCCGCATATCCAGGACCTGATCGGCACCGTCAAGGTCATGCTCGACGCCTTCACCGAGGGCGAGATCGACGAGCTGCACCTGATCAGCAACGAATTCGTCAACTCGATGACCCAGAAGCCGGTGTTCCAGCAACTGCTGCCGGTGCAACCGGGCGAGGACGAGCGGCTGAAGCATCACTGGGATTACATCTACGAGCCGGAAGCCGCCGAGGTCATGCAGCACATCCTGACCCGGTATATCGAATCGCAGGTGTATCAGGGGGTGGTAGAGAATATCGCCTGCGAGCAGTCAGCCAGGATGGTGGCGATGAAGAGCGCCTCCGACAATGCCGGCAAACTCATCGACGAGCTGCAACTGGTCTATAACAAGGCCCGTCAGGCGGCGATCACGCAGGAGCTGTCCGAGATCGTCAGCGGCGCCGCCGCAGTCTAGCCCGCTCCATAAACGGATACACAGAGGCCGGCGTGATCAGCACCGGCCGACAGAGACTTAAGAGATAAAGAGGAACCGAGATATGAGTTCTGGAAAGGTCGTACAGGTCATCGGCGCGGTGGTGGACGTCGAGTTCGAAACGGGATCAGTTCCCAAGGTCTATGATGCCCTGCTGGTGGATGGCGGCGCCATCACCCTGGAGGTGCAGCAGCAGCTCGGCGACGGCGTCGTGCGTACCATCGCCCTGGGTTCCACCGACGGTCTGCGCCGTGGTCTGGAGGTCAGCAACACCGGCGCCCCGATCATGGTGCCCGTAGGCACCGAGACCCTGGGACGGATCATGAACGTGCTCGGCGAGCCCATCGACGAGAAGGGCGACATCGGCGAGAAGGAGAAGATGTCCATCCATCGCTCCGCGCCCGCCTTCACCGAACTCTCGCCGTCCACGGAGGTCCTGGAGACCGGCATCAAGGTCATCGACCTGGTCTGCCCCTTCGCCAAGGGCGGCAAGGTCGGTCTGTTCGGTGGCGCCGGCGTCGGCAAGACCGTCAACATGATGGAGCTCATCCGTAACATCGCCATCGAGCACAGCGGCTATTCGGTCTTCGCCGGCGTCGGTGAGCGTACCCGCGAGGGTAACGACTTCTATCACGAGATGACCGATTCCAACGTTATCGACAAGGTCTCACTGGTCTATGGGCAGATGAACGAACCGCCGGGCAACCGCCTGCGCGTGGCCCTGACCGGTCTGACCATCGCCGAGAAGTTCCGCGACGAAGGCAACGACGTGCTGCTGTTCATCGACAATATCTATCGTTTCACCCTCGCCGGTGTCGAGGTCTCCGCGCTGCTGGGCCGCATGCCCTCCGCAGTGGGTTACCAGCCGACCCTGGCCGAGGAGATGGGCAAGCTGCAGGAGCGCATCACCTCCACCAAGACCGGATCGATCACCTCCATCCAGGCCGTGTACGTCCCTGCCGACGACCTGACCGATCCGTCACCGGCCACGACCTTCGCCCACCTCGACGCCACCGTGGTGCTGTCGCGCCAGATCGCCGAGCTGGGTATCTACCCGGCGGTGGACCCGCTGGATTCAACCAGCCGCCAGCTGGACCCGCTGGTCATCGGCCAGGAGCATTATGACGTCGCCCGCTCGGTGCAGAACACCTTGCAGCGCTACAAGGAACTGCGCGACATCATCGCCATCCTGGGCATGGATGAACTCTCGGAAGAAGACAAGCTGACGGTATCCAGGGCGCGCAAGATCCAGCGCTTCCTGTCGCAGCCGTTCTTCGTCGCCGAGGTGTTCACCGGCAGCCCGGGCAAGTATGTGTCCCTGCAGGACACCATCAGCGGTTTCAAGGCCATCGTCGCCGGTGAATATGACGAACTTCCGGAGCAGGCCTTCTACATGGTCGGGTCCATCGATGAGGCCGTTGAAAAAGCCAAGGGCATGTAACGGGTACGCCTAATGACCATGACCATACACGTAGATATCGTCAGCGCCGAGAAGGAGATCTTCTCCGGACAGGCCGAAATGGTGTTCGCACCGGCCAGCGAGGGCGAGGTCGGCATCGCCCCCCGGCATTCCCCCCTGCTGACCCGCCTGCGTCCCGGCGAGGTCCGGGTCAAGGCCACGGACGGATCCGAGGAGTCGTTCTATGTCTCCGGCGGGGTGCTGGAGGTGCAGCCCTATGCGGTGACGGTGTTGTCGGATACCGCCGAACGGGCCGAGAATCTCGACGAGGCCGCGGCCCTGGAGGCCAAGCAGCGCGCCGAGGACGCCATCCATAACAAGAGCGCGGAGATCGACTATGCCATGGCCCAGGCCGAACTGGCCGAGGCCGTGGCCCAGTTGCAGGCTATCGAACGACTGCGCAAGCGGCACGGCAGAAGCTAGCCGCCAGGCCTGGCGTGAAGACGAAAAAGGCCCCCTGCCGGGGCCTTTTTCGTCTTCCGGTTTCGGTCCGGCCATGCTTCGGGTTATCATTCCGGGAGCCTTTCTTCACCCTGTAGCAACCGCATCCATGGAGTCATGAAGCCTATGTGCCAGCCGGGTATCCACTCGCGGGAGTGCGTGTAAATGGCCTTGCACATTCTCATCCTGGCGGCCGGTCAGGGTACCCGCATGCGCTCGGACCTGCCCAAGGTCCTGCACCTGCTGGCCGACAGGCCGCTGCTGGAACACGTCTGCGACACCGCCCAGGAACTGGCGGCCGATGCCATCCATGTGATCTACGGACATGCGGGTGAACGGGTGCGGCAGCGGCTGGCGCACAGGGATCTGCACTGGATCGAACAGCGCCAGCAACTGGGAACCGGCCATGCGGTCGAACAGGCCTTGCCCGCCATCGGCGATGACGACAGCGTTCTGATCCTGTATGGCGATGTGCCGCTGATCTCCGCCGCGACCCTGAAAGACCTGCTGGCGGCGGCGGATACGCCGGGCCTGGCGCTGCTGAGCGTGCACCTGGACGAGCCGCGGGGATATGGCCGCATATTGCGGGCCACGGACGGTGGCATCCAGGCCATCGTCGAGGAAAAGGACGCCAGCGAGACGCAACGCCGGATCCGGGAGGTCAATACCGGCTTCATGGCGGTGGCCGCGCGACCCCTGAAGAAATGGATCGCGGCCCTGGAAAGCGACAATGCCCAGGGCGAATTCTATCTCACCGACATCGTCGCCCTGGCGGTGGCCGATGGCGTGAGGGTGGGATCCGTGCAGGCGCGGGATGTCTTCGAGGTCAGTGGCGTCAACGACCGGGAGCAACTGGCGCGGCTGGAACGGCACTACCAACGGACACAGGCCCAGGCCCTGATGCGTGAGGGTGTCAGTCTGCGGGATCCGGAGCGGCTGGATATCCGTGGCAGTCTGCTTGCCGGCCGCGATGTGGAGATCGACGTCAATGTCATCGTCGAGGGCCGGGTCCGGCTCGGTGATCGTGTCCGCGTGGGCGCCAACGTGATCCTGCGTGATTGCCGGATCGGCGATGATACCGTGATCCTGCCCAATTGCCTCATCGAGGAAGCGACCATCGGCGATGGCGTCAGCATCGGTCCCTTCGCCCGCATCCGGCCGCAAACGGTTATCGCCGATGCGGCGCGGGTGGGCAATTTCGTCGAGCTCAAGAAATCGAACATCGGCAAGGGCAGCAAGGTCAACCACCTCAGTTACATCGGCGATACCGATCTCGGCCGGGGTGTGAATATCGGCGCCGGCACCATCACCTGCAACTATGACGGCGCCAACAAGTTCCGCACCGTGATCGGGGACGATGTCTTCATCGGCTCCGACACCCAGCTGGTGGCCCCGGTCAGCATCGGCGACGGCGCCACCATCGGCGCCGGCACCACCCTGACCACGGATGCCCCGGCGCATACCCTGACCCTCAGTCGCAGCAGCCAGCGCAGCATCCAGGGCTGGCAACGGCCCCGCAAGAACAAGGAATAACGAGCGCATGCGCGTGGGATATTTGCAGTTCCGGCCCCTGTTCGGCCGCGTCGGCCGCAATCTGAAGACCGTGCTCGGGGCCCTGGCGGAGGTCTCGGCCGATCTGATCGTGCTGCCGGAGCTGGCCTTCACCGGTTACTATTTCAAGGACCGTGGGGAGCTCCTGGCGCTGGCCGAGGAGCCGACGGACTCGGCCACCATCGAAGCCCTGACGGCGCTATGCAAGGACCGTGACCTGCACATCGTCACGGGTTTTGCCGAGCGCAGACTGGACAAGGTCTTCAACAGCGCCATCTTGATCGGCCCCGGCGGGATCCGCCACGTCTATCGCAAGCTGCACCTGTTCAACGAGGAGAAAAACTGTTTCGATCCGGGCGACACCCCCCTGTCGGTACAGGCGATCCGGGATGTCCGCATCGGCATGATGGTGTGCTTCGACTGGGCCTTTCCCGAGGTCGCGCGGGTCCTGGCGCTGCAGGGCGCGGATATCCTCTGCCATCCCTCCAACCTGGTGCTGGGTTTCTGCCAGCAGGCGATGCTGACCCGTTGCCTCGAGAACCGGGTATTTGCCATCACCACCAATCGCTTCGGCGCCGACAAACGTCCCCAGGGCGAACTGCGCTTTACCGGCCGGAGCCAGATCGTGGCCCCGGGCGGCCTGCTGCTGCAGCGGGCCCATGCCCAGCGCCAGGCGCTTTATGTGACCGAGATCGATCCCGCCGAGGCCCGTGACAAGGCCATTACCCCGCTCAATGACCTGCTCAGGGATCGGCGTCCCGGATACTACGATTTATTGACCACGGAACGATAAAATCCTCAGTACAGGAGAACCCGCCATGAGCTTTGCAACCGCCGATCTCTATGACGAACATGGTGACGATCTGCAGGTCGTCCAGCCGATGTTCCGACACTATGGCGCCGTGAAGAAGTTTCACGGACCTGTCGTGACCCTGAAGGTGCACGAGGACAACACCCTGGTGCGGGCGGCCCTGGAAGAGCCGGGCGAGGGTCGTGTGCTGGTGATTGACGGTGGCGGCTCCCTGCGTTGCGCGCTGGTCGGGGACATGCTGGCGGAACTCGGTATCAAGAATGGCTGGGCCGGCATCATCGTCTATGGCTGTATCCGTGATTCGGCCGTGATCGGGCAGATGCCGATCGGCATCAAGGCCCTCGATACCAATCCGAAGAAGAGTGTGAAAAAGGGCGTCGGCGATCGAGACCTGCTGATCCGTTTCGGCGAGGTGGCCTTCGAACCGGGGGACCATGTCTATGCCGACGAGGACGGCATCGTGGTCTCGCAGGAGGCGCTGCTCTGAGCCCAGGGGCAGAAGCGCGAACCGCCATGGCCGGAAGCTTCACCGTCGCCTGCGTGCAGAACTGCGCCGACAATCGCATCGGCCACAATCTGGAGGAATGTCTGCGTCATGCCCGTGCCGCCCATGCCGAGGGTGCGGACCTCGTCTGCCTGCCGGAAAACTTCACCTGCATCGAGGCCAATGACGAACTGATGCTCCAGCATGCCCTGGACGAGGCCGCGCACCCGGCCCTGCCGGCCTGTGGCGCGCTGTGCCGGGAACTGGGGATCTGGATGCTGCTGGGATCGCTGACCATCAGGACGCCCTCGGGCAAGGTCAACAACCGCGGCTACCTGCTGGACGATCTGGGAGAGATCCGCGCCCGCTATGACAAGATCCACCTGTTCGATGTCAGCCTGAAGGACGGTGAGACCTATCAGGAGTCCCGCGCGGTGGAGGCGGGTGACAAGGCCGTGGTGGCGGACACGCCCTGGGGCCGGCTGGGCATGAGCATCTGCTATGACCTGCGCTTCCCGCGGCTGTACCGGGACATGGCCCAGGCCGGGGCGGCCTTCATCAGCGTACCCGCGGCCTTCACCCGGACCACCGGTGAGGCGCACTGGCAGGTCCTGCTGCGGGCCCGCGCGATCGAAAACGGCTGTTATGTGTTCGCCCCGAACCAGTGCGGCGTGCGGGATACTGGCCGGGCCACCTATGGACATTCCCTGATCATCGACCCCTGGGGCCGGATCCTGGCCGATGGCGGCCCGGAACCTGGTTTTATCCTAGCCGAGATCGACCCGGAGAAGGTACGCGAGGCCCATTCCATGCTGCCCTCCCTGCGGCACGATCGCCGCTACCGTGGTCCTTAGACTGACATCGACAGGATGGCCCTATCCTGTGCAGAGCGTAGGCCGGATCAGCGCAGCGCAATCCGCCAGCGGGTGGGTGGCATGCTGGCCACGCGCAGCGATGCCCCGGCAGGCCCGGCCCGTTCAGCTTCGATTCAGGCACACTCCCGCAGACTGTGGCCAACGCTGGTGAAAACCAGGGTGTATCGACAGTCAAGACAAGGAGAACCGTGATGAAAAAGTCCACCCCCTATCCGCATCTGATCGGTCTGGGCCTGCTGGCGGCCAGCCTGGGCGTGCAGGCCGAGCCCTTTTATCGTCAGCCTGAGGCAGGTGAATACGCCGGCGCGAACGGCTTCTATGCCTATGCCAGGGTCATCGACGTGGAACCGCTGCGTCGCCATGTACAGGTTCCCGACAGCTACCGGGAATGCTATCAGGAGCCGGTTACCCGCTATGAGGAATATCGCCAGCCGGGATCGGATTCCTATACCCCGCTGATCCTGGGCGGGATCGTCGGCGGTGTGGTCGGCAACCAGTTCGGCAAGGGCCGCGGACGCACGGCCCTGACCGTGGCCGGGACCCTGCTGGGCGGTTCACTGGGACGCGATTACCGGGATGAGCATGGCCGGCGCGTGGTCTCGCGGCCCTACCGGACAACCGAGCAACGCTGCGAGCTTCGTCGCAGCTATCACCAGGAGGAGCGCAATGATGGCTATCGGGTCAGGTACCGTTACCAGGGCCAGACCTTTACCACCCGTACCGACCATCGTCCCGGACGCCGTATCCGGGTGCTGGTGAATGTGACCCCGGCGGAGGCTTGAGGCCGGGTAGCCCGGGCGACTAAGATGGTGTCCATGCGCACCCTCATCATCATGGGCCTGGCATTATGCCTGGTGAGTTCGCCCCTGGCGGCCCGGGATCGGCAACGGCACCAGGCCCCAGGGCAGGGACAGAGTCACGGCATCGATGCCGATCAGGCCGCGGCGATCGCCCGCCAGCAGAGTGGCGGGCGGGTGCTGTCACTGAAGGTGGTCGAGCGTCGCCAGGGACCGGCCTACCGTGCCAAGGTCCTGCGTGATGGACGGGTGCGGCTGCTCTATATCGATGCCAGGGATGGCCATCTGCAACGGCGATGAGCGTTCCCGCATCGCCAGCATCGAGTCGCGTCATAGCGCCCGGGACGGCCCCATGCGGGTACTGATCATCGAGGACGAGACCGCGCTGCGCGAGGACCTGGCGCGGCGCCTGCAGGCCGATGGCCACGTGGTCGAACAGGCCGGCAACGGCACGGATGGCCGCTACTATGGCGAGCAATACCCCATCGATTGCGCCGTCGTCGATCTGGGTCTGCCCGATATCGGCGGCATGGAGATCATACACGCCTGGCGTGCCGCCGGGCATGATTTCCCGGTGCTGATCCTGACCGCGCGCGCAAGCTGGCGGGACAAGGTCGAGGGCCTGCACGGCGGCGCCGACGACTACCTGGTCAAACCCTTCCACTACGAGGAACTGCAGGCGCGTCTGAACGCCCTGCTGCGCCGGGCCGGTGGCTGGGCGGATGCGGTGCTGCGCTGTGGCCCATTGCGGATCGATACCGCGGCCCAGCAGGTCAGCCTGGGGGGGGAGGAGATCCGGCTCACGGCCTTCGAATACCGCCTGCTCGAATACCTGGCCCTGCATCCCGGCCAGGTCATCTCCAAGACCGTGCTCACCGAGCACCTCTATGCCGACGACGACGAGCGGGATTCCAATGTCCTGGAGGTGCTGATCGGACGCCTGCGGCGCAAGCTGGAACCGGATCTGATCGAAACCCTGCGCGGCCGCGGTTACCGCATCGTCTGCGAACGCGCCGCCTGATGCTGTCCCTGCACACGCGTCAGACCCTCGCCGCCAGTCTGGTCCTGGCAGCCTTCCTGGGGGCCACTGGCCTGGCCCTGGAACGGGCCTTCCGCGAGGCCGCGCTGGAGGCCGAGGCGGGTCGTCTGCAGGCCCAGGTCTATGCCCTGCTGGGGGCGATGGAGGTCGATGACCGGGGCCAGCCGGAGGTCTCCGACCGGCTTGCCGAGGGGCGTTACGCCAGCCCGGATTCCGGACTCTATGCCTGGATCGACAATGCCGCCGGCAGGCAGTTATGGCGCTCGCCATCCCTGCTGGGCCGGACCATCCCGGCCCTCGGGGTCCCCGCCGTCGGCCAGACCCTGTTCCGTGAGATCGCCGGCCCCGGGGCGGACCGGGCCTATCTCCTGAGCGCCTTCGGCGTCAACTGGGAGGCCGAGAACGGCAGGGGCTTCCCCTTCACCATCTACGTGGCCGAGGATCAGACCGGCCTGCAAGCTCAACTCCGCGGGTTCCGCCGCAGCCTGTGGGGCTGGCTGGGGCTGGCGGCCGTGATGCTGTTGCTGGTGCAGGGCCTGATCCTGCGCTGGTCGCTGGCGCCGCTGCGCCGCGTCGCCGCCGAGGTGGCCGCGATCGAGGCCGGCGGGCAGGGCGCGCTGGCGCGGGACTACCCGGCGGAGATCCGGCCCCTGAGCGACAATCTCGGTCGTCTGTTGCGGCTGTCCGAATCGCGTCTGAAGCGTTATCGCGAGGCCCTGGGCGACCTGGCCCACAGCCTCAAGACCCCGCTGGCGGTGCTGCACGCGGAACTCGGCAAGGAGGATGCCGGGGCGGCATCGGCGGGGCTGATCGAGGCGCAGCTGCGGCGCATGGACCAGGCCATCGACTATCACCTGCAACGCGCGGCGGCGGCCGGGGGGCATTCCCTGGCGGCCACGCCTCTGGCCCCGCTGGTGCAGCGGGTGAGCGAGGCCCTGGCCCGGGTTTATGCCGACAAGGGCCTGGACTTCCAGGCCGATATCCCGGAAGGGACCGTGTTCCATGGCGATGCCGGCGATCTGATCGAGATCCTCGGCAACCTGCTCGACAACGCCTTCAAGTGGGGCCGTGGCCGGGTGGCGCTGCGGGTGCTGTCGGACCCGGGGGCAGCACTGGTGCTGGAGATCGAGGACGACGGCCCGGGGATCCCGCCGCAACGGATCGAGGCGGTCCTGCAGCGCGGGATCCGCGCCGACAGCCGGGTCGAGGGCCAGGGCATCGGCCTGGCCCTGGCGCGGGAACTGGTCGAGCAGGTCTATGGCGGCCGTCTGAGCCTCCACACGATTCCCGGGCGGGGTTGCGTGGTCCGGATTGCGCTGCTCGATTGACACCGGCATCTGGACCACGCCCCCCGTTATCGAGTGGTCTGCCCCAGGTCCTGATGAGCCAGGGACTGGTTCTTGAACTCTTCCGCCAGTCCTTTCAGGCGCTGGGCCTGGCCATTGAGTTCCCGGGTTGCGCTGGCGATGTCCCTGCAATCCCCGACGGTGGACTCGGCATGGTCGTTGATGGAGACCACGTTGACACTCATCTCCTCTGTTACCTTGGTCTGTTCATTGGCGGCCAGGGCGATCTGCTCGATCATGGTGTTGGCGGTCTGAATGGCCCTGTCGATCGAATTCAGGGATTCACCGGCGCGGGCCGCATGGTCCACGCAGGTGCCCGCAATCTCACGGCCCTGTTGCATGGTCAATGAAGCCTTGCCGGTTCTTGATTGCAGGGTTTCGATGATGTTCTTGATGTCCTCTGTCGATTCCTGGGTGCGTTTGGCCAGGGTGCGCACCTCATCTGCAACCACGGCGAAGCCGCGCCCCTGTTCACCGGCCCGGGCGGCCTCGATGGCGGCGTTCAGCGCCAGAAGATTGGTCTGCTCGGTAATATCCTGGATCACGTTGATGACATTGCCGATGGTGCGGCTGTCCTCTTCCAGTTCGGCGATGACATCGGCGCCCTGGCCGACCTCTTCAGCGAGTTCATTGATGGCGCTGATGGCCTCATTGACCACCTGCAGACTCTGCGCGGCCTCCGCCTTGACATTGTTCGAGGATTCAGCGGCCGTGGTCGCATTGTTGGCCACCTCCTTTGAGGATGATGACAGCTCATTCATGGCCACCGCGACCATGTCGGTCTGGCCATGCAATTCACTGGTTGAACCGGCGGTCTTCTGTGACTTGGCGGCCATGCCCGAGGCGGTACTGGAGACGATCTGCGCGGCATCCTCCACCCGGCCGATCACGGCACCGGTCTGATCCTGCATGCACTTGAATGCCAGTTCTATCAAACCGGCCTCGTCGGTCCTGCCGGTGAACACGTATAGTGCCAGGAGCTTGTTTTCATTACCGATGCGTGCGCGTAGTCTCGTCAGGCTGGTCCTCAGGGGGCTCGTCTGCAGGTGTAGAAGCACGGTCAGCAGTATCAGGGCGGTGGCGCCGGCAGCGAGGGCATGGGCCGGAGGCGCATACCAGGCCGACAGGGCCAGCACAGGGGCCAGGGCTGCGAGTCCCGACAGCAGCAGCCGTTTCTCCAGGGTCATGGGGGCATGGCTGATCGCCCTGATCGGTTTGCCCGCGTTGATCGAGGCGTAGGCCTGTTCGGCGCGTTTGATCGCATCCGGGTGGGCGTGGGTGCGCACCGACTGGTACTCGCTGACGGAGCCGTTTTCGGAGATTGGCGTGGCGAAGGCATTGACCCAGTAGAAGTCGCCATTCTTGCAGCGGTTCTTGACCAGTCCGATCCAGGACTTGCCGGCCTTCAGGGTGGCCCACAGGTCCTTGAAGGCGGCCTGGGGCATGTCCGGATGACGGACGATATTGTGACTCTTGCCGATGAGTTCCTCCTCCGTGAAACCAGAGATGCGGATAAAGTCGGGATTGATGTATTTGATCACCCCGGACAATTCCGTGGTGGACAATATGGTATCCCTTTCCTCTACGGAGACTTCATTGCTGGTGACGGGCAGATTGCGTTTCATGTTCGTTCCTCCATTACTGTTCCGAAGTGCGCGCGCGGCTCAGGCGTCGCGCGCTTGTCTCTTGGGCTGTCCCGTGACGCCATGCGGGAAGTTTCCC
>CAZDOC010000032.1:20441-22901 GCA_964506945.1 uncultured Gammaproteobacteria bacterium
GGCGTCGCGCGCTTGTCTCTTGGGCTGTCCCGTGACGCCATGCGGGAAGTTTCCCGTGACGGGTGTCGGGGCCCGCCCGATCGGTCGTAAATCTCGGCCCTGAGCCGATGGCCTGCTGCGGGAAGGGCAGCGGGTATTCCGTATACTGCTGGAGGTATGCGGGGTTTGCCCCGGACCGGAGTCCCGGACCCGGGGCAGTGCTTGTTCATGGCCGGTCTATGCTTTTTCCTCCCGGACTGCTTGCGCGATGAGTCCGCGCAGGGATTCCGGCCGGTGCAGGCCATAGCCCTGGGCGTAGTCCACGCCGATACCGGAGAGTACCTCCCGGGTGGCGTCATCCTCGACGAACTCGGCGATGGTCTGCATGCCCATCACGTGGCCGACCTCGTTGATGGACTTGACCATGGCCCGGTCCACCGGGTCCCGGCACAGGTCGCGTATGAACTGGCCGTCGATCTTCAGGTAGTCCACCGGCAGGTTCTTGAGATAACCGAAGGACGACAGTCCGGAGCCGAAATCGTCCAGGGCGAAGGCGCAGCCGAGGCCCTTGAGTCGCTGTATGAAGGCGACGGCCCGGTCGAGGTTGCCGACCGTGGCGGTCTCGGTGATCTCGAAACAGATCCGCTCCGGCGGGACCTGGTGGCGGCTGAACTGCTCCTCGACGAAGTCCAGGAACAGTTCATCGTTCAGGGAGTGACCGGACAGGTTGATGGCGCAGTGTCCGAGCCGCTCCCGGTGTTCGGGGTGCCGGTCCAGCAGCCCGAAGTAGTGGCGGATCACCCAGCGGTCTATCTTCGGGGTGATGCCATAGCGCTCGGCGGCGCCGAGAAAGGACCCCGGCGGGATCAGCCCGTCGTCCTGCCGCAGTCGCAACAGCAGTTCGTAATGCAGGCCCGCGCCGGGCTCGCGGCTGAACAGCGGGTGGATGTGCTGGACATGCAGTTCGAAGCGATCCTGCTCCAGGGCCTCGTGGATGCGGTTGACCCACTGCATCTCGCCGTGGCGCCGGGCCAGGCCCTTGTCCTCCTGGTGGAATGAGTGGATGCGGTCGCGGCCCTGCTCCTTGGCCATGTAGCAGGCGGTGTCGGCGTGGCGGAGCAGGGTCATGGGGCCGTCGCTGTCGCTGGTGATGGGCACCAGGCCGATGCTGACGCCGATGCGGAAGGTCTTGCCCTCCCAGACAAAGCGGTAATCGCTGATGCGTCGTCGGAGGTTCTCCAGTACCCGGGTGGCCTGGGCCAGGTCGCAGTCTTCCAGCAGGATGGCGAACTCGTCGCCGCCCAGGCGCGCGAGGCTGTCGAGACGGCGCAGGCCCCGTTTCAGCACCCGCGTGATCTGGCGCAGCAACTCGTCTCCGGCGAGGTGGCCGCAGGTGTCGTTGACGATCTTGAACTGGTCCAGGTCCAGGTAGGCCACGGCATGCTGGGTCTGCGCCAGACGTTGCGGTTGCAGGACCCGTTTCAGGCGCTGTTCGAACTCGCGCCGGTTGATGAGGCCGGTCAGATCATCGTGGCTGGCCTGGTAGGCGAGCTTCCTGGAGAGATGAAAGCTGCGGGTGATGTCCTCGCAGACGAGCAGCAGTTCGGGCCGCTCCCCTTCAGAGGGGAGCAGGCGGGCGGTCTCGCGCACGCGGATCAGCTGGCCGTCCTTCCGGCGCTTGGCCAGGGTGATGCTGTGCGGCGCACCATTGTCCTGCTGGAAACAGTCGCGCAGGAATTCCATGCAGGCCTCCGCGTCGGTGGCCGGGACCAGGCTGGAGATGTTCCGGCCGCACAGTTCCTCCGGGCCGTAGCCCAGCTGCCTGGCGCCATAGTCGTTCACCGACAGCAGGGTGCCGCGGGCATCGACGGTGAACAGCATCAGCGGGTTGTTGTCGTACATGAGCTGAAATCGCCGGCGGCTGGCCCGCAGCTCCGCCTTCAGCGCATGATGTTGGCTGACATCGCGGATCGCGGCGGCGACCAGGAGACCGTCACCGGAGCAGATGGGGCTGAGGTTGATCTCTATCGGGAACTCGCCGCCGTCCTTCCGCCGGCCGTAGCGATCCATGCCCTCGCCCATCGGCATGGGGACGGGATTTTCGCCATATTGATGCCGCAGGTGGGTATGCGCATGGCGCATCTTCTCCGGCATCAGGATCTCGACCCGCTGGCCGATGAGTTCCTCCCGGGCATAGCCGAACATCCGCAGGGTCTGCTGATTGACCATCCGCATGATGCCCTGCTCGTCGCAGAACACCATCGCGTCGGGGGCCGATTCGAGCAGCAGGTGGTAGCGATGGTCGAGTTCCGCCATGGCCCGCTCGCGGGCCCGTTCCCGCCGGTGCCTCTCCAGCGCCAGCTCCAGGGTCGCGTGCAGGGTCTCGTCGTTGACGGGCTTGTGCAGCACGCCATAGACCCGCTCGCCGGGGAAGTCCGCCGGCAGCTGGTCCTCCGGCATGCCGGTCAGATAGACGGTGGG
>CAZDOC010000032.1:23001-25321 GCA_964506945.1 uncultured Gammaproteobacteria bacterium
CATGGACCGGTTCCGGTAGCGGACTGAGCTGGTTGAGTTCGTCCATGGCCTGGATGAACGCGCCCGCGACCTCGGAGAGCTTGCGGCGTTGCGAGCGGGCGTGATGGCGCAGCAGGGCATAGGCCTGCCGGTGGGGCAGGTGATGGCGCTGCATCAGCACCCCGACGCACATGCTGATATTGCGGTCCTGATCCAGGGCCCGTTTCAGATGACCCTGTTCCAGCTCCAGAGCGGCCAGTTCCTCGGCCTTGGCCAGGGCCGTCTCCACCACCGGGGCGATTCGGGCCGCCTCCAGCGGTTTCACCAGGTAGGCGAAGGCGCCCTCGCTGGTGGCCCGATCGATGAAGGCGCAGTCGTTGTGGCCGGTCAGATAGATCACCGGGATGTGCCGGGTCTCGTAGAGCAGGCGTCCCAGTTCCAGGCCGCACATGTCCGGGAGTTCGACATCCAGGATGGCCAGGTCCACGTCGCTGGATCGGCAGATGTCGATGGCCTCCTGGCCACTGGCGGCGCGGATCGGTTCATAACCCAGATCCTCCAGTCCGGAGTGCAGGGTCGCCAGGCACAGGGGATCGTCCTCGACCAGCAGCAGGCGGGGTCGTTCTTGTGATGTGTCTAGTGTCTCCGGCATGTCTTTCTCCTGCTATGTGGGGGCTCCCACTGTTCGGATGTTGCAGCGTTCATATAATCCCGGGCATGCGTGGCGGTCAATCGGGATCCGCGAATCGATTGATCTGGATCAAGGCGGAGGCGAATTCCACCCTCCGGCACTTGACCCCATAGGTACGCGCCTGCATATTATTCGGAATAAGCATAGTTCAAGCGGGCGCTGACCCACCCCGCCCGCTGGCGCAGTTGCAGCGTACAGCCCTCCGGCAACAGCCTCAGCACCAGCGAGAGGCCCTGGCCCAGGCCCTTTTCCAGCACCAGGTCCAGTCCCGGCGGCAACGCCCCGGCGGCATTCTCGATCACCAGTGTGATATGGGTGGTGAGTGCCGCCGCTTCACAGCGCAGGCGGATCTTGCCACCCCGGCCATGCCTGGCGGCGTTGCTCAGCAGTTCGTTTAGAACCAGTCCCAGCAGTGACCAGCGATCGTGATCGAGGCGCAACGCCCCCTGCGCCGCCTCGATGTGCTGGTGGACGCGCACGCCATGGGTCTGCTCGATACAGCGGGCCAGTTCGCGCAGCAGCGAGGCCAGCTCCCGTCCGCCCCGGGGCTGGTGTAATTGCTGTTCGTTGAACAGGGCGATGGTGTGGATGCGGCCGATGCTGTCCTGGAGCAGGGTCCGGACCTCGGGGTGGCGGCGGCCGGATTCGCGCAACAGTCCGGCCAGGCCCTGGAGCTGGTTCTTCATGCGGTGATGCAGCTCCCGTTGCAGGTGCTGTTCCCGCTCGCGTTCCCTGAGGGCGGCGCTGATGATGCGGCCGACGCCGCGGAGTACCACGGGGGCATGGCGGGACCATTCCCGCCTGGGCCGGCGGCAATCCAGGCCGATGAAACCGCTCAGGCGCCGGTCATGGAACAAGGGGATGTCGATGAAGGCGCCAACCCCGCGCCGGGAGAGGATGTCACCCTCCCGGGCTTCGGGTCCCTGTTCCGGTTCCCGGGTGTCATGGATGACCACGGCCCGACCCTCGTCCAGGCGTGACATCAGCCAGGGGAAGCGGGCGGTGGAGAAGACTTCACCGGGGAGATCGCGCCACAGGCTGTCGTGGTTCCACAGGTAGCGCAGGCGTGCCTGGCGCCGGTCTTCATCCAGGTGGTAGAGGCAGGCCCGGTCGGCGCCGAAGAACCCGGCCACGCTGGCCAGGACCTCGGTGATGCCATCCTCCAGGTCCGCGCCGTTCAGCGTCAGCAGGCGGGTGGCCAGGTCGGACAACAGGCCCAGGGCCGGCAGCAGCCATTCCCTCTCGGTGTTCGTTTCCTCCCCGGCCAGGACTACGGCGGCGGTGGCGGCGTGGTATTCCAGCCGGGGCTCCAGGGCCTGGGGATCGGCGATGGCCTGGTGATCGAAGGCGGCGATATGGCCGATCAGCTGGCCGGTCCCGGAGCGGATCTGGCGGCCGATGAAACGGTTGCCACACTGGTGTTCGACGTCCAGGCAGGCAGGATACTGGTGTGACGCGCCACAGGCGTCGCAATCGCCTTCCCGCTCCTGGTAGGGACAGGGATGGCGGCGGGCGTGGTAATCGAAGCGGGACCTCGCCCGCCCCTGGATGCTGAAGGCGGCGAGTTCAGGGTGCGGATCCGGTCCGTCCAGGCGGGTGATCAGGACGCAGGGCAGGCCCAGATCCCGGGCCGCGTGCCGGGCTATCCGC
>CAZDOC010000033.1:0-25293 GCA_964506945.1 uncultured Gammaproteobacteria bacterium
ATCGTAAATCTGCGGGCCCCATTCCCGTATGCATCGGCCTGCGCCGCGAGGCGGCAGCCAGGCGCTGACCCCGGTTGTGCGAAATCCCGGCAGGCGGGATGTCCCCGGGTTCTGGCGGCGAACGGCGGTTGTGATCCCCCTGTTCTCCCGGGGATTGGCACCGGCACGATAATGGTGCAGAATACGGCACAATTTTGGTGCATGGGCCGTGGCCCAGTGCATTTCAGCCCGGGAGGAAGATATGAAACTGGTAACCGCTATCATCAAGCCATTCAAGCTCGATGATGTCAGGGAGGCGCTGCACGATATCGGCGTACAGGGCATGACCGCCACGGAACTCAAGGGGTTCGGCCGCCAGAAGGGCCACACGGAACTGTACCGGGGCGCCGAATACGTGGTCGATTTCCTGCCCAAGGTCAAGCTCGAGATCGCCATCGATGATGCCATGGTCGAGCAGGTGATCGAGGCGATCACCGGGGCCGCCAATACCGGCAAGATCGGTGATGGCAAGATCTTCGTTCAGAACCTGGAGCAGGTGGTGCGGATCCGTACCGGGGAGACCGGGCCGGAGGCGCTCTGAGCCAACCCTCCTGGATTGCCAGTGGGTCACGAATGAGGGTGTGATGTTTCGTTTGTTTTCAGAACCCGGTCCCACGGCGCCTGATTTTGGCGGCACTTTCCGGTGCTGCGGAAACCCTGAACGGATCAGGGTTCCCTTTGGTCTCGCAACGGCCGCGTGTACGCGGCCGTTTGCATACAGGTAATCAACAACAAGAGATTGACAAGATGAACAAGTCCACCCGTTCCCTGTCGCTGCTGGCAAGCTTGCTCTTTCCCGTCATCGGCATGGCGAGTGAATCCACGAGTGTGAACAATGGCGATTCGGCCTGGATGCTGACGGCTACGGCCCTGGTGCTGTTCATGACCCTGCCGGGCCTGGCCCTGTTCTATGGCGGCCTGGTGCGAAGCAAGAATGTCCTTTCCATTCTGATGCAGTGTTTCGCGATTGCCTGCCTGATGTCGGTGTTGTGGATGGTGTTCGGCTATGGCTGGGCCTTTGGTGATGGCGGCGACATGAATGCCTGGCTGGGTTCCGGCAAGGCATTCCTGGCCGGCGTCGGCTGGGATTCGCTTGCCTCCGGTATCCCCGAAAGCATCTTTGTCATGTTCCAGATGACCTTTGTCATCATCACTCCGGCCTTGATAGTCGGCGCCTTCGCCGAGCGCATGCGCTTCTCCGCGGTGCTCTGGTTTGCCCTGTTGTGGACCACGATCGTCTATCTCCCCGTGTGTCACTGGGTCTGGGGTGGCGGCTGGCTGCAGACCATGGGCCTCAGGGACTTCGCGGGGGGCACCGTGGTGCATGTCAATGCCGGCGTGGCCTCGCTGGTCGCGGCCCTGGTGCTGGGGCGGCGCAAGGGCTTCCCGACCACCGCGATGCCCCCGCATAACCTGACCATGACGGTAGCCGGCGCCTCGATGCTGTGGGTGGGCTGGTTCGGCTTCAATGCCGGCAGCGCGGTGGCCGCCGACAGCAGTGCGGGCATGGCCATGCTGGCCACGCACCTGTCCGCGGCGGCGGGTTCCCTGACCTGGATGGCGATAGAGTGGATGCGTTTCGGCAAGCCCAGCGTGCTGGGGATCGTCACCGGCATGGTTGCCGGGCTGGGCACCATCACCCCGGCATCCGGTTTCGTCGGTCCGGCCGGGGCCCTGGCCATCGGCGTGATCGCCGGTATCGTCTGTTTCACCTGTACCCAGTACATGAAGCGGGTGCTGAAGGTCGATGATTCCCTGGATGTCTTCCCGGTCCATGGCATCGGCGGCATCATCGGCACCCTGATGACCGGGATCTTCAGCGCCCAGGCCCTGGGTGGCATTGGCTATGCCGAGGGCATGGGCATGCTCTCGCAGGTCAAGGTTCAGGCCATCGGCGTGCTGGCGACCGCGATCTGGAGCGCCGTGGCCAGCTTCGCCATCCTCAAGTTGCTGGATATGTTCCTGGGCCTGAGGGTCGGCCCCGAGGCCGAGACCGAGGGCCTGGACGTGGCCGAGCACGAGGAGCGCGGCTACATCCTCTAGTCCACGTCCTCTGCGAGCTTGTGGCAGGTGGCCGGGGGCGCCGTCTCCCGGCCGTCTTCAGGATGCCATTCCCGCGGGTATGGAGTGCCGGCATAGATTTCACTCCGGTATCTGTTAAAATCTCCGCTCTGTCCCGAGAATTTACGAAAAAGCCAGGCTGCGGGCTTTTTCCCAGGTATCGCTAGAGGAACAACATGGCTAACGGACAACTGGTAGACAAGGCCGTACTCAAGACCCTGGTGCCGCCCAGTGCGCTCAATGCCGAGAATTTTCAAGAGCTTGCCGGCAAGGCCTATATAGAGGAACTGCCCGCGGGGACGATCATATTCAAGGAAGGCGACAGTGATCGCAAGACGGTCTATCTGCTGGATGGACAGGTCGAGCTGACCACGGCGGATGGCGCGAAAACGGCGATTGTGGCGGGTACCGACGCCGCCAAGCACCCACTGGGGAATCTGCAGCCCCGCAAGCATACCGCGGTGGCCAAGAGCGTTTGCAAGATCACCCGTTTCGACAGCGATCTGCTGGATATCCTGCTGACCTGGGACCAGCTCTCCGGTATCGAGGTCAACGAGATCAGCGTCGATGAAGATGAGGATGACGGCGACTGGATGACCCGGATCCTGCAATCCAAGGCCTTCCTGCAGATACCGCCCGCCAATATCCAGGCCATGTTCATGCGCATGCAGGAGGTGCCGGTGCGCGCCGGCGAGGTGATCATCAAGCAGGGCGACGAAGGCGATTACTATTACATCATCACCAACGGCAAGGCCAAGGTGACGCGGACCTCGAAAACCGGGGCCGAGCTGCAGCTGGCCCAGCTCAGTGATGGTGACGCCTTCGGCGAGGAGGCCTTGTTGTCGGAGGCCAAGCGCAATGCCAATATCGTCATGGTTACCGACGGCACCCTGATGCGCCTGTCCAAGGAAGACTTCAACGAACTGCTGAAAGAGCCGATGCTCAGCTGGCTCGATTACGATGAGGCTCTGGCCAAGGTCAAGGCCGGCGCCAGGTGGCTGGATGTGCGCCTGGAGAGTGAACATCAGAACAACGGCCTGGAGGGCAGCCTGAACATCCCCTTGTTCATGCTGCGCATGAAGGCCGACACCCTGGACAAGAAGACCCCTTATATCATCTACTGCGATACCGGGCGGCGCAGCTCGGCAGCGGCCTTCCTGCTCAGCGAACGCGGTTTCCAGGTGTCGGTATTGCAAGGTGGCCTGAACGCCCTGTCCAAAGCCGCCTGAGCAAGATCACTACTTGGACGCAGGTTTCGATCTCCGGCCCGGACGCGACAACTATTGCGTCATGGGGAACCCCGTCGCGCACAGCAAATCACCCCTTATCCATGCCGCCTTCGCCGCCCAGACGGGGGCATGCCTGCACTATGGCAGGTGCCTGGTGGAGCCGGGACATCTGCCCGAGGCCGTACGCGCTTTCCGGGCCGCGGGCGGCCGGGGCTGCAACGTCACCGTGCCCTGCAAACAGGAGGCCTTCGCCCTGGCGGACGGGCTCAGCGAACGAGCGCGGCTGGCGGGGGCGGTCAATACCCTGAGTTTCAGTGATGAGGGCGGTATCCTGGGCGACAATACCGATGGCGCCGGTCTGCTGCGGGATATGCGTGACAACCTGGGCTGGGAGCTGGGAGACAAACGCGTGTTGCTGCTGGGCGCCGGCGGCGCGGTGCGCGGCGTGCTGGGCCCCCTGCTGGAGGCCGGTCCCGGGCAGTTGGTGATCGTCAATCGCAACGCCGCGCGCGCGCGGGAACTGGCGCGGCTGTTTGCCGGGCATGGTCCGGTCTCTGCCTGCGCTTATACGCAGCTGGAAGGTCGCTTCGATATCCTCATCAATGGCACCTCCGCCAGCCTGCGGGGGGAATTGCCGCCTCTGGATGGGGCCTGCCTGGCGCCGGCCAGTCGCTGTTACGACATGATGTATGCCGATCGCCCCACTCCGTTCATGCTCTGGGCCAGTGACCAGGGCGCCGCCGAGGTCGCGGACGGTCTGGGCATGCTGGTCGAGCAGGCCGCTGAATCCTTTCTGATCTGGCGCGGCGTGCGGCCCCGCACCGCCCCGGTGATCCAGTCCTTGCGCGGCTGAAAGCCGGTCTCCGCGAACAGTCCCGGCAGCCTGTCCCGGTGCTGCACGGGCCCGGTGCAAAGCCGCTGCCCGCGCACGGTTGATGTGCATGTTACGGACAGTGTCAGCCCCCGTAACCTCGTCGTTCCACTGGGGATGGCGTTTGTTATCAGTCGCTTATGCTGCAAAGCAGCAAGCTGGCAGGCTGTTTGCAGTACCCTCCTGTATCGATAGCCAATCATCCACCGGATCCCGGGCCGCTTGGCATGCCATGCCCACCTGCCCCGGCGTTCGTGACAGGAGCCAGATATGAGTCCCAGTACCAGCCGCATCCATCTGCTTTCCTTCAGCGGCAGGATGCGCATCCTGCATCTGAGCTGGTTTGCGTTTTTCCTGACCTTCGTGGTGTGGTTCAGCCATGCGCCACTGATGGCGTCGATTCGGGATGCCTTTTCACTCACACCGGAACAGGTCAAGATGTTGCTGATCCTGAATGTGTCCCTGACCATCCCCGCGCGTATCGTCATCGGCATGCTGGTCGATCGTTTCGGTCCCCGGCTGGTGTATTCCTGCCTGATGTTCCTGTCGAGCTTTTTATGTTTCTTCTTCGCCTTCGCGGACAGTTTTCAGATGCTGGCCCTGGCGCGATTCATGCTGGGTTTCGTCGGCGCCGGTTTCGTCATCGGTATCCGCATGATCAGCGAGTGGTTCCCGGCCCGGCAGGTGGGCCTGGCCGAGGGCATTTACGGCGGCTGGGGCAATTTCGGTTCCGCCGCCGCGGCCATGAGCCTGCCGTTCCTGGCCATGGTGTATGGCGGTGATGACGGCTGGCGCTACGCCATAGCCTCCTCGGGGCTGGTGGTCCTGATCTATGCCTTCGTCTATTTCCTTTCCGTCACCGACACGCCGGAGGGTTCAACCTATTTCAAGCCCAACCGCAGCGGTGGACTGGAGGTCACCAGCAAGGGGGATTTCTTTTTCTATCTGTTGATGAATATCCCCTTGTTCGCCGCCCTCGCGGTATTGGCCTGGAAGCTGAACGGACTGGCGCTGCTGAGTGATGGTGAGACCCTGGCGGTGTATCTGGCGCTGTCGGCGCTCTATCTCTATCAGTGTCACAGGATCTATCAGGTCAACGCCAGGATATTTCTGCAGCCGGTACCGGCGATCCATCGTTACAGGTTCAAGCAGGTGGCGATCCTGAATCTGGCCTATATGGTGACCTTTGGATCCGAACTGGCGGTGGTCTCCATGTTGCCGTTGTTCTTCCTGGACACCTTCGGGATATCACAGCTGGAGGCGGGTCTGCTGGCCTCGGGCTTCGCCTTCATGAACCTGGTGGCAAGACCCACAGGCGGCTGGTTCAGCGATCGTTTCGGCCGCAAGCGCAGCCTGACGATCGCGTTGACCGGGCTGGCCCTGGGCTATTACCTGATGGGACATATACATTCGGACTGGATGATCCCCGCGGCCGTGGTCACCACCATGGCCTGCTCGTTCTTCGTGCAGTCCGGTGAAGGCGCGGTATTCGCGGTCGTGCCCCTGATCCAGCGGCGCCTGACGGGACAGATCGCGGGGATGACCGGGGCCTATGGCAATGTCGGCGCGGTCTGCTTCCTGACCATATTGTCCTTGGTCTCGCCACAGACCTTCTTCCTGGTGATCGCCTCCGTGGCCGTGGCCACCCTGGCCGCGGTGCAGTTCCTGGATGAACCCAGCGGCGCCATGGTCGAGGTGATGCCGGATGGCACGGTGGAGATGATCGAGGTGGCCTGACGGATCGGTAGCCCGGAGCAATTCGATGCCCCGACTTTTATAAAACGCACCACGAAGGACACGAAACACGCGAAGGGCATATTGAGGATTGCCCGCAGGAGTCGCGTAATCCGACAAATAACTCATCATGGCCTGGTTCTTTGGCAGCAAGCCGGGTCGCCTGTTTGCTGCTTCGTTCGCGTGAAGACTTGCCTGTGAATAACTCATACGTCAGGAAGCATCACCGTGCACCTTTATAGAGATCCTTCGTGGCGAATATGACAAGGGATCCAGGCGAACCGATGACCGGTGGTCAATATCATCGGCCTGACGGGGTATGATCGGGAGGCCAGGTACCCCGGGCCGGGGTCACCCATTCACTATCGGGAACCACTCGATGTCCAAACAGCTGGAAATCAGCGCGGGTCAGTTCAGCGACCGGGGCCGCAAGGAGGAGAATCAGGATTTTCACGGTCTGATGTATCCCCAGGCCCAACAGCGCAAGACCAAGGGTATCGCCATCGCGATCGCCGATGGGATCAGCAGCAGCGAGTATGGCAAGGAGGCCAGCGAGGCCTGCGTGACCGGCTTCCTGTCGGACTATTTCAGCACCCCGGAGAGCTGGTCGGTGAAGAAGTCCGTGCAGCAGGTGCTTACGGCCCTGAACGGCTGGCTGCACGGCCAGGGGCGTCTGCAGGGACAGCCCCAGCGGGGCAGGGTGAGCACCCTTAGCGCCATCGTGTTCAAATCGACCACGGCGCATATCGTTCACATCGGTGACAGCCGTATCCATCGGTTGCGGGATGGGGAACTGGAGCAACTGACCGAGGACCACCGCACCTGGGTGTCGCAGGACAAGAATTATCTCTGCCGGGCCATGGGCGCGGATACCCACCTGGAGATCGATTACCGCAAGCTGCCCGTGCGTCAGGGGGATGTTTTCATTCTGACCACCGATGGGGTGCATGATTATCTCGATGAGGATGAGATGACGCGCCTGCTGCTGGACAACCAGGATGATCTCGAGCGTGCCGCGGAGCTGATCGTACGGCGCGCCTATCAGCGCGAGAGCCCGGACAACCTGAGCTGTCAGGTCCTGCGGGTGGACAGCCTGCCCAGCCAGGATCCGGATGATGTCTTCCAGGAACTGACCGAACTGCCATTCCCTCCCGCCCTGTGCGAGGGCATGATCATCGATGGCTATCGTATCGTGCGGGAGATCCATGCCACCGCCAGGACCCAGCTCTATCTTGCCCTCGACAGCGAGACCGGTCTGCGGGTGGTGCTCAAGACCCCATCGGTCAATTTCGAAGACGATCCGGCCTATATCGAACGCTTTATCCTCGAAGAGTGGATCGGCCGGCGTATCGACAGCCCCCATGTCGTCAAGGTCTACGCTCCCAGCCGGCATCGCCGTTTTCTATATCACGTGACCGAATACATCGAGGGGCAGACCCTGCGGCAGTGGATGCGCGACCATCCGCGCGCGCCGCTGGAGGCCGTGCGCGGCCTGGTGGAGCAGATCGCCCGGGGACTGCGCGCCTTTCACCGCCTGGAGATGCTGCACCAGGATCTGAAGCCGGAAAATATCATGATCGATGCCACCGGCACCGTGAAAATCGTCGATTTCGGTTCCACCAAGGTCGCCGGTATCGCCGAGATCGAGACCCCGGTCGTGCGCAGCAACCTGTTGGGGACCAAGAACTACACGGCTCCTGAATATGCCCTGGATCGCCCCGGATCGGCACGCTCGGATCTGTTTTCCCTGGCGGTGATCTGTTATGAGATGCTCACCGGCGCGCTGCCGTATGGCGCCATGCCGGGTAACTGGAAACATGAGGATCCCTTGCGTGGGCGCAGCTATCGTCTGGCTCGCAATCTGAATGCGGAGATCCCGGCGTGGGTCGATGGTGCCCTGCAAAAGGCCGTGGCCGTCGATCCACGGCGCCGCCATGAGGAGCTGTCCGAGTTTCTCTACGACCTGCGTCATCCGAATCCGCAACTGATGCCCGATCGCCGGCGGCCCTTGCTGGAACGCAATCCCCTGCGGTTCTGGCAGGGCCTGAACCTGTTGCAGTTCACGCTCTTGCTGTACCTGTTCTATCGGCTCGTCCACTGAGGCCATGCACCGTCTTGAGGCGGCCGGGTTTGTGCGTTGCACCATGCCGGTGCGCCATCGCGGCACCCTCCCAGACTGAATCAGACAAGTATATATATAACAAATAGATAGTGTCGTTCCCCGAGTTGGCATGCATGCTGCTCTCTCTATCCCCAGATAGTGCCGCGGGATCACGGAGCCGGCAGGTCGCCAGGCCCGATCCCCGGTCACATGGACCGCCCCCGGGGAGCAGCATGACACGCACATCTCTGACAGTGATAGGTAACGGCATGGCCGCGGGACGCTTCCTGGAGGAGTTGCTGTCACTGGCCGGTTCGCGTTATCGCATCGAGGTATTCGGTGCGGAGCCGCATGGCGCTTACAACCGGGTCATGCTGTCACCGGTGCTGGGCGGTGAAATGGGCCTGCGCGAGATCATGCTCCACGAGCAGGACTGGTACCGGGAAAACGGCATCGTGCTGCACACGGCCTGTCGCATCGAGGCCATTGATACCCGCAACAAGCGCCTCCGCGCGGCCGATGGCCGGGTATATGGGTATGAACGCCTGGTCATCGCCACGGGTTCCTCGCCGATGCGTCTGCCGGTGCCCGGGAGCACCTTGCCGGGGGTGACCGGATTCCGCGAAATACGTGACGTGGAGATGATCCTGGACCAGGCCCGGCCGGGGCGACGGGCGGTGGTGATTGGCGGTGGCCTGCTGGGTCTGGAGGCCGCCAGCGGTCTGCTCAGGCAGGGCATGGAGGTGACGGTGGTACAGCGCGCCGATGCCTTGATGAATCGTCAGCTGGATCGGACCGCATCGGGGTACCTGCTCGGACGATTGCGGCAAGCGGGCATTGGCTTCCGCCTGGGTGTGGAAACACGGGCCTGCACCGGCGGCGATCGCGTCACCGGCGTGGTCCTCGCCGATGGCAGCGAACTCGAGGCGGACCTGGTGATCATGGCGGCGGGGATCCGGCCCAACCGCGACCTGGCGGAGGCCGCCGGGATCGCCTGCGGACGGGGCATACGGGTCGATGACCGTTTGCGGACCTCGGCGCAGGATGTCTACGCCCTCGGAGAATGCGTCGAGCATCGGGGCCGCAGTTATGGCCTGGTGGCGCCACTGTACGAGATGGCCGGTGTCTGTGCCCGGCAACTGGCCGGTGAGGATGCCCGCTACCGGGGTTCGGTGACGCCGGCACGACTCAAGGTGAGCGGGATCGAGGTTTTTTCCATGGGGGAATTCAGCGACGAGGACGGCGAGGCCCTGGTCCTCGAGGACCCACGCGGTGGGGTGTATCGCCGCCTGAGCATCTCGGCTGGGCGCCTGAGCGGGGCGGTGCTCTTTGGCGATACCTCGCTAAGCGCCTGGTACGAGGATTTGATCAACAGTGGTAGCTGCGTCACGGCCTTGCGCGATCGATTGATGTTCGGTCCGGCGGAGGAGACGGATGTGGTCGCGGCTGGACAACAGGCTGCCTGAAGGGCATGCCCCGGGAGTATGGATATGCATGAAAAACCCACCCTGGTCATCGTCGGCAACGGCATGGTCGGTCACAAGTTCATCGAATACCTGCTCCAGAGCGAGGCCGGTGGACGCTATCGAATCGTCACCTTCTGCGAGGAACCCCGGCTGGCCTACGATCGGGTGCATCTGTCCGAATATTTCACCGGCAAGAGCGCCGCGGAGCTGGCCCTGGTCGAGGAGGCGTTCTATGCCGAACACGACGTGCGGGTGTATCTGGACGACAAGGTGGTGCAGATCGACAGGGACCGCCATGAGGTGGTGTCGGCGCGGGGCCTGCGGCAGCATTACGACAAGCTGGTTCTGGCCACGGGCTCCTATCCCTTCGTGCCCCCCATCCCCGGCCGCGAGCGTGAGGGCTGCTGCGTCTATCGCACCATCGAGGACCTGGAATCGATCACCCGCCTCGCCGGAAGCGCCAGCATCGGCACGGTCATCGGTGGTGGCCTGCTGGGCCTGGAGGCCGCCAATGCCCTGAAGAATATCGGCCTCGAGACCCATGTGGTCGAATTTGCCCCGCGCCTGATGGCGGTGCAGGTCGATGATGCCGGTGGCGCGATCCTCAGACACAAGATAGAGGACCTGGATGTCGGCGTGCATACCGGCAAGAACACGGTCAATATCCGTGCCGGCGAGCGCTGTCGCAACCGTATGGAATTCGAGGATGGCGAGTCACTGGAGACCGATCTGATCATATTCTCGGCCGGTATCCGGCCACGGGACGAACTGGCCGGGGAATGCGGCCTTGCCCTCGGACTTCGCGGTGGCATCGAGATCAACGATTACTGCCAGAGTTCCGATGAGGATATCTTCGCCATCGGTGAATGCGCCCTGTGGAACCAGCAGATCTTCGGCCTGGTGGCGCCAGGCTACGAGATGGCGCGGGTGGTGGTGGGGCAGCTGAATGGCGACACGGAACATCGGTTCCGGGGTGCGGACATGAGTACGAAACTGAAGCTGATGGGCGTGGATGTGGCCAGTATCGGCGATGCGCATGGCCGCACCGAGGGTTCGCGCGCCTACATCTATACCGACGAGCCGAACGGCATCTACAAGAAACTGGTGGTCAGCGGGGATGGCCGTCAGCTGCTGGGCGCGGTACTGGTCGGGGATGCCGATGTCTATGGCAATCTGCTGCAGATGGCCCTGAACGGCATCGAGCTGCCGGAACATCCCGATACCCTGATCCTGCCCGAGCGGGCCGGTGGCGGAGCCGCCCTGGGTGTCGATGCCCTGCCGGACGGTGCCCAGATCTGTTCCTGCAACAACGTCAGCAAGGGCGATATCCGCAGCGCGGTGGCGGCGGGCGCGACCACCGTGGGCGCACTGAAGTCCTGTACCTCCGCCGGTACCGGTTGCGGGGGTTGTGTGCCCCTGATGACCCAGGTACTGAACAGTGAACTGGGCAGACAGGGTATCGAGGTCAACACGGATCTGTGCGAACACTTCCCCCATACCCGCCAGGACCTCTATCACCTGATCCGGGTAGGCCGGATCAAGCGTTTCGACGAGGTCCTGAAAAAACACGGCAAGGGACGGGGTTGTGATATCTGCAAGCCCGCAGTGGCCTCGATACTGGCCTCGTGCTGGAATGAACATGTCCTGGAGGATGGCCGCGGCGCACTGCAGGACACCAATGATCGTTACCTCGCCAACATGCAGAAGGATGGCACCTATTCCATCGTGCCCAGGGTCGCCGGTGGCGAGATCACCCCGGAAAAGCTGATCGTGCTGGGCGAGGTGGCGAAAAAATACGATCTGTACACCAAGATCACCGGCGCCCAGCGGGTGGACCTGTTCGGCGCCCGGCTGGAGCAGTTGCCGGCCATCTGGTCCGATCTGGTCGCGGCCGGTTTCGAGACCGGGCATGCCTATGGCAAGGCACTGCGTACGGTCAAATCCTGCGTCGGTTCGACCTGGTGCCGTTTCGGTGTGGATGACAGCGTTGGCCTGGCGATAGACCTGGAGAACCGCTACAAGGGTCTGCGCGCGCCGCACAAGATCAAGTTCGCGGTCTCGGGCTGCACACGGGAATGCGCCGAGGCCCAGGGCAAGGATGTCGGCGTGATCGCAACCGAGCATGGCTGGAATCTGTATGTCTGCGGCAACGGCGGCATGAAGCCCCGCCACGCCGATCTGTTCGCGTCCGACCTGGACCGGGAGACCCTGGTCCGATACATCGACCGTTTCCTGATGTTCTATGTGCGCAGCGCCGATCGCCTGCAACGCACCTCGGTGTGGATGGAGAACCTGGAGGGCGGTCTGGACTACCTGCGCGAGGTCATCATCGATGACAAGCTGGGCCTGTGCGAGGAACTGGAGCGGGAGATGGCCCAGGTCGTCGATGCTTACCAGTGTGAATGGAAGGCCACCCTGGCGGATCAGGACAAACTCAGACGTTTCCGACATTTTATCAACAGTGATTCCGGTGACAGTAATATCGTCTTCGTCCGCGAGCGTGGCCAGAACCGCCCGGCCAGGCCGGATGAGAAGGACAAACTCCTGGAATCGGCATGAGGCAGGCAGCGAATATGACGGGTGAGAATACAGCCATGGACCCATGTGTAGCGGATGCCGTCACGGGTGTCTGGACGGAGCTATGCGCCCTGGAGGAACTGGCCATCGACGATGGTGCCTGCGCCCTGGCCCAGGGGCTCCAGGTGGCGCTCTTTCGCACCGGGGATGGCGGCGAGGTCTATGCCATCGGCAACCACGATCCGGCCGGTGGCATCAATGTACTGTCGCGCGGCATCGTCGGCGATATCGATGGCGAGCCCATGGTGGCCTCGCCATTGTACAAACAGCACTACCTGCTCAGGACCGGCCAGTGCCTGGAGGACAGCGCCCTGGAGGTGCCCTGTTACCCCGTCCGGATCGTTGACGGGCGGGTGCAGGTGCGGGTGCCCGCCTGAAGCCCATGACGGCCGCAACCACGATGACTGAGCGGGCTCCCGTCAGGACCACCTGTCCCTACTGCGGTGTCGGCTGCGGCGTGCTGGTCAGCCGTGACGCCGGTGGAGGTATCGGCGTGGCGGGTGATCCGGAGCATGGCGCCAATCTGGGGCGCCTGTGCTCCAAGGGCTCGGCGCTGGCGCAGACCATAGGCCAGGAGGGTCGCCTGCTGGAGCCGGCGGTCCGGGGACGGACGGTGGACTGGGACACGGCCCTGGACGCGGTCGGCCGGGGGCTTGGCGACATCATCCGGGAGCATGGCCCCGGGGCCGTGGCCTTCTATGTCTCCGGACAGTTCCTGAGCGAGGACTACTATGTGGCCAACAAGCTGATGAAGGGGTTCATCGGCGCGGCCAATATCGACACCAATTCCCGTCTGTGCATGTCCTCCGCGGTGATGGGACACAAGCGCGCCTTCGGCCGGGATACGGTCGCCAACTGTTACCAGGACCTGGAGCTGGCGGAGCTGGTGGTGCTGGCCGGATCGAATGCCGCCTGGTGCCATCCGGTACTCTATCAGCGCATGCGCGCGGCCGCGGAACGGCATGGGGGGCGGCAGCGCATCGTCGTGATCGATCCGAGGCGTACCGCCAGTTGTGACGATGCCTGGTTGCATCTTGCCATCCGTCCCGGTACGGACCCGGTGCTGTTCAACGGCTTGCTGGTTTACCTGGCCGCACGGGGGCATCTCGACAGTGACTATATCGCCGCGCATACCGAAGGCTTCGAAGATGCCCTGCGGGCAGCGCGCGCGCAGGCCGCCGATGTCGTCACCGTGGCCGCCCATTGCGGACTGCCAGTGGCCGACGTGGAGCGCTTCTACCAGGCCTTTGCCGGGACCGATCGCACCCTCAGCCTGTTCTCCCAGGGTATCAATCAGTCCAGTCACGGCACGGACAATGTCAACAGCATCATCAACTGCCACCTGGCCTGCGGCCGTATCGGTCGTGAGGGTAGCGGCGCCTTCTCCATCACCGGGCAGCCCAATGCCATGGGTGGCCGGGAGGTCGGCGGCCTGGCCAATACCCTGGCCGCGCACATGGAGTTCGAGCCGGACGATATCGAGCGCGTGGGACGATTCTGGCGGGCCACGCGCATGGCGCAAAGGCCCGGTCTGAAGGCGGTGGATCTGTTCGCGGCCATCGAACGCGGCGAGGTCCGGGCGGTCTGGATCATGGCCACCAATCCCGTGGTCAGTCTGCCCGAGGCCGACCGCGTCAGGGCGGCGCTGGATCGCTGTGAACTGGTGATCGTCTCCGACTGTAACCGCGATACGGATACCACCCGTCATGCCGACATCCTCCTGCCGGCGGCCACCTGGGGGGAGAAGGACGGCACCGTGACCAACTCGGAGCGGCGCATCTCCCGTCAGCGCGCCTTCCTCGAGCCCCCCGGCATGGCCAGGCCAGACTGGTGGATCCTCACCCAGGTGGCCAGGCGCATGGGGTATGGCGCGGCCTTCGCCTATGAATCCGCGGCCGATATCTTCCGCGAGCACGCGGCGCTGTCGGGTTTCGAGAATCAGGGCGAGCGTGATTTCGATATCAGCGCCCTGCAGGATCTCTCGGACGCGGAATACGATGGCCTGAGCCCCCGGCAGTGGCCGATCAGGGATGCCGCAACGGACTCCAGTGCGAGACTCATGGGGGACGGCAGTTTTTTTACCGTTTCGGGCAAGGCCCGTTTCGTGGCCGTGGATCCCGCCATCGCGGGATCCAGACCCTGCCCGGACTATCCGCTGCTGCTGAACAGCGGCCGTGTGCGTGATCACTGGCATACCCTGACCCGTACCGGCAAGTCACCGCGCCTGTCACGGCACACCATCGAACCCTTTGCCCAGATCCATCCCCGCACCGCGGCCGGCCATGGTATCGATGCGGGGGATCTGGTCGAGGTCAGCAGCGCCAATGGCTCGGTACTGGTGCGCGCACATCTCGATGAGGGTCAACGTGAAGACAGCGTCTTCATCCCCTTCCACTGGAACGACCGTTTTGCCGCCTGCGCGCGGGTGGACAGCCTGGTCTTCGCGCATGCCGATCCCCTTTCCGGTCAGCCGGAATTCAAATATACGCCCGTGCGACTGCGGCGCAGGGACTTTGCCTGGCACGGTTTCCTGTTGTGCCGGGGTTCACCCCGGGCGCCTTGCACGGATTACTGGGCCAGGGCCATTGAAGAGGGTTTCTGGCGCTTCGAGCTGGCGGCATCGCGGCGGCCGGACGACTGGCGCGAGTGGCTGGTCCCGTTTGCGGGCGGGCCGGGGGATGCGCAGGACTGGCTGAGCTACGAGGATCCGGTGGCGGGGCGGTATCGCACCGCCTGGTTCGACCAGGGACGCCTGCGGGGCTGTCTGTTCGTAGCCCCCACCCCCGCCGGGCTGCCGCCTCGCGACTGGCTGCTGGGACAGTTTGGCCGCGAGTCGTTCAGCGCCCGGGAACGGATCCGGCTGCTCGCCGGCTGTCCAGCGGATCCGGGCGCCGATCCCGGACCGGTGGTGTGTTCGTGTTTCAATGTCGGGCGCAATACCATCGTCGAGGCCATCTCCGGTCAGGGGCTGGACAGCGTCGATGCCATCGGTCACTGTCTCAAGGCCGGCAGCAATTGCGGCTCCTGTCGACCGGAACTCAAGACCCTGCTGGCCTCGACCCAGGCCCGGGGCCTGGCTTGCTCCTCCAGCGGGTGAGAGTACCCGCCAACGCGACTCAAACAGGTAACCAGTATGATGCAGGATTTCTACACCGCCGATGTCTTCACCACGCGCCCCTTCCAGGGGGCGCAGATCGCCGTGTTTCCACACGCCGATGCCCTCAAGCAGGATGAGATGCAGCGAATCGCCGCCGAGCTGAACCTGTCCGAGACGGTCTTCGTCAGTGCCGGCGACCGCGCCGCCAGGCGCCGGCGGCTGCGCATCTTCTCGCCTCAGGCCGAGGTCGATTTCGGCGGTCACCCGATCATCGCCACCGGTCATGTGCTGGCGAGCATCGGTGATATCGAACTGGATGGGGACTATACCGCCATGGTTTTCGAGCAGAATCACGGCGAGGTGGAGGTACATATCAAGTCCGTGGCGGGCCGGCCCGAGCAGGTGCAGTTCAGCATGCCGGTCAGCGCGGTCACGGATGCCTTCGTGCCCATGGAGCGGGAACTGGCCGACATCCTCGGGCTGGAGACGGCGGAACTCGGGCATGACAAGTTGCAGGCCTTGTTGTCCTGCTGTGGCAAGAACTACCTGATCGTGCCGTTGCGGGACTATAACGCGGTGCGCAAGGCCCGTTTCAATTATCGCGCCTGGAGCCAGTCCAGCGCCCCGGCGACGCTGGCCCGCGAGATCCTGCTGGTCACCACCACGCCGGGTCCGGGGCGCCCGGATTTCCACGCCCGGCTGCTGGGACCGGAGATCGGCGCGGCGGAAGACCCGCCTGTCGGCTCCTCCATGCCCGCCTTCACGGCCTACCTGGCCAGGCATCCCCACATCAAGCGCGGCACCTACCCCTTCAGTATCGACCGCGGCACCGAGACGACCCGCCGCAGCGTGCTCAACATCGAGATGGACAATCGCGGTGAGGAGGAACTCGCCATCCGCGTCGGCGGGCCGGCGGTGATGATGAGCCAGGGACGTTTCCTGTTCGCGGACCGGGTGTCCGGGTGAATACTTGCTCTGGACTGAAAGCCGTGAGCGGCTAATGAATCCCCTGCAGGCGATCCATCAGGTCCGGCAGCCAGCTGACCAGGTGGGGGAAACACAACAGCAGGGCCATGGTCAGTACCTGCAGGGCCACGAAAGGGATGATACCGCGGTAGATCTGCTCGATGCCCACACCCGGTGGCGCGACCGCCTTGAGGTAGAACAGCGAGAAACCGAAAGGCGGGGTCAGGAAGGAGGTCTGCAGGTTCATGGCGATCAGGATCGCGAACCACAGCAGGTCTATGCCCAGATGGGCGGCGATGGGTGCCAGGATCGGCACCACGATGAAACATATCTCGAGAAAATCGAGGAAGAAGCCGAGCAGGAAGATCAGGCCCATGCTGATCAGCAGGAAGGTCCATTCCCCGCCCGGTAGCCCGGTCAGCAGGCGCTGTACCAGCAGATCGCCGCCCATGCCACGGAACACCAGGCCGAAGGTGGTGGCGCCGATCAGGATCAGGAATACCATGCTGGTCAGACGGGTGGTCTGGCGCATGGCGCCCTGTAGCCGCTCGAGGGTCAGGCGCCGGTGCAGGGCCGCCAGCAGCAATGCGCCGAGACTGCCGACCGCGGCCGATTCCGTCGGCGAGGCGATGCCGAGAAAGATCGATCCCAGGACCGCGATCATCAGCAGCAGGGGCGGCAGCAGGCTTTTGAATACCGTCAGCAGGCCCAGTGGCGCGTCTCCGGCGGCGATGGCGGGTGCGCGCTCGGGGTGGCGCCAGCTGCTATAGCCGATATAGAGCAGAAACAGGCCGATCAGCACCACGCCCGGGACCACCGCGCCGATGAACAGGCGTCCTACCGGGACACCGATCACATCACCGAGCAGTATCAGGATGATGCTCGGAGGGATGATCTGGCCCAGGGTGCCGGAGGCGGCGATGGTGCCGGCCGCGAGTTCCGGCTGATAGTTGTTCTTCAGCATCGCCGGCAGGGCGATGATGCCCATGGTCACCACGGTGGCTCCGACCACGCCGGTGGTCGCCGCCAGCAGGGCGCCGACGAACACCACCGCCAGCGCCAGGCCGCCACGCAGGCGGCCGCAGAGGCGGCCCATGGTCTCCAGGAGTTCCTCCGCCAGACCGGATTTTTCCAGGACCACGCCCATGAACACGAACAGCGGCACCGCCAGCAGGGTGAAGTTGGTCATGATCCCCCAGATGCGCAGCGGCAGCAGGGTGAAGAAGTCCAGGCCCAGAGCGATGCCGCCGAACAGCATCGCCACGGCGCCCAGGGTGAAGGCCACCGGATAACCCAGCATCAGCGCGGCCATGGCCACCGCGAACATCACCAGCGCCCAGACTTCCATCAGTCTCGTCCCAGCAGGGTCATCAGCTTGCGCATGGCGTCGGCCAGGCCTTGCAGCAACAGCAACAGGAAGCCCAGGGGGATCGCGGCCTTCAGCAGCCAGCGGGCCGGCAGGCCGCCGGGGTCCGGGGAGGCCTCATGGAATTGCCAGGCATCGTGGACGAAGGGCCAGGAACTGAGGATCACCAGGAGGCAGAAAGGCAGCAGGAAGAACAGGGTGCCGAGCAGATCCACCCAGGCGCGTCCCCTGGCGCCCAGGCGGTTCTGGTAGAAGACATCCACGCGCACGTGACCGTCGTGTTTGAGGGTGTAGGCGGCGCCGAGCAGGAAGATCAGCGCGAACAGATGCCATTCCAGTTCCTGCAGCGCCACCGAGCCACCCTGGAACAGATAGCGCATGGCCACGTCATAGCTGATCAGCAGTACCAGCAGCAGTACCAGCCAGGCCACCAGGCGACCGCTGAACTCACTCAGTGCCTCCAGCCCGGCGGCGGCGCGTGCCAGCGTACCGCGCCCCGGCGACAGTTTCATCGAGCGGCACCGCCGGCATGGAATTCGCCATGGGGCTTGACAAATAGAGCGTGATTATACACAGCAGGGTTTTGATATGGTTTTTCTTTTGGCAAGTTCCTGGCTGTCATCGGCCGGTAATACCGGGGTGTAAGTAACATGCTGTAATCTATATGATATTTTTGGATCGGGCAAAAAATACCCATTTTGTGTGACAGCCTTGCTATTGCTGGTTCGCGGGGCCGGGTCCGCATCATTTCCACAGACTTATCCACAGTCTCTGTGGGTAAGCACCGGATCCCGGGAGGCATTTTCTAAGCCGGTGATTATAACGGGAAATCCATGTCGGACCCAAGGCGGATTTCAGATCCTTCCGCGCTCCGGAGAGCGCCGCTGGCGATTGCTGAGGCGCACGAAATCCCTGACGCCAAGCGTCTCCGGGCGGCGGCCCGGATCGATGTCCAGGGCCGCGAAATCCTCATCACCCAGCCAGCCCTTGAGGGCGTTGCGCAGGGTCTTGCGGCGTTTGCCAAAGGCCGCACCGACCAGGCCCGCGAGTGCGGCCGTATCGGTGGCCGGTAGTTCCGGTTCGCAGGGCTGCAGGCGGATGACGGCGGAATCGACCTTGGGCGGCGGCGTGAAGGCCCCCGGCGGGACCCTGAACAGGAGCTGGGTCTGGCAGAAATACTGTGCCATCACCGACAGACGACCATAGGCCGGGGTGCCGGGCGCGGCGCAGATGCGCTCGGCCACCTCCTTCTGCAGCATGAAGATCATATCCTGGATACAATCCCGCTGTTGCAGTAGATGGAACAACAGCGGCGTGGAGATATTATAGGGCAGGTTGCCGAGCAGGCGCAGCCGTTCGCCCTCGCGGGCCAGGGGGGTGAAATCGAACTTCAGGGCATCGGCCTCGATGACCTCCAGGCCGGGGGCCTGCAGTTGCCGCAGGCGGGCCACCAGGTCACGGTCGAATTCCACCACCCGCAGCTGGCCATGGCGCCGCAGCAGCGGCAGGCTCAGGGCCCCGGTGCCCGGGCCTATCTCGACCAGACAGTCACCGGGTCGTGGCTGGATGGCCGAGACGATGCGCTCGATGATGCCGGCATCGTGCAGGAAGTGCTGGCCAAAGCGTTTTCGGGGCCGGTGCCGCCGCGGCGTATCGGTCATTTCACTGCGGGGGGGGTATGGCCCGGAGCGGTGCGGCCAGGGTGTTGTGGTGCATCTCCAGGGCCGTCCGTATCGCCGCCATCAGGCTGCCGGGATCACCCCGGCCGGTAGCCGCCAGCTCCAGTGCGGTGCCATGATCGACCGAGGTGCGGATGATGGGCAGGCCGAGGGTGATATTGACCGCCTGACCAAAGCCGAGGTGTTTCAGTACAGGCAGGCCCTGATCGTGATACATGCTCAGTACCGCATCGATATCCTGCAGATGGCCTGGGGTGAAGGCGGTGTCCGCCGGCAGCGGGCCGATCAGGTCCTGACCCCGCCGGCGCAGTTCATCCAGCACCGGTTCGATAATCTCGATCTCCTCACGGCCCAGGTGCCCGCCCTCGCCGGCATGCGGATTCAGGCCACAGACGGAGATGCGCGGCTGGTCCAGGGCGAAGCGCCATTGCAGATCGTGATACAGGACCCCCAGCACGCGCCGCAGGCGGTCCTGATCGATATGCGCGCTGATCTCGGCCAGCGGCAGGTGGGTGGTCACCAGGGCCACACGCAGCGTGGGGCAGGCCAGCAGCATGACACTCTGCCGGCTGGCGGTCAGTTCCTCCAGGAACTCCGTGTGTCCACTGAAGGGGATGCCGGCATCGTTGATAATGCCCTTGTGCACCGGGGCGGTGACCATGGCCGCGAAGTCTTCTTCGAGGCAGCCGCGCGCGGCGATTTCCAGGGTTTCGAGAACATAGGGACTGTTGGCGGGATCCAGTTGCCCGGCCTTGCCGTGGGCGGCCAGGGTTACCGGCAGGCAGGTCAGGCTGCCAGGGAGCTGGGGCCGCGCCGGGGTCCGGCGGTCATATTCATGCAGTTCCAGCGGTAGCCCCAGTTGCGCCGCCCGACAGCGCAGCAATTCCGGATCGGCGATGGCCACCAGTTCCGCGTCCATGCCCTGCTGGGCGATCTGGATCACCAGGTCGGGGCCTATCCCGGCCGGCTCCCCCGGGGTCAGGGCCAGCCGGGGCAGGGCCTTATTCATCTCCCAGGCGGTATTCGACGTAGGCCTCGTCACGCAGGCGCCGGGTCCAGTCCTGGCGCGCCTCCTCGATCTTGCGCTGGCGTATGGCGTTGCGCACCATGTTGCGGTGGACCGCATCGGTACTGTCGTGTTCACGTCGTTCGATAACCTGGACCAGGTGCCAGCCATACTGGGTCTTGAAGGGCTCGCTGATCTCGCCGGGCTTGAGCCGGTTCATGACCTGCTCGAACTCGGGCACCAGTTCGCCCGGGCTGGTCCAGCCCAGGTCGCCGCCCTTGAGCGCGGAGGAGCGGTCATCGGAGTTGGAACGCGCCAGCTCGGCGAAGTCATCGCCGCCCTCCAGGCGTAGCTTCAGCTGCGCCAGCCGGGTCTTGGCATCCTCCTCGCTGACCAGTTCATTGGGGATGATGAGTATGTGCCGGGCATGGGTCTGCGACACCATGACCTTGTCGCCGCTGCGCTTGCCGGTCAGCTTGATGATGTGAAACCCGCTGCCGCTCTGCAGCAGATCACTGATGTCGCCTTCCTGCATCTTCGGCACCAGGTCCGCAAACAGGGTGGGTAACTGGTCGGTTCCGCGCCAGCCGAGGTCGCCCCCCTCCAGGGCCTGCCGGCCATCGGACACGGACACGGCCATCTCGGCGAAATCCGCGCCATCGCGCAGCCGGCGCAGGACCTCCTCGGCCCGGGTCCTGGTCTTCTCCAGCTGCTCCGGGGTGGCCCCCTCGGGGGTGGCGATGAGGATATGCCGGATCTGGTACTCCATCTTGTCCCCCACCTGTGACTGCTCGGTGTCCAGGTAGTCCTTGATCTCGCGGTCGGTGACGACCACGCGGTTGTCCACCTCACGCTGCTGCAACATGCTGACAGTCATTTCATCGCGGATCTGCTCGCGAAAACTGTTGAAGGACACGTGTTCGTTTTCCAGGATCTCGCGAAACTGGGTGATACTCAGGTGGTTTTCCTTGGCGATGCGGCCTATGGCCTGGTTGAGACGGTTGTCATCGACCCGGATGCCGGTCTGTGCGGCCCGTTGCAGCAGGATCTTGTTCATGATCAGGCGCTCCAGGACCTGCCGCTCCAGGATCTCCGTCGGCGGGATGCGGGTCTCGCTCTTGTGCAGTTGTTCACGTATGCGTTCCATGCCCGCCTGCAGCTCCGTTTCCATGATCACGTCGTTGTTGACGACGGCAACGATCCGGTCCAGTTCTTCCATGGCCTGGGCCAGGCCTGGCAGCAGTGCGCCGAGGAGGAAGAGCAGCAGGATGCCGAAAGGCCGTGAGTGGGGGGCGTAGGTGCGGGGTTCTTGTCGAGTCATGGCTTCCGGTAATGTTTTTCCATGGCCGTGAGACGGCCTGGGGAGACAAAAGTTCGGGTCGGCAAGGACCCGGGGATTACTGTGCTGGGTCCGCGGCCGGATCAGAATTCGCCGATGTAGCCAGGGATGCTTCTGCGCAGGAATCGCTCGGTACTGCGTCCAAAACCACCCAGGCCCTTGAGCTGCACCTGCAGGAACAGGCCATTGTCGAAACTGCCATCACTGGAGGTCAGGAAGCGGCGGCCGACCAGGCGCAGACCCCAGCAGCAACTGTTGTATTCCACCCCGCCGACGGTCTCCAGGCTGCTGCCCTTGGCCAGGGAATAGTTCCAGCGTCCAACCAGGCTCCAGGCCGGGTTCAGTGGCCAGCGGAAGGAAAGATCGGTCTGCTCCACGTCGGCCGTGGTCCTGAGCAGGCTGGTGGTGCGGCGCAGGCGGTAGGACAGGTTGAAGACCCGGCCATCCCCGGGGCGGTAACGCAGGCTGAAGGCGGCCTTGTCGGTCTTGCTGCTGTTCGGATCCCACTGCAGGGTGGCCGAGGTGCGCCAGTCATCGTTGATGCGGGCGGCGATCTCGGCGATGAAGGGGGAGAGTGCGTCATTGATTACCGTCTTGCCCGGCAGGTGGACATTGCGGTTGGCCAGGTAGTAGATCTGGCCGATGCTGGCGCGCAGTTTCTCCCGTCCGGTATCCCGTCCCAGCAGGCGCGAGGTCAGGGCGACGGTTACCTGATTGGCGTCGCCGACCCGGTCCGGGCCGCTGAAGCGATCCTCGCGGAAGAACTGGGCGAAGGACAGGTTGTATTCGCCGGTGTCGAAGATCGGCAGCTGGTCCTGATTGGTATCAGGGATATAGAGATAGAACAGCCGGGGTTCCAGGGTCTGGAGATAAGCATGCGATCCGAGGCTCAGATCGCGCTCGAAATAGAGGCCGGAATCCAGGCTCAGGATCGGCAGGGTGCGTGACTCGGAGCTGGACGTGGCGCCGGTCTGGCGGTTGAGCAGGTAGTTGGTCTGGCGCAGCGACAGGCGGGGTTCGAAGAAGCCGGCATCGGTATTGATCGGATAGCTCAAGGTCGGCATCAGGTCGAGGCGCCCGCCGATCACCCCGGCATCGCGATCGAAATAGACCGCCTCGCCACGGAAGTCAAAATTGAGCTGACGATTGTGTTGCGGCAGGCGGGTGGTGAAGAGGATTTGCGGCAGGCGCTTGTAGGGCCGGTTCAACGGGTCCGAGGTCCGGTCCACGGCCTGGTAGCTCTGGGCGCGACCGGTCAGGGCCCAGTAGCGACCGGAATAATCGATCTCGGCGCGTTGCTCCAGGAAGCGGGTGCTGGCCAGGCTCAGGCTCCTGCCGAAGTCCTCGAAATACTGTTTGTCGGAGACCCGGTTATAGGTCAGGTAGGCATGCCCGTTCCTGAAGCCCTGGTAGTGCCTGAAACCGAACAGGGTGCGCTGGTCATCGTTGAAGGCGCGGTCGTTGGGCATATAGTCGAGATTGATCTGGCCATGGCTCTGTGAACCGAGATAACGGAACTCGCCCTTCAGCATCGCGCCCCTGTCACCCAGAAAACGCGGGGTGATGGTGGCGTCGTAATTGGGCGCGATATTCCAGTAATAGGGGATACTGATATCCGCGCCGGAGTTACTGGAACTGCCAAAGCTGGGTGGCAGGAAGCCGGATTTGCGATGGTCGGTCAGTGGAAAGGTGAAATAGGGCAGATAGAATACCGGTACGTTGTGGATCTGCAGGGTGACGTGCTTGGCGGTGCCGACATCGATATTGTTGTCGAGGTGGATATCCTTGCCGGCCAGCCTCCAGGTCGGGATCTCACCCGGGCAGGTGGTGTAGTCCACATCCCTGAAATCGGCCGTGTGGCGGCTGTTGTCGATCGCAGCGCTACCGGCGTTGCCGCGGCCCTGGCGGCCGATCAGGCGATAGCTGCCATTGCGGAAGGTGGCCGCCTTCTGTTCCAGATCGACATGGCCCTGGGCACCCCGCCAGAACAGACTGCTGTCCCAGAAATGGACATTGCCCTCCGCTTCCACAGTGGCCGCATCGCTGTCGTATCGCACCGTGTCGGCGGTCAGCGCGGTCTGATCGCGGATGACCTCGACATTGCCCTCGAGGGTGGATAGCCCCCCCTCGGCCAGGTCCACCTGGTCCGCGGAAATGGAGGTGGTGCCCGGCTCGTATTCCGCATCGGCGCGCGGCGCCGCGGGAATGCTGCTGGCGGCCGGGCAGGTGCGCCAGAGTATATCCTTCGGGATCGCCGTGGCCTGCACCGTCAGCACACAGAACTGGCTTAGAATCGCCACGCCCAAGCTTGTTATTCTATTCGTCACGGCCTTCGTCTTTGCTCCCCCGGAACGGCCTAAAATCGCATAAACTCGAAGGCGCATCAACCATCCATAGGTGCCCAGGCAGAGTGGCGCAAGACATATTAGGTGCTTGTCGATGATGCTTGACAATATACTTTAAGATATTATCAGGGCCTGGGCAGGCGGATCATTTCCATGGGCGACATTATCCCGCCGGCCCCCGGCCGGAAATGGATGAGAACATGTCTCAACGACAACGCAGCGTGCTGGTCACAGGCGCCTCCAGCGGCATAGGCCTGTGTGTCGCCCGGGGGCTGGCCAGGCGTGGCTACCAGGTGGTCGCCACGGCCAGAAAGCCCGCCGATATCCGTCATCTGCGGGCCGCGGGTCTCGACTGCGTGGGCCTGGACCTGGCCTCATCGGCCTCGATCACGAATGCGGTCGAGGAGACGCTCGCGATCACGGGCGGGCGTCTGTACGGCCTGTTCAACAATGCCGCCTACGGCCAGCCCGGCGCGGTGGAGGACCTCTCGCGACAAGCCTTGCGTGAACAGTTCGAGGTCAATCTGTTCGGCACTCACGAACTGACCCGGCTGTTGATCCCGGTGATGCGCGCACAGGGATACGGCCGCATCATCCAGGACAGCTCCGTGCTCGGCTTCGTCGCCCTGCCCTATCGGGGCGCCTACAACGCCAGCAAATTCGCCCTCGAAGGACTCAGCGACACCCTGAGGATGGAACTCGAGGGCAGTGGTGTTCAGGTCATCCTGATCCAGCCCGGTCCCATACTCAGCCGTTTCCGTCAGAATGCCGAGATCGCCTTTCGCCGCCACATCGACGCCGAAAGCAGCATTCATCGTGATCGCTACCGCGCCATGACCCGGCGTCTCCAGACCGAGGGTGCGGCGGTGCCATTCACGCTGCCACCGGAGGCGGTCCTCAGGGCCGTGGTCAAGGCCCTGGAGCACCCGCGTCCCCGGTATCGCTACCGGGTCACCTTCCCCACCCGACTGTTCGCCCTGCTGAAGCGGATACTGCCCTACCGCGTCCTGGAACGGATACTGATGAAAGTATGAACCGCCTTGTCGCTGGCGCGCGCAGAGATTAAGCTATGCGGCCCGTGGATCATGACAGCCAGGGGGGCAACGTGGCGATGGAGCCTCCCCTCGGGGGAGGTCGATGATCCGCCCGGAATCAGGAGAGGTGGCTGAGCGGTTGAAAGCGCACGACTCGAAATCGTGTTTACGGTAATCCCGTAACGAGGGTTCGAATCCCTCCCTCTCCGCCAAATATACCAAAGGGGTTCTCGCGGCCTCCTCAATCGGATTGATCCAGAGGGATTCGAACCCTCGGATCAGATAGCCGGTTCGACCGAGCATGGCGCAGCCGTGCGAAGGAACGCGGCCAGCGGCCCCGCAGGGGTGAGCCGCAAAGCGGCGAATAATCCCTCCCTCTCCGC
>CAZDOC010000034.1:0-2183 GCA_964506945.1 uncultured Gammaproteobacteria bacterium
CAAATGAACGCCCCGGCCGCACAAGCAGCCGGGGCGCCGGACACACTGACTGCTCCCGTTC
Organism: uncultured Gammaproteobacteria bacterium; assembly: GCA_964506945.1. Classification (GTDB taxonomy): domain Bacteria; phylum Pseudomonadota; class Gammaproteobacteria; order CAZDOC01; family CAZDOC01; genus CAZDOC01. The sequence continues at coordinate 62 of CAZDOC010000034.1, forward strand.
TACCTGCCCGACTTGCGCATCTGCTGGACGGAGAACAGCCGGGGCTGATTGACATCATCGGTTATCACGCTCTTGAACTGCAAGGTCGTGCAATGATTGGCCTGGACATCGATGAGAACGGCGAAATCATCGATGGCGACCTGTTTGCCCTTGTTCCTCTCGATGCTGTTTTCCGTCATGGTCTTGCCGATCGGGAACCACTTCCACAGATCGCCCTTGCGGTCATAAGTGACCAATGTCGCCATGATCATGGTCTGGGCATCGAGGTTGATGATGCGCTTGCCGATGGGATGGTTGGGATCCTTGGGTGTCCCGATCAGGGTATAGGACTTGCGCAACTGATAGGTCACGTTCGGGAAGCAACCGCCCTTGCCATGGACATCGATGAAATGCCAGCCATCCGGATCGTTCTTGGGATCGGCGGACAACTTCTGCTCGTTGTGATTGTAGAACGGCAGAAGCAGGTTGCGGGTGCCGGCGTACTTCCAGTTGTAATCGGAAACCCGCCCGTTGTAGCCCTCGAAGTCCTCGATCATCAGGTCGCTGCCGAGGAAGGCATCGGTGATCTGACCGGTCGCGAGCCTGCGGACACGGCGCTGAAAACCGAGATACAGCCAGGCATCGTCACGCTTGGTATCATCCTGATAGCGGTGGATCAGCAACTGGGTGTCCTTCAGATCGAAGGGCTCCAGCACCCGCGAATAGATGCCGCGGTAGATCTTGTCGGGATTCTCCGGGAATGCCGGTTTGGGCGGGAAGGTCACGCGGTGGACATAGTTCATGAAGTGCCATGAGAACTTCAGCACCCGCTCGACCTTGCCGGTCTTGATATTGCGGAAACTCCACCAGAACGGCTCGATGGTCTCCGAGTCCCCGGAGTTGAAACCATACTGGTAGTTCCACACCAGTTTCTGACCCGCCTTCGGATCATTGACATCCAGCTCCTCGGGGAAGGCGCGTCCGGCCACGTAGTTCGACAGGGTGCCATTGGGATTCAGGGTGACTCCATCGGCATATTTGCGGGTGGCCTCGACATAGTCCTTGGTCAGGGCGAAATCCGTGGTCGGGGCCGTCTGGATCTCGACCCAGCCGTCCTTGACGAAACGGTACAGGGCCTCGTCAAGTATGCCCTTGAACTGCTCCACATTGGACTGGTTGACCACGACTCCAGGCTTGTAGCCTTCGAATGTAGGCGTCCAGTCCTTGTAGGGATAGAAGGCCTTCTGGATCACCTCTTCCGAAACCGCGCTGGCCGAACCCGCCGCCATGAACAGGCTCAGGGCGAGGATACTCTTGATGGTATTGTGCATTGTTGTTGTCCTCATCGACTGATCTCCTAGAAGCGATAGCGCAGGCTGATCTGGATCTCATCCTCCTGCTGCGCCATGCCTATGGGTCCGGAACGGAAACGGCCCAGGGGTTCAAAGCCACCCAGACCGGTGCTGGCCCCCACCGATGTCGGGACACCAGTGGCGCCTGTGATCGCACCTGCGAGTGTAGAATACGGAACGGCTGAACGGTTATCGTCAAACACCTGACGGCCACGGCCTACCTTGAAGTTGGCCCCAAACACCAGCCGCCAGTTATTGCTGATCAGCCAGTCCACCTGCGGGGCGATGGCGCCAGCGCGGGCGCGCACGTCATAGGCCATGATCACGCGCGGCAGCACGGTATCGCTCTTGTAGAAGCCCTGGATCAGCAGGGTGCCGACCCAGTTCTCCTTCCAGTCGACCATGCCGACCGGACCGAACGGGCCTTCCCGCTTTTCATGATCCAGCAGGTGCTGACCGAATATCTGCGCCGAGATCAGGAAGGAACGATTCTTGTTGAGGAAGGGGATGAACGTGGGCCGGTCCCAGCCGACGACATAACGGACCACATCGGATTCCGAGAACAGCCTGGGCCTGGCGGTATTGGCGAACTCCTCGCCATTGGTCCAGGCGAATTCCACCCGGAAGGCCGACTTGATCGAATCGACATAGAAGTCCGCGGAGCCACCCAGCAGGAGGATGCGCGGAAAGGCGATATCGAAAGCCAGCGAATAGGGGAACACACCAGTCGCCGGAGAGAAGGGGTCCTGTGTCACCAGGCCGCCCCGCAACGACGGCAGGTAGGAATTGTA
>CAZDOC010000034.1:2283-25180 GCA_964506945.1 uncultured Gammaproteobacteria bacterium
GGCCCGGCGGTACTCTGGATCAACACCGAGCCACCGGAATTGTCGCCAAACTGATCGGAGTTCAGGTCATAGGCGGCGTCATAGCTGGCGCGCAGGGTGCCGGCGAAGGAGACATTCCGGAAGATACCGACCGTACCCACCTGCTTGGTCCATTCCAGTTGTCCCCGGGTCCGGGATTTGGAGATACCCACGCCGTGACCGCGATCATAGGTCGCGTTTTCCAGGAAACCGTGCGCCTCCCAGGTCCTGTCAGCGGATCGCCATGCGTATGAATTGAAGGATCCAACACCCAGACATGCGCCGATCAGCAGCGCCTTGCAGATATGATGCTTCATGCTTACCCCCCCGGACATGATTTTTATATGTCATCGTATTGCTTCAAATTACCGCCCAAACAATAGATTAGGTCGATACTATAGAAACCCTTACATATTGACAAGTCAAATAATAGTCCAGGGCCGACGACATTACAATACGCATGCGTATGTTTTTTTCCCAAGCCCATTCTCCTCGTGAGGGTCCTGCGCAATCCAGGCCCACGGATTTTCGATGCAGGGTCTCAGCGAAAGGATGATGCGGCAGGAACTCCCCCCGGAAATCGGTGATCTTTGTCCGTGCTTGCACTACCATGGCGCCCCGTTTCTGCGCATGGAACATTCATGACCGAATACATCCCCGGGCAACGCTGGATCAGCGATGCGGAATCACAACTGGGCCTGGGCACGGTCCTCAGGGTCGGGGACCGCACCGTCACGGTGGTCTTCCAGGCCGCCGGAGAGACCCGCACCTATGCCCGCCAGTCGGCCCCGCTGACACGGGTGGCGTTTGCCGTCGGCGACCGGGTGCAATCCCACCAGGGCTGGTCATTGGAGATCCACGCAGTCCAGGAACACGCGGGGCTGTTGTCCTATGCCGGCAGCCGCGAAGATGGCCGGGAGGCGCGACTCGATGAGAGCGAACTGGATCATTTCATTCAGCTCAACCGTCCGTCGGACCGCCTGTTCAGTGGTCAGTTCGACCCGCACAAATGGTTTGAGCTGCGTTACCAGACCCGCGTACAGCTCGACAGGCTGCTGCATTCCGGACTCCATGGGCTGACGGGCGCACGTACCAGCCTGATCCCGCATCAGCTCTTTATCGCCCATGAGGTCGCCAGCCGCCACGCACCCCGGGTATTGCTGGCCGATGAAGTCGGCCTGGGCAAGACCATCGAGGCCGGTCTCATCCTCCATCACCAGCTCCTCAATGACCGCGCCCGCCGCTGCCTGATCGTGGTTCCTGAGACCCTCACCCACCAATGGCTGGTGGAGATGATCCGCCGTTTCAACCTGTATTTCAGCATCCTCGACGAAGCGCGTTGCCTGGCCATCGAGGATAGCGGCGAACAGGACAATCCCTTCGAGGCCGCCCAGCAAGTGATCACCAGCCTCGACCTCCTCAGTTCCCGGCCGGCCCGCCTCCAACAGGCCCTGGCGGCGGGCTGGGACATGCTCATCGTGGATGAGGCCCACCACCTGCAATGGTCTCCGGAAGGCGCCAGCATGGAATATGGCGCCATCGAGCGCCTGGCCTCGGCCACGCCGTCGGTGTTGCTGCTGACGGCCACCCCGGAGCAACTGGGCAAGGCCGGTCATTTCGCCCGCCTGCGCCTGCTGGACCCGGATAGATTCCCGGACTTCGAGGGCTTTATCGCCGAAGAGCGCGCCTATGCCCCCATCGCCGCGGCCGTGACCGCCCTGCTGGCGGCCGGGCCACTGCCGGAGTCGGCGCGCCGGACCCTGCTCGGAACCCTGGGGGAAGGTGACAACCGGCGACTGCTGGAGGTGCTGGAAGATGCCAGCGCCGGGGCCGATGCGCATGCGCGCGCCCGTGACGCCCTGATCCAGCACCTGCTCGATCGACATGGCACCGGCCGGGTCCTGTTCCGCAACACCCGTGCCGCGGTACAGGGGTTCCCGCAACGGCGCTTGCACAGCCATCCCCTGCCGCTACCCGGGGCGTATGCCGATTGCCTGGCGCGTTACCAGGACAGCAGCATGGACGATCCCGGCCTGCTGCTGGCCCCTGAACGCCTTTACCGGGCGACTGGCGAGAGGCATGCGGCGCCCTGGACCCGCATCGACCCCCGTATCGAATGGCTGCTGGCAAGTCTGAAACGCCTGCGACCCGCCAAGGTATTGGTGATCGCGGCCAGCGCCGACACCACCCTGGATATCGCCGACGCGCTCCGGGCGAAGGCCGGGATCCATGCAGCCGTCTTTCATGAGCGCATGAGCCTCATCGAGCGGGATCGCGCCGCGGCCCATTTCGCCGATCTCGACTATGGAACCCAGGTGCTGCTGTGCTCCGAGATCGGCAGCGAGGGCCGGAATTTCCAGTTCGCCCACCACCTGGTGCTGTTCGATCTGCCACTGAATCCCGATCTGCTGGAACAACGCATCGGCCGTCTCGACCGTATCGGCCAGAGCGAGACCATACAGATCCATCTGCCCTACCTGCGGCACAGCGCCCAGGAGGTCATGTTCCGCTGGTATCACGAAGGCCTGTCGGCATTCGAGCATACCTGCCCCGCGGGCCAGAGCGTCTTCAGCGAGCTGCGCGTCCCGCTGCTGGAATCACTGCATCAAATCGACTCCGCCATGGAGGATCTGCCGGAACTGATCGCCGCCACCCGGGCCCGGCGCCGGCAACTGGGCGCGCTGCTGCAGCAGGGTCGAGACCGCCTGCTGGAATACAATTCCTGTCGCCCCGAACCGGCCCTGGCGCTGTGCCAGCGTGCCCGGGATCAGGATCGCGAATCGACCCTGCCCAGCTATCTGGAACTCCTGTTCGACTGCTACGGAGTGGAGATCGAGGAGCATCGCGCCGGCAGTCATGTCCTCCGCCCGGGTGCGCAGATGCAGGATGCCAGCTTCCCCGGTCTGCACGGGGAAGGCATGACCGTCACCTGGCGGCGGGATATCGCCCTGGCCAACGAGGACATGCAGTTCCTGACCTGGGAGCATCCCCTGGTCAGCGGAGCGATGGAGATGGTGACCAGCAACGAGGCCGGCAACACGGCCATTACCACCATAAGGCATGCCGGCGTCAGGCCCGGCACGCTGATGCTGGAATGCCTGTATATCCTGGAGGGCGCCGCCAGCGGGGCGCGCTCATCCAGCCGCTATCTGCCGGCCACGCCGATCCGGGTCCTGCTCGACAGCGGGGGCGCGGACCTGGCCGACAGCATCCCTCATGCACTGATCGGCGCCCAGCATGAGCCGGTCGAGGCCAAGACCGCGCGCAAGATCAGTCACGCCTGCCGGGAGACCCTGAGAGGAATGTTGCGCCAGGCCGAAACCCGGGCGCGACAACAGGCCCCCGCCATCCTCGAGGCGGCCCATGCCCGCGCGGATCAGACCCTCACGGGTGAGATCGATCGACTTCGCGCCCTGCGCCGGGTCAACCCCAATATCCGCGCCCAGGAGATCGAATTTCTCGAGGACGAACGCCGGACCCTGAACCAGGCCATCGCCTCGGCCAGGCCACGCCTGGACGCCCTGAGGGTGATCATAGCCACCTGAGGAGGGCCGCCTGCGGACCCGTGGTGGACGGCCTGCGCCCCGGCGGCAGGCTTCAGTGCGGATGTCCACCCGGACCATGCACATGGCCATGCTCGAGTTCCTCCGTGCTCGCATCCCGCACCTCCAGGATCTCGACATCGAACTCGAGGGTCTTGCCCGCCAGGGGATGATTGCTGTCGACATCCACGTTGAAGCGTCCCACCTTCACGATCACCGCGTCACGCGGCCCCTGCTCGGTACTGATCGCGACCACCATGCCCGGCTTCAGGTTTTTCCTGGTCAGCAGGTACTTGATCGGCACCCGCGTCGTCGCGCCCTCCTGGCGTGGACCGTAGGCCTGCTCCGGCGGCAGGGTCAGGGTGAAACGTTCGCCCGCGGCCCGCCCTTCCAGGGCCGCCTCCAGACCCGGCAGCATGTCACCGTGGCCGTGAAGATAGACCATCGGCTCGTCCTCGTGTGAGTCCTCGAACGCCTCGCCCCCGGGTTCCCTCAAGCGATAATGGAAGCTGACCACCTTGTTGTTCTCAATCCCCATAATCAATCTCTCAATCTCGAATCATCATCTATGTCTGGTGAATCCAGGGAGGGCCTGATTCATTCGGACCTTCCCGCGATACCGGGATGCATCGCCAAATCTGCCACACAAGCGACGGTTTTCCCGAGGCCCCGGGAAACCGTATTTACGGTGGGGTCCCTGATCGAACCGGGGAGGCTTCCCTCAGGGCCTCCCCGGGTTCCGGAGACCGCGCCCAGGCCCTGACACCCGGATCTCATGACCCCTGTAGACCACCACCTGGCCATCGCGGATCTTGCAGCGCTTGCGGACTTCCACCCTGCCATCGACGCGGACCCGGGCGGCGCCGATCTCGGCCTTGGCCATGCCGCCACTATCGCACAGGCCGGTGATTTTCAACAAATGATGCAATTCGACGAAACCCCGTTCATCGAGGATGAACTCATCCATGGCCGCCCTCCTCTCCGGCACGCAAGTCCCCGAGATAGCGCAACAACAGCAGCGCGGACTTCGACGCCTGCCCCTCGTGCCGCTGCCTGAGCGCATTCCTGGCCAAGCGGCGCAGATGCCGTCGATCCGCCACGGCAAAGCGTGCGCAGAGTTCGTCGAGCAGGGCCTCATCACCCTCGATCAGACGCTCGCGCCAGCGTTCCAGCTCATGCTCGTCCTCTACCGCCCGCCGCCGGGGCCGGCCGAGGGTCTCCAGGGCCAGGCGGATGGCGGCCTCGTCCTCCCCCACCATCAGCCTGCCGATGTACTGTAACTGCCGCCGCAAGGCGCCACGGCGGTAGCCCCGCGCCTCCCCCAGCGCCTCGCGCAAACGTTCCGATACCGGCATCCCGGCCAGCTCCCGTGGCGACAGGCCCAGCAGCCGCTCACCCAGCCCCTGAAGTTCCCGCAACTCGCGCTTGCGCTGGGACTTGCTCTTCGGCGCCACGGCCGCATCATCGTTCATGGTGCTTGCCCCCCGAATCCAGAGGTTCCCCTTCCCGGCTCCGCTCGATTCGCCGCAGCACATGCCAGAGAGATTTCAGATCGGAGGCCGGACGCCGCAATACCAGGGTGATTGCAAGTTGTTCGATGGCGGCCAGCAGGCACAAGCCGACCGCGAGATGAAAGGGCCAGACCGGGCCGTGCAAGAACAGCAGCATGGAGCTGATCGCGGTACAGAATACCGCCGCCTTGACCAGCCAGGTGTGATAGCTGCTGAGCCGGCGAAACCGGATCAGGGAGACCGCCTCCGGCACCAGGATACTCGCGGCGACCAGCAGCACCCACGGCGCCTGCTGGCGAACGATCCCCGGCCACAGCCACCAGGCCCCGAGCAGATAACAACTGTAGATGGCGAAATCCGCGATACTGTCCAGATGTCCTCCCAGGCTGGAGACCTGATGCAGGGCGCGGGCCACGCTGCCGTCGATGAAATCCAGGAAAAATGCCACCCCCAGCAGGAGCAGGAAATCCTCCCCCCGCCCCCGCCAGGCCAGCCACAACAGTAGTGGGGCCAGAACCAGGCGCAGAGCGCTGAGAATATTGGCTATGGTCATCAGGCCCTGGAGAGGAACTCACCGGTCTCGGTATTGAGCCTGACCCGCTCGCCCGCCGTCAGATACTCCGGCACCTGGATGACCAGCCCGGTGGAGAGCGTCGCCGGCTTGGTGCGCGCCGCGGCCGTGGCCCCCTTGATTCCCGGAGAACAGTCCGTAATCTCCAGCACCACGGTGGCCGGGAGTTCGACGCCAATCAGGCGCGCATCGGCGATCAGGGCCTGCATCCCCGCCAGGCCATCACTGATGTAGGGGAGTTCCTCCTCGAGTTGATCCTCGGCGACCACGAATTGCTCATAGGTTTCGCTGTCCATGAATGTGCAGCCCTCGCCGTCACGGTACAGCAACTGCACCGGGCGGCGCGCAAATTCCACCTCCACCACGCTCTCGTCGCCCTTGAAGCGGCGTTCGAACTTCTGCCGGGTGATGACATTCCGGCCCCGCACCTTGTACAGGGTACTGCCATTGCGTGAAGAGGGGGTCTGCACGCTTACCTGTCTGACCAGGATATTCTGACCATCGATCTGGAACATCGTGCCCTTCTTTATCTCATTGGCGTTCATGTGTCGGGACTCCGTTGCGGACCGGCGCGATTGTAACGGAAAGCCGGGGCCGGACCCACCCTGATCACGGCTCCAGGAGCCTGTCGGATTCAGTCGATGTTCGCGAGGGGACGCCACAAGAGCCGGATCTTCTGGTCATTTGAGGCGGATCGTGAGTCTATTCGACGAGCATGGGCGGGAGATCTGGGCCAAGGGCGGTCCCGCGGTCGACCGGTCCCGGGTCCGACAGACACCCGGCCCCTTGCCGGCGTCCCTGGCGCCAGGGGTAACCGCGAACCATTACCTGATCGATGGAGGTAGTGGCAAGAGCCTGGGACACAAGCCACCGCGGTGCGCGCTGGTCTCCATGGCGCTGCGGGATCAGCGCACACGCATCGATGAGGGCCCCGCAAGCCGGTTGCCCTGGTTGTTATCAACCAGTTTCACTGGTCCTGTCGAACCATCATTGCTGTCGCACGTCATTCCGTGATCAGGGGCCGGCACCCGGCGACAAGCACCAAGGGCGTATTAACTGATTGTATTAATGGTATTTCTTCACGGTTTGCACAGGATTGGCACGTGCCTTGCTCAATGCAGGCTGACGGGAAAAATTCCCGTCGTCTCGGGAAAGTATCCCGAGACTCGTTAACAATCCTGATTGGAGGTTATGACAATGAAGTGGGAAACTCCTGCATACAGCGACATCCGTTTCGGTTTTGAAGTCACCATGTACATCAACAACCGTTAAGCGTCGCCCGGGGACCGGCTTGCCGGTCCCCATCTTCACCCCTGTTACACGCAACTCTGGAAAGGCTAACCGTGACCTACTGCATGCTCTCCACCCTGGACACCTACGAACCGAAATACGCCGGGCTGCCTGCCTATGGCAAAGAGGAATTCGAACAGAAGCTCCGTGACAAGGAAAGGTTCTATCATATCAACCACGAGTTCCATCTGTTGATGAACTCGGGAAAGCTGGAAAAACCGGCCATCCAGGGCTGGGTCGCCAACCGCTTCTACTACCAGGTCATCATCCCGGTGAAAGACGCCGCGATCATGTCCAACTGTCCGCACCGCGATGTCCGCCGGCACTGGATCCAGCGGATCATCGACCATGACGGCATGGAGGGCGACGAGGGCGGTATCGAGGCCTGGCTGCAACTGGGCGAAGCCGTCGGCCTGACGCGCGAGGAACTGCTGGACCATCGCCACGTTCTGCCCGGGGTCAAGTTCGCCATCGATGCCTATATCAATTTCGCCAGGCAGGCGACCTGGCAGGAGGCGGCGTCCTCCTCGCTGACCGAACTGTTCGCACCCAAGATCCACCAGAAACGGCTGGACAAGTGGCCCGAGTACTATCCCTGGATCGATGCCCAGGGCTACAATTATTTCCGCAAGCGCCTCACCGAGGCCCGCCGGGACGTCCAGCATGGCCTGGACATCACCCTGGAGCACTACAAGACCCGCCCTCAACAGGAGCGCATGCTCGACATCCTGCAGTTCAAGCTGGACATCCTCTGGACCATGCTCGATTGCATGTGGATGGCCTATGTCGAGAACAAACCCCCGTACCACAATTGCGAGGCCTGAACCGGAATGAGGACCGGCATGGAAATCACCACCGAGACCATCCCCGAGATCGCCCCGACCTTCCGCTTCCAGTGGGAGGAAACCCAGCAATGCCATGTCATCCTCTACCCGGAGGGCATGGTCAAGCTCAGCGGCAGTGCCGGAGAGATCATGAAACGGGTTGATGGCGTGAGTACCGTCGCCGCCATCACCCGGGCCCTGGAACAACAGTTCCCCGGCACCGAACTCTCCAGCGATGTCATCACATTCTTCGAGGAAGCACGGAAAAATGGCTGGATCAGAACCCAATAGCCTGCCCCAGCCACTCTGGCTGCTGGCGGAGCTGACCTACAAATGTCCACTGCAATGCCCCTATTGCTCGAACCCGGTGGACATGGCCAAATACAAGCAGGAGCTCTCCACCGAGGACTGGATCCGGGTGCTGCGCGAAGGTCGCAAGATGGGCGCCACGCAGCTGGGATTCTCCGGTGGGGAACCCCTGACGCGCACGGATCTGGAGGTCCTGATCAAGGAGGCCCGGGAACTGGGCTACTATACCAACCTGATCACCTCGGGCGTGGGCATGGACGAGGCCCGCATCAAGGCCTTCAAGGAGGCCGGACTCGACCATATCCAGGTCAGCTTCCAGGCCTCCAGCGAGGAGCTCAACAACTTCATCGCCGGCACCGATGCCTTCCAGCACAAGCTGGAAATGGCCCGTCTGGTCAAAAAATACGGCTACCCCATGGTATTGTGCTTCGTCCTGCACCGGCACAACGAGGACCAGATGCAGGACATCCTGGAACTGGCCATCGCCCTGGAGGCCGATTATGTCGAGCTGGCCACCACCCAGTACTACGGCTGGGCCACGCATAACAAGGAACAACTGCTGCCGACCCGCGAACAGATCGAACGGGCGGAAAAGATCGCCCACGAATATCAGCGCAAGATGGAAGGCAAGATGCGGATCTTCTACGTGGTGCCGGATTATTTCGAAAACCGGCCCAAGGCCTGCATGAATGGCTGGGGCAGCGTCTTCCTGACCATCGCCCCCGATGGTACCGCCCTGCCCTGTCATTCGGCCCGCCTGCTGCCGGGCATGGAATTCCCCAACGTGCGCGATCACTCGGTGGAATGGATATGGAACGAATCACCGGACTTCAACAAGTTCCGTGGCTACGACTGGATGCAGGAACCCTGCCGTTCCTGTGACGAAAAGGAAAAGGATTTCGGCGGTTGTCGCTGCCAGGCCTACATGCTCACCGGCGACGCCACCCGCGCCGACCCGGTATGCAGCAAATCCCCGGACCATCAGGCACTGGTCGATGAAGTCGCCCGCATCGAGGCCATCGCCACCAGCCCGGATGCCCATGCGAAACCGCTGATCTTCCGCAACATGCGGAAATCGAAGGAACTGATCGCGGAAGGCAAGACCGAAATCCCGGCCTGAGCCGCTGACAATCCCCGGATCCGGAAGGCCCCGCCAGGCGGGGCCGTGTCTGATGGGGGTCTGTTGATCGATCCGGCCGGTCCCGCAATCCCGGACACCGCTCACGGCCGGGGCCGCTCGCCCGGCAAGCGGGAGCCTCCGCAGGACACCTGAGCGCGACCACCAGCGCGATCCCGGCAGTCCCGCTCAGGCCCTGCATCAGGCCGGGTAATGCGTATCAGCCCAGATTTTCGGCCACGAAATCCCAGTTGACCAGATTCCAGAAGGCCTTCAGGTAATTCGGCCGGGCATTGCGATAGTCGATATAATAGGCATGCTCCCAGACATCGCAGGTCAGCAGCGCGGTCTTGCCCTCGGTCATCGGCGTGCCGGCGTTGCTGGTGCTTTCAATCGCCAGGGAGCCATCCGCATTCTTCACCAGCCAGCCCCAGCCGGAACCGAAGGTCTTCACCGAGGTGTCGGTGAACTGCTCCTTGAAGGCCGCGAAAGAACCAAAGGCGGCATCGATGGCGTCGGCCACGGCACCGCTCGGCTCACCCCCCCCGGCCGGGCTCAGGCAGTTCCAGTAGAAACTGTGATTCCAGATCTGCGCGGCATTGTTGAACATCCCGCCGGAGGACTTCCTGATGATGTCCTCCAGGCTCATGTCCTCGAATTCCGTGCCCGGGATCAGACCGTTGAGATTGTTCACATAGGTCTGGTGATGCTTGCCATAATGATATTCCAGGGTCTCCTGGGAGATGTGCGGCGCCAGGGCGTCCAGGGCGTAGGGCAGTTCGGGCAGTTTGTGTTCCATCGTGGCCTCCTCGGGCTATTCTTGAGTGAAATGGAGAGTTTCTATGATAACAGCACCAGCGGGCTTATGCTGGAGAAACTGAGGCTGCTGGATGCCATCCGAAAACCTTGCCAGCCACCCTTGACCCTGCTGGCGGCGGTATCGGGCATGTTCCTCCATGATACTGAAAAACATACTGAATAAAACCTTTCACCGCGTGCACCGGATCAGTGCATGGGGCCGTAACCGCTTCACGCCAGCGGGCCGCCTGGTACTGGGCGGGCTGCTGGCGGCGACCGTTTTCGGGGTCGATACCCGCCAGACCATGTCCTTCCAGATCGCCGCGGTTCTATTTGCCCTGTTGCTGATCGGGATCGCCAGCGCCCCGCTGTTCCGCGTCCGTTTCCGGCTGCGCCGCTGTCTGCCGGAGACCGCCAGCGTCGGCATCCCCTGCCGCTATGGACTGGAACTGACACCCCTGACCGGTGATCTGCAGAGGGGGCTGCAACTCACCGACCGCCTCGTGGGTGAGCCGCCAAGCCCATCGGAGATGTCGCGGCACCGGAATATCGAGATCCGCGGCGGCAATCGCTTCGACCGGGTGATCGGTTTCCCCCGCTGGCTGCGGCTGCTGGAACGCAAGCGCGGCGGCAGCATCGACAGCGTGGCCCTGCCGGATCTCGAGGTCGGCCAGACCACCCGGGTAGCACTGTGCTTTACCCCATTGCGTCGCGGCTACCTGGAATTCGGCGCCACCCTGATCCAGAGGCCGGACCCACTCGGCCTGTTCCATGCCATCATCCGCCTGCCAGCACCGGAGCGTCTGCTGGTACTGCCCCGACGCTATGCCCTGCCTCCCCTGCGCCTGCGAGGTGGCCGCAGTTACCAGCCGGGTGGCCTGGAACAGGCCAGCTCCGTCGGTGATGCGCAGGAATTCGTTTCCCTGCGGGACTATCGTCCCGGCGATCCCCCACGCCATATTCACTGGAAGAGCTGGGCCCATACCGGTCACCCGGTAGTGCGTGAATACGAGGATGAATATTTCATCCGCCAGGGCCTGCTGCTGGACACCTGGCTGGAACAGGGCCCGGACAATCTGTTCGAGGAGGCCGTCTCGCTTGCCGCCTCTTATGCCTGCATGCCCAGGGACCGGGACAGTCTGCTGGACCTGCTCTTTGCCGGCAATCGCGCGCATGTATTCACCAGCGGGCGAGGCCTGGCCGATACCCGCGCCCTGCTGGAAGTGCTGGCCTGCGTGGAACAGGCCGAGCAGGATCCCTTCCCGGACCTCGAGGCCATGCTCGGCCAGCATGCGCCACGCCTGAACGCATGTATCTGCATCCTCCTGGCCTGGGATGAAAAACGCCAGGCACTGATCCGTCTGCTGCGGGACCAGGGACTCGATACCCATGTGGTCGTACTGCACTGCCCGGACAGTCCACCGCCCGCGCCCGGGGTCATGGCGGACCAGCCACGGCGATTCGAGACCTGGAAGCCAGGCGACGGCGAGCATGGCGCCGGGGCGGCGACGCGCGCCTCGCCCCGGGCACGAGCCAGCTGATGCCATACCCCGTCCCCCCCTTGTTGCTGGGCCTGACGCTGTTGTTCTGGGGCTGGCAGGATGACCATCCCGGCTATGCCCTGACCATGGCCATCCTGCTGGAGGCAGCGAGCGTGGTTCGCCTGCGTTTCGAGATCGAGACCACGGAGTTCAATCGTATTGCCGACCTGAGCAGTCTGATCTTCATCCTCGTGGCGCTCTATCAATTCAATGAACGGGGCATGAGCGGGATCTTCGCCATCCTCGGCTGGCTGCCGGTGGTCTTCTTCCCCTTGTTGTTCATACAGAAATACAGTCTCCTGGGACGCGTCCCATTGCCGGCATTGTTCTACAGCATGCGCAAGCAGGCCACCGCTGGTCTGGCGGCGCCCGTGGACCTGGGCTATCCCTATCTGCTGCTCTGCCTGCTCGCGGCATCCGCCGGCAATCAGCGTGGCATGATCTTCTTCGCCTGCGCCAGCGCCCTGCTGCTGCTGGCCTTGTGGCCCCTGCGCTCGCGACGCTATACCCGGGTCACCTGGGTGCTGGCGGTACTGCTGGCCGCCGCGCTCGGCTATGCACTGCAATCCGGAGCGCAGACCGCGCAGCGGGAACTGGAGCAAATGCTGCTCGGCCTGTTCGATGAATATTTTTGGCAACATGCCGATCCGGACCGCAGCGTCACCGCCATCGGCTCGCTGGGGCGACTGAAACTTTCCGATCACATCCGCATCCGCGTCAGCTCCGAAAAACCGCTCAGCCGTCCATTGTATCTGCTGGAGGCAAGCTACGATCAGTTCAACCTGGGGATCTGGAAGGCCAGGGAAAACCGTTTTCAGGCCCTGGATCCGGCCCCCGGACAACCGCGACGCTGGCTCGTGGGCGGCGATGCAACCACAACCGAAGGCAGTGACGAACTGCGGATCAGCACCCGCCTGAGAAAGGGTCTCAGCGTGATCCCACTGCCCCAGGGATTGCGTGAATTCCGTCTGCCCGAGGCAGTGGAATTCAGGCGCAATCCCCTAGGCACCAGCATGCTGGAGATACGCCCGGGACTGGTCACTTACCTGGTGCGTTACCGCGCCGATGCCGACCTCGGGACCCCACCCGGGGTGGGCGATCTGGAAGTGCCGATCAGCTACCGCGAGGCCCTGAGCCGTATCGACAGGGACCTGGGCCTGACGGCCGGCGTCCCGGATCCGGCCACGCTCCTGCAGGCATTCTTCCAGCGGAATTTCCGTTACAGCCTGGTACGCCGCGGCCATTATCCCGGTCTGACGCCGTTGATAGACTTCCTCACCCGCCAGCGCCAGGGACATTGTGAATATTTTGCTTCCGCGACGGTATTGCTGCTGCGCCAGGCGGGGATCCCGGCGCGCTATGCCATAGGTTATTCGGTGCGCGAATACAGCCCCCTGGAGGGACGCTATGTCGTCCGCGACCGGCATGCCCATGCCTGGGCCCGGGCCTGGCTGGATGGCCGCTGGCAGACCATCGACACCACCCCGCCGGACTGGTCGGTGCTGGAAGACGCCGCCACGGGCCATTCGACCCTGGCCGATCTCTGGTCCTGGCTGCGTTTCAGCCTGGCGCGCTGGCGCGGGCAAGGGATGCGTACGGGAAGCCCGGAATTGTGGCTGCTACCGCCGTTATCCCTGTGGCTGGCCTGGAGACTCTACCGGCGCAGGCATCGGCGCCGCAGCCGGTCCGGCGATGATGACACGACCCCGGACCTGCGCCCGGGCAGGGATTCGGAATTCTATCGCCTGGTCCAGGCCCTGGAACGACAGGGCCATCATCTGCTGGAGGGGGAAGCGCTGCAGGCCTGGGTACAGCGCTATCCAGGGGCGCGCGAAGACGAACCACTGGGTCATGAGCTCGGCAAGCTGCTGGATCTGCATTATCGCTATCGATTCGACCCCCGGGGCCTGAGTGAAGGACAGCAGCGGCGGCTGGCATCCGGCAGCCGCGCCCTGCTGAGGCGGCTGGGCCCGCGAGACCCTCACGACAAGCCCTGACGGTCAGACCCCAGGACCCAGGAGGCCGCTGCCCGGGGCATGTGTATGAGTTGTTGCGGACAGGGGATGTCGATGCCGTTTTCATCGAAGGCCCCCTTGAGGCGCCGCGCCGGATCGCGGCTCACCGCCGGGCGTTCGCCCCTGTCCACCCGGACATGCGGGATCGGACGGCTGTGCCCTTCGGGATCCCATGGACACGAGACAAGGGCGCTGCTCAAAGGACGTCGAACAGCCCGCTGTTCAACCACAGGTGCAAGAGGATGCCGGCGGCGTATCCGAGGGCTATCACCGGAGTCCAGCGCAGGTGACTGAAAAAGGTATAGCTGCCCTTGGCCTGCCCCATCAGCGCCACCCCGGCGGCGGAGCCTATGGACAGCAGGCTGCCGCCCACGCCCGCCGTGAGGGTCACCAGCAACCACTGTCCATCCGCCATCGGTGGATTCATGTTCAGCACCGCGAACATTACCGGGATGTTATCGATGACCGCGGAGATGACGCCAATGGCGATATTGGCATAGGTCACGTCCCAGCCGCCATACATGAACACCGACAGCGCATGCAGGTAGCCCAGGAAACCCAGCCCTCCCACGCACATGATCACCCCATAGAAGAACAACAGCGTGTCCCATTCCGCCCGCTGTATGGTATTGAACACATCGAAGGGGGATGCGAGTTCGAGAAGATCGGCATCGTTGGCGGACCTGCGTGGGTGATTGCGTTGCGACTCCAGCCAGCGGGGCAGCGTCTTGCGGCAGTAGTAACCGAACAGCTGCAGATAACCCAGTCCGGTGAGCATGCCGATCACCGCGGGCATGGACAGATAACGGTGCATCAGTACCGTGGTGATTATCGTCAGGATGAACAACAACATGATGCGGCGCGCGCCACGGCGCATATGCATCTCCCTTTTCACCGGCCCCGGTCGCCCCTGCGGGACGTAGAAATGCATCACCGCCGCCGGGACCAGGTAATTCACCAATGAGGGCAGAAACAGATAGAAGAAGGTATGGAATTCCAGCACGCCCTTTTGCCAGACCATCAGCGTGGTGAGATCGCCGAACGGACTAAAGGCGCCACCGGCATTGGCCGCGACCACGATACCGATGCAGGACAGGCTGACGAAGCGCCGGTTTTGCGCATCGACCGCCATTACCACCGCGCACATCAACAGGGCGGTGGTCAGATTGTCCGCCACCGGCGATATAAAGAAGGCCAGCAACCCCGTGGACCAGAACAGGGAACGGTAACCGAAGCCCCTTGACACCAGCCAGCCTCGCAGGGCATCGAGCAGGCCGCGTTCCTGCAGCGCATTGATATAGGTCATGGCCACCAGCAGAAACAGCATCAGCTCGGCATAATCCAGTAGCACCTGGCGCGCCGCCTCCTCGGCCACGTCGCCCCGGCCCATGTCGGCGTAGACGAAACCGATCAGTCCCCAGATGATCCCCGCGGCCAGCAGCACGG
Organism: uncultured Gammaproteobacteria bacterium; assembly: GCA_964506945.1. GTDB lineage: Bacteria > Pseudomonadota > Gammaproteobacteria > CAZDOC01 > CAZDOC01 > CAZDOC01. The sequence continues at coordinate 17,266 of CAZDOC010000034.1, forward strand.
GCTTGGACTTGCGCATGCCGGTGATCTCCTCGCCCATCACCAGCAGGTAGGCGAACACGAAAAGACCCAGGGCGATACGGGCGACACCCTGCCCGGTCAGGTCCATGGGGGGCGCATCGGGATAGGCCAGCACGGTCACGGGCAGCAGCGCCAAGCCGCACGAGAGCAGCAGGAAAGACACCGCCCGCGTCCGGGAGGTCAGGGGCACAGGCAACTGGTGTGGACTTTGCATATATGTTCTTTTGTAGTGAAGGCAGGGCGCTGACTGGTTTAATGCACGCATGCGTGGCTTATTGTAACCACTTCAGCCGCCTGTGTAAGACCTTATAACCGCCGGCCGATATCCTCTGGCCGGCTCAGATGAGAAGGTTGATACGAATGAAGATACGTGTTCTTGGTTCCGCCGCTGGTGGTGGCTTCCCCCAGTGGAACTGCAATCATCCCAATTCCCGTCGCGCCCGGGAAGGCGACCCGGCCGCGCCGCAACGCACCCAGTCATCCATAGCGGTCAGCGCGGATGGCGAAAACTGGGTTCTGTTCAATGCCTCGCCCGACCTGCGCAAGCAGATCACCGACAACGACATCCTGCACCCGAAACACGGCCTGCGTGACAGCCCCATCAAGGCGGTGGTGCTGACCAATGCCGACGTGGACCACGTCACCGGCCTGTTGACCCTGCGCGAATCCCAGGCCTTCAACCTCTATGGCACCGCCCGTGTCCAGGGCGTGCTGCAGGCCAATTCCATCTTCAACGTCCTCAACCCGAAGTTCGTCCAGCGCCTGCCACTGAAACTCGAGCAGCCCACCGAGGTGATGCGGCCGGACGGCGAGAGCACCGGTGTCGTGGTCACGCCTTTCGCGGTGCCGGGCAAGGTGGCCCTGTGGCTGGAAGACGAGAGCAAGGGACCGAATTTCGGCTCCGTTGACGAGGACACCGTGGCCCTGGAGGTTCGTGACCTCGATGGCAATCTGAAATTCTTCTATATTCCCGGCTGCGCCTCCATGCCCGCCGAACTCGCCGACAGGCTGCGTGGGGCGCCCATGATCCTCTTCGATGGCACCCTCTGGACCGACGACGAGATGATCCGTGGCAATGTCGGCGTCAAGACCGGCAAGCGCATGGGTCATATGAGCCTGTCCGGGGAAGACGGCACCATTACCGCGTTCAAGGACCTGGGTATCCGGCGCAAGGTCTTCATCCACATCAACACCACCAACCCGGTGCTGATCGAGGACACTCCGGAGCGCCGCTTCGCCAACGAGGCCGGCTGGGAAGTCTCCTATGACGGCATGCAGATGGAGGTCTGAGGCTCAGGCCGGGTTGTCGATATCGATGAAACGGTGTCTGAGACCGAAGTGCTCGGCCAGATGCCGGCCCAGGGCCTGCACCCCGTAGCGTTCGGTGGCGTGATGGCCGCAGGCGAAATAATCGATACCCAGCTCGCGGGCGCTGTGGGCGGTGTATTCGGACACCTCGCCACTGAGATAGGCATCCAGACCCAGGGCCGCGGCCCGATCGATATAGCCCTGCGCGGCGCCACTGCACCAGCCGATACGTTCTATGCTGCGCTGGTGGCCGGCGATATGCAGGGGCGCCCTTCCCAGGCGCTCGGCTATCGATATCGCGAACTGCCCGGCCGGCACAGGCTGCGGCAGGACGCCATAAAGGCCGATCTCGGCCTTGCCGGCCTCGATGAAGCGCCCTTCCACACGCAGGCCCAGGCGTAAAGCGAGCTGCGCGTTGTTGCCCAGCTGCGGATGGCCGTCCAGGGGCAGGTGATAGGCCAGCAGGTGCAGATCGTGGCTGAGCAGGGTCTTCAGGCGGTGATGGAGCATGCCCACGACCTCTGGCGCATCCCCCTTCCAGAAATAACCATGATGGACCAGGATGGCATCGGCGCCACAGGCAACCGCCGCGTCCAGCAGGGCCTGGCAGGCCGTCACCCCGGTCACCAGGCTGCGGATCGGACGGCCTCCCTGCACCTGCAGGCCGTTGGGACAGTAATCCTGATAGAGTCCGGGGCTCAGCAGCCTGTCGAGATACTCACACAGTTCTGTCGGACTCATGCGCGACCATTGCTGCCTGGCATCAGGCGATCTTCCGCAGGATCCCCTTGAGGCGTTCTTCCTTCAGCTTGAGCTTCTGGCGAAAATCGTAGCTGTCGGTATCGGCGATCTCCATGCGCAGGTCCGAGAGATAACTCTCCAGCACATCGCGCAGTACGATCAGTTCTTCCTCGTCAAGATTCACATCACTCACTGGTATCTCCCCCTGTTTCTGACGCCGCGGGCTGATGAATGGGCACGGCTCCCATCATAACATCACCCTGTGCCGATGTTGACGCGGGTTCCGCTTCAGATCAGGAATGGCACCAGCAACAAGGCCATCAGGCTGAGTACCTTGCGCATGGGATTGATGGCCGGACCCGCGGTATCCTTGTAGGGATCGCCGACGGTATCCCCGGTGATGGCGGCGGCATGGGCCGGAGAACCCTTGCCGCCATGGTGGCCTGCCTCGATGTATTTCTTGGCATTGTCCCAGGCCGCGCCGCCGGTGCCCATAGACAGCGCCAGGACCAGACCCGAGGCCACGGCGCCGATCAATATGCCGCCCATGAGTTCGGCAGCGCTGCCGGCCGGTCCCAGTGGACGCCAGACAAAGGCCACCAGCAGGGGAACCAGTACCGGCAGGCTTCCGGGCAGGATCATGCCGCGTATCGAGGCCCAGGTCAGCAGGCTGATGGCCCGGGCATAATCGGGCTTGCTGGCGCCGGTGATGATCCCGGGATCGGCCTTGAATTGTTGCCGGACCTCGGTGACGATCTCCGCCGCGGCCTTGCCCACCGCCTTCAGGGCAAAACCACTGAACAGGAACGGCAACAGCGCGCCGATGAGCAGGCCGGCGAGTATATAGGGATTGTCGATACTGAAATCCAGCGCCGCAGCATGCGCACCGAATTCCAGTTTGAAGGCCACGAACAGGGCCAGGGCGGCCAGTCCCGCGGAGCCTATGGCGAAGACCTTGGTCAGCGCCTTGGTGGTATTGCCGGCGGCATCCAGGGCATCCGTGACCTCGCGGACCTCGGCGGAGAGATGCGCCATCTCGACCAGACCACCGGCATTGTCAGCGATGGGACCATAGGCATCCACCGAGATCACCACCGGGGTCAGGGCCAGCAGGCCACAAGTGGCGATGGCGATACCGTACACGCCGGCCAGGGCATAGGCGGCGATCACGCCAAAGGCGATCACCAATGTCGGCACCACGGTCGATTCCATGCCCACGGCCAGACCGGTGATGATATTGGTGGCATGCCCCGAGCATGAGGCCCTGGCGATACGTCTGACCGGGGCGAAGCGATCGCTGGTGTAGTAATTGGTGGTCGCGACCATGCCCAGACCAACGGCCAGGCCGACCAGCGTGGCCCCGAACAGGGCGCCAGGGGTATAAACCGTCGAGGTGGCGAACATCCAGTCACTGAGCAGATAAAACCCGAAACCGGACAGTACCATGCTGACCACCACCCCCCGGGTCAGCGCCAGCAGCACGCTGCCCCCCTCGTGCAGGCGTACCGCCTGGATGCCGACGAGGCCGGCCAGCATGGCCACGGCGCCCAGGGCCAGGGGGTATTGCTGCGCCTGGAGATCACCGGCATCACTCCAGGCCGCCACCAGCATGGCCGCGATCAGGGTAATGGCATAACTCTCGAAGACATCCGCGGCCATGCCGGCGCAGTCACCCACATTGTCGCCGACATTATCGGCGATCACGGCCGGGTTGCGGGCATCGTCCTCGGCGATGCCCTGTTCGATCTTGCCGGCCAGATCCGCGCCGACATCCGCTGCCTTGGTAAAGATCCCGCCGCCCAGCCGGGCGAAAATGCTGATCAGGGAGGCGCCAAAACCCAGGCCCGCCAGAGGCCGAAGATCCATGCCGACGCCACCGCCCCGCGACCACAGCAGCAGGTAGAATCCGGCCACCGCCGTCAGCGCCAGCCCGCCGACCAGGAAACCCGTCACCGATCCCGCCCGCTGGGAGATTCTCAGGGCCGGCACCAGTCCCCGTCTGGCCGCGGCCGCGGTGCGGACATTGGCGCGCACGGCGATGGCCATGCCCAGGGCCCCGGAAAGCCCGGAACAAATCCCGCCGATGGCGAATCCCAGGGCGGTAAGCCCGCCCAGGGCGGGGGTCATCCACAACAACAGGAAGATCAGGGCGCCGACGACGGCGATGACGCCATACTGGGTCCGCAGAAAGGCGGCGGCGCCTTCGCGTATGGCCTCATAGGCGGGCTGCAAGGCGGCCTCGCCCAGGGGTTGCCGCAGCACCCACAGGGCGCACCAGGAAGCATAGAGAATGCCCGCCAGAGCGGCTCCGAGTACCAGCATCATGACCGTGTTCATATCTCATCCCCTGTCGCGGAAACCCGCTGTGCAAGCCCACCCGTCCATTCTATCCCCATTATCGACGCGCCGTGCAAATCAACCGGCACCACGACGGGGGGACGCAATCCGGCAACTACGGTAATATTGCCCGTCGCCAACACGATTCTCCGCCCATGAATGCCATCAGCACCCGCATGCAGGCCATCCAGACGCCCGTCATCCCGGAGATCGCCGCCTTGCTCCGGGAGTTCCCGGAGACGCTGTCACTGGGCCAGGGCGTGGTCTCCTACGGCCCGCCGCGGTCCGCCTTCGAAGCTATCCGTGAGTTCGGGCAACGGCGCGCGGATCATGTCTATGGCCCGGTTCAGGGCATCACCCCGCTGCTGGATCTGATCGCGGCCAAACTGGAGCGGGAAAACGGTATCCACTGCGGCGGGCGGTCGCGGGTTCTCGTCACCGCGGGCTCGAACATGGGCTTCCTGCAAGCCCTCTTCGCCATCTGCGACCCGGGGGACGAAGTCATCCTGCCGCTGCCCTACTATTTCAACCATGAGATGGCCATCGGCATGCTCAACTGCCGCCCGGTGCCGGTCCCGGTAGACGGGGATTACCAGCCCGATCCGGCCCGTCTCGAGGCCGCCATCACCCCGCGCACACGGGCCATCGTCACCATCTCGCCGAACAACCCCACGGGGGCGGTCTACAGCCCGGAACGCCTGCGTGAGATCAATACCCTCTGCGCCCGGCACGATATCTACCATATCAGTGACGAGGCCTATGAGTACTTCACCTATGACCAGGCCAGGCATCTCTCCCCCGGCGCCCTGGAGGGTGCCGCAGGGCATACCATCTCCCTGTTCTCCCTGTCCAAGGCCTATGGCTTCGCCAGCTGGCGGATAGGCTACATGGTGGTGCCCGAGGCCCTCTTCGAGCCGCTCCTGAAGGCCCAGGACACCAACCTCATCTGCCCCCCGCTGATCTCCCAGCAGGCCGCGATCGGCGCCCTGCGGGCCGGGGCGGAGTATTGCCATGGACATGTCCGGATCCTGACCGGCATCCGCGGGCGGGTCCTCGATCGGCTGCACGGTCTCGGGGAACTGTGCCGGGTTCCAGAGACCGCCGGCGCCTTCTATATCCTGCTGAAACTCCACCTCGATCTGGATGCGATGGACCTGGCGAAACGGCTGATCCGGGAATTCAGGGTGGCCGTGGTCCCGGGGACCGCGTTCGGACTGGCGAAGGGCTGCTATTTGCGCATATCCTATGGCGCCCTGCGGGAAGAAGACATCGACACCGGCCTGCAGCGCCTGGTCGACGGCCTCGGTTCGATCGCGGCTTCACGGCAGGAACCGGCATGGAACTATCCGGCCGGCCAGGGCCACCAATAGACCTGGAAACACCGGGCCACGGTCACGGGCAATCACGACAACGAACGACAACGGAGTTACTCAGAATGAGAAAGATCACCCCACCCGTCATCCTCCTGATCTGCCTGGGCCTGTTGCAGCCCGTGTTTGCAGCCGACAGCAAGGGCAGCTATGCCATCTGGGGCGTCGGCAACACCACCTGCCATCGTTATACCCAGGCCAGGGAGAACAATGATTACAGCGCCTACAAAAACTACCTGCTGGGCTACCTGACGGCCTATAACACCCTCGCCGAGGATACCTACCGGGCCACCGGCAAGATGGATCTCGATGAGGTGCTGGACTGGCTGGACACCGCCTGTCATACCACCCCGGTCACCAGTTTCGAACTCGCCCTGCGCAACATGATCACCAACCTCTACGACAAGCGCCTGCGCCAGGCCCCAAAGAAAAAGCGTGGAGGCTGGTGACCGCCGGGCGGGAGAACCCATGACCGGCGCGTGCCCGGTACGGGACCGTGAGGACTTGCTGCGCCGAATCGACGCCCTGGCGCGGAACACCGATACCATGGCGCATCCACTCTGGCATGCCGATTGTGAACCGGAACGGACCGCGGCCGCGGTTCTTGTCCCAATCATCGATGATGCCACGGGCCTGACGGTATTGCTGACCCGGCGCAGCGCCAGGCTCGACCATCATCCGGGACAGATAAGCTTCCCCGGTGGTCGCCGGGAGGCGGACGATGCCAGCCCGGTCGCGACCGCGTTACGGGAGACCCGGGAGGAGATCGGCCTGGAAGCCGAAAACATACGGGTCCTGGGCGGCATGGATCGGATCCACAGCAACAGCGGCTTCTGCATCATTCCGGTCATCGCCCTGGTGCGATCCGGTTGCCGGTTAAAGCTGGACCGCCTAGAGGTCGATGAAGTCTTTACCGCGCCCCTGGGGTTTTTCCTGCAGGAAGCTAATTACAAGCGCGGCAGCATCACCTATAATGGTGAGCGACACGTGTTCCATGAATTGCACTATCAGGGCCGGAGGATCTGGGGAATCACAGCAGGGATACTGGCGAATTTCAGGGGAATGCTGTTCGATGGCATTAAAATACGTTTTTAATCGACTGTATCTATTGCGATTATCATCGCAATCAGTCATTATTGGTCCGACTAGGGTCAAAAATCTGTGTCCAGAAGGAGAAGCAAAGATGCAAACAATCAAGAATGTCGCCCGTTTCACTATCCTGGCTATGACCGCCGCGCTCGCCACAGGCTGCGCCACCGTCACCCAGGAACAGCTTGACGCCGTTCAGGCAACCGCCAACAACGCCCTGAGCGAGGCACGTCTGGCTTCCAAGCAGGCCTCAACCGCCCACACCATCGCCAGTGAAGCCGCCTATGCCGCCCAGCAGGCCCAGAAGTCCGCCGAAAGCGCCCTGGCTTGCTGCAACGACAATGCCGACAAGATCGATCGCGCCTTCGAAAAGGCCATGACCAAGTAACACCGGTCATTCAGGCATGAAAACCCGCGTTCATCGCGGGTTTTTTTATGCCCGCCATCGCCAATGAAACCCGTACCCATGCCCTGACCCCCGGGAATGTGCTTCCCTACCTGCCCCGGTCGCCCACCGGCTCCCGGGGTCTGCGCCCTTGATCGGCCTTTTGCGCCGCTCAGGTCGACGGCGATTGGCTGTCCTGCTCATCCACCGCGGGTTCCGACTCGACCACGACCTGTCCGCCACCAACGCGCTCCGGCATGCCGTTCTCTCCAGCCACCACCGCCTGCAGTCTCTCCCAGTCGATATCGGGCTGGCGCCCACCCGCGCCCTTGAGTACCTGATTGATGATGTTGGTGTAGCGATCCCGGAATTTCTCCCGGTCCTCGGCCAGTGGCGGATGGATCTCGACGTAGAGCTGGCCGTCGCGCCAGCCGACCTTGAAGGGTTGATTGATGATGCGCACCGGGGTGCCGACCGAAACCTGGTGGAACAGGGTTTCGATGTCACGGGGATACAGGCGTACACAGCCATGCGTCACCCGCATGCCCAGGCCATAGGGCTTGTTGGTCCCGTGCAGGAGATAACCCGGCAGGGACAGGCGCATGGCGTAGGCGCCCAGGGGGTTGTCCGGCCCGGCGGGCACTATCCTCGGCAGGGGATCGCCATT
>CAZDOC010000035.1:0-24280 GCA_964506945.1 uncultured Gammaproteobacteria bacterium
TGGGGAAATTGTATTTTGGCCTGCAAGCGCCGGGACATTGCCCCCGTTGCGGCGTTCAGCTGATCGAGGGGTAGTCCTCCAGGCTGACGTCCAATGCGCGCTGATTCGGCCGCGATCCTGGTTTGCAGCGTGTGGCCGGGTCAGGAAATGCTCCCCCGGTCCTCCTTTAACAGCTGGCGGATCCGGGCCAGGTCTTCCTTCGTGGCTTCAGCTTTTTGTTCCGCCAGGGCCAGGCAGATCCGGCCCAGGTGACGGTAGAGTTCGGATTGCTCCGTGGTTTCCAGGGCCGCGACCTGGCGGGCGACGGTCTGGTGGTCCCCCCTGGCCACCGGCCCGGTCAGGGCCTCGGTGGTCCCCATGCGCAGGACGTTGTCCACGGTGCCGCGGACGATGGGCGCGATGATCTTCAGGGCCGTCGGGCGCGGCACGCCGGCCTGCTCGAACAGTTGCAATGCCGCCTCCAGCAGGGCGACGAGGTTGTTGCAGGCCATCACCGTGGCGCTGTGATAGAGGGTCTTGGCGGCGGGGTCCAGGGGAAACAGCCGGCCGCCGATGGCCTCGAAGGCCGCTCCGAGCCGTTTCGTCGCCGCCTCACCGCCCTCGATGCCGCACCAGGTGCCGGCAAAATCACTAGTCCCGGATTCGGGATCGGCAAAGCTCATCAGCGGGTGGATGCTGGCGATCTGGGCCCCGCAGCGGGTCACCGGCGCCAGGATGGAGGAGGGCAGGGCGCCGCTGCAGTGGAAGACGGTGTCGCCCGCGCGCAGCAGGCCCGAATCGGCCAGGACTGCGGCGCTGTCCGCGATCCGGTCGTCGGGGGTGGCGATGAGCCACAGCCCGGCGGGCTGCATGGCGGACAGGGATGGGACCGGACGGCCTGCGCCGATGCAGGCCGTGGCCTGCTCCGCGCTGTCGCTGCCGCGCGTGAGGATGTCGCCGATATGGAAACAGGCTTGCCGGTGCCACAGGCGGGCCAGGCTGCGGCCGAGCCGGCCGCAGCCGATCAGGTTGAGGGTCAGCATGGGGGGATGATGCCACCGAGCCGGTATGGAGGCCAGGGGGGCAGGATGGTGGCCTGCCCCGCCGGGATCGCTACCGGCTCAGGATCAGGATGCGCGGTTCGAGCATGTCGTGGATGGCGTATTTCGGGCCCTCGCGGCCCAGGCCGGAGTCCTTGACCCCGCCATAGGGCTGGTGATCGGCGCGGAAGGTGGGTACGTCGTTGATCACCACGCCGCCGACGTGCAGCTGTTCGAAGGCCTGCTGGACCTTGCCCTGGTCGCTGGTATAGACCCCGGCCTGGAGGCCGAAGTCGGAGTCGTTGATGCTGGCTATGGCCTCGGAGAACGCTGAGAAGCGTTCCACCACCACCACCGGGGCGAAGGCCTCCAGGCAGCAGACCTTCATGTCCATGCGGGTGTTGCTGAGGATGGTCGGGCTGTAGATGCTGCCGTCGCGCTCGCCACCGCAGATCAGGCTGGCGCCGTCGTCCAGGGCCTCGTCCACCCAGGAGGCGATGCGCCGAGCGTTGTTTTCATCGATCAGGGAGGCGACATCGCTGGCCTCGTCTTCGGGATCACCGATCACCAGGGCCTCGGTGGCGGCCCGGTAGCGCTCGATGAAGGCCTCGTAGAGCGAGTCATGCACCCAGATCCGCTGGGTGTGGATGCAGCTCTGGCCGGAGTAGGCGAAGCCGCCATACACGGCCTTGGGGATGACCGCTTCCAGATCGGTGCCCTGATCGATGATCAGCCCGGCGTTGCCGCCGAGTTCCAGCACCACCTTCTTCTTGCCGCAGTTCTTCTTCATCTCCCAGCCGACATCCGGGGAGCCGGTGAAGCTGAGCAGGGCGAAGCGGTCATCCACCACCAGCTGGTTGCCGGTCTGGCGGTCCATCGGCAGCACCGACAGGGCCCCGGCCGGGAGTTCGGTCTGATCGATCAGTTCGGCCAGCAGCAGGGCCGAGATCGGGGTCTTGGAGGCCGGTTTCAGGACCATCGGGCAACCGGCGGCGATCGCCGGGGCGAGCTTGTGGGCGACCAGGTTGAGCGGGAAGTTGAACGGCGAGATGCCGGCCACCAGTCCCACCGGGAAGTATTTGACGATGCCCTGCTTGCCGGCGCCGCTGGGGTGCCAGTCCAGGCTCAGCACCTCGCCCGGCAGGCGCTTGGATTCCTCGGCGGCGATCACGAAGGTCTGCGCCGCGCGGTCCACCTCGCCGAGGCCGGTGCGGATCGGCTTGCCGGCCTCGCGCGCCAGCACGGTGGCGAACTCGTGGCGGCGCTGCAGCAGGCCCTCGGCGATCTGCATCAGGATGGCATAGCGCTTGAAGGCCGGCAGGTCCTGCATCTCCTGGCGTACCGCCTCGGCGGCGCTGACCGCGGCCTCGAATTCGCTGGCGCCGGCCAGCCAGGTCTGGTACACGGTCTCGCCGGAGTAGGGCGAGACGACCTGCAGCGGCGTCTGGGTCTGCCGGAACTCACCGGCGATATAGATGGCGTAGTGATTGGACATACTGGACTCCGTCTAGACGATGCAGGCCTTGGCCCGAAGCTCATGGGTGAGGACCCGGTCATTCTCGGAATAGTCGACCGGGACGTCGATGATATGCACGCCGCCGGCCTGGGTGCATTCCCGCAATACCGGCAGGAAGTCCCCGGTGCCTTCGATGCGATGCCCGCAGGCGCCATAGGCCTCGGCGTACTTGACGAAATCGGGGTCCTTGAAGTCCAGGCCGTAGTCCTTGAAGCCGGCGTCGGCCTGTTTCCACTTGATCATGCCGTAGGCGCTGTCGTTGAGTATGACCACGGTCAGGTCCAGGTTCAGGCGTACCGCGGTCTCGATCTCCTGGCTGTTCATCATGAAACCGCCATCGCCGCAGATGGCCACGACCTTGCGGTTCGGGCAGACCATCTTCGCCGCCATGGCCGAGGGCAGGCCGGCGCCCATGGTCGCCAGGGCGTTGTCCAGCAGGATGGTGTTCGGACTCAGGGCGCGGTAGTTGCGCGCGAACCAGATCTTGTAGATGCCGTTGTCCAGGGTGATGATGTCTTCCGCGCCCATGGCCGCGCGCACATCGGCGACCACGCGCTGGGGGATGAGCGGGAAGCTGTCGCTGTCGGCGCGCTCGGCCATCTTCTCGTCCACATGGGCCTTGACCTTCATGAAGTAGTCGAAATTCCAGCGGCTGGAGATCTCGACCTTCTCGGTCATCTGCCACAGGGCATTGGCGATATCGCCGATGACCTCGTGGTGGGGGAAGTAGACCTCGTCGATATCGGCGCGCACATAGTTGACATGGATGACCCGGGCGCCGCCGTGTTCCATGAAGAAGGGCGGTTTCTCGACCACGTCATGGCCGATGTTGATGATCAGATCGGCGCGGTCGATGGCGCAGTGCAGGTAATCCTTGGCCGACAGCGCCGCGGTGCCGAGGAACAGCGGGTGGTCCTCCGGGATCACCCCCTTGCCCATCTGGGTGTCGAAGAAGGGGATGCCGGTCTTGTCGATGAAACGGCCCAGCATCTTGCCGATGCGTTTGCGGTTGGCGCCGGCGCCGATCAGGATCAGCGGGGATTTGGCCGTGTAGATCATGTCCAGGGCCATGTCCACGGCCTTTTCGTTGGCGTCCGGGCGGCGGGTCTTGTGGACCTCGAAGGGGTCCAGGGAGGTATTCTCCGCGGCCACGTCCTCCGGCAGCTCGATGTGCACGGCCCCGGGCCGTTCCGCCTGCGCCAGCTTGAAGGCCTCGCGGACCACTGGCGGGATGCGATCGCCCCGGCCCAGTTGCCGGGTGAACTTGGTCAGTGGACGCATCATGTCTATGGCGTCGATGATCTGGAAATGGCCCTGCTTGCTGGAGTGGATGGGTTTTTGCCCGGTGATCATGCACATCGGCATGGCCCCGAGCTGGGCATAGGCCGCGGCCGTGACCAGGTTGGTGGCGCCGGGCCCGAGGGTGGACAGGCAGACCCCGGGCTTGCCGGTCAGGCGGCCCACGGTCGCGGCCATGAAGCCGGCCGGCTGTTCGTGGCGGGTCAGGATCAATTGGATGCTGGAATCCCTCAGGGAGTCGATGAAGTCCAGGTTTTCCTCCCCCGGGACCCCGAAGATATATTCCACGCCCTCGTTTTCCAGGCACTTGATAAACAGATCGCTGGCTTTCATCGCACCGCTCCTGTGGAGGTTTCTTCTCTGGTCGCTGGAGAGCTTATCGACCCCCGGGGCGGAAACCTTGAGTGTGGCGGCCGTTCCCCCCCCTTGTCCGTGTGATGACCGGCGCTGGCGCCTGGCGCTTGCTTCAGTCCAGCCAGGCGCGGGCGTTGCGGAACATCCGCATCCAGGGGCCGTCCTCGCCCCGCCAGTCCGGTGGCAGCCAGGAGTACTGGCGGCTCAGGAACACCCGTTCCGGGTGCGGCATCATGATGGTGACGCGGCCATCGTCGGTGCAAAGGCCGGTGATCCCGCCGGGCGAGCCGTTGGGGTTGGCGGGGTAGTCCTCCGTCGGCCGGCCCTGGTTGTCGACATAGCGCAGCGCCACCGCGGCCTGGCCGGCCTGTCCGGGGGCGCCGAATTCCACCCGCCCCTCGCCGTGGGCGACGACGATGGGCAGCCGCGAGCCGGCCATGCCGGCGAGGAACAGCGAGGGGGATTCCATGACCTCGACCATCACCAGGCGGGCCTCGAACTGTTCCGACAGGTTGCGTCCGAAGCGCGGCCAGTGCGCCGCGCCGGGGATCAGGTCCTTGAGTCGCGAGAGCATCTGGCAACCGTTGCAGACGCCCAGGGCAAAGCGGTCGCGGCGCTGGAAGAAACGGCTGAAGGCCTCGCTGGCGCGCTCGTTGTAGCGTATGGAACCGGCCCAGCCGCCGCCCGCGCCGAGCACGTCGCCATAGGAGAAGCCGCCGCAGGCCGCCAGGCCCTGATAGGCGCCGAGATCGTCACGACCGCCGATGATGTCGCTCATGTGGACGTCCACGGCCTCGAAACCGGCGCGGTCGAAGGCCGCCGCCATCTCGACCTGGCCGTTGACCCCCTGCTCCCTGAGGATGGCGACGCGCGGCCGTGCGCCCCGGTGTATGGCCGGGGCGGAGGACGGTTCAAAGCTTGCTTCGAGACCGAGCCCCGGGTCATGCCAGTCCAGCAGGCGGTCATATTCCTGGCGGGCGCAGGCCGGGTTGTCACGCAGGGCCTGCAGGCGATAGCTGGTCTCGGACCAGCAGCGATGCAGGTCGGACAGGTCCTCGTCCAGTATCGTGTTGTCCCCGCCGCGCACGCGCAGGCGGGGGGCATCGCCGGGCCGGCCCAGGGCATGGATATGCCCCGCCAGCCGGCCGCCGGCCTCCAGGGTCTCGATCACGGTGTCGCGCGAAGCCACCGGGATCTGCACCACGGCGCCCAGTTCCTCCGCGAACAGCGCCGCCACGGCATCATCGCCCAGGGCCGTGATGTCGATGTCCAGGCCGCAACGGCCGGCGAAGGCCATCTCGCAGAGGGTGGTGACGAGGCCCCCGTCCGAGCGGTCGTGGTAGGCCAGCAGGTGGCCGGCCTCGTTCAGGATCTGGATGGCGCGGAAGAAGTCCCTGAAGGCCTGCGGATCGTCCAGGTCCGGCACCTCGCCGCCGGTCCGGCCATAGACCTGCGCCAGGCAGGAGCCCCCCAGGCGCCGGCGGCCCAGGCCCAGGTCGATGAGCAGCAATTCGGTCTCCCCGGCATCCCGGCGCAGTTGTGGCGTCAGCGACTGGCGTGTGTCGGCCACCGGCGCGAAGGCCGAGACGATCAGGCTGACCGGCGCGGTCACGGACTTGCGCTCGCCGGCCGCCTCCCACACGGTCTGCATCGACAGCGAATCCTTGCCCACCGGGATGCTGATCCCCAGCGCCGGGCACAGCTCCATGCCGACCGCGTGCACGGTCTGGTAGAGGATGGCGTCCTCATGGCCGTGGCCACAGGCCGCCATCCAGTTGGCCGACAGCACCACGTCGCCGAGTTCGAGGATGCGTGCGGCGGCCAGGTTGGTCAGGGCCTCGCCGATGGCCATGCGGCCGGAGGCCGGACCGTCGTGCAGCGCCAGCGGGCTGCGTTCGCCCATGGCCATGGCCTCGCCGGTATAGCCGGTGTAGCCGCTGGCGGTGACCGCGCAGTCGGCCACCGGCGTCTGCCAGGGACCGACCATCTGGTCGCGCACCACCAGGCCGGTGATGCTGCGATCGCCGATGGTGATCAGGAAGGACTTGTCGGCCACGGCCGGCAGCGACAGGACCCGCCGCAGGGCCTCGCCCGGGTCGATGTCGCGGCCATCGAAGGTGGTGGTCAGCGGCGCCGGGGACTGCGCCCGGCGCGACATCTTCGGCGGCTTGCCCAGCAGCACCTGCATGGGCATGTCGATACAGTCCTCGCCCAGCTGGCGGTCGGTCAAGACCAGCTGGCGCGCCGCGGTGGCCTCGCCGAGCACCGCCCAGGGGCAGCGTTCACGCTGGCAGATGGCCTCGAACAGCGGCAGGTCAGCGGCCTGGATGGCCAGTACGTAGCGTTCCTGGGATTCGTTGCACCAGAGGGCCATCGGCGACATGCCGGGTTCGTCGTTGGGGATCTCGCGCAGTTCGAAGTGGCCGCCCAGACCGGCGTCGTCGATCAGTTCCGGCACCGCGTTGGACAGCCCGCCGGCGCCGACATCGTGGATGGAGATGATGGGGTTGTCCGCGCCACGCGCCCAGCAGCGGTCGATGACCTCCTGGCAACGGCGTTCCATTTCCGGGTTGTCGCGTTGCACCGAGGCGAAGTCCAGGTCCTCGGCGCTCTGGCCCGAGGCCATGGACGAGGCCGCGCCGCCGCCCAGGCCGATCTGCATGGCCGGGCCGCCGAGGACGATGATGCGCGCGCCGGGCGGGATCTCGCCCTTTTTGACGTGTCCGGCGCGGATGTTGCCGAGCCCGCCGGCGATCATGATGGGTTTGTGATAGCCACGCACGCCATCGGCATGGGCCTGCTCGTAGGTGCGGAAATAGCCGCACAGGTTGGGGCGGCCAAATTCGTTGTTGAAGGCGGCCCCGCCGATGGGGCCCTCGAGCATGATCTCCAGGGCCGAGGCGATGCGCCCGGGCCTGCCGTAATCGACCTCCCAGGGCCGTTCGAAGCCGGGGATGCGCAGGTTGGAGACCGAGAAGCCGGTCAGCCCGGCCTTGGGCCGGGAGCCGCGTCCGGTGGCGCCCTCGTCCCGGATCTCGCCGCCGGAGCCGGTGGCGGCCCCGGGATGGGGGGCGATCGCGGTGGGATGGTTGTGGGTCTCGACCTTCATCAGGATGTGGACGTCTTCGCCGTGCGCGGCATAGACCCGGCTGTCGGCTTCGGGAAAGAAGCGCTCGCCGGCATAGCCGCGGATGACCGAGGAATTGTCGGAATAGGCGGTCAGCACCTGGCCCGGGTGCTGGCGGTAGCTGTTGCGGATCATGTCGAACAGGGACCGTTCCCGGGGCTGTCCGTCCAGGGTCCAGTCGGCATTGAAGATCTTGTGGCGACAGTGCTCCGAATTGGCCTGCGCGAACATCATCAGCTCGACATCGCTGGGGTTGCGGCCGAGTGCGGTGAAGTTCTCCAGCAGGTAGTCGATCTCGTCCTCGCTGAGGGCCAGGCCCAGTTCGCGATTGGCCGACTCCAGGGCCGGCCGGCCCCGGGTCTGGACATCGATATGCGCCAGCGGCGCCGGCGCGGTCTCCGCGAACAGGCCGGCAGCCGCCTGCACGTCCCGCAGCACGGTCTCGGTCATGCGGTCGTGGATCAGCGGCGCCAGCAGGCCCAGCCCGGCGTCATCCAGGGGCCGCCCGGCGGCGCAGCCGATGTACCAGGCGATGCCGCGTTCCAGGCGCTGGACATCGCTGAGGCCGCAGTTGTGGGCGATATCGGTGGCCTTGCTGGACCAGGGCGAGATGGTCCCCAGACGCGGCACCACCAGCAGCATCCGTGTCTCCG
Organism: uncultured Gammaproteobacteria bacterium; assembly: GCA_964506945.1. Lineage (GTDB taxonomy): Bacteria > Pseudomonadota > Gammaproteobacteria > CAZDOC01 > CAZDOC01 > CAZDOC01. The sequence goes on from CAZDOC010000035.1 coordinate 7,969, forward strand.
GGGGCGGTGCCGGGCTGTCACCGGTATCCCCCAGGAGCCGCTGCAGGCGCGCGCGGGCCGCGTCGTCCAGCGGCGCGGTGACACGGGCGAAGTACAGGTAGCGGGTGTCGATGCCGGTAACGGCCGGGATCGACTCGCGGATGCGGGCCAGGGCCTTCTCCAGGCGGAAGGCGGAATGTGCGTGACTGCCCGGGAACAACTCCATGGGATGGCTTTCTTCGGTTCGAATGGAGCCGGGATCATACCCGAACGGGGGTTTGCAGACATCCGTCCCGCACGGATTGTTGTGGATCAATTCGCTGGGTCGACCCTGACCCAGATACTGCGCCGTTCACTGCCGCGGCGGCGGGTGCGGGTCAGATCGGCGGAGCGATCCGTGTCCCTCCGGGTATCGGCGCCACCCAGGTCGATCCATTCCCCCAGGCGGCCACTGACGCTGCTGGTGGTGCGCTGGATATCGATACGGCCGGGGTGCCGCGGGTCCAGGCGCTCCAGGCGGGGCTGGATGTCGAGCGTGACCCGATCGCCATTGACCCGCGGCAGGACGTAAAAACCGGAGCTGACGGTCTTGTAGCGTACCCCGTCGATGACCACGATGCCGCCGTAGCCGAGCAGCACCGACTGTTCCGCCAGTGGGATCTCGGTGCCGCTCTGGATCCAGGCCGGGCGGCCTTCCAGGGTCTGCACGAAATGGACATTGCGCTGGTCGCGCCGGCCCCGGGTCGAGAACTGGCGATAGCGCAGCCGGCCCCGCGCATCCCCGATGGCGATACTGGCGCCCTCGTGGCGCCGGCCGGCATCGGGCAGGCGGGCATGGACATCGCCGGAACGGAAGTGCCCGGACAGGGACTGCTCATCCGTGCTGCGCACCGCGTTGATGTCCTGGGTGACGGTGATGCGCAGCATCCTGGGGGCGGTGTCGAGCCGCGCGATCACCTTCTTGATCGCCTGCAGGTTGGCGGGGCCGGTGCGGACGATGAGCTGGTCGTTCATGCCGGTGACGGTGCCGCCACGATCGACCAGGGGCCGGATGACCGGGATCAGGTCCTCGACCAGGCGGTGCTGCAGCGGGATGATCTCCATCACCTGCTCCTCCGCCGCGGCCGGCCTCGCCAGGGCAAGCAGCGGGGCCAGCAGGGCGATCAGCAGGTAATGGCCGGGCTTCATATCTTCAGCCGGCGCAGATTGGGATCCGGCTGGGCCTTGGCCCAGATCTCCTCGAAATGCCTGCCCAGCTCACCGGCGAGCTGGTGATCGCTGAAACTGCCCCGGCCTTCATAACGGTCCGCGACCGGCAGATGGATGGCGCCGATCCCGTCGGCGATCAGGCAGGCCTCATTGAGGCCCTGGTGTTCGCTGCCCGGCACCCGCAGCTCGAAGAAGCTGCTCAGCCGTCCGGCCAGTTCCAGCAGGCGGTGTCCGCGGCTGACCAGGGCCGCCGGCTCCAGCACCAGGATGCGGATCCGGGCATACCGGCTCTGCAGGGCGAGCTGCCTGAGGGCCTCGCTGAACTCCTGGCTGTCATAGACGGCGGGGTCCAGCTGCCGGGAGATGATCTCCAGGCTGCGACGGCACTGGCGCGCCATCGCCAGCGATGCGGCGCGCAGTTCATCTCTCCCGCTGATACTGAATTCCTCGCGGTCCTGACCGAGGGCATGGTTTTGGAAACGATCGTCGTTCATGGTTCAGGGTTCCCGGATATCTGGGGCCGTTGGCTTCAGCGTCTCTACGGTTTCTAAAAGATAGCATGTTTGCGCACGGGCAAGACCCGTACCCATTCGTCGCCCGAGGGAATGACGCCACGAAGCCCACGAAGCGCGATGATGGTGCGCCTGTCCATCGGGCCTGCCTGGGCGGATCCGGTCCCGGCAAGCCCCATCCACACTCCCGCTACGCTGGTCGATAAAACAACTTCGTGGCCTTCGTGGTGAATAGCCAGCCATGGAGTCACACCCGCACAGACTGTCACCCAGTCCGGATGGACTGTTGGCGGGGATGGGTCTAAATCTTGCGCGCCTGGGCCTCGGCATTGCCGGTGTAGCCGTCCGGGCTCAGTTCGCGCAGCCGCGCCCTGGCCTCGTCCGGGATCTCCAGGGTGTCGATGAAACGGCGCATGGTGTCCCGGTCGATGCTGCGGCCGCGGGTCAGTTCCTTCAGTTTTTCATAGGGGTTTTCGATACCGTAGCGGCGCATGACCGTCTGGATGGGTTCGGCCAGCACCTCCCAGGCATTGTCCAGGTCCTCCGACAGGCGGGTCAGGTTGACCTCCAGCTTGTCGATGCCCTTGAGGCAGGAGGCATAGGCGATGGTGGTGTGGGCGACGCCGACGCCCAGGTTGCGCAGTGCGGTGGAGTCGGTCAGGTCGCGTTGCCAGCGCGAGACCGGCAGCTTGCGCGCCAGGTGGTCGAAGATGGCGTTGGCGAGGCCCAGGTTGCCCTCGGCGTTCTCGAAGTCGATGGGGTTGACCTTGTGCGGCATGGTCGAGGAGCCGATCTCGCCGGCGATGGTGCGCTGGCGGAAATAGCCCAGCGAGATATAGCCCCAGACATCGCGGCAGAAATCCAGCAGCACGGTGTTGAAGCGCGCGCAGCACTCGAACAGCTCGGCGATATAGTCATGCGGTTCGATCTGGGTGGTGTAGGGGTTCCACTCGAGTTCCAGTCCCTCGACGAAGTCCCGGGCCAGGGCCGGCCAGTCCAGCTCCGGGTAAGCGATGAGGTGGGCGTTGTAATTGCCCACCGCGCCGTTGATCTTGCCGAGGATGGCGGTCGCGGCCAGTTGTTCCCGCTGGCGATCGAGGCGACGGACCACATTGGCCAGTTCCTTGCCCAGGGTGGTGGGCGAGGCGGTCTGGCCATGGGTGCGGGCCAGCATCGGGATGGCCGCGGTTTCATGCGCCAGTTTGCGCAGGCTGCCACAGATGTCCTCCATCCGTGGCAACAGCACCAGGGCGCGGGCCTCGCTGAGCATCAGCGCATAGGCCAGATTATTGATGTCCTCCGAGGTGCAGGCGAAATGGATGAATTCGCCGATCGCCTCCAGCTCGGCATTGCCGGCGATCTTCTCCTTGAGGAAATACTCCACCGCCTTGACGTCGTGATTGGTGGTCTGCTCGATATTCTTGACCCGCTGGGCGTCGGCCTCGCTGAAGCCATCGATGATCTGGTTGAGGATGTTGTCGGCGTGCTCGCCCAGCGGCGGGACCTCATGGATATCGGGGTGCGCGGCCAGGGTCTGCAGCCAGCGCACCTCCACCGTCACGCGGTGACGGATCAGGCCGTATTCACTGAATATCGGGCGCAGATCCCCGGTCTTGCCGGCATAGCGGCCGTCGATGGGGGAGATGGCGGTCAGGGCTGAGAGTTGCATGATGTCTTGTTCCGTTGCCGGGGTTGATGATGATGCCCGGGATCATACACGAGCGGCTGCATGGACGGCAGCGCCCGGCGGCGGGGCTCAGGGGCAGGGGATGGGATGGCGCTGGTGGATCGCCTCGATTTCCTCCAGTACCTCGGTGGACAGGCTCAGCTCGAGGCTGGCGCAATTGTCGCGCAGCTGCGCCATGCGGGTGGCGCCGATGATGTTGCTGGTCACGAAGGGGCGGGAGTTGACATAGGCCAGGGCCATCCGGGCCGGGTCCAGACCGTGCCGGCGGGCCAGGGCCACGTAGGCCTCGGTGGCGGCGACGCCCTGGGGGTTGGTGTAGCGGCTGAAGCGCTCGAACAGGGTCAGGCGGGCACCCTCGGGCCGTCGTCCACCCAGGTACTTGCCACTGAGGACGCCAAAGCCCAGCGGCGAATAGGCCAGCAGGCCCACGGATTCACGCTCGGCGAATTCGGCCAGGCCGATCTCGAAGCTGCGGTTCAGCAGGTTGTAGGGATTCTGGATACTGACGATACGCGGGCCACCCTGGCGTTCCGCCGCCTGCAGGTATTGCATCACGCCCCACGGGGTCTCGTTGGAGATGCCGATATGGCGGACCTTGCCCTTTTCCACCAGTCGCGCGAGGGCGGCCACGGTCTCCTCGATGGGGGTGGCGTCGCCGTCGTCTCCCGGCTGGTAGCCCAGGCGGCCGAAATAATTGGTATGCCGGTCGGGCCAGTGGGTCTGGTAGAGGTCGATGTAGTCCGTCTGCAGGCGTTTCAGGCTGGCATCCAGGGCCGCCTCGATATTGGCGGCATCCAGGCGCGCCCGACCGCCACGGATATGGGGCGTCCAGTCGGCCGCGCCGCAGACCTTGCTGGCCAGGATGATACGTTCACGATTGCCGCGCCGGTGCAGCCAGCTGCCGATGTACGCCTCGGTACGCCCCTGGGTCTCGGCCATCGGCGGCACCGGGTAGAGTTCGGCGGTGTCGAAGAAGTTGATGCCGTTGGCGAGCGCGTAGTCCATCTGCTCGTGGGCCTCGGCCTCGGTATTCTGCTGGCCCCAGGTCATGGTCCCCAGGCACAGGGCGCTGACCTCGATGTCGGTGTGTCCAAGCGGACGGTATTCCATCGTCGATATCCTTGCGTGATCGTGATCACCCGCAAACATAGGATCATCCCCGTCGCCACGCAAGCACGGCGTGGAGCGTCCGGGTTTGCTAGAATGTTCCGCCCCGACCGCCGAAAGATGGAATGATGCAACTGACCCTGACCCGTCCCGATGACCTCCATCTGCACCTGCGCGACGGCGCGGCCATGACCGATGTACTGGGCGACAGTGCGCGGCAGTTCGCCCGCGCCATGGTCATGCCCAACCTGAAGCCGCCGGTGCGGACCCTGGAGGAGGCCCGCGCCTATCGCCAGCGGATCCTGGCGGCCCTGCCGGAGGGCAGCGATTTCGAGCCGCTGATGAGCCTCTACCTGACCGACAACACCCGTTGTGAGGACCTGCGCGAGGCCCATGCCAGCGGCCTGGTGCGGGCGGTCAAGTATTACCCGGCCGGCGCCACCACCAACGCCGATGCCGGGGTGACGGATATCATGCGGGTGCAGGCGCAGCTGGAGTGCCTCGCGGAGCTGGGCATGCCACTGCTGGTGCATGGCGAGGCCACGGATCCAGGGGTGGATATCTTCGACCGGGAGCGGGTCTTCATCGATCGCGTGCTGGCGCCGCTGCTGCGGCGCATCCCCGGACTGAGGCTGGTGCTGGAGCATGTCACCACCCGCGAGGGGGTGGACCTGGTCGCCTCCGGACCGCCCTCCCTGGCCGCGACCATCACCGTCCATCACCTGCTCCTGAACCGTAACGCCCTCTTCGATGGCGGCCTGAGGCCACACCATTATTGCCTGCCGGTACTCAAGCGCGAGGAACACCGCCAGGCACTGCTGGCGGCGGCAACCGGCGGCGATCCGAGCTTTTTCCTCGGCACCGACAGCGCGCCACACCCGCGCGGGGCCAAGGAGGGCGGCTGCGGCTGCGCCGGCATCTATACCGCCCACAATGCCCTGGGGCTCTATGCCGAGGTGTTCGAGGAGGCCGGCGCCTTGCCGGCCCTGGAGGCCTTCGCCAGCCATCATGGCGCCGACTTCTATGGCCTGCCACGTAATAGCGGCAGGATCGTGCTGCTACGGGAGCCGAAGGCGATCCCGGAGACCCTGCCCATGGGCGTGGACCGCCTGGTGCCTTACCGTGCCGGGGGCCAGTGCCGCTGGCGCATACAGTCGGAGACGGCATGATGGAAGAACAGGAAAAGTCCCTTGTTGCCCGCCGTTTCCGCGGTTACCTGCCGGTGGTGGTCGATCTGGAGACGGCCGGTTTCAACGCCCGTACCGACGCCCTGCTGGAGATCGCCGCCATCACCCTGGGCGTGGACGCCAACGGTCGCTGGGTGCTGGAGGAGAGCGTGCATTGTCATGTCGAACCCTTCCCCGGCGCCAACCTGGAGCAGTCGGCGCTGGAGTTTACCGGCATCGATCCCTACCACCCGTTCCGCATGGCCATCAAGGAGGCGGACGCCCTGGGCCGGGTCTTCACCCTGGTGCGCAAGGTCGTCAAGGAGCAGGGTTGCAGCCGGGCGATCCTGGTGGGGCACAATCCGGCCTTCGATATCGGCTTCCTGAATGCCGCGGTCAAGCGCTGCGGCATCAAGCGCAACCCCTTTCATGCCTTCAGTACCTTCGATACCGCGACCCTGGGCGGGCTGGCCTATGGACAGACGGTGCTGGCGCGCGCGGTACAGGCCGCGGGACTGGACTGGGATGACGAAAAGGCCCATTCGGCCCTGTACGACGCCGAGCGCACCGCCGAGCTGTTCTGCGGCATCGTCAACGCCTGGGACGGACGGACCAAGGACTGAGCGGGGCCGCTATCGCACGAAACACTGCTTTTGCGCCGATAGCGTGCGCAGGCGGTCGAGTTGCCCGCGCACATAGATCGGTCTGGCGGTATCCAGGTAACGGCTCGCGCTGGCATAGCTCAAGTAGTAGTAGGCCGGGGCGAAGACCATGCCGCCCACGAAGGCGGCCTTGTTCAGGGGATCGTCCCAGAAGCGCGGCTCGGTGTCGTAGGTCATGGCATAGAGGCGGCGGATCTCGTTGAAGATCCGCGCACAGCTCATGTTGCCGTTTTCGACCTGTTGCAGCCGGTACACCGGCGCCAGGCCGGCATCCGCGACCGGGGCCTGGGCCAGGCACGCGCCACTGAGTCCCATGGCCATCAGTGTGGCGGTCAGTCGCAGTGGCAGGCGGGTACGGGTTTTCATCGCGGTCATGCCCTGTCTTGGGTGATACCTGTTCAGCGGCCGGGCGGCGGCGGACTTGAGCGCAGCGTGTGTTTTGATCGCCAATGGCGGTTCACCCCGAACGGCTATTCACCACGAAGGACACGAAGACCACGAAGGATTTTATATTGGCCTGGGACCTGGGGGCATCGATGTGGTATGGGGTGGGCATGATGCCAAACACGATTTTACATCTTCGTGAGCTTCGTGGTGAGGCCTTTGATTTTCTCTACAGGGGATAAAAAAACGGCCCCGTGGGGCCGTTTGTCACTGTACCGGCAAGGGTGTCGGTTCAGCTGGAAGCGAGTCCACGCCGGCGCCTGGCGCCCATCCCGAGCAGGCCGACCATCATCAGCGCCAGGGTAGCCGGTTCCGGGACGCTGGTGTCGTGCGGGTGATGACTGTCATCGACCTGGGTCTCGCCCTCGATGGTGTCGTTGCCGCAGGTCATGGCCCAGTGCAGGGCCAGATCGCCGGAGTCCGAGCCGAACAGGTCGTAATAGCTGGCGCCGATGTTGAAGCGGATATAGCCGTCCGGGGTCGAGCTGTCGCTGTCATCATCGTTGTCGTGACCGTCACTGTCATCGTCGCTGCTGCCATTATAGCTGGATGAATTCACGGACCAGCTGCCGGTGTTGACGATATCGCTGGCCTTCAACTCGGATTCGTCCACCGTGACCTCCTGGCCATTGCGGTAGGTGCAGCAGTTGATGTAATCGTCGCTGAGCTTGAACGGGTCACCGTCATCGAAGGGGTCGCCATCATCGCTGCTGTGGGCGAGGTCATAGAGCTTGCCGCTGTGCTCGGCGCCATCATCGCTGGCGCCCCAGCGGTTGTCCAGGGAGAAGCCATAGGCCCAGTCGGTGCCGCTGCTGTGGTCGTCCGCTTCATAGCCGTGCTCGGCGCTGCCCGCGGGGGTCCAGTTGTTGCTCAGGAACAGATCGCCAAAGCTGATGCCCTTGCCGTCGTAGGTGTCTTCCGGGTAGATGCCGTTGTTGTCGGTGAAATTGGTATAGACATCGATGACCAGATTGTGGTCGGAATCCTCGGAAACGTCGATACCGTGGATCTCGAAGCCTTCCTTGAAGCCGATGACATCGCGGTGATGGGATGAGTCATGGTCATCCGAACCGACATAGTTGTCGTCGATACTGTAGGCGCTCGCGCTACCGCTCAGTCCCAGTGTCCCGGCCAGGGCCAGGCAGCTTGTGATAGTTGTTATTCTCATGATGTGAGGGTCCCGAATGATTCTGACAACTGTGAAGCAGGATACATGCCACTTTCAGCAAGCCCTTGATCCTGAAGCAGGCCCGGACCCGGCCGGGGAGTTATTGTAAAAAAAATTGACAGGATAGGCCGGCCAAGGGGGATTCAATTCGGTCTCCTGCCTTGCTAAACACAATCAAATCAATCGCTTGGATTGTATCAACGGGGCTGGATCATTGTAAAAAATCCTGACAGGATAGCCGTGTGCGCGGGCGGATCTGGTGCAGACGATCGGACCCGGGGCGCATCAACGTGTCGGCAGCAGGTGACAGAATGGATGAATCATGGACTCCCCGCAAGCAGACCCGCGCGCCACGCCGGTTCGTCTGGACCACCGTGATACTGGCCAGTCTGCTGGCGCTGGCCGCGGCCGAGCTGGGCCTGCGTTATCTGGACCGGCCGGTGGCCATCCAGGAGCACATGGACCCAGGCCTGATCCGCTATGACGCGGAACTCGGCTGGCGCCTGAGCCCGGACTGGCATGGACGTCACCGGCACACGGATTACCAGGTCGGCTACAGTACGGATGCGGCCGGCCGGCGTGTGACCCTGGGTTCGGCGCGGGCGGGGGACCGCATATACGCCGTGCTCGGTGACAGCTTCACCTTCGGCCTCGGTGTGGACGATGGCCAGACCTTCGTCGACGACCTGAACCGCGATGCCGGGCCGGGCCGCCACTACCTGAACCTGGGGGTGCCGGGCTACAGCACCGATCAGGAATACCTGTACCTGCGCAAGGTATTGGCGCGACTGCGGCCACGGCCACGGCGGGTATTCCTGGTGGTCTATCTGGCCAATGATCTGTTCGATAATACCCTGGATTACCCCCTGCAGGCCGCCTACGCCAAGCCCCGCTTCGAGTACAATGCCCGGGGGGCATTGCTGTTGCGAAACACACCGGTGCCGAGGACGCCCAAACCCGCCGCGCAACAGGCCCTGGATACGCGACGTCTGCTCCATGGCGGGTCGGGGGAGACCTGGCTGGACAGGCTGGGCAGGTCTTCCGCGCTGCTCGGGCGGCTGGCGCAATTGTTCCCCTCACGGCCGGCCGCGGATATCAGGCTGCGAGAGCGCCTGAGACCGTATCTGGAATTGTTTGAGGTCCTGCTGGCGCATATCCGGGAGAGCCTGCACGCCTCTGGCGCGGGCCTGACCGTGGTGCTGTTGCCCGGGCGTTCCCTGGTGGAGCGGCCCGGCAGTGATGCGGCGGCATACCAGGATGTCCTGCGCCGGGCACTGCTCGCGGCCCATGCCGCGGACACCGATCTCATCGATCTGACACCGCCGCTGCGGGAGGGCGCGAAGGACGCGACAGGACCCTTGTACTATCCTCATGATGGCCATCTGACCGTACTCGGTCACCGGCTGGTGGCGCGGGTCCTGGAAGCGAAGCGTCGCTGAGGGCGCCGCAACGGTTATACTCCACAGGCCATAAGCAACCAGCCAAGGAGTCTCCATGTTCGAGGAATACCGCCAACGTCTGTCCGACCTGCGCGAGGATACCGCCATCTATGGCCGTATCGGCCTGTGGCTGCTGGGGTTCCTGTTGTTGCTGGTCCTCGGCTTGATGCTGTACTGGAGTGACGAACCGGATCTGTTCGATGTGCGCGCCGCGGCCGAGCAACACGCCCGGGAACAGGGGGTGGAACGGGTGCCGGGCTATGTCACCACCGCGACCCTGCTGAAGGTGGCCGAAACCCTGCTGGACAAGCCGGGTGGTTATCTGAGCAATGACCGCCTGTCACCGGCGCTGTTGCTGGACAATATGCCCAACTGGGAGTTCGGGGTTCTGGTGCAGTGCCGTGATCTGGTGCAGTCGCTGCGCAACGATATGAGCCGCTCGCAGTCGCAATCGACCGAGGACAAGGATCTGCTGGTGGCCGATCCGCGCCTGCACTTCGACAGTGATTCCTGGCTGCTCCCCTCCACGGAGAGTGAATACCGCAAGGGCCTGAAGGCCCTGGACAGTTATTTGCGCCGGCTGGCCGATCCGGGTGATCAGAAGGCCCAGTTCTTTACCCGCGCCGACAATCTTCGCAACTGGCTGGCGGTACTCAGCAAGCGCATGGGCAGTCTCTCGCAGCGGCTCTCGGCCAGCGTCGGCCAGGTACGGCTGAATACCGATCTGCAGGGGGATCCGGAGGCCAGCCAGTCCACGGCCTCCGCGGCGGAGGTGGTCGTCAAGACCCCCTGGACCGAGATCGACGATGTCTTCTACGAGGCCCGCGGCTCGGCCTGGGCCCTGATCGCCTTCCTGCGCGCGGTGGAGATCGACTTCGACAAGGTCCTGAACAAGAAGAATGCCCTGGTCAGCCTGCGCCAGATCGTGCGTGAACTCGAGCCAACCCAGGATACCGTCTGGTCGCCGGTGATCCTCAATGGTACGGGCTTCGGCATGGTGGCCAATCATTCGCTGGTGATGGCGTCATACATATCGCGCGCGAACGCTGCCCTGATCGACCTGATGAACCTGCTGGAGCAGGGCTGAGCGGTCTGCGCCGGGATTGCTGCCATGCAGGATCGGCATGACCTGGAAATACTGCTGCGCTCCCGGCTGCCCCTGCTGGTAGTCGAGACCCATGAGGAACAGCGGGTACCGAGACCCGCAAGCGGATCCCGGGGAGGCACCTGCGCAAACGGGGGCTGGTACCGGCCGATTTCGACCTGTATGGGCTGTTCGACGGCGGTGTATCGCGGGTGGACCGGGGCTGATTTCCGGGTGCGGGCTGGCTCCCGTTTCAGGGCTTCAGGGCCTTGAGACCGGCGGTGAAGCCCTTCAATGACAGGGGTACGTTGATCGGCCGGCGGCTGGCGTCCATGAAGGTGACGGTGGCCTTGATGCCTTTCTTGAAGGCGGTCAGGAGCTTGTCTTTCAGGGTCATGCCGGCGCGACATCCGGCGGGTTCACAGCGCTCGATCTGGAATCTGATGGGATCGCCATCGTCGATCACGATACTGCCGCCCGGGGGCAGTGATATCCCCAGTGGCATGGTGATCAGCGCGACCGGGTCCGGGCGCCCCTTGATATAGCCTATGGCCACATGCAGCACGCGTTGCCCCCCTTTCTTCAGGACCAGGTTCTGAAAGATGAAACACTGTTCCTGCTTGCTGCCCTTGGGCATCTCGCAGCGCACGGTCCAGTTTTCATAGCTTTTGCCATTCACGGGCTTGGCCTGCGCCGCAGTCGGGCCCGCGAGGAGGAGGGCCAGGATCATGGACAAGGGCGCCAGCAAACCGGGGGGCGGGGGTGGGTTGCCGGGTCGATGGTTCATCAGGTTCGCTGAGGTTGATGCCGTGTCCATGGAGGCTGGAACTCTACAATAGAATCCGGAGCATGACCAGATTCTTCAAGCCTCTCATGGTCATAGCGGGCGTCATCCGGGCGTGCCGAAGCGGTCTTCGGGAGTGCTGGGGAGGCGCGATGCATGCGCGTCAGCCGTGTTCATGGCGCGTCCCGGGCCACCATGGCGGCACCCGGATATCGGTAAAGACGTCATAGCCGTCATAGGGCTTGATGTCCAGTACCGGGCTCTGATCGCAGGCATCCAGCCGGCGTACGCGCAGGATGTTGTGGCGCCGCTGCAGCAGCTCCACCACGGCCAGGCCCAGCGGGTTGGGGTGATGGCGCGTGCGTGTCGCCAGTACTCCGGTCAGGGGCAGGTCGTCGCGGCCACGTGGGTGTACCCTGGCGCGAAAGCTGGAGGCCTCGACCCGATCCATCCAGAACAGTACGAACAGGTGGGAGTAATCCTCTATGCCATCCAGGGCCGGGGTGTATTCCGGCAGGACGATGATATCGGATTCCATATGGCGGCGCTGCCGGGCGATGTCATCATCGCTGACCCGCGTGTGTACATGGCCGATTGGGCGCATTGCTATGGTTTCTGGCATCGAACGATCCCGGTTTGTCCCGGTTTCCCGGGCTCGCTCAACCCCGTGCGCCACCAGGGGCACGAAGAAAGAGGTGTCGGTCCTGCTCAGGACACCGCTATCATATTACCTCGTGGCTCGAATACACAATGCAGACCGGTCCGGCAACGGTGGAATCGCCGTACCCGCCCTGCCAGGATGAAGACGGGTGCTTTCTACATACCCCTTCGCGGCCGCTTTCTTCTCGATGTGTTTTCAGGCCGTTTGCTTGCCCAGCAGGGGGATGTCCGCAAACGCATCCTGCTCCTGGACATAGTCCACCCCGGCCGCCCGCAGCGCCGCCAGTTGCCCGGGGTCCTCCACGCAGCCGGCGATGGTGCGCGCGCCCAGGGTGTGGCTCAGGTGATTGATAGCCTCCACCAGGCCGCGTCTGGATGGATGGCGTCGCAGGTCTCCGAGGATCTCGCCGCCGATCTTGATGTAGTCCACGGACAGGGAATCGAGTTGACGCAGGCAGTCGAGACCGGCATCGAAATCCTCCAGGGCGATGCGGCAGCCCAGGGCCTTGATACTGGCGATGAAGGCCTGTGCCTGTGGCCCGAGGCGCAGCAGGTTGCCGCCCTTGATGACGAAGCACAGGCGCGAGGCATCGACGGGTTCACTGTCCAGTTGCATCCGCAGATAGTCAAGAAAGCCTTCATCCAGCATGGATTGTGCCGAGATGCGGATGGCGATGGTGTCCTTGTCGGCCACGGCGGGGTTGTTCAGGCGGATGGCATCCAGGGTGGCCTTGATGATCCAGCGATCGATCCGGGGCAGCAGCCGGTAACGTTCGGCCGTCGCCAGCAAGTGGTCGGCGGGAATGGTCATGCCGCCACGGTCGTGCATGTGTACCCGGACCTCGCAGTAAGGCTTGCCTTGACGGCCTTCCGGGGCGGTGGCCAGGGGACGGGTTGCCACCAGGGAGATATCGAAATCATCACGGTCCAGCGATCGCATGATGTCCTGCAAGGATTGCTGGCGAGCGTCGATATCCCCAGACTCCTGGCGGTCGTATACCTGGATGCAGTTACGGCCCTTGTCCTTGGCCCGGTAGCAGCACAGGTCGGCGGCCTTGAGCAGGTCGGCGGCGTTCTCCCAGCTGCCGTCTATCGCCACCAGGCCGATACTGGCGCCGACCCTGTGTACGCTGCCCTGCCAGTCGAAACGCAGCCTGTTGACGACCTGGTGTATGCCTTCGGCCAGCAGCCGGGCCTTTTCCAGGTCGCAGCGGTAGAGCAGTATGCCGAATTCATCCCCGCCGATGCGGGCGAAGGTATCGGTCTCGCGGATACGGCCCTGCAGGTCTTTGGCCAATTGCCGCAGCAATTGATCCCCGGCGCTGTGCCCACAGCTGTCGTTGACCAGTTTGAACTGGTCCAGGTCCAGGTAGCACAGGGCGTGCTGGCTGCCTTCGTTGCGTGAACTCGACAGCAACCGCTCCAGGCGTTTTTCGAACTCCCTGCGGTTGATGAGTTTTGTCAGCGGATCGTGACTGGCCTCCCAGGAGATGCGGCGGTTGTGGTTCCGTTGTTCCGTGACATCACGAAAGCAGACGACCGCCCCGCTGAACTCGCCGTGCTCGTCCCGCATGGGCGAAACCGTGGTTTCGACCGCGTAGCGCAGACCGTCATGGCGTTGCAGCAGGACGGACTGCGTCCGTCTGACGGGCCGTGCCTGGGCACGACACTCATCGAAACCGATCGGGATCGGCTTCTCGCTGTCATCGTCCACCAGCCTGAAGATGTCAGCCACCATGCGCCCATGCGCGGCGGACAACGGCCAGCCGGTCAGGCGTTCGGCGCTGGGGTTCATGAACTCGATGGCCCCATGGGCGTTGGTGTACGCCAGCCCGCTGTCCAGGCTGGCCACGGCGATCCGCAGGCGGGCATGGGCGTCGGCCTGCAGGCTGTGCTCGGCCATGCGCGCACGCTGCTGTCGCCGGTAACGCTGCAGATCGTGGCGTGATCGCTGATAGGCCTGGTTGACGGCATCGGCCATGCGGATTTGTTGCTCGGCCAGGCCGAGTGCGGCGTTGATATGGCGATACCAGGCTGCATGCAACAGGGTCAGCAGGGCGAAGCCCAGCGTGATCAGCAGCAGGACCTGCAGGGGCGTCAGGGCCAGTGGCCACAGTGTGGCGCAGGCCAGCAGGCTGGCGACGAACAGCATCTGGCCCGGGCGATCGATGCCCAGCAGCGGCACCGAGGCCAGCAGCAGCAGGCCTGCCGCGCCCAGATAGAAGATTTGCGCCGCGGGACTGAAAGAAGCCAGCAGCAATACACCGCCGGCGCCCCAGCCGAGGGCGATGCAGGTGTTCAGGAATCGCGCCATGTTCAACCAGGGGTTGTCGCCGCCCTGGCGGCGGCGGTGTTCGTGGATGAAGAGCAGTAGCAGGCAGTTCATGCCCAGGAACAGCAGCCAGGGCAGCAGCAGGTGACGGGCCGACTGTGCCCAGCCCAGCCAGGCCATGCCCAGGATCAGCACGGCATGCAGACAGACCAGCATGGGGATGTTGCGATAGAGTATGTCCTCGCCCTGTCCTGCCGGGAACAGCGGTCTGGAAGCGGTTCCGCCTTCGTGCCGGGCATGGCTGCCGTCGGCCGATGAGTCCGTGATATTCGCCGCGAGGCTGTCAAAGGTCTTGTCCATGTCGATTCCAGGGGGCCATCTGCCGTGTTGTGAGGGAGGCCGCCCCAGCCTGCTGCGCGGCCATGCAGCCGTGATCAGGCGAGGGCGGAAACACCGGGGATGAGCGGTCGCCACGGGTCCCATCCGGTATCGGAAACCCGAGTCCGCGGGCAGTCTCCCCGCCTGCTGGTCGAGGATGTGGTTCCAGTGCGATGGCATGCGGGATGCCGGGGTATCCTTGCAGGGGAGGGCGGCTCCCGGATCCGCGTGTTTCGGATTCAGGCTTCCTTGCACCGAAGCTTAGACCGGACCCGGAAGCGGAGGGGAAGAATTTGCGTGATCCGGGTCACACATCGTCCAGGGCGGGGAGCATAACGTGAACCCGGTCACAGCGTGACGGGCAGGGATCGCAAGCGGGAGGGCGTCAGTCCCGCGCCAGGCGCCCGGCGATGCGCAGGCGCAGGGCGTTGAGCTTGATGAAGCCCTCGGCGTCCTGCTGGTCGTAGGCGCCCGCATCGTCCTCGAAGGTGGCGATCTCGGGCGCGAACAGGCTGTTGCTGTCGGATTTGCGCCCGACCACGGCCAGGTTGCCCTTGTACAGCTTCAGGCGGACCTCGCCGTTGACGTCTTTTTGCGATCCATCGATCATCTCCTGCAGCATCAGCCGCTCCGGACTCCACCAGTAGCCGTTGTAGATGATACTGGCATAGCGCGGCATCAGTTCGTCCTTCAGATGGGCCACTTCACGGTCCAGGGTGATGGATTCCATGGCCCGGTGGGCCTTGAGCATGATGGTGCCACCCGGGGTCTCGTAACAGCCGCGGGATTTCATGCCGACATAGCGGTTCTCGACGATATCCAGGCGGCCGATACCGTGCTCGCCGCCGATGCGGTTCAGCTCGGTCAGGACCTGGGCCGGGCTCATGGCCTGGCCGTCGATGGCGACGATATCGCCCTGTTCGAAGCACAGCTCCAGGTAACGGGGTTTGTCCGGGGCCTGCTCCGGGGCGCAGGTCCAGCGCCACATGCCGTCCTCCGCCTCGGCCCAGGGGTCCTCCAGGATGCCGCCCTCGTAGGAGATGTGCAGCAGGTTGGCGTCCATGGAATAGGGGGATTTTTTGCCCGCCTGGGCGAAATCCACCGGGATCCCGTGTTCGGCGGCGTAGGCCATCAGTTTCTCGCGCGAATTGAGGCTCCATTCCCGCCAGGGGGCGATCACCCGGATGTCCGGGTTCAGGGCATAGGCGCCCAGTTCGAAACGCACCTGGTCGTTGCCCTTGCCGGTGGCGCCGTGGGCGATGGCGTCGGCGCCGGTCTCGCGGGCGATCTCGATCAGGCGCTTGGCGATCAAGGGCCTGGCGATGGAGGTGCCGAGCAGGTACTCCCCCTCATAGATCGTATTGGCGCGGAACATCGGATAGACGAAGTCACGCACGAATTCCTCGCGCAGGTCGTCGATGTAGATCTCGCGGATGCCCATGGCCCGGGCCTTGGCGCGGGCCGGCTCGACCTCCTCGCCCTGGCCCAGATCGGCGGTGAAGGTGACCACCTCGCACTGGTAGGTGTCCTCCAGCCACTTGAGGATCACCGAGGTATCCAGGCCGCCGGAGTAGGCCAGCACGACCTTGTTGATTTTCTCTGACATCGTTCGTGACTCCATGGAGAGACCGCCGGGGGCAGGCATGTCGGTCATGCGGCCACCGGCAAAGGCGCGCTATTTTGCCTGTCCCTCCGGCCGGCGTCCAGTCAGGCCCGCAGAAATCCGCGCAGGGCGTCGAGGAAGGTCTCGGGCCGTTCGCT
>CAZDOC010000036.1:0-3984 GCA_964506945.1 uncultured Gammaproteobacteria bacterium
TGTCAATTTCCGGTGGCTCCGGTGGCTCCGGTGGCTCCGGTGGCTCCGGTGGCTCCGGTGGTTCCGGTGGCTCGGCGATCTCCGGGGTCTCGGGGATCTCCGGTGGCTCGGCGATCTCCGGGGTCTCGGGGATCTCCGGCGGCTCGGCGATCTCCGGGGCCTCGGGCACCTCCGGCGGCTCGACGATCTCCGGGGCCCGGGGGATCTCCGGCGGCTCGGTGATCCCGGGGTTTTCCGCGGGGTCCGGGGCTTCGGGCGCCTCTGACAGGTCCGGTTTCCCGGTATCAGGAGCGGGTCGCGCAGGACTCCCGGTCTCATGACCGGCGGATGCCGGCCGGGAAGCCTCGGACCTGGCGGGGTCATGTCCGCCATCATCAGGGGACGAGCCTTCCGCGCGGTCCTGTTTTCCCGCGGGGTCGCCGTTGGCCGGGACCCGCGACCGAGGTCCGGTTTCCGGTGTTTCCAGCGCCGGGCCCTCGATGATCAATTCGCGGACCTCGATCTGATCCTGGGCCGGCAGCGGACCGTGAACGATGATGCGTTGTCCAGGGCGAGGGATGTGGGTCTCCCGGGGTGGGAATTTCAGGGTGATGTCATTGACCTGCAGGCCATGCTTGCCCGTCGTGACATAACCCTGGAGCACCAGTTCGTCGGCCTGCCGGCTGATACCGGGAATGGCCGCGGTGTTCACTTGAATCGCGTAGATGCGACCCTCGCCATAAAGCCCGCGCACCTGCACCTGGGCGCCGGGGTGCAACGCGGTCCTGATGCTGCCTTGCGGGGCGCTGACGTCCACGGCGCCGATACGGAAAACGTTTCCATGAATCGCACTGACCGGTCCGCTGATGCTGACCATGCGTCCGGGTGGCGCCGGCTCGATGCGGCTGGCGACGATAATGCCGTTCTGGGCTCGCAGCCCGCTGACCCGAACCCGCTCACCGCCATGGAACAGCCCGGCATGGTTACTGCCGGCGGCGATCACCGTGTCCCTGGCGATCTGCACCGGCTGGCCGAGGATGTGGAGCCGGCCTTTGTTCATGTCGATGGCGCCGATCGGGCCTGTCACCGCATCGACGATACGGATCTCGCTTGCCCACAGGCCATGGGCGCCGGCATGGGTACGCACGGCGACGATCTGGCCCAGCGCCAGTTGCGCGGTGGTGCCGGGCCTGGCGTTCAGGCGCACAGGCGTGTTTCCGTGATAATGGATCTCGAGACCATTGACGCAGATGCTGCCGAAGCCGGTGATCCTGCCGATGACGCCCGTCCCGCCTATGCCCCCGGCGTCGAGATGGACCCCCGTGCCGCCGATCCCGGCGTCTCGCGCCATGGCCCCGGTACCGCCGATGCCACTCCTGCCCGTGCCGCCGATCCCGCTTTTAGCGGCTTCCATGCCGGTCCCACCGATTCCGCCATCCTCGTGACGGATCCCCGTGCCACCGATCCCGCCGCCTGGCAGGGCACACACGTTCGCCGCCTGGACGGGGATGCCGGGCAGTAGCATGCCCAGCATCAAGACGATGAAGATGCGCCCGGCATCGACCCGCGCCCAGGCTGACCTGGCCGCGCTCAGGTGTTCAGCTTTCCCTTTCCCCTGCATCGGCCCCTGCCGCCCCTGTATCTTCAGTGCTGTAGAAATAGATGCCGAACCGGATGCGCCGATTGTTGTCCGCGCCTTCCGAATCCGCTGCCTGTAAATCGTTGGCCTTGCTGTTGATACTGCGCAAGGTCTTCATCCCCAGCCGGTCCGCCAGCCGCTGCAGTTCGGCGACCGATCCCCGGCTGAGGCCATCGAAATAGACACTGCGATCGAGGAAGGGCGGGCCTTCCCGGAGCAGATTATGCCCGGCCGCGGCCAGGTGATCGTGTATGGCCTCGCCCAGGAAGTAGGCCTTCT
Source organism: uncultured Gammaproteobacteria bacterium (assembly GCA_964506945.1). Taxonomy (GTDB): domain Bacteria; phylum Pseudomonadota; class Gammaproteobacteria; order CAZDOC01; family CAZDOC01; genus CAZDOC01. The sequence continues at coordinate 1,898 of CAZDOC010000036.1, forward strand.
CGTCATAGTCCTCGGCGGGGATGAAGGCCTCGACGTTCAGGCACACGCGGTCCTCTTCATCCAGGGTGGCCGTGCCACGCCTAAGCCATTCATCGAGTATGGCCCGCGAGCGGATGTCCTTGTTGACCGCCGCCACCAGGCCTTCGAAGGACAGTTCTCCGCCCTCGCTGAAATGCCGGGGCAGGGGCAGGGGCTGACCCTCTACGGTCTGGTAGCGCCTGTGACCCAGCCAGCGCGAGACGATCTGGGCGCCCAGGGACATCTTCTGCTTCGTTTCCGCACAGGCTTCCTGGCGCTCTCGAAGACGCTTGATATCCTTGCGGTGGATCCCGGTCAGCAGGCTCAGCCGGCTGTCGGTCTGAGCCTTGCCCTCGACCTGGAAATCCCGGTTGGCCACCTCCACGAAGATCTCCTTGAGCAGACGGGTCAGATAGGGATAGGTGACGCCACTGGCCAGGAGCAGGTGGACCAGGGGTCTCAGTACGCGTCGCAAGGCCTGGCTCAAGGCCGGCGGGGCGGTAGTGATATTCGGTTCCATCTCGTCCATCTGCGGGGGTGTCTGGAAACTTGGTGTGTGAAAATATACCACTATCCGGGGGAAATTGCCCCCCCTGCCATGGATCATGATCGACAGCCTGAAATGTGAACCTGTTCTCGCACCTGGGGTATTGACGTGGGTATTAATCACACATAGCATATCAGTGTGATATTTACACACAAATAGCCGGGCCAGGGATCCGCATCGATTCACCCCGTGTCGAATGGGGGGTCGAGACCGGCCGAAACAGAAAGGCCGGCCTGCCGGGCGGGAACAGGGTGGTGCATATGCGTACAGGGGAGTCGTTGCGGATCGTCCGGTCAGTATCTGGCGCGCTGGCGCCGTGGTGGGTCCTGCTGTTGCTGCTGCCATTCGCGCTGGCCCACGCGGCCGCAGGCAAGCCCGGTTTCGATCATAACCGCACCGGTTTTGCCCTGGACGGGGCACACGCCAGGGTGGCCTGTCAGTCCTGTCATATCCGTGGCATCTTCAAGGGCACGCCATCCGCGTGTAAAACCTGTCACACGCGGGGTAACGAGTTTGCCGCGGCCGGCGGCAAGTCCGGCTCACATATCCCCAGTTCCGATAATTGCACGAGCTGTCACACGGGGAATGCCTGGAAACCGGTATTGCGGGTCGATCACGACAGTGTGCTCGGCACCTGTGGATCCTGTCACGACGGGAGCAAGGCCGCGGGCTTGCCGCGCAGCCATGTGCCGGTGCCGGCCAAGGTCGCCTGCGATGCCTGTCACGCCACCGCGACCTGGTCCGGCGCGCGCTTCAGCCATGCCGACATCAGCAGTGGCTGTGCCTCCTGCCATAACGGCACCACGGCGCAGGGTAAATCACGCAATCATATCCCCGCGGGCAAGGCCTGCGAAGAATGCCACAACACGAATTCCTGGCGGGTTGGAAATTTCAAGCATCCCGCGGTCACGTCCAATTGCAGCAGTTGCCATAACGGCGTCCGCGCGCGGGGAAAACCGGCCACACATATCCCCTCTGGCAATACCTGTGAAGATTGCCATAGCCTGGGATCCTGGACCTCGGCAAGCTTTACTCACCCCAATGTCAGCAAGGGTTGCGCGAGTTGCCATAATGGCGGCACGGCGCCAGGCAAAAATTCCAGCCACATCGCCAGTACGGCATCATGCGAGAGCTGTCATGGCCTCTCGGTGTGGCGACCTGTCCGCAGGGTGGATCACAACGAGGTCAAGGGTGTTTGCGCCAGTTGCCATAACGGTAGCAAGGCCAGGGGCAAATCGGCCAATCATATCCCCAGCGACAATAATTGCGCCGCCTGCCACAACCCGGGCGGCTGGGCGACCAGTGGCACTTTCGACCACAGCCAGGTCAGTGGCGGATGTTCCAGTTGCCACAACGGCACGACCGCAAAGGGCAAGGGCGCGAGCCATATCGCCTCGACCGGCTCCTGCGAGAGCTGCCATACGCCGATGGGCTGGAAGCCCGTCGTCAAGGTGGATCACAGCGCGGTGCGGGGCAGTTGCGCCTCCTGCCATAATGGATCCACCGCCCCGGGCAAGTCCGG
>CAZDOC010000036.1:4084-21129 GCA_964506945.1 uncultured Gammaproteobacteria bacterium
CAACCACATCCCCTCGGGCAATACCTGCAGCGACTGTCACTCGACCAACGCCTGGACCCCGGCCAACTTCAGCCACCAGAACATCAGCGGGTCCTGTGCCTCCTGTCACAACGGCAGCACGGCCAGGGGCAAGAACGCCACGCATATCGCCAGCACCAATACCTGTGAGGACTGCCACTCGCCGGCGCACTGGAAGCCGGTAACCCGGGTAGACCACGGCTCCGTGATGGGCAGCTGCGCGTCCTGCCATAATGGTTCGATCGCCCCGGGCAAGTCCGGCAACCACATCCCCTCGGGCAATACCTGCAGCGACTGTCACTCGACCAACGCCTGGTCGCCGGCGAACTTCAACCACGCCAATGTCACCGGCTCCTGCGCCTCCTGCCACAATGGCACGACCGCGCCGGGCAAGAACCCGACCCACATCAATACCACCAACAGCTGTGAGGACTGTCACAGCCCGACCCGCTGGAGACCGGTGACGCGGGTGGACCACGCCTCGGTGATCGGGGCCTGCGCGTCCTGCCACAATGGCAGCACCGCGCCGGGCAAGAACCCGTCGCACATCCCCGCGGGGAATACCTGTGACGATTGCCACACCACCAACGCCTGGTCGCCGGCCAACTTCAATCACGCCAATGTCACCGGCTCCTGTGCCTCCTGCCACAATGGCACGACCGCGCCGGGCAAGAACCCGACCCATATCAACAGCACCAATACCTGCGAGGACTGCCACAGCCCGACCCGCTGGAGACCGGTGACGCGGGTGGATCACGCCTCGGTGATCGGGTCCTGTGCCGCCTGCCACAACGGCTCGACCGCGCCGGGCAAGTCTCCCACGCACATACCCACGGGCAACACCTGTGACGACTGCCATACCACCCATGCCTGGAGCCCGGCGGTATTCGATCACAACAGCGTCACCGCCACCTGTTCCAGCTGTCATAACGGCACTACCGCGCCGGGCAAGAACCCGACCCATATCCAGTCCACCAACAGCTGTGATGATTGCCATTCCAGACTGCGCTGGCGACCGGTGATCCGCGTTGACCATGGCGCGGTCCTGGGCAGCTGTTCGGTCTGCCACAACGGTGTCGTCGCCAGGGGGAAACCCCGTGATCATCCCCGCAGCAGTAACAATTGTCAGGATTGTCACAGCACCAGGAACTGGGATAGCGGGGATTGAAAGACATCGATGAAAAAAACTGGCGAGGCGCGGACAGGGATCCGGCCTTCGTGGGGCCGATGTGTCGCCGAGCCGATCACCACGAGCGATGGTTCCGATGAGCAAAGCAGGGATCGTGGTCTGTTCTTCCCTCTGGGAATAGATGCCTGAATGGTTCAGAGGGGAGCTTGTAGACAAACATCCATCTCATGTCGATCCCCGCTGGACGGGGACTGCCTGGAGTGGAAACCGGGAGGATTCATCTTGCGAGATAGAAACGTCATGCAGACGACGTTGAGGATGGCCGTGGGCCTGCTGGCCTCACTGCTGCTGGTGGCCAACGTCCAGGCCTCGCGCCGGGTACTGGAGCGGATCGATGTCGAGAATGGCAATGAGATCCATATTCTCTTCAATCTGCCGCTGCAATACCTGGCGCATACGCCCAAGCAACGTGGGGATTTCATACGCATCAATCTGAAACTGGCCGGCGCCGCGGATAACGTGGCCGTCGAAAACCTGGCCGAGGAAAACCTGCCCTGGTCGGCAACGGATACCGTGCCATTGAATAATGTCCGTTTCCGCGTGGATGCCACCACCCCGAATCTCGAGATCGAGTTCAATCGCGAGGTCGAATACTCGGTCGAAGGGGGTTCCGGCTTCCGTAGCATCATCATCAAGCTCAAGGGGAGGGCGCGACGGCAGGCATCGAAGCGGGTGGACACCGAGCCCGGCCTGACGCTGCCCGCCTCGGGTCTGGGGACGATGAAAACCCCGGATGGCAAGCCGATCCTGCCGGGTTCCCGGGAAGAGCGGATCGCCAGGCTGATGGAAGAGGCCCGTCAGGCCATGGCCAGGGGCGACTACAGCCGTGGGGTACAGCTCTATACCAAGGTCTCCGGGATGCCGGAAAATCCCTGGACCCGCCCGGCGCTGGAATTCCTCGGCCTGGCGCGTGAACGCAAGGGCCAGAAGGCCCAGGCCCTGGCCGTCTATGAGCGTTTCCTGAGGCAGTATCCGCGGGGAGAGGCGGCCGAACGCGTGCGACAGCGCCAGGCCGGCTTGCTGACCGCGACCGCCGCGCCGAAAAAGAGGCTGCGGCGCGGTGGCCGCAAGCGCATCGCCAAGGGCAGGGGGGAACTGGAATTCGACTATTTCGGCGGCTGGTCACAGTTCTACCGCCGTGACGGCATCCTGCGCAATACCACCGGCCATGACCTGACCCAGTCGGCCCTGGTCAACGATCTGGACCTGTCCGGGCGGGTGCGCAAGGGTCGATACGAGCTGGGCACGCGTTTTTCCGGTGGCTATGCCCGGGACTTCCTCAGTAACGGCCCCGGCAACGACAATCGTATCAGCGCCGCCTATATGGAGTTCCTCGACACCGGGCATGAACACTCCCTGCGCGTGGGGCGCCAGTCACACAATGCCGACGGCGTGCTGGGACGTTTCGACGGCGTGCTGGGCGGCTACCGGGTCAACGACATCCTGAGGGTCAAGGGGGTGCTGGGTGCGCCCGTGGCCTCATCCTCCAATACCGGCATCGATTACGATCGATATTTCTATGGCCTCAGCGCCGATATCGGCCAGATCGCCGAGGCCTGGGACTTCAACCTGTTCGCGATCCAGCAGATTGCCGATGGCGCCGTGGACCGCCGGGCGGTGGGTGGCGAGGTCCGCTACTTCCGCCCGGGCCGCTCGGTGTTCACCCTGGTGGATTACGACCTGCTCTACAACGAGCTCAATACCTTCCTGATGCTGGCCAATGTCACCCTGGAGGCGACCCGGACTACCCTGAACATGACCCTGGACGTGCGCAAGTCGCCGATCCTGACCACCAGCAACGCGATACAGGGGCAGGGGGTGACGAATCTCGGTGGCCTGCTGAATACCGTCAGCACCGGCACCGCCCGGCACCTGGCCGCTGACCGCACCCTGGACAGCCGCTCGCTGACCCTGGGCGGGACCCAGCCCCTGAGCGATCACTACCAGCTCAGCGCGGAGATGACCGCTTCCTATCTGTCCGGTGCGCCGGCCTCGGGCGGCGTCGCGGCCAGCAAGGCCACCGGCACGGATTTCTTCTATTCCACCCAGCTGATCGGCAGCAGCCTGTTCAAGGACGGGGACGTCACCATATTCGGCCTGCGTTTCAACGACGTCGCCACCTCGAACACCTATACCGTCTCCCTGAACACGCGCTATCCCGTCACCCGCGCCTGGCGGGTCAATCCCCGCCTGCGCTTCGATTTCAGGAAGAATGTCGATCATACGGAACAGCTGAGCTTCCGACCGGAATTCCGCACCACCTACCGCATCAGGCGGCGCCTGCAGCTGGAGTTCGAGGCCGGTGGCGAATGGATCCGGCAGGAGCTGTCTCCTCGCGACCGCGCCGAATCGTTGAGCTATTTCGTCAATATCGGCTATCGCATGGAATTTTGATCCGGGTCCGGACCCCGCATCCCCCGCCTGGGGCCTGACGGCGATCCCGGGATCGCCGGCTAAAGTCCTTCCCGCCCGGGTCGCTAACCTAGCGAATTGCGTCACCATGGATGGCCGCCGGGCCTGCCGGCAGGTCCTCCTGATGCCAGCTACGGCGACCCTATGGATATCATTGCGACAGCCCCTTATTCAAAACCATGGCGGGAAGATATGTCGGAAACGGATGCCGCTGGCGGACATCTGCTCAAGGCCCGGGTCGACCTCCTCTATCAACAAAGCCCCTTCGCGCTCGCGGCCGGCTCCCTGATGGCGCTGATCAGCGTCTTTATCCTCTGGCCGGTGGCCGACGACGGCATGTTGGAGCTGTGGCTGGGGGGGATCCTGTTGTTGACGCTGATGCGCGCGTTATTGCTCCGCTACTACCGGCGACTGCAACCCGGCCCGGACAGCGCCAATCACTGGAAGAACCTCTATGCCTCGCTGACCTTGCTGGCGGGTGCTTGCTGGGGCACGCTGGCCCTGTTTCTCGAGCCGGGCTGGCCGGTGGGTTATCAGGTCTACATCCCCTTCATCCTGGGGGGACTTTGCGCCGGCGCCATCAGCTCCAATTCGGCCAGCCTGTTGAATTATGCCGCCTTTCTGATCCCGGCACTGAGTCCTCTGGGGGTCACGATGCTGCTCACCGAGGGCCTGCCGGGCCGGGCCATGGGCCTGTTGATCTTTCTGTATATGACCCTGCTGTGGATCCTGGCTCGCGGCTACCACAGGACCACCCTGGACACCCTGGCGCTGCGTTACGAGAATTTTTCCCTGCTCGGGGATCTGCAGCGCCAGAATGAGCGCCTGCAACAGCAATCCAGGGACAGGAGCCGGGCCTATGAGCAACTTCGATCCTCACGCATGCTGGCGAATTCAGCCTTCGACAACGCGGCCATCCCGATGGCCCTGGTCGATATCGAAGGGACCCTGCTGAAGGTCAACCAGGCCGTGTGTGAGCTGAGCGGATACGATCCCGATGAGCTCATCGGCCGTTCCTTCGCCATCTTCACCCATCCCGAGGACCTGGAGGAGAGCCGCCTGCTGCATCATCAGCTCTTCGCCGGCAAGCGCGATCACTATTCCATCAAGAAGCGTTATCTGCGTCGTGACGGCGAGCAGCTCTGGACCACCCTGATCGTTTCCATCGTGCGCGATGAAGCAGGCCGCCCGGAATACATGATCGCCCAGATCCAGGATGTCACCGAGGCCCACCAGCTATCCGAGCAGCTTACCTACCAGGCCTGTCACGACCCGCTGACCGGGCTCATCAACCGGCACGAATTCGAACGCCGGGTACAGGAATTGCTGCAATCCGGAGATCCCGACAGTGGTCCGCACGCCATGTGCTATATCGATCTGGATCAGTTCAAGCTGGTCAATGACACCTGTGGCCATGTCGCCGGTGATGAACTGCTGAAACAGGTGACCACGGTGATGCAGCAACGCATACGCCGTCATGATGCGCTGGCCCGCCTGGGCGGGGATGAATTCGGCCTGCTGATGGAGGATTGTCCTCTGGATGTGGCCCGGCGCATCGCCAACGACCTGCGCGCCGCGGTGGAGGAATTCCAGTTCATGTGGGACAAGGTCGTGCATCATGTCGGCCTCAGCATGGGCCTGGTCGAGATCAACGCTGCCTCACAGAGCATGACCGAATTGTTCAAACAGGCGGATTCGGCCTGCTACGCGGCCAAGGACGCCGGTCGCAACCGCATCCATGTCTATCGCGAGGACGATGTCCTGCTGGCCTCCCGTAGCGGCGAGATGCAATGGGTCACGCGCATCCATCAGGCCCTGGAAAATGATGATTTTGAACTTCATGCGCAGACCATCCTGCCGATCAATGGTGGCGATGAAGCGGGGCGCCATTACGAGATCCTGCTGCGCATGCGACAGCCGGACGGCGGCCTGATCCCCCCCGGCGCCTTCCTGCCGGCGGCGGAGCGCTACAACCTTTCCGCCAGGCTGGATACCTGGGTCGTCGGCACCCTGCTCAAAACCCTGGCCAATGACCAGGCCGTATGCGGGGACACCTGTTGCTGCGCCATCAATCTCTCCGGCCAGACCCTGGGTAACGAGGATTTCCTGGAATTCGTCTGCAATACCATCCGCGAGTTCGCCATACCCGCCCGGCGACTCTGCTTCGAGATCACCGAGACCGCGGCCATCACCAATCTCTCCGAGGCCACCCATTTCATCAACCGCCTGAAGGAGCTGGGCTGCCGCTTCGCGCTGGACGATTTTGGCAGTGGCCTGTCATCATTCGCCTATCTGAAGAACCTGCCGGTCGATTACCTGAAGATCGATGGCATGTTCGTGCGTGACATCCTCAACGATCCCATCGACCTGGCCATGGTCCGCTCGATCAACGATATCGGTCACGTGATGGGCAAGAAGACCATCGCCGAATTCGTCGAGAATGATGAGATCCTGGCCAAACTCCGCGAGATCGGCGTGGACTATGCGCAGGGTTATGGCATCGGTCGTCCCGAGCCGTTCTGTTGACCGCGTGGTGCTCGCGGCGGCCTCTGGCGGGACGGTTTGACTTCCCGGTCCGGCCTTGGCATTCTGACGGCCATGTTCAATAAGTCCATGAATTGTCAGCAACTAGTTCTGCTTTTCTGCTGTCTTTATCCGTTGTGGTCGGATGCGGGACCGGCCCTGGATCTGCGACTGCAGGGACTGGATGGCGGAGCCCACAGCCTCAGCGAGTATGTTGGCCACGGCAAATGGACCATCCTCAATATCTGGGGGCCGCACTGCCGGCCCTGCCGTTATGAGCTGCCCTTGCTCAACCTGTTCCATCAGCGACATCGCGGCAGGGATGCCACCGTGGTGGCCATGGCCCTGGATTTTCCCAGCTTCGGCCAGGCGGTCAGAAAGGATGTACAGACCTTCGTGGACGATTATGAGATCACGATCCCCATCCTGCTGGGGGATGACGAGTCCGCCGGGAAGCTTGCCGGCAAGCCCCTCAAGGCCGTGCCGACCACCCATTTTTTCGACCCCGAGGGTCGTCTGGTTCAGACCTGGCAAGGGACGGTCGAAGTGGAGGAACTGGAATCCTTCATCCGGGATTACAAGCCGGACGAGGAACGGGACTGGATGCTCCAGTGGTGAACCGGGTGTCGGCGCGGCGCCGGCCGATGGTGAGACGGATTCGCTGGAACTGCCCGGGCGGTGGAGATATCTTGCACGGGTCGTGATGCCGTCGATCCCTGGCCCGGGCCCTGGAATGGACCCGCCGGCAGGGACGCGCGAGGCCGGCGACGGTCTCATGGACTTGTCATATTCATGACAATTTTCTTTGTTACCCTAGGCCCGCATGGGTAACACATCGAGACAAACGGCAGACTTTTACGTGATGAAATACAGTATGTTACGAATTGAACCTTATGTTTTTACCAAGGAAAGATACAACATGACGGGAAACAGGACACTGCTTGTCAACAGGCTGATATTACTCCTCCTCGTTCTCTGTGGGGGCGCCCCGGCGATGGCCACGGACACGGATTACGCACTCAAGCCCGGTGATATCCTGACCGTCTCCGTATGGAAGGAGCAGGACCTGGCGCAAGAGGTGCTGGTGCGGCCCGATGGCAAGTTCTCGTTCCCGTTGGCGGGGGATATCGATGCCAGGGGGCGCTCGGTAGAGCAGGTCCGCGGCGAGATCGTCAAGCGCCTTGAGAAATACATCCCCGATCCCGTGGTCGCGGTCGCGGTCAAGCAGATCCAGGGCAACAAGCTCTATGTCCTGGGCAAGGTCAGCCGTCCGGGTGAATTCATCATGAACAGTGATACCGACGTGATGCAGGCGCTGAGCATGGCCGGCGGCACCACGACCTTCGCCGGTCTGAACAGGATCAAGATCCTGCGCCGGGTCGATGGCAAGCAGATCGCGATCCCGTTCCACTATGCCGATGTCGAGGATGGCGAGCACCTGGAACAGAACATCATCCTGCAAAGTGGCGACGTGGTGGTCGTGCCCTGATACCGCCACGGGCGGGACGGGCGTGTTGCCAGGGTGGAAAAGATCAACAAAAGAGCGTTGGCCATATTGCCGGTGCTGTTCGCGCCGGCCTGTCCATTGCCCGCCGCCGAATATTCTCTCGAGCCCCATGTCAGCCTGCAAACCCTATACAATGACAATATCCGCGTGACCACGGCAAAACATGACAGTGTCATCGGCGCCATACTCGACGCCGGCGCCGACCTCGTGGCGGCGACACCGCGCAGCAGCCTGAGCTTCAGCCCGCGCATGCGCAAGAGCAACTATTCCAGCAAGGACAAGCTGGATTCGGTGAACTGGTTCATGGACCTGGAGGCCTCGCATGCCCTGGGCGAACGCCACTTCCTGGGCCTGAACGCCAGCTACGACATCGAATCGACCCTGACCTCCGAGCTGCTGGACACCGGCCTGACGCAGACCACCAAGGACCGCACCACGCGTTCCTTCAACCCGACCTATACCTACCTGTACAGCGAGCGTGACAGCATCCAGCTCGGTTACGCCTATACCCGGGTCCGGTATGCCGGCGGCATCGGTAGCGGTCTGGTGGACTATCGCTATCGCCTCCTCAGCGCCAATGGCGTGCATCGGCTCAACGATGGCGACTCCCTGAGCCTGTTGCTGTACACCACCCGCTTCGAGACCCCCCAGACCCGCAGCACGACCCGCAGCTACGCCGCCCAGGTGACTTACAGCCGCCAGTTTTCCGAGACCCTGAAGGGCACGGCAGGGTTTGGCCTCATCCACAGCCGCTTCCGCTTCCTTCAGGCCGGCCTGCCCCCGGGTCCGCCGGTAGTGACGGTGGAGGCCGGCGCCACCGGCAAGCTGTTCCAGTTCAGCCTGGAAAAGGACTGGGAACGCAGCAAGCTGGAGACCGGCCTGACCCGTAACGTCAGCCCCAGCGGCCGGGGATCCCAGTCGACGACCGACGAATTGACCCTGGATTTCAGCCATCGCCTGTCGGCGAAGCTGAGCGCGCGCATGGCACTGCGCTACTCGGAAAGAAAGGCCGAGGGCGACAGGATCAACCCGGGTCTGGACAGCACCCAGTCCACGGCCAGCGCCAACCTGCGCTGGCATTTCAGCCCCTACTGGTCACTGATCGGCAGCTATCGCTATCACCGTAGCCGGTTCACCACCGCCACCCGCGCGGCGGACTCCAATACCCTGATGTTGAGTCTGCGATATGACGGTGACAAGACCGCCTGGTCGCGTTAGGCTGGACGATTGCTCAATTCAATAGAAAGCGGAAAGATTGCCTCAATGGAAGACGATGAAAAGACACTGAGTGAATACCTGGAAGCCTTCGGCCGGCGCAAGGGCCAGCTGTTCGGCGTCTCCCTGGCGATCCTGGCGGTCAGCCTGGTGGTGGCCTTTGCCTGGCCGCCGTCCTACAAGTCCACCGCGACCATCCTCATCGAACAGCAGGAGATCCCCCAGGACCTGGTGCGCTCCACGGTCACCAGTTTTGCCGATCAGCGCATCCAGATGATCAGCCAGCGGGTCATGACCACCACGAACCTCACCGCCATCATCGACAAATACGGTCTCTATGCCGATGAGCGCCAGCGGGAGCCAATGGAGACCATCCTCGACGAGATGCGCGATGATATCGCCCTGGAGATGGTCAGCGCCGACGTGGTCGATCCCAAGAGTGGCCGCGCCACTACCGCCACCATCGCCTTTACCCTGTCCTACGAGAACCGGGACCCGGCCCTGGCGCAGAAGGTCGATAACGAACTGGTGTCGCTGTTCCTGAATGAAAACCTGAAATCCCGCACCGAGATGGCCAAGGAGACCACCAATTTCCTCTCCGACGAGGCCGTCCGCCTGGACGCCCATGTCAACGATCTGGAGAAGAAACTCGCCAGCTTCAAGGAACAGAACGCGGGCGCCCTGCCTGAGCTGATCAATGTCAACATGGATGTGATGGACCGCACCGAGCGCGAGATGAACGAGGTCGAGCGCCAGATCAGTTCGCTGAAGGAACGCAAGATCTACCTGCAATCGGAGCTGCTGAAGACCAAGCCCACCATCGCCACCATATCCGAAACGGGAGAGCGCATCCTCGGACCCGCGGACAGGCTCAAGGTGCTGCAGTCCCAGTATATCAGCGCCCGCGCCCGATATGCCCCGGATCACCCCGACGTCATCGGTCTGCGCAAGGAGATCGAGGCCCTGAAGAAAGAGGTCGGCGGGAGTGACAGCCGCGCCGAGATCCGGTTGCAGCTGCAGGGCAAGCGCGCGGACCTGGCCGCGTTGCGCAAGAGATATTCCGCCGCGCATCCGGATGTGAAACGCCTGCAACGGGAAATAGCCGGTCTCGAAGCTGAATTGGATAGCGTCCCAGCCGGCATCGCCACGCCGGCAAGCGAGCCGCCCGACAATCCGGCCTATATCCAGTTGCAGGCGACGCTGCAGGCCACCGAATCAGACCTGGCCTCCTATTACAGGAAGCAGCGGGAGCTGCGCGCCAAGCTGGCCGAATACGAAACCCGCCTCACCCAGACACCACAGGTCGAACGGGAATATCGCAATCTGATGCGTGATTACGAGAACTCCGTGGCCAAGTACAACGAGATCACCGCCAAGCAGATGGAGGCCAGGCTGGCGCAGAATCTCGAAACCGAGCGCAAGAGCGAGCGCTTCACCCTGATCGATCCGCCCATGTTGCCGGAGGCGCCGGACAAGCCCAACCGACTGGCGCTGGTCTTCCTCGGCTTGGTGTTCTCATTCGCCGGCGGGATTGGCACGGTGGCCGTGGCCGAGAGCATGGACACCACCATTCATGGACGCCGGGGCGTGATCGAGGTCCTGGGCGCACCGCCGCTGGCGGTGATCCCGATCATGGAAACGGCCGCGGACAGGCGCCGGCGTTTCCTCAAACGGTTTCTTGCCGTATTGCTGATCCTGGTGCTGATCGCCGTTGCCCTGCTGGCCGTGCACCTGTTCATCAAACCCCTGGACGTCATCTGGTATGCCGGCCTGCGCAAGCTGGGGATATCGTGATGCGGGCTTCCATTACAGTAGGTGGCGCCAGGGGGCCCATGAAAACCGGTCGGACCGGCGGCATCACAGCCGGGCGCGATCCCATGAAATCGATGACCAACGAGTACTGAGCGACATGGAAAAGATCAAACAGGCATTGCAACGCGCGCGGGAGGCCCAGCAGGACACGGCGACCGCGCGCACGGACGCGGCCCCACGGCCGGGCGCCCCGGTGGAGCAGCGCATCACCTACTCGCAGACACGCGTGGCCCGGATCAAGCCCTCGGTGCTGAGGAAACACCGCGCCCTGACGGGCGATGACAACGATGCGGCCCTGGCCGCCTTCAGGATGTTGCGTACCCAGGTCCTGCAACGTCTGCAGGCGAACCAGTGGAATGCCCTGGCGATCACCAGTCCGGGGCCGGGGCAGGGCAAGACCCTGACCGCGGTCAACCTGGCCCTGAGCCTGGCGCGCGAGGTCAACTACACCGTGCTGCTGGTCGATCTGGACATGCGCCATCCCGGGGTACACAAGAACTTCGGTCTGCAGCCCGAATACGGCATCGCCGACTACATCCTGCACGATCGGCCCCTGAGCGAGATCCTGATCAACCCGGATATCGAACGACTGGTGATCCTGCCCTGCAAGGAAGCGCTGCCGAATTCGTCCGAGACCCTGTCCTCGCCGAAGATGGTGCAACTGGTCGATGAACTGAAGAACCGTTATCCCTCGCGCCTGGTGCTGTTCGATCTGCCGCCGATACTCTCGGCCGATGATGCGCTGGCTTTCTCCCCTTATGTGGACGCCAGCCTGCTGATCATCGAGGAAGGCAAGACCACCCGCGAGGAACTCGAACATGCCGTGGGCCTGCTGCAGGGCACCCAGCTGCTGGGCACGGTACTCAACAAATCCCATGAAAAGATCACGCCGTATTACTGACAGGTAGCTCCCATGTACGAGGCATTCTACGGCTTCAGGGAAAAGCCCTTCTCGCTGCAGCCCGACCCGGCGTTTCTCTACCTCGGCAAGCGGCACGGCATGGCCATGACCATGCTCGAATACGGGTTGATGAACCGCGCCGCGATCACGGTCATCACCGGCGAGATCGGTTCCGGCAAGACCACCCTGATCCGGCGCCTGCTGAACGAACTCGGCGAGGATGTCAGCGTTGGCCTGATCAGCAATACCCACCGCTCCTTCGGCGAACTGCTGCAGTGGATCTCGCTGGCCTTCAACCTGGAATACAAGGGTCGTGAGAAGGTCGAACTCTACCAGGGTTTTATCGATTACCTGGTCGCGCAATACGCGCAAAACCACCGTACCGTGCTGATCGTCGACGAGGCCCAGAACATGGACCCGCTGACCCTGGAAGAGCTGCGCCTGATCTCCAACGTCAACGCCGACAAGGATCAGGTCCTGCAGCTCGTACTGGTCGGGCAACCGGAACTGCGCGAGACCCTGCGACGTGCCGATCTGGAACAGCTGGCCCAGCGCGTCGCGGTGGACTACCATCTTACGGCGCTGGAGGCGGAAGAAACCGACGACTATATCCGTCACCGCCTGAGCGTGGCAGGTGGTGATCCGGAGCTCTTCGAAGCCGAGGCCCGGCGTTTCATCCACCACCAGGCCGGCGGTATTCCTCGTCTGATCAATTCCCTTTGCGATACCGCCCTGGTCTATGGTTTTGCCGCCCAGGCTCCTCGTATCGGCGCGGAACTGGTATACGAGATCGTCCAGGACAAGATCCGTAATGGAGGCGGCCTGCTGGTCAAGCGCACACGCCCTGTAGAAGAAAAATCGCCCGGCGACGACATCCATGCCTGGACTGAAGCCGGAAATACCGTCCCGCGGGTGCTGAAAGAGCCAAAGTGAAGAAACGCCTGACACGCATCCTGTTCATCGGCATCTGCCTGATCCACAGCCACGGCGCCTGGTCGTTGACGGCAAGGACCCTGGGCGTCGTCATCAATACCGCCGATCCCCTCAGTATCCGCACCGGCGAATACTACCGCATCGCCCGGGGCATACCGGAGCACAATCTGATCAGGGTGCGCTTCAAATCCACAGGCGCAAGCATGAGTACGGGAGTATTCAGCACCCTGAAGGCCGTTGTCGACGCCAATACTCCGGCCGGCATCCAGGCCTATGCCCTGGCCTGGACCTATCCCTACCGGGTCGGCTGCATGTCCATCACCACGGCCTTCGCCTTCGGTTACGACCGCGCCTTCTGCGCCAGGGGCTGCAAGACCACGCGCGTCAGCCCCTATTACAACTCTCCCACGCAGACCCCCTGGCAGACCTATCACCTGCGTCCGGCCATGCTCCTGGCCGGCAAGGACTGGAAGCAGATAAAGGCCCTGATCGATCGTGGTCTGCGCGCCGATGGCAGCCGGCCACCGGGCGCCGCCTATCTGCTCGACACCAGTGACCGGCAGCGCAATGTCCGGGCCGCGTTCTATCCCGCCATCCAGCGCCGATTCGGCGATCGATTCCGCATCCAGATCGCAAAGGCCGACAGCATCACGGATCGCTACGATATCCTGTTCTACTTTACCGGAGCCCGGTGGGTCGATGGCCTGGACCGGATCGGCTTTCGTCCCGGCGCCATTGCCGATCACCTGACCTCGGCGGGCGGTGTGCTGGAAGGCAGGCATCAGATGAGCATCTTGCGCTGGCTGGAGGCCGGCGCCACCGGCAGCTATGGCGCGGTGACCGAGCCCTGCAATTTCATCACCAAGTTTCCCAATCCGGCGCTTGTCATGAAATGGTATTTTCAGGGTGATACCTTGCTCGAGGCCTATTGGAAGAGCGTCGCCATGCCCGGGCAGGGGGTGTTCATCGGCGAGCCGCTGGCGAGGCCGTTTGCCGGCTGAACAAGACCCGTGATCGCCCGCAGGCGATCACGGCGCAGGCGCGACATACGGAACGTAGCCATACGTCATTCCGTGCGGTAGCGTGCCTGGCGTTTGGTAATATGAAAAAGGGAGAAAAGGGGAGAAAAGGGGACGCTTCCCTTTTTTCTCCCCGGGACTGGCGTCGGGTTATGCTGCGCCAACCCCAATAAAGGGAAGCGTCCCCTTTTTTGGACAACGACAAGGACTACCCTCAATGCAGCAACGCATACTGGTCACCGGCGGCGCCGGTTACATCGGCAGCCACGTCGTCAAGCAGCTCGGCGAGGCCGGCCATTTCATCATTACCCTGGACGACCTCGGCAAGGGCTTCCGCGAGGCCGTGCTCTATGGCGATCTGATCGTGGGCAACAGCGGTGATCAGGAACTGGTAAGCCGGATCCTCAAGGACTACCGGATCGATTCCGTGATCCATTTCGCCGCGTACACCATCGTGCCGGAATCGGTGACGAATCCCCTGAAATACTATCGCAACAACACCTGCAATACCCGCAATCTGATCGAATGTTGCGTGATGAACCAGGTCGAGCATTTCGTGTTTTCGTCCACCGCCGCGGTCTATGGCATACCCGAAAACAGCGATGCGATCACCGAGGAGACGCCGACCGCGCCGATCAATGCCTACGGCGCCTCCAAGCTGATGAGTGAACAGATGCTGCGGGATGTGTCGAACTCCAGCGATATGCGCCACGTCGTGCTGCGCTACTTCAACGTCGCCGGCTGTGATCCCGACGGCCGGATCGGCCAGTCCACCCCGGATGCGACCCTGCTGATCAAGGTCTGCGCCGAGGTCGCCACCGGCCGGCGCGAGTCGCTGAAGGTCTTCGGCACGGACTATCCGACCCCGGACGGTACCGGGATCCGCGATTATATCCATGTCTGCGACCTGGCCGATGCCCATCTGAAGGCCCTGGACCATCTGAGTTCCGGTGGGGGATCCCTGACCCTGAACTGCGGCTATGGCCACGGTTACAGTGTCAGGGAAGTGATCGCCAGCGTGGAACGGGTGCTGGGCAAGCCCATCGAGGTCGAAGAGGTCGCGCGTCGGGCGGGAGATCCGCCATCGCTGACCGCCAACTCGGAGCGCCTGAAACAGCGCTTCGGCTGGCAGCCCCGGTTCGATGATCTCGACACCATCGTCAGGACCGCGCTGGACTGGGAGCAGAACCGGCGGTATTGACATGCCAATTATATACTACATGCTATTTATAGTATGTGGAGCTTGTTTGAACATCGTCGCGTGGTACGCCAGCTAGCTTCATTGCCAATAGAAGTAT
Source organism: uncultured Gammaproteobacteria bacterium (assembly GCA_964506945.1). Taxonomy (GTDB): domain Bacteria; phylum Pseudomonadota; class Gammaproteobacteria; order CAZDOC01; family CAZDOC01; genus CAZDOC01. The sequence continues at coordinate 18,912 of CAZDOC010000036.1, forward strand.
TGAAACGGTATGAGAAAGGAAGGATATTGCCATGTTGTCTGGACCGGTGGGTCTGAGAAGGATACGGGGTTTCAACGATGAAGCCCTGCGTGGCGAGTGGAAAGGTCATCGTTCATCACATCTCAATCAACAATATCGGCTTATATACCGGGTTCAGAACCAAAGCATAATGATCCAGGTCGTCAACATAAGCCCACATGACTATCGCAGGAAGTAAGATGAAAGATTTCCGCAAGGCAAAACCCAGTGTCGCAGTGTCGATCGGTGAATCGGTCCGTATCCTCCGTGAACTCCAGGGTTTGAGCCAGAATGAACTATCCCGCTTGACCGGAATTCCCCAGTCCACCATATCGGCCATAGAACGGGACAGGATCAATCTTGGCATCGAACGCGCCAAGGTACTGGCCCGTGTACTGGAATGCCACCCGGCGGTGCTGGTCTTCCCCGGTTGGCAAGTCGAGCATGAAACAGCGGCATGATGCCAGCAAAAAGCAGTCAGACCCCATGACCAATAAACCCACACTCTTGCCCGTCATCCTCGCCGGCGGTGGCGGCACCCGCCTGTGGCCGATGTCGCGGGAACACTACCCCAAGCAGTTCCTGGCACTGACCGGCGACGACAGCCTGTTGCAGCAGACCGTGAAACGCCTGGACCTGGCCACGGACCAGGCAAGCATCGACCCGCCACTGATCCTCTGCAACGAGGAGCACCGCTTCCTGGTGGCCGAACAACTGCGCCTGATCGACGCGGACAACAGCGGCATCTTTCTGGAGCCCGTCGGTCGCAATACCGCACCGGCGCTGACCATTGCCGCGCTGCATGCAGCCAGAGGTGATGGCGATCCCATCCTGTTCATGATGCCGGCCGACCATGTCATCCGCGATCTCGATGCCTTTCATGCCGCCATCGCCCGAGGCATGAAAGAGGCGAGCACGGGTTCGCTGGTGACCTTCGGCATCGTCCCGGACCGGCCGGAGACCGGCTATGGCTATATCCGCCAGGGTGAAGCACTGGACGGGGAGGGCGTCAACCGCATCGCCGAATTCGTCGAAAAACCGGATCTCGAAACCGCCGAAGGGTATCTCGCCGAAGGCCACCATGTCTGGAACAGCGGCATGTTCATGATGCGCGCCAGCGTCTGGCTGCAGGCCATCGAACAGCACCGGCCCGACATACTCGAAGCCGCCGGAACTGCGTACGGTCAGGCCAGCGAGGATGGTGATTTCCTGCACCTGGACCAGGCGGCCTTCAGCGCCTGCCCGGCGGACTCGGTGGACTATGCGGTCATGGAAAGGATCGCCGGCACCGATCAGCCCAGCGCCGTGATCGCCATGGACGCAGGCTGGTCCGATGTCGGCGCCTGGTCCAGCCTGTGGGAGATCGCCGAGCATGACGCCGACGGCAACATGCTGCGGGGCGATGTCTGCAGCATCGATTCGAAAGACTGCGCCATCGTCGCCGATCATCGCTTCGTCGCCGCCCTGGGCTGCGAGGACCTGGTGGTGGTCGAGACCGCCGACGCGGTCATGGTCGCGCCACGGAACAAGGCCCAGAGCGTCAAACAGATCGTCGCATGGCTGAAACAGCAGGGCCGGGACGAACGCCTGACCCACCGGCGCGTCTACCGCCCCTGGGGCAACTACGAGAGCATCGACTTCGGTGCGCGTTTCCAGGTCAAGCGTATCACCGTCAGTCCCGGCGAACGCCTGTCACTGCAGATGCACCACCACCGCGCCGAGCACTGGATCGTCGTCACCGGCACCGCCAGGGTCACCCGCAACGACGAGACCTTCCTGCTGGGCGAGAACGAATCCACCTACATCCCCCTGGGCGCCACCCACCGCCTGGAAAACCCGGGCACCATCCCGCTGGAGATCATCGAGATCCAGTCCGGCGCCTACCTGGGCGAGGACGACATCGTGCGCTTCGAGGACGCCTATCACCGGACCTGAACAGGCGTCATTGACGCCCCGGCTAGCTGGAGCGCCTCGTAAGTGTTTTCTCTTCCAGCCTTTCTGCCAGCCAAAGTTTTATTATTGATTTCCGGGTTACCCCGATTCGGTTTGCTTCTCTATCCAGGGATTCTATTATCCAGACAGGAAAATCGACGTTGACCCTTTTTTGCTTTTGATTGGGACGGCTCGGCGTAGATAAATCGAGGTCTGGGCAGACACAAAATCTATTCCATGTTTGCTCAGATTGGACAGACTCTTTTTT
>CAZDOC010000036.1:21229-23983 GCA_964506945.1 uncultured Gammaproteobacteria bacterium
CTGGGCAGACACAAAATCTATTCCATGTTTGCTCAGATTGGACAGACTCTTTTTTCCACTGGAAATGCCCAGCAGCAGTACCTCCGCGTGAGAGGCGACTCCAGAGATGGAGGAGGTAGAACGAAGTCTGGAAGCAGCGTCGAGAGGGCATGGCGGATCATGAAGCAATGCTGTGCTACACTTGTCCCGTGCAGCACAGAACAACGGGTTTGACGATATGGCCAATCTCACGATTACCACAGACGATGAAGTCCTGAAGAAAGCACGGATGCGCGCCCTGCAAGAGGGGACCTCGGTCAATGCCGTATTACGCGAATTCATGGAATCCTATGCCGGCTTGGCGCATCAACGGAGTCTGGCGATTGAAGAATTGCTATCTCTGTCCCGAAGAACCCAGGCACGCCGCGGTCAGCGTCAATGGAGCCGTGATGAGCTGCACGAGCGGAAATGAAACGAATATTTTTCGATACCAATATCCTGGTGTACCTGTTCGATGGTGATGCAACAAAAAAACAGGCAACGTCTCGTGAACTGCTTGCGACATCCGCCAAAGAGGGGTGGTTCCTGAGCAGTACGCAGGTATTGCAAGAGTTCTATGTCGTTGTCACTGGGAAACTGGCCGTCCCATTGAGTTCGGAAGATGCAGAGCAGGCGATTCGAAAGCTACTGTCGTTACCCATCGTAGAGATTGATGGTGAAACACTCTTGTATGCCATTCAGATAAAACGTCGCTATGGATTTTCTTTCTGGGACGCGCTAATCGTACAGGCTGCCCTGAAGGGTGGGGCGCAAGACCTCTATACAGAAGACATGCAACACGGCCAGATAATCGAAGGTTTACGGATAATCAACCCGTTTCTGTAGCATCATCAATCCGACTGGATAAGCCTTATTCGACACCTCCCGAATACTGCTTTCCCCCAAACCGCAGGATTAGCGCGACATAATCCGACAAGACAGGCGGGCCAGTGAGGGTTTATCCATCCCTCTATCCCTGGATCCCCTCCCCCGCGTGCGGGGCGACTCCAGGGATGGAGGAGGTAGAACGAAGTCTGGAACCCGAGTCGAGAGGGCCAGGGAGGGGGACAAGAAAACACAAAAACCCAAACCATGACCACCATCACCAAACAAGACAAGATCTACATCGCCGGCCACCGCGGCCTGGTCGGCGCCGCCATCGTCCGCCGCCTGGAGCAGGGCGGCTATACCAACATCATCGGCCGTACACATGCCGAACTCGACCTGCTGGACCAGGCCGCCGTCAGGGCATTCTTCGAAGCAGAAAAACCCGCCTGCGTCATCGACGCCGCGGCCCGGGTCGGCGGCATCCACGCCAACGACAGCTACCCGGCGGAATTCATCTTTGAGAACCTGCAGATCCAGACCAACCTCATAGACAGTGCCTGGCGCAGCGGCACGGGCAAGTTCGTCTTCCTCGGCTCCTCCTGCATCTACCCCAGGCTGGCGCCGCAACCGATGAAGGAGGAATACCTGCTCACCGGCCCGCTGGAGCCGACCAACGAATGGTACGCCATCGCCAAGATCGCCGGCATCAAGATGTGCCAGGCCTACCGCAAACAGTATGGCTTCGACGCCATCTCCCTGATGCCGACCAACCTCTACGGTCCCGGCGACAACTTCGACCTGGAGAACTCCCACGTCCTGCCGGCCTTGCTGCGCAAATTCCACGAGGCCAGGGTCAATGATGCCGCCGAGGTCGTCATCTGGGGCAGCGGCACACCCAGGCGCGAATTCCTGCACGTGGACGACATGGCCGACGCCAGCGTGTTCCTGATGGAGAACGGGACCGCGGACGAGATCGTCAACATCGGCACCGGCAGCGATATCACCATCCGCGAACTGGCCGAAATCATCCAGCGGACCGTTGGTTTCGAGGGCCAACTGGTCTTCGACGCCGGCAAGCCCGACGGCACCCCGCGAAAACTGCTGGACGTCACCCGACTCAGCAATGCCGGCTGGCAGGCCCGCATCGGCCTGGAAGCGGGCATTGCCGAGACCTATGCCTGGTACCGGGCCCGGTCATGAAACCCTGACAGATGTTGACAAATGGTAAACACTAAGTAAACTTTTATGTATCGGGTGGTTTACAGGAAGTCGGCCGCCAAGGCACTGACAAGGATGCCAAAGCCATTGGCCATGAAATACCTGATGGCCTTCAAGAAGATGGCAACGGATCCGGAAACTGAAGGACTTGATATCAAATCATTATCCGGTCGTGGTGGTTACCGGCTGCGTATCGGTCAATACCGGGCTATCTACCATATAGAAGCTAACAGCATGGTAATCGATGTATTAACGATAGGGCCCAGGGGAGATATATATAAATGAATATCCAGATCATCGAAAAACACGGCAAGCCCGAATATGCGGTGATCCCTTATGCAGTATATGAAAGGCTGCTCGAACTTGCTGAAGATCGCGAAGATAACCAGGCCTTTATTGCGGCCTTGTCCACGGATGAGGAAAGTATCCCGCTGGCCATGGTAGAACGCCTTGTCAACGGGGATAAGCCATTGAAGGTCTGGCGTGAGTATCGTGGAATAACGCAGACCGAACTCGCAACACAGGCGGGAGTAGGGAAGTCCTACCTCTCCCAGATCGAAGCTGGAAAAAAGACTGGATCCACCCGGGTACTCCAGGCCCTGGCCACGGCCCTTAACGTGGATGTCGATGATTTGCTGAAATAACCCCCTGCAGTCTCGTGATCCCCCCGTAGGTCGGCTTAGCGCAGCG
>CAZDOC010000037.1:0-13483 GCA_964506945.1 uncultured Gammaproteobacteria bacterium
GCCGACTAGCGGAACAGACGCCGGCTCTGCAGCGGCTTGTCGCCCAGATGATGCCCCAGCGCCTGCCGTAGCAGGTGTTTGGCCTCATGCAGTTGTCCGGCATCGCTGATGGCGCCGTCATGCAGGGCCAGCAAGGTGGCGCCGCTGACCGGAATCGTATCGACTCCGGCCGGTGGTGATAGCCAGGCGCCGCGGTCATGCTGGTAATGATAGCGCACGCCGGGGTCCAGGGGGGCGTCCGTGTCGATGCAGTGGGTGAGGTTGAGGCCATAGCCCAGCGCACCCAGCAGGCGGGTCTCGAACAGGCGCAACACGGGCTCCGCCGGCAGCCCCTGGTGCAGCCCGGACAGGGCCTGATGATAGGCATCGAAGAGTCCGGGATGTGGTTCATGACGATGCAGCAGGCGCATCAGCAGTTCGTTCAGATAGAATCCGCTCAGTAACGGCTTCCCGCTCAGGCGCATGGGCTGTCCACTGCACTCCAGGTTGGTCAGCGTACCCAGTTCACCGCGCCCGCTCCAGCACAGCAGCAGTGCCTGGAAGGCCTGCAGGGTGGCATTCCGTGGTGACTTGCCACGCCTGGCGCCCCGCGCCACCAGCCCCTTGCGGCCCTCGTTCCGGGTGAAGACCTCCAGCAACAGGCTGGTCTCCCGGTAGGGTCGCCGGTGGAGCAGATAGGCCTGTTGCAAGGCGCCGGGCATGGGCGGTCGGCCGGACTCAGGATTTGTAGCCGAACTGCTGCAGGGCGCGGGCGTTCTCCGACCATTTGTCCCGTACCTTGACCCAGGTCTGCAGATTGACCTTGTGCCCGAACAGGTCCTGCATGTCCTTGCGCGCCTGGGTGCCGATCTTCTTCAACATCTGCCCCTGTTTGCCGATCACGATGGCCTTCTGGCCATCCCGTTCCACCCAGATGGTGGCGTGGATGTGCAGGGTCCCGCCATCCTCGGTGAAATCCTCGACGGTCACCGCAGTGCTGTAGGGAAGTTCGTCCCCCAGCAGGCGCATCAGTTTTTCCCTGACCAGTTCGGCGGCCAGGAAACGCTGATTGCGATCGGTCAGCTGATCGGCATCGAAACAGTGCGCAGCCAGAGGCAGCCCGGGCAGCAACAGCTTGCGCAAGGCCGCGACATCCTCGCGGTTGCGGGCGCTCATGGGCACGATGGCGTGATAATCCCTGTCGGCTCGACGCTGATCCAGATATTCCAGGAGATCCTCCTTGCGCGCCAGGCGATCCACCTTGTTGACGATCAGGATCACCGGCCGCTGTTGTGATCGCAGCAGTTCCAGGACATTCCGATCGGCATCGGTCCAGCGCAGGGCCTCGACCAGGAAGAGGATGATATCGACATCACCGAGATGGGCGCTTACCTCCCGATTCATATACCGGTTCAGGGCCCGTTTCGGCGCATGCTGCAGGCCAGGGGTATCGACATAGACGATCTGATCCCGGCCCTGGGTATCCACTCCCAGGATATGCTGTCGGGTGGTCTGTGGCTTGCGCGAGGTGATGCTGATCTTCTGCCCGATCAGGTGATTCAGCAGGGTGGATTTGCCGACATTGGGGCGTCCGACAATGGCGACGAAACCGCAGCGCCCCTGCAGGGGCTCAGACATGCCCGGAGTCCCGATGCAACGCTTCCAGGGCCAGGCTGGCGGTGATCTGCTCGGCCTTGCGCCGGCTTTCCGCTTCCGCCACCAGTTCCTGCCTCAGGCCGTCCACCTGGCAGGAGACGGTAAAACGGCGACAATGGGGCTCACCCTCCTCTTTCAGGGTGGTATAACGTGGCAAGGGAAGCCTGCGCGCCTGCAGGTATTCCTGCAGGGCGGTCTTGGGGTCCTTGTGGATGTCGTCCAGGTGGAGTCCTTCGAGTCGTTTGTCGAACCAGCGCAGCACGCAGTCCGTAACGGTATCGATACCGGCATCGAGATAGATCGCCCCGACCAGGGCCTCGACGGTATTTTCCAGGATGGAGTCGCGGCGCCAGCCGCCGCTCTTGAGCTCGCCCCCGCCCAGGCGGATATGTTCCCCCAGGCCCATGTCCCGGGCGATTCCGGCCAGGCTCTGACGCCTGACCAGGTTTGAGCGCAACTGGGTCAACTGGCCTTCGTCTGCGCTGGGGAATCTACTGTAGAGATCGATGGTGATGATGGAACCGAGTATTGCGTCACCGAGAAACTCCAGACGCTCGTTATTGATGCTGTGGGCGCTGCGATGGGTCAGGGCCTGCTCCAGCAGGTCCTCGTCTTTGAAGCGGTGGCCCGTTGCGGAGAACAGGGCTTCGTTACGGCGGGTCAATTACTCAGACCGGGGATCTCGATGCTGTCGTGGTAGTTCAGGACGATGTCCAGATTGGCGAACAGGGGACCGCGGATCTCATATTCCATGGTGATCAGGCGGTTCTTGCTCCCCTTGATCTTGTTGACCTTGAGAACCTTCTTGATGCTGTTGCGATCAAAGCGATCGACATCCTGCACCTCGAAGTTGCGCAGCAAAAACTTGCGGATTTGGGTGGTATTCTTGCTCGCGATATCGGGTTCGCTGGCGACCGACTTCAATGAAGTGGTGACCTTGAAGGCCTCGTTATACAGCGGGAACAGCCTCAGGATGATGGTGGTGAAAAAGGCGATCAGACCCAGTACGATGAGCCATCCCAGAAAGGTCATGCCCTGTTGGCGCTTACCCAGCATTCTCGTCTCTCCCGTGTGTAAAAGGCCTGTGGGCCGGCAGGCGCGATGCCGGCGGATTGGTTTCAAGCCGCTGATAAGCATAGCACAACAGGCGTGTCAGGAAAGAGCGGTCGATATCCGTCAACGCAATTTTTCACCGATGCGGGAAAAGTCTATGCCGCCATCCCAGTTCATCCAGATCATGAAGGCGCGGCCGATCAGGTTTTCATCAGGGACCAGGCCCCAGTAGCGGCTGTCCTTGCTGTTGTCGCGGTTGTCTCCCAGCACCAGGTAATGCCCGGCGGGGATGGTGCGATCGATATCCAGGGTGGGACGGCCGGGGATGATCAGGATCTCATGGGTCCTGCCAGGCAGCATCTCCTCCTTTTCGATGGCGCCGGTCATCATCGAACCCGAGCCATAGCCGGTGTAGTAGCCGATATCCTGCTGTGGAACGGGCTGGCCATTGATGGTGAGTTTTTTGTGTCGATAGACGATGTGATCCCCGGGAATGCCGATGATGCGCTTGATGAAGGGGATGCTGGGATCTTCCGGGTAGCGGAAGACCACGATATCGCCGCGCCCGGGCGCACCGATATCGATGATCTTCTTGTTGAGCACCGGCAGGCGGATCCCGTAGTCGAATTTGTTGACGAGGATGAAATCACCTATCAGCAGGGTAGGCATCATCGATCCCGAGGGGATGCGAAAGGGTTCCACCAGGAAGGAACGCAGCAGCAATACGATGAGAAAGATTGGGAAGAAAGAGCGCGCATAATCGACCAGCATGGGGGTCTGAGTTTCCCCGCCGGTGGCGCCCGCTTCCACGCCAGGAGGCGGGGCCACCCGCCGGCGCCGGGGCGCCAGCAGGAGCGCATCGAAGGCCCAGATACCACCACTGAGGGCCGTAAGGGCCACCATCACCGCTGCAAAATCCATGTTCATTTCGTTTTCCCGGTACTGAGTACGGCCATGAAGGCCTCCTGCGGGATCTCCACCGATCCCAGTTGTTTCATGCGTTTCTTGCCTGCTTTCTGTTTCTCCAGCAGCTTGCGCTTGCGCGTGATATCGCCGCCGTAACACTTGGCGGTGACATTCTTGCGCAGGGCCTTGACGGTTTCCCTGGAGATGATGTGGCCTCCGATCGCGGCCTGTATGGCGACATCGAACAATTGCCGGGGGATGATCTCGCGCATCCGGCCGGCCAGTTCCCGGCCGCGTCTCTGGGCCTGATCCCGGTGCACGATGACCGACAGGGCATCGACCCGCTCGGCGTTGATGAGGATGTCCAGCTTGACCAGGTCGGCGGCCTGATAACGGACGAAATGATAGTCCATGGAGGCATAGCCGCGGGTCACGGACTTCAGGCGATCGAAAAAGTCGGTAACCAGTTCGCTCATGGGCATCTCATAGCTCACCGCCACCTGCTTGCCGAGGTATTGCAGACGGGTCTGAACGCCACGTTTTTCGATACACAGGGTCATCACATTGCCAAGATAGTCCTGCGGCACCAGCACATCCGCGCGCACGATGGGCTCGCGCACCTCATCGATCTCATTGACAGGCGGCAAGGCCGCGGGGTTGTCGATCTCGATGGTACGGCCGGCGCTGGTGAGCACCTGGTAAACCACCGTGGGGGCGGTGGTGATCAACTCGAGGCCGTACTCCCGCTCCAGACGCTCCTGGATGATCTCCATATGCAGGAGGCCGAGAAAACCGACCCGGAAGCCGAAACCCAGGGCCTGCGAGGTTTCCGGCTCGTAATACAGCGAGGCATCGTTGAGGCTCAGCTTTGCCAGTGCCTCCCGGAAGTTTTCATATTCGCTGGAATCGATCGGGAACAGGCCGGCGAATACGTTCGGCTTGATCTCCTTGAAGCCGGGCAATGCCTCCCTGGCGGGCCGGCCGCTGTCGGTCAGGGTATCGCCGACCGGGGCGCCATAGATATTCTTGATGCCGGCGATCACGAAGCCGACCTCCCCGGCCTTGAGCGAGGGCCTGTCCACCTTCCTGGGGGTGAACACACCCACGCGGTCGATGAGATGATCTTCGCCCGTTGACATGATCCGGGCCTTGCGCCCGGCGAACAACTCACCGTCGAAGACCCGCACCAGCGACACCACACCCAGATAGTTGTCGAACCAGGAGTCGATGATCAGGGCCTTCAGCGGCGCCTGGGGATCGCCCCGCGGCGGCGGGATCTGGTGGACGATGGCCTCCAGTACGTCCCTGACACCCTCACCGGTCTTGGCGCTTATGGCCACCGCCTCGCCGGCATCTATGCCGATGATCTCCTCGATCTCCTGCATCACCCGCTCCGGTTCGGCCGCCGGCAGGTCGATCTTGTTGAGCACCGGCAGCACCTCCAGTCCTTCATCGACCGCGGTGTGGCAGTTGGCGACGGACTGCGCCTCCACGCCCTGGGCCGCGTCCACCACCAGCAAGGCGCCCTCGCAGGCCGCCAGAGAACGCGAGACCTCGTAGGTGAAATCGACATGTCCCGGGGTATCGATCAGGTTCAGATGATAGGTGATCCCATCGTTCGCGGGGTAGTCCAGGGACACGCTCTGGGCCTTGATGGTGATGCCGCGTTCGCGTTCGATGTCCATGGAATCGAGGACCTGGGCCTCCATCTCGCGTTCACTCAGACCGCCACACAGCTGTATGAAACGATCGGCAAGGGTGGACTTGCCATGATCGATATGGGCAATGATGGAGAAGTTGCGGATGTGCTGCATGGAACAGGGGCGTGCCGCCTTGAGGTATGAGGGAGCCGTAACAGCGCGCGATTGTAGCCGATCTGCCCCTCAACATAAACACGATGAATCCACGGGCCAGCGGGACGAGGCGGCCTCGCGGTGTGGGATCAGGCCTCCAGGCTGGCGATGAAGGCGTCCCTGTCCAGATGGTAGTGACAGATCTCCCTGGCATCGTCCGCCGCGACCAATACCGGGATGAATTCCCCGTAGCGCCGTTCCAGGGCCGCATCGCCATCGATCTCGACCTGTACGAGTTCAAAGGAGTGTTGCCGCGCCAGTTGCCGCAGCTCCGCCAGCATCTCCTCGCACAGGTGGCAATAGCTGTTGCCGTAGATGATATAGCGGCGAATGGACTATTCCTCCGGGATCTTCAAGGCCAGGAAGGCGGGTCCCTGGCCACGCTGGATCAACACCGGAACCGTGACCCCGGCAGGGAGCTTGCGCAGCAGTTCGAGGAACTGCGCCGGGGAACGGATCTTGTGATTGTCCAGCATCAGGATGATGTCTCCGGCCCGGATCCCGGCCTCACGGGCCGGACCCTCGCCGACGCCCGCGACCACGACCCCCTGATCGCCGAGTTCCATCTGCTTGCGCTGTGCCTCGCTGATGGCCTCGAGGGTAATGCCGATGCGGTTGCCTTTCACCACGCCCGGCTTGCCCGGACCCGGCGTATTCTCCTGTTCCTTCGGCAAGGGCCCGATTCCGACCGTCAGGCGCCGCTGCTCACCGTTTCTGATGATATCCACGGGCACCCGGGAATCCACCGGCGTGGCGCCCACCATGGGCGGCAGGTCGCCGGAGTGATCGATCTCCTGGCCATCGTAGCGGACGATGATATCGCCGACCTTGAAACCGGCCCTGGCGGCCGGACTGTCAGCCATCACCTTGGCGACCAGGGCGCCCTTGGGGCGTGCCATGTGAAAGGATTGCGCCAGTTCGGCGGTGACATCCTGGATCAGCACCCCCAGCCAGCCCCGGGTCACCTCGCCCTTGTCGACGAGCTGGCGATAGACATTCATCACTACCTTGACGGGGATGGCGAAGGAAAGTCCCATGAAGCCTCCGGTACGACTGAAGATCTGGGAATTGACGCCCACGACCTCGCCATCCAGGTTCATCAACGGACCACCGGAATTGCCTGGATTGATGGCCACGTCCGTCTGGATGAAGGGCACATAATTCTCGTTGGGCAGGTTACGGCCCTTGGCGCTGACGATGCCGGCGGTAACCGAGTGATCGAAGCCGAAGGGCGAGCCGATGGCCAACACCCATTCCCCGACCTTCAGCCTGTCGGAATCGCCGATCTTCAACACCGGCAGTCCGCCGGCCTCGATCTTGAGGACGGCGATATCGCTGCGGCCATCCTGGCCCACCAGCTTGGCGGCGAATTCCCGCCTGTCACTGAGTCTGACGACGATTTCGTCGGCATCCTTGATGACATGGTTGTTGGTGATCACATAACCATCCCGGGAGACGATGAAACCGGACCCCAGAGAGGAACGTGGACGGCTGTCCGGCAGGCCACCCTGATCGCCGAAGAAATGCCGGAAAAAATCATGCAGCGGCGAATCCTCGGGGAGATTCGGGATCTGGATGTGCGGCTGCGGCCGGGTTCCCTGCGGCGGTTTGCTGGTGGTACTGATATTGACGACTGCCGGGCCATATTGCTCCACCAGGCCGGTAAAATCCGGCAGGCCGTTGGCCAGGGCGGCGACAGTGGGCAGCAACAGCATCAGTGCGGCCAGCAGGATGTGCTGGAAACGGCGGCGGGATCCGGTCATGGGGAAGGGATGTCCTGTGATACTGGCCCTGCTTAGTGTAGCGTGGGCGGTGGTTGTAGTGAGGAGGCGATCTGGCGCACGGTGATCGCGGGGACCTCACCGAGTACCGTGAGCTGATAACCGGATTTTACCATGCTGTAGGTGCTGACGGCGCCCATCATGGTATAGCCTTCCCTGCGCGGCGTGCCTTCCTGCAGCTGTTCCACGAATACCGACACCATGGCCAGGCCATCGGAGAACACCATGTGCTCGATCGGAACCGGGCTGCCGGAGGCGGTGCGGAGCTGGCTGTTTTTCAGTTCAAACCCCTGTGGCAACCAGCCGATCCGCCAACCGAGGCCGTTCTTGCTGGTATCGATCACGGTGTCCTCGCCCCAGTGGGTCTGCCAGGTATGCCCTATCCCCCGGATCCCGGGTTGCAGCAGGCTGTCCGGGATTTCCTCCGGCAGGGTGATGTTGGTGAACATGATCTGTTCGAGTATCTTGCCATGGCGGTTCAGCAGGGAGGTGCGCAGCAACAGGAACGTATCGGCGTCGATCCAGTAGCGGTAAGTATAGCGGTAGGCGCCCCTGGGCTCGATACTGACTATCCACGCCTCCCGATCGGCGACCCGATCCCTGCCCGCCAGGCGAAAACGGTAATAGTGGGTCAAACGCGATATCGCCTGCTGATTGATCTCGGGGAAGATATTGCGTGGCCGGCTGGGTTCTATCATCACCGAATGCCTTTCCGGCAGGATGCAGGTCACCGTCTGGTTGTCACGCAGGACCTCGCCGCCATTGCCGGTCAATGAGATCAGACGCTCGTTCTCCATGCCATCCCGGTAGCGGTGGATGATGCGCAGGCTCGCCAGGCTGTTTTCCTTCTGATAGACAAAAGTACCATCGTAGTTCTTCTGTTCCAGGGCCTGGGTCATGGCGTTGAGCAGTTGCCGGGGGTCCGGCGCAGCGGCCAGGACCACCGGGCTGGCGAACAGGACCAGTAACAACGAGACTACGCGCGCAGGCATGGGGACGGCCAGGATGCCGACCGCCTCATTCATTCGGGTCATGACTGATGATGCGTACATACGGCAGCATGCCCATATTCCCCTGGTGTTCGTAATAGTTGACCAGATAGCTGTCCAGCTGGGCATTCGGCAGGGTCTGCACCGAGGCCGGCTGGATGGCGCTGTTGTCGAAGTCATTCGCCGGCAGGGCTTGTTCCTGGGCGACCAGCAGCGGCTGGCCCGGACTCGCCTCCCGGTTCAGCTGCCTGACACCCAGGATGGCCACGGCCGCGACCGATGCAGCCAGGGCAAAGCCCAGGACCGGGCGCGCCAGCGCGCGTCGACGATGTCGTGGCGCCAGGATGACGGGCTCACCGGCCACGGCCTGATGCACCCGGGCGCTGATATCACGCCCCATGACTTCCGGGAGCGCATTGCGCATGGCATCGCCGATCAGGTGGTAGCGCTCCCAGGCTCCGGCCAGTTCTTCGTCACGGGCCATGGCCTCGAGCAAGGCATCCCGCTCCGATGGCGACAGTTCGCCATCGAGAAATGCCGACAACTGGTTCAGGGAATGATCGTTATTGCTCACGGCTTCACTCCATCAGTGGTTTCAATTTGCTGTCTATCGCGGCGCGCGCCCGGAATATCCGTGAACGCACCGTACCTATGGGACAATCCATGGCCTCGGCGATCTCCTCGTAACTCATGCCCTCGAGTTCCCGCAGCGTGATCGCGGTACGGAGATCCTCTGGCAATTGCTCGATCGTCCGGCCGATGGTCTGCTGGATCTCGTCTCGCAACAGCAGACGCTCCGGAGTCCCTTCATCCCTGAGTGCGATCTCGGCCTCGGTCTGTTCCCCATCGGGGGAACTCATCTCCACCTCTCGCGGCCGCCGGGCCTGGGAAGCGAGGTAGTTCTTGGCCGTATTGATGGCGATCCGGTACATCCAGGTGTAGAAGGCGCTGTCGCCCCGAAAACGCGGCAAGGCCCGATAGGCCTTGAGGAAGGCATCCTGGGCGATATCCAGGGCGTCACTGGGTTCCTTGACATAACGGGACACCAGTTTCACTATTCGATGCTGATACTTCAGCACCAGCAGATCGAAGGCCTTCTTGTCGCCACGCTGAACCCGCTCCACCAGCTCCGTATCGGTGATATTTTCACTCATCGGGGAGCGACCCCGGGAGTCAGTGCGGGCCAGGTACCGGCCATTTCATGCAAATAGACCCTCACGGCCGTGCTAAGTTCTCCACATTCCCACATTTTTTATCAGTATTCGCTTTACGGTTGTCGCCGCCACTCGGGTCATCGCCATGAGGATCCCGGGAAAGTCCTCCAGGCCCCGTCGATCGTCCCCGGCCGCAACGGGGGCTGTATCAGAAAATATCGCGGAAGTCATTAATTCAGCGACTTAAATATTGAGGTAAGATAGCATGATCCCGGCATCGGAATACAGGGCATGACAGAACAATACACGCATGATGTACTGGTCATCGGCAGTGGCGCCGCGGGGCTTTCCCTGGCGCTGCAGATAGCCGACAGTGCCAGTGTCGCCGTACTCGCCAAGGGACCGATGCGGGAAGGTTCGACCTTCTACGCCCAGGGCGGGATCTCCGCGGTGCTGGACAGTTCTGATTCCATCGAGGCCCACGTGCGTGACACCATGGAGGCCGGCGCCGGCCTGTGTGACCCCAAGGTCGTGCAGTTCGTGGTCGAGCACGCCCGTGAGAGCATCGACTGGCTGACGGGACTCGGTGTCCCCTTCACCCGCGTGGCCGGCGAGGATGGGAGCGGGCAATTCCACTTGACCCGCGAGGGTGGGCATAGCCATCGGCGCATCATCCATGCCGCGGACGCCACCGGCAAGGCGGTAGAGACCACCCTGGAGGCGCGCGCGCGCGCGCACGCGGGCATCAGCCTCTACGAACACCATATCGCCATCGACCTGATCACCGCGCGCAAACTGGGCTACAGCTACGATCGCTGTCTCGGCGCCTATGTGCTGGACAAGAACCGCGGGCGGGTGGTGGCCTTCCGGGCGCGTTATGTGGTGCTGGCCTCCGGTGGCGCCGGCAAGGTCTATCTGTACACCAGCAATCCCGATGTCGCCACCGGCGACGGTATCGCCATGGCCTGGCGCGCGGGCTGTGCGGTAGCCAACATGGAGTTCATACAGTTCCACCCGACCTGCCTCTACCATCCCAGCGCCAAATCCTTCCTCCTGACCGAGGCCATACGCGGTGAGGGGGGGATACTGCGTCTGCCGGATGGCGAGGCCTTCATGTCACGCTTCGATGCCCGCGCCGAGCTGGCCCCCAGGGATATCGTCGCCCGCGCCATCGACCACGAGATGAAACGCCTGGGCAGTGATTGCGTCTATCTCGATATCACCCATAAAGGGGAGGCATTCATACGGGAACATTTCCCCAATGTCCATGCCCGCTGCCTGGAATACGGTTATGACATGACCCGCGAACCCCTGCCGGTGGTCCCCGCCGCGCACTACCTCTGTGGCGGCGTCAAGACCGATCTCGAAGGCCGTACCGCCATCCCGGGGTTTCATGCCATCGGCGAGGTCGCCTGTACCGGCCTGCACGGGGCCAATCGCATGGCCAGCAACTCGCTGCTGGAATGTACCGTGTTCGCGCACAGCTGCTGTGAATCCATACTCGCCGACATCGCTGGCAACCCGCCCGCCGTCACCATCCCGGACTGGGATGAATCCCGGGTCACGGACTCCGATGAAGAGGTGGTGGTGGCGCACAACTGGGATGAACTTCGCCGCTTCATGTGGGATTATGTCGGCATCGTGCGCAGCAACAAGCGCCTGCAGCGCGCCCAGCACCGGATCGAACTGCTGAAACACGAGATCGATGAATATTACGGTAACTTCCGGGTCACCAACGACCTGATCGAGTTGCGCAACCTGGTCCTGGTAGCGGAACTGATCGTACGCTCGGCCCTGCTGCGCAAGGAAAGCCGCGGTTTGCACTTCACCCTGGATTACCCCCAGGCAGACACCACCATGCCCCCTCAACCCACCCTGCTGACGCCATGACACGATACAATGAGAAACCCTGGACCTACCAGGCTCCGGACGGACTTCTGGACGGGCGCATCATCCTCGTCACCGGTGCCGGCGCCGGTATCGGCCGCCAGGCCGCCCTGAGTTTCGCCGCCTCCGGCGCCACCGTGATCCTGCTGGGACGCACCATCGCCAGGCTGGAACAGGTCTATGACGAGATCGAAAGCCGCGGTGGTCCGCAAGCGGCCATCTACCCGCTCAACCTGGAAGGCGCCTCCCCCACCGACTACCAGGACCTGGCCCGCACCCTGGAACAGGAATTCGGCCAGCTGCATGGCCTGTTGCACAATGCCGCGGCCTTCAATGGCCTGACACCCATTGCACAGCATGATTTCGAGGTCTGGATGCGCGTCATGCAGGTCAACCTGAATGGCCCCTTCCTGCTGACCCAGGCGCTGTTGTCCCTGCTGCGCCGCGCCGCGGATGCCTCGGTGGTCTTCACGACCTCGGGGGTGGGCCGCAGGGCGAGGGCCTACTGGGGCGCCTACGCGGTCTCGAAGTTCGGCGTGGAGGGACTGACCCAGGTGCTGGCGGACGAGCTGGAGGCGAATACCGCGATCCGGGTCAATGCGATCAATCCCGGGGCCACGCGCACGCAGATGCGGGCCCTGGCCTACCCGGGCGAGGATCCGGCGCGCCTGCCCACGCCGGAGGCCCTCATGCCCGCCTACCTGTACCTGATGGGAGCGGACAGTATCGGCCTGAGTGGTCAAAGTCTTGACGCACAGCCCCCGAAAGACCCGGGGGATACGCGTAAGTAATTTGACGGATCGTGGGTTTTATCCCCCCAGTGCCCGCCCTGATCCCGGCAAATTGTTGCCGCCCTGCTCCTGCCGATGCCGATGAACCCCAGGCCAAGGCGGTCGGGAATCCATCCATCCCGGATCCGCTCAGCTCCCCGTAATGCACGTCTGATTCAGCCCCGGCATGAAAATCAATCACTTATTGTATCGTATCTCGGTGGAACATCTCTGTGCCGCAGGCAAACCGAATCAATCATAACTTCATCTATTCATCGACTTACATTATATTTCCCTTATGGCACATCAATTGCAGATTTCTCGTTACAAGAGGATAAACCAAGGATCCCGTGATGAGCCCCAGACTGACCGCAATCCACACAAACATCAAACCCGCCGGTGGAGACGCCGCTGGCGCGAGTCATCAGGATGCACACAGGGATTACAGCCTGCACCTCGCCACCCTGCTGCAGAGCACCCTGGATCTCGAGGCCATACTGACGCTTTTCAGTAACGAAGTGGCCGCCGTCATCGCGCATGACGGGCTCAGCTACGATCATCCTCGAGAGTCCGTCGCCATCCAGATCGGCAAGAAAGCGCGCCATCTCTGCAGCTACCGGCTGGTATTGATGGAGGAGGATCTCGGTGAGATAGCGCTTAGCCGCGGCCAGCGTTTCACTGAGCAGGAACTGCACCAGCTTGAAGGGCTGCTGGGCATGCTGGTGTATCCCGTGCGCAATGCCCTGCTGTTCCACCGGGCCCTGCGCACGGCCTATACCGATCCGGTCACCGGCATCAACAACCGTAGCGCCATGGATGATGTGCTGGGCCATGATATCGAGCTGGCCCGCCGCCACAAGCAGCCCCTGGCCCTGCTGATGCTGGATGTCGATTTCTTCAAACAGGTCAATGACGAGCATGGCCACGTCGTCGGTGACGCGGTGCTCCGGCAACTGGCGGAATGCATCATCGAGACCGTGCGTCGCAGCGATAACGTATTTCGCTATGGCGGCGAGGAATTCAACGTCATCCTCAGCAACACCAGTCACGATGGCGCCCTGCTGTTGGCCGAACGCATCCGCCAGGCCGTGGCCCATCATGAATTCAGCTATGCCGATCTGAAGCTGCAGATCACTGTCAGCATCGGTGTGGCCATGCTGGATAACAACGAGGGCCCGGCCGATCTCGTCGACAAGGCCGATCAGGCCCTCTACCAGGCCAAGAACGCCGGCCGCAACCGGGTGGTGGCCTGAGCTGAAATCATTGCACCACGAAGGACACGAAGGGCACGAAGATTTTTCAATGTTGTACCCTGGTGATTCCAGTGGCGGACCACAGCAAATCCGGAGCCACCACCTTGTACACAGATCAGGATCCTCGCGGAGGCGCGGGGCTCGCGGAGAAAGCCTTGATCTGAAGCTTTTCTCTCTGCGTGCCCTGCGCCTCGGCGAGATA
>CAZDOC010000037.1:13583-23254 GCA_964506945.1 uncultured Gammaproteobacteria bacterium
AGAAAGCCTTGATCTGAAGCTTTTCTCTCTGCGTGCCCTGCGCCTCGGCGAGATACTCTTGTCCCTCTGCGTGCCCTGCGCCTCGGCGAGATAATCTTGGTCTTGCCGAATAACACCCATATCGTGATCGGGACTGCGATCCGACCGGGAATTTCTTCGTGCCCTTCGTGGTGGATATTCAGATATCGACCGCTTCAGGATCCTCCCAGCAGGCGCAGGAAGGCCGCCTCGTCCAGGATCGTGACCCCCAGCAACTCGGCCTTGTCCCGCTTGCCTCCTGGCTCCATGCCGGCCACCACATAGTCCGTTTTCTTCGACACACTGCCGGTCACCCTGGCGCCCAGGGCCTGCAGGCGCTGTCTGGCCTCATCGCGGGTCATGGCCGCGAGCGTGCCGGTGAGGACGAAAACCTTGCCCGTCAGGGCAGCCACGGATCCGGTGGGCGCCTGCGGCCGGTCCCAGTGGATCCCGGCCGCCAGCAGGGCCTCGATAACCTCGAGATTGTGTGGCTGGCGGAAAAAAGCCGCGATATTCGTCGCCACTACCGGTCCGATATCCTCCACCTCCTGCAGGCGGGCCTCGCTCGCCTGCATCAGATCCTCCAGCGATTGAAAGGTGACTGCCAGGCTCCTGGCCGTGGCCTCGCCGACCTCGCGTATCCCCAGGGCGAAGAGAAACCGCTCCAGCGTGGTGTGCTTGCTGGTCTCTATGGCCTTGAGCAGACGGGAGGCCGATTTCTCCGCCATCCGTTCCAGCTCGAGCAGGCGGTCCAGGCTCAGCCGATAGAGATCGGCGATGGTCTCGACCAGCCCGGCCGCCACCATCTGGCTTACCCGCTTCTCTCCCAGACCCTCGATATCCATGGCCTTGCGCGAGGCGAAATGGATGATCGCCTGGATACGCTGGGCCGGGCAATAAAGCCCCCCGGTACAACGCCGGGCAGCCTCGTCATCGACCCGTATGGCCTCGGCGCCACAGATCGGACAGGACTCGGGCATGCGATAGGGCCGGCTGCCCCGTGGGCGTCGCTCCGGCACCACGCGGACGATCTCGGGAATGACGTCCCCGGCCCTGCGTACCACCACGGTATCGCCGATGCGAATATCCTTGCGCTGGATCTCCATCTCGTTATGCAGGGTGGCATTGGTGACCGTGACCCCGCCGACGGAGACCGGTTGCAGTCGCGCCACCGGTGTCAGGGCGCCGGTACGACCCACCTGTATCTCGATATCGCGCAGCACCGTCAATACCTCCTGGGGCGGAAACTTGTGGGCGATGGCCCAGCGGGGTGCGCGGGAAACCTGCCCCAGGCGCCGTTGCTGTTCCAGGCTGTCGACCTTGTAGACCATGCCGTCGATCTCATAGTCCAGGCGTGGACGCAGGTTCTGCACCTCGCGATAGCGCCGGATACAGGCCTCGATGCCGGTGACCCGCCGGATCTCCGTGGAGACCCGCAGGCCCCAGTCCCGAAGTTGCCGCAGGATGTCGTAATGCCTGTCCGCCAGGCCCCCTCCCTCGACCTTGCCGACACCGTAACAGAACAGGGTCAGCGGCCGGCTGGCGGTGATGCGGGGGTCCAGCTGACGCAGGCTGCCGGCGGCGGCATTGCGGGGATTGGCGAAGGGTTTGGCGCCCTGCGCCTCCTGCGCCCGGTTCAGGGCCTCGAAGCCGCGCTTGTCCATATAGATCTCGCCACGCACCTCCAGCAGCCGGGGATACCCCCGGCCCCGCAGGCGCAATGGCACGGCCGGTATGGTGCGGACGTTGGCGCTGACGTCCTCGCCGACACGGCCATCACCACGGGTGGCGGCGCGACGCAGCACGCCGTCGACATACAGCAGGCTGATCGCCAGGCCGTCTAGCTTCATCTCCACCACATATTCGACCTCATCCTCATCCAGGCGCGCGCGCGCGCGGCGATCGAAGTCGCGGACTTCCTCGTCGCTGAAGGCATTGGCCAGCGACAGCATGGGTATCTCGTGACGGACTTCGGCGAAGGCCGACGAGGGTCCGGCGCCGACCCGCTGGGTCGGAGAATCAGGACTGACGAGTCGGGGATAGCGCGCTTCCAGGGCCTGCAACTCGCGCATCAGGCGATCGTATTCGGCATCAGGGACCAGCGGGTCATCGAGCACGTAATAGTGATAGTTGTACTCGTCGATCCGCGCGCGCAGGTCCTCGACCCGGGCGCGGGCGTCCTCGATACCGCTCATCGGCGGGCCGCGGCCCGCTGCCTGAGCCTGTCGATAGCGGCGGCGTCCATCACATGATGGTGCTGATCGCGTATCTCACCACCGAGATGCTGAACCAGGCGCTCGGCGGTGTTCAGCATCAATTCGAACACCAGCAGGGGATCCGCGGACCCCGGCAGGGTCATGAACAGGACCAGGCCGGTGGTCTCCAGCTCATCGATACGGGTCAGATCGAAGCTGCCGGGCTCGAGCATGTTGGCCATGTTGAACAGGGCGGTATCGGAAGCCAGGTCGCCGATGCCGTAATGCTGGAAGATGTTCATCTCACCGAAGTTCATGCCGACGTCATTGACCGCGCGGAGAATATCGCGGCCATGGTAGCTATGCCCCTCGGGGGCGCACACATAGAGGGGCAGGATTTCATCCGCCGGGCTCCGTGGCGCCGGTTCGGTTGCAATCTCATCCTGGGGTGAGGGAACGGTCTCCGCCTCGGGCTGGTCGAAGGCGAATTCCACCTGGATCGGTCCCTCGCCCGCCGACTCCGCGCCCCGGCCACGCCGCCGCGACGGGGTTTGGTCCGGCCGTGGGCCGGGATCCAGCGTAGGGGCGTGTGTACTGGCGCCAGCCACGGGTGTCGCATCGAGGCGCAGCCTGGGCACGTCGGTGTCGAGATGATCCGAGGCCTGGGTCCTGGGTGATGCGGGTCCCTCGCCAGTCCTCGCCGCGCTGCTTCCGAATGCCGGCTTGCGGCGGTTGCGCCGCCGGTGGAAGCCCATGGTGCGACTCCAGATGTAGATCCCGGCGATCAACAGCAGTCCCAGGCCCAGCAATGGAATGCGTATGTCGTCCATATCCAGTTCTTCAGTGAAAACCTTCTGGCGGCAAGGCTCCCGGAGGGGCCGTCAGGCGGTCGCGGCCAGTTCGACTGCCGCTTCCATGTTTACCGATACCAGGCGTGACACCCCGGGTTCATTCATGGTCACGCCGATCAATTGCTGCGAGATCTCCATGGTGAGCTTGTTGTGGGTGATGTACATGAACTGCACATCTTGCGACATTTCCCGGATCATGTCACACAGGCGTCCGACGTTGGCGTCATCCAGTGGCGCGTCCACCTCGTCCAGCAGGCAGAAAGGCGCGGGATTGAGCTGGAAGATGGCGAACACGAAGGCCACCGCGGTGAGCGCCTTTTCCCCGCCGGAGAGCAGGTGTATGGAGCTGTTACGCTTGCCTGGGGGATGCGCCATCACCGTCACGCCGGTATCCAGCAGGTCTTCACCGGTCAACTCCAGCTGTGCATGGCCACCGCCGAACAGCCGCGGGAACATCCGCTGCAGGCCGTTGTTGACCTTGTCGTAGGTCTCCTTGAAGCGCGCGCGGGTCTCACTGTCGATCTTGCGAATCGCGGATTCCAGGGTTTGCAGGGCCTCGCACAGGTCATCATGCTGCCGATCCAGGTAGGCCTTGCGCTCGGATTCCTGCTCGAATTCACTGATGGCGGCAAGATTGATGGGGCCAAGACGATGGATGCGGCCGTTGAGACGATCTATGCGCTGTTGCCAGAGCTCGACGCCGGCATCTTCCTCGTCGGCGAGTTCCCGCAACAGGTCTTCCAGCGGGTAGTCCATTGCCTGCAGTTGTTCGCTCAAGGTCTGCAGCCGCACCCGGGTTTCCTGGGCCGCCACGCGGGCCGCCTCCAGGGCATCGCGACGCTGCTGGATACGCTGCTCGAGCTCGCTGCGCTGATGGTCCAGATCGCGCAGCAGGGCCTCGCGGGCATGCACCGCTTCACGGGCCTGACGCAGCTCGGTCTCGATACCCACCCGCCGGGACAGGCTCTGTTCGAGCTGGCTTTCGAGTTCCGGCAATGGCGCCAGCACTTCCTCACAGCGTTGCTCCAGGGCCTTGCGGCGCTGGCGCAATTGCTCGGTGAGGGCGGCATTGCGCTCCAGCGCCTGCTGCAGCGAGCCACGACGCGTCTCCAGGGAGCCCTGGCGAATGGCGGTCTGGCGGGTCTGCTCGCGCAGGTCACGCAGTGTCGCGCGACGCGCCTCCAGGTTCCTTTCCAGGCCTTCGCGCTCGAGGCCCAGCCGCTCACGCTCCCCGCTCAGCCCGTCCAGGCGCTGGCGCAGGTGCTGCAGGCTCTCCCGGGCGGTGGCCAGTTCCTGCCGGGCCGCCCGCAGGCGCGAGCGCAAGCCCTGTTGTTCGGAATCGATGCGCTCGTTGCGCTGCCGGACCTGGTCGAGGCGGCTCTCGGCCGCGGCCTGCTCGGCCTGGGTCTGACGCAACAGCTCCTGAGCACGATGCAGTTGTTGCTCCAGCTCGTCCAGTTCCGTTTCCAGCGCCTGCAGTCGGGCCTGGTCCGCTTCCAGGACGGTGGTCTGCTGCTCCAGCTGGTCCTGGGTCCGTGCAAACGCCGTGCTCAGTTCCCTGATCTCCCGCTCGCGCTCGAGGACGCCGGTCTTTTCCTCGGACCAGGTCCCCGATTCCAGCCAGCCGGGACCGAGTCGCAGGCCCTGGCGGGTAACGACGGATTCATGGCGCTGCAAGCGTGGCAGCAGGGCCAGTGCCTGCGCGCGGTCATCGACGGCATAGATCCCTTGCAGCCAGGTCGCCACGGGCCAGCGACACTTCAATTTGTCCGCCAGGGCGGTGGCTGGCGCGCGCATGGGCAGGGCGGCGCCGGGCGCCTCTTGTGCGAGCACACTCAGGTGCCCACCCTCCAGGTCTTCGATGATCGCGCCGATCTGCTCCAGGTCCGCCACACACAGGGCCTCTAGCTGTCGCCCCAGGACCTGTTCCAGCGCATGCTCCCAGCCGGGTTCGGCCTCCAGCAACTGCGCCAGGCGGGGAAGCTGTTCCAGTGCGTGCTTGCCCAGCCATGCTCTCAGGTCCTGCTGCTGTTGCCCCAAGGCGCCCTGTTGCAGTGCCTCCAGCGATGACAGGCGTCCCTTGAGGGTTTGTTGCCGGGTGCGGGTCTCGTCCAGGCGCTGGCTGTGCTGATGCAACTGCTGGCGGACCTCGCGCATCTGACGCTGACGCTCGGCATGCCGCTCCTGCAACTGGTCATAGACCTGCTGCTGTTCACGCAGGCGTTGCCGGAGTAGCTCAAGGTTTTGCTCCAGCGCCGGCGTGCGCGTCTCTTCCAGTTCCTGCTGCAGCTTGGCCAGTTGTTGCTCGACCTGGACGATGGTGCCGTCTAGGGAGCTGATGCGGGTCTGCACGCCGTGTTCGTCGCGGCTGGCCTGGGTGTAGGCGTGATGGTATTCATCCCATTGTGGCTGCCAGTCCCGCTGGGCCTGTTCCGCGGCTTGCAACGCCTCCATGGCCTCCTGCTCCTTGGCCAGCAGCGCCTGATGTCGAGGTTGGATCTGTCGCAGCTCCTGCTCTACCACGCCCAGGGCCTCGCGGTCCGAGACGGCGTGCTCCTCGGCGGTTTCGAGGTTGGCGCCGGCCTGGGCCAGGTCCCGTTGCAGGCCTTCGTGGCCATCGCGTATATGCTGTATGGACTGTTCCTGGCGTGAGATCTCGGCGCCTATACCGTAGTAGCGCCCCTGGACTTCGTTGAAATGCTCGTTCAGTGTGACCTGTTCATCACGCTGCTTCTCGATGGTATTCTCCACCGAGCGCAGTTCGGCCATCACCGCCTCGACGGCATTCTCTCTCTCTCTCGCTTCGCCTTCTCGGCGCTCTCCTTCATGCTTGAGCGCGTCGATTTGCAGGGCCAGCAACTGGGCCTGCAGCTGACGTTCTTCCTGTTTCAGGGTCTTGTAGCGTTCAGCGGCCTTCGCCTGACGTTGCAGCCTATTAATCTGCTTCTCAAGTTCATCTCTTATATCATTGATTCTGGCTATATTATCCCTGGAGTGCCGTATGCGGTTCTCGGTATCCCTGCGACGCTCCTTGTACTTGGAGATACCTGCCGCCTCCTCCAGGAAACCGCGCAGTTCCTCGGGCTTGGCCTCGATCACGCGGGAGATCATGCCCTGC
Organism: uncultured Gammaproteobacteria bacterium; assembly: GCA_964506945.1. GTDB lineage: Bacteria > Pseudomonadota > Gammaproteobacteria > CAZDOC01 > CAZDOC01 > CAZDOC01. The sequence continues at coordinate 19,766 of CAZDOC010000037.1, forward strand.
TCGATGACCGAGTAGCTGCGCGAGCCCAAGCCGGTGCCGAGAAACAGATTGGTGATGTCGCGGCGACGGCAGCGGGTGCCGTTGAGCAGGTAGTGCGAACCGCCCTCACGATTCAGAACCCGCTTGATGGAGATCTCGCCGAAGCCGGCGTACTGACCCCCGATGCTGGCATCGGAGTTGTCGAAGATGATCTCGACCATGGCCTGGCCGACCGGCTTGCGGGTGTTGGAGCCATTGAAGATCACATCGGTCATGGAATCGCCGCGCAGGTGCTTGGCGGAACTCTCGCCCATCACCCACAGCAGGGCGTCGATGATATTGGACTTGCCACAGCCATTGGGTCCGACGATCCCGGTCAGGTTCTCCGGCAGCAACAAGGTGGTCGGATCGACGAAGGACTTGAAGCCCGAAAGCTTGATCTTGCTGATACGCATGGAGGCGAACGATACAGGATCGAAGGCCGGTAACACAAGTGCGCCATGGTTATATAATCGACATTATATATGTAGTATATCATCATGTATCTACAGTGAATTTACATGCATAGATCCTCTTGTGACGGGTTCGGCTCCGGTCTTGACGAGAGTGTGCTAAGATGCCGCCTTTTGCAGTGAAGATCGTCGCCATGTCCTCACATCCACTGGAACGGCTTGAAACCTTTGCCAATCCCCGTCCCGAACGGGATTACACCATCCGTATCGACATCCCCGAATTCACCTGTCTGTGTCCGAAAACCGGTCAACCGGATTTCGCCGACCTGAAACTGGAATACGTCCCCGGGGAACGATGTATCGAGCTCAAGGCGCTGAAACTCTATATCTGGTCGTTTCGTGATCAGGGCGCCTTCCATGAAGCGGTGACCAACCAGATCCTGGACCAGGTGGTGACGACCTGTGAACCCCGCTTCGCACGTCTGACGGCCGTATTCAATGTCCGTGGCGGTCTCTACACCCGCGTGGTAGTCGAGCACCGCGCCCCTGGCTGGCAGGCACCGCAGACAGTGGCATTGCCCCAATGAGGTGGCGCTCATGAGCAGCCGGATACTCAGCGGCGGATCCAGCCTGATCCGGGGCTTTACCCTGATCACACGGCCCGGGATCCGGCCCTATGTCATCGTACCCCTGCTGATCAATATGCTGCTGTTCGCAGCCGTCATCACCCTGGGCGCACACTGGCTCGGCGCCTTGATCGACAGTTTTCTGCCCGACTGGCTGTCATGGTTGAGCTGGCTGCTGTGGCCGTTGTTCGCGATCATATCCCTGGGCCTGGTGTTCTTCTCCTTCAGTATCGTCGCCAACCTGATCGGTGCCCCCTTCAATGGCATGCTCGCGGCTGCGGTGGAAAAACATCTCACCGGCCAGCCTCCCGCCAGCCCACCAGGTCCCTTTCTGGAGCAGGTTCGCGACGCGCTCCTGTCCGAGCTCCGCAAACTGCTGTATTTCCTCAAGTGGGCCGTGCCGGTCCTGCTGCTGTTCCTGATCCCCGGCCTGCAGATGGTCGCGCCCCTGCTGTGGTTCCTGTTCGGGGCCTGGATGCTGGCGATCGAATACGCCGATTATCCCATGGGCAACCAGGGCCTGGATTTCCCGGCCCAGCGCCGTATCCTGGCCAGTCACCGTCCGGCGAGCTTCGGATTCGGTGCCAGCGCGATGCTGCTGACCTTGCTGCCGGTGCTGAACTTCATTGCCATGCCGGTAGCGGTTGCCGGCGCCACGGCCTGGTGGGTGGAGCATCTCAGGAACTCCGGGGATCCGCTCCCTGGTGCGAGCCGGCCGGGCAATGACAGGAACTGATATATTCATTGCGTGAACCGGGGTATTCTGGTAAAAAAGCGCGCTTATTCCGCATGGAGTCATCACTGTGCCCACGAAGAAAAAGGTTTCCAAGAAAAAGGCCTCGAAGAAGGCCACCAAAAAGGTCGCCAAGAAGATCATGTCCACCAACGCCTCTTCCTATGTGAACTACACCCCGTACAAGGCCAAGCGCGGGGAAGAATACATGGGACCACAACAGGTCGAACATTTCCGGGAACTCCTGCTGGGCTGGCGCAAGCAGCTGATGGAGGAGGTCGACCGGACCGTGCATCACATGCAGGACGATGCCGCGACCTTCGCCGATCCGAACGATCGCGCCACCCAGGAAGAGGAGTTCGCGCTGGAACTGCGCACCCGCGATCGCGAGCGCAAGCTGATCAAGAAGATCGATGAATCGCTGGCCGCGCTGAAGACCGGGGATTATGGTTATTGCGAGGCCTGTGGCGTGGAGATAGGCATACAGCGCCTGGAGGCCCGGCCAACGGCCACCCTTTGTATCGACTGCAAGACCCTGGATGAGATCAAGGAGAAACAGCACCTCTGAGACGCCCCCGCGGATATCCGCCCGGGCCTGTCATCGCGGGAAGTCTCCCTGATGCACACAGGCAGGATCACAGGACGTTTTGCCCCCTCCCCCACCGGACCGTTGCACTTCGGCTCCATCGTCACCGCCCTGGCCAGCTTTCTCGATAGCCGCGCGCGCGCCGGTCGCTGGCTGCTGCGTATCGACGACCTGGATGCCGGCCGTTGCCAGGCGCAAGCCGTCGATCAAATCCTGTGTGATCTGACCGCCCTGGGACTGGAGTGGGACGGTGAGGTCTATTTCCAGAGCCGGCACATCGGGCACTACCGTCAGGCCCTGGAAAGCTTGCGTGCTCAGGGACGCATCTATGCTTGCGCCTGCAGCCGCAAGGACCTGCCCGGTGGCGCATATCCCGGCACCTGCCGGGACGGTCTCCCGGCCGGCCGCAGCGCCCGCTCCCTGCGCCTGCGGGTGCCGGCAGCGGTGATCGGCTTCGATGACCGTCTGCGGGGCAGGTACCGGCAGGACCTGGCGGCCGACTGCGGCGATTTCATCGTCAAACGCGCGGATGGCTACTTCGCCTATCACCTGGCCACCGTGATCGATGACGCCAACCAGGGGGTGACCAGCATCCTGCGGGGTGGAGACCTGCTGGAATCCACCCCGAGGCAGGTGTATCTGCGCCACTGCCTGTCCCTGGTCAACCCCGAATACCTGCATATAGGCTTGATCACCGATGCCAGCGGGCTCAAGCTGAGCAAACAGAACCACGCCCGGCGGGTCGATATCCGCAGGCCGGGGATGCTGTTGACCCATGCCCTGGAGGCACTGGGGCAGCGCCCCCCGCCGGAATGCCTCACGGCCACCGCCGCCGAGGTCCTCGAATGGGCCATCGGGCACTGGTCTCCCGCGTCATTACCCTCGGCGCAAACCGTGGCCATCACGGAGCCGGCTTGCGGGGGGCGATGACGAAAGCTCGCCAGGGCAACCCTGGTTGCCCGTACGAGATATGGGAAATCAAAAAAGGCCACCCGGGCGGGTGGCCAACAGGCTGGCCGCGGGTGCGGCGGACAGAGCCCAACTGCAATTAAAGGGTTTCAGCGGTTGGCGCGATGGTCGATCAGTTCATCGACCACGGCCGGGTCGGCCAGG
>CAZDOC010000038.1:0-1809 GCA_964506945.1 uncultured Gammaproteobacteria bacterium
TCCCCTTGGGGACGCCATCATGGCTACGTTTCCGCGATAGTATCCACTAACGTCCTGTGCTATTTGATAGCACGGTCAGATGTCGAGGCATGCCTGGAGCCTCTCCTTGTCAACCGATCTGCCCTCGAGAGATAGATACCTGCCTCTTTCCTGTTGGTGCGGGAGGAGGGGGCCTGGCGCTTGGATCTGGGGCAGATGAGCCGCTCCATCGGCTTCTACTAGCGGGACCGAGGCCAGGTTCGGGCACTGCGCCGGATCTGCGTTCCGATCACCTGTTCGATGCGTTGCAACGCGGGATACTCCCCGACTTCCTCCTCGAAGGCCTGATGCACCGGTGCCAGCCGTTCCTGCAGAAGGCCGGCCATCTCGTCCACCAGTCCCAGCAGGAATCGCGGCCGGACATCGCAGGCCTTCGCCAGGGCCTCCCAGTGCGCACGGTTGACAAGGCTGGGGTTGCGCTCGCCACCCACATCTAAGGCCAGGTGTTCATCGATGCGCTCGATGGCCCGGGTGCAGACCAGGTCGTAGAAGGGGGCCAGCCGGATGCCGCCCTCCGGCGAATAGAGCAGGGCAAGATTCTTGGCGTGGCCGTCCGAGTTGCCGGCGAGCACGTTGAAGACCTGCCAGCGCAACAGGTGCTGGGCATCGATGGCGGGCTCGCTGGAGACCGCCTGCACCAGGCGATAGCAATCGGCGAAGCCCGGGCCGCCGTGCTCCTGGTATTTGTGCTCGTGGCCATGGCCCAGCGCCTGGCAGAAATCCTCCTGGTGCAGGCGCTGCACCTCGCCTGACTCATCCTGGATACGGTCGTAGCGATGGATCTCGGCAAACCAATGCCCCTCGATATCGCGAAGACGAATGTCCACCACGGGCAGACCCACGGCGGCCGCGAGCATCATGGTGAAGGTCTCATAGGCGGGCACATGGCGGTAGTCCGCCAGCTCGAACTTCAGGATATGGCTGGAAGGGGCCTCCCCCTGGGGCAGCCAGTAACGGTCGTCGCACAGCAGTAGCGGGCACTTGTTCTGGGCGCCCGCCAGGGACAATCGGGGCCGTTCACCGAGGCTGCCTGCGGTATAGATCCGGCCACGCCGGGCAGCCAGCCGCGCCAGCTCCTCGTCATCCAGCTTGTGGTAATGGCATTCCCGGGACGGTTTTCGATCCGCAGGCAGAATGGACAACGCGCCGGCGCACTCGCCGCCGATCGCGCGCAGCAGCTCGAAGTCGGTGTCGGGCAGCCGGAGGTCGCGGACGATCTGCGCGCGAGCATCGCCCTCTGGCAGCAGGTTGGCGAAGAATCGATGCGCGACCAGGGCCTCGGGCGGGAACTCACCCGAGGCCAGCGGCAGGCTCCGGGAGATCGCAAAGCCGGTTTCCATCCACTCCGGGTCGTAGCGAAACCCCATGGCGCCGATGGCGTCCCGCCGTAGGGTGCCGACCGGGCGGTCCTCAATCCAGACCTGGAGCGAGACCGCCTCACTCATGAAGACGAGAGCTACCCTTGTCATCCGGCCGCGTCGAAGGCGCTGCCTGTCCGCGGGGCCGGACGATCACATCGAGCCCCAGGGTGCGCAGGGCCTTCAGCACCTTGCCGATCTCGGCCGTCTGCTTGCCCCGTTCGAATTCGGAGAGAAAACGCACGCTCAGGTTGCCCAGGCCGGAGACCGTCTCCAGGGTCAGCCCCCGTTGCTTGCGGTGGGCGCGCACCAGGCGGCCGAGTTCCTCGGTGCTCTGAATGGGGCCGTAATCGATCTCTTTACTGCGCATGGACGTGATCCAGAATTTACCGTACGACAAAAACTAGCACAC
>CAZDOC010000038.1:1909-14159 GCA_964506945.1 uncultured Gammaproteobacteria bacterium
AAGAAAAGGGGACGCTACCCTTTTACTGAAACCGTCCCCATCGAATGACCATGGTAAAGGCCGGGGCGGCGACATGAATATCAGACCAGGGACCGGTCAGTACAGGCGCCGCCACCCCCGACGGGTCAAAAAACAATCCCTCCGTCCCCTTTAACGAGGGACGATGGGGATCATGCACAGACAACGGGGGCATGATCAGGGATCGGTATCCGTAAGCGTACCGAGAGTCCTCCGAGCCCCGAGCGGGAAAAGGTCAAGCCGATGGCATAGGCCTCACAGATGTCCCGCACGATGGCCAGACCGAGACCATGACCCGTGATGGTCTCATCCAGGCGCAAGCCGCGTTGACCCAGATGGATGAGCTCTTCCTCATCAACGCCCGGGCCGTCATCCTCGATAGACAGGTTCCAGTGCTTTTCTTCCCGAAACCGGACGATTATCTGTGAGCGGCTCCACTTGCAGGCGTTCTCCAGCAGATTGCCCAGTAATTCGCTCAGGTCCGCCGGGTGCATGTTGACGGTCGGCAATGTCTCGGGCAGGTCCATGGTCCAGTTTATCGATTGGCCGTCTGGCGTTCGCGAGAGCGTGGATTGCACCCCCAGCAGGGCCTGGGACAGGTCGGCCTGATCCCTCTGGCGATGGATCCTGCTGGTGATATGGCTACGCAGGCGGGCGCGTACCAATTCACGATCAAGGCGTATGCGCATGGATTCGATCAGGGGCTCCAGTTGGCCGGCGATTTCTTCCTGGCCTTGCTGACGGAGCTGCTGAACATCGGTGCTCAGGGTGGTCAGGGGGGTCTTCAGGCCATGGGCCAGGTCACCCGTCCAGCTGCGGGCCTTGTCCACCGCGGCATCCGATGCGTCGAGCAGCTCATTGATCTCATCGACCAGCGGCGTGATCTCTTCGGGAAAATCTCCACTGAGACGGGCGGCTTTTCCGGAGCGGACGGCAGCCACGCCCTCGCGCACCCGTTTCATGGGGGACAGGCCCACCCGGACCTGCAGGGTGCTGGCGAGCATCAAAAAGCCGGCAAGCAGGATCAGATAGGGCCACATGTCCGTGGCAAAGGCCCGGGTTGCGGTTGTGATCTCCTGGCGATCCATCGCCACGGCAACACGCAGGCGACGTGGCTCTGTGTGGGAACGCAGGATGATCCGTTGTTCACGAATCATCAGGGACTGACCCTGGGGGCCGGGCAGTTGGTGGCGGTGGACATCTGCCAGTGATAGGTCATCCGCTGGCAAGGCCAGGGTCTGATCCCATAGTGAACGTGAACGCAGCAGGGTGGCGTGACTCTCATCCTCGATTTGCCAGTAGAGCCCGCTGAAGGGTTCGGCGAACCTCGGATCGGCCAGAGTCAATTCCTGGTGTATGCGGTCATCATCATGGATCTCGATACCGCCGACCAACTGTCGCAAATAGGTTTGCAGCTCATTGTCGAGACGTCGTTCGACATGGGCCTCGAAGAGTCCAATCAGGCCCCAGGCCGCCAGTAGCAGCGCCAGGACCACGGACAGCGTTGCCGCGGCCAGCAGGCGGACTCGCAGGGATCGCAACCTCGGGATCATTCGATCTCGCCTGACAACAGATAACCGAAGCCACGACGGGTCTCGATCAGGGGGCGGCCCAGCTTGCGTCTCACCCTGCCTACCAGCACCTCGACGGTGTTGATATTCTGATCGAGGTCACTGGAGTAGAGTTGTTCGGCCAGTTCCTGTTTCGACACTATACGGCCGGCATTTTGCATCAGATAGCTGAGCAGGCGGTATTCCTGCAGCGACAGGGGCAAGGCCGTGCCGTCGAGCAGGATCTCCATCTGCTGGGGATTGAGGGTCAATGCCCCGATCGTGAGTGTCGGCCCCGCCTGCCCGCCTCGTCGCCGGAGGATGGCGCGCAGGCGCGCCTGCAATTCTTCCATCTGGAAGGGCTTGGGCAGGTAGTCATCGGCCCCGGCATCTATGCCTTCGACCCGTTCGGCCCAATCGCCGCGCGCCGTGAGTATGAGTACAGGCACGTCATTGCCTGCCGCGCGCCAGCGTCTGAGGATGGTGAGGCCATCGATTAACGGCAGGCCCAGGTCCAGGACCACGGCGGAATAGTCTTCGGTATCGCCCTGGAACCAGGCGGTCTCGCCATCACTGGCCCGATCCACCTGGTAGCCCGAATTCGTCAGGCTTTTCGAAATGGCCCCGGCCACCCGCGCATCGTCCTCGACCAGCAGGATGCGCATCAGTCGTCGGCTTCCCGCACCAGGTTGCCCAGCTTGGCGTCGATATGGATCTTGCTCATCCGGCCCTGTGAGTCTATGACCTTGAATTCATAGACCCACCGGTCGAATTCATATTCGTATTCAGTGGAGACGATGCGACCATTGCTGTATTTTCGCAGGTGCTGGATGATCTGACCCAAGGACAGGATCTCCCCCCGGGCGAGGGCGCGACGGGCCTGGTCATAGGAGAAATTGTTATCCCGCCAGTGCGTGTCCGCGACTGTGACTGCAGTTCCGCCAAGGCCGGCCAGCAACAGGCCACTGGCGAGCCATCTGGTGCAGGGGGTGCTTTTTTTCATGCCCATCCGTATGTCAGCTTCCGCAGATATTCCGATCGATAACGGTAACGACGCATCTGAACTCGATGTTTTGCCTGTTCCAGTGGTTCAGCCAGTATGATTCGGTCACGATTGGAATGCATGCCGGGGCGTAGCGCACGATTATACATGTCCGGAATCCAGTACCGGAACCAGCCAGTAATGAACGCCGCTGCCCTTGAACTCAGCTCTTATCTGATCGAGTAAAGGGTACGCGATTTCGCAGGGCAGATGCAGCTGGAACAGTATCTGGCCCCGGTGGCCGGCGACTTGCTCAGCGAGGCTCATGGAATGCTCTGAGCTTCCATGACCCGCTATGGCATGACTGGAAAAACCATGGATGGCTTCATGGGACAGCAGCCAGTCACTGAAGGCATCTTCTATGCCGGGGGCAACCACCAGATTCAACAGGCAGACATCAGTCATGGCCAAATCTCCGATAGAGGATGGGCAACAGAATCAGGGTCAGTGCGGTGGAAGAGATCAATCCGCCGATAACCACAATGGCCAGGGGACGCTGGATCTCTGAGCCGGGTCCCGTGGCGAAGAGCAGGGGGACCAGGCCAAATGCGGCGATGCTGGCGGTCATCAACACCGGTCGCAGACGACGCCGGGCTCCACGAACGACCACATCGGACATCGACCAGCCCAGTGCCTGCAACTGATTGAAATAGGTCAGCATCACCACGCCATTGAGAACGGCGATACCCAGCAGGGCGATGAAACCTACAGAGGCCGGAACGGAGAGGTATTCGTTCGTCAGCCACAGCGCGACGACGCCGCCGATCATTGCAAAGGGAATATTGCTCAACACCAGTACGGCCTGGCGCACGGAACCAAAGGTGCTGAACAGCAACAGGAAGATCAGGGCGATCCCCACGGGAACCACGATTGCAAGACGCCTCGCCGCGCGCTGCTGGTTCTCGAAATTTCCGCCCCATTCATAGTAATAGCCGGTGGGCAGATCGATTTCCGCGGCGACCCTCTCCCGGGCTTCTTCCACAAAACCGACCAGGTCGCGTCCCTCCACATTGGCGACCACCACGGCCATGCGTTTGCCGCGCTCGCGTTGTATGGCGACAGGACCTTCACTGCGCTCGAGGCTGACCAGCGAGGCCAGCGGAACCCGTTCGCCATTCGCCAGGTTCAGTTGCAGGGCATCGAACAAGGATGCGGAAGCGCGCAGTTCCGTGGGGCCTCTCAGGAGCAAGGGGGTTCGCCGCGCGCCCTCGTAAACCGTGCCTACCTGCATGCCTTCGATCTGGGCGCGCAAGCTGTCCTCGACACCGTCCACGCTCAGGCCGAGACGACCCACGGCCAGGCGGTCGACCTTGAGCTGGTAATATTGCGCCCCCTCATTTCTGGGGGTGAAAACATCCTCGGCCCCCTCTATGCCCTGCACCAGCTCGACAATGGCTTCCGCGGTCCGATTGAGATCCTGCTGGTTTTCACCGAACACCTTGATCGCGAGATCCCCGCGCACCCCCGTGAGCATCTCCGAGACCCGCATTTCTATGGGCTGGGTGAAGGCGTAATCGATGCCGGGAAAGCCGTCGAGGATTCTGCGGATATCCGCAACCAATGCGGCCTTGTTGTCAAAACGCCATTCTTCCCTGGGTTTGAGAACCAGGAACGAGTCTGTCTGATTCAGGCCCATGGGATCCAGCCCCAGTTCATCGGAACCGGTACGCGCGATGATATCCGTGACTTCCGGTACTTGCTGCAGGATCGCCTTTTGCACACGCAGATCCAGCTCGATGGATTTTTTCAGAGTGATCGAAGGTAGTTTTTCCAGTTGTACGATCAGATCTCCCTCATCCATGGTTGGCATGAAGGTCTTGCCGATCCGGGTGTACATTCCCGCCGCGATCAGCAACAGCGCAATCGCCACGACAACGACGGCATTGGCATGTTTCAGGGCCCAGTCGAGCACGGGGGCATAGATCCTCTGCGCCGTTCTGACCAGCCAGGGATCCCGGTGTTCGATGTCATTGAACAGGAATGAGGCCATGACGGGGATCACGGTCAGAGACAGAAACAGGGAAGCCGCCAGTGCAAAGACGATGGTCAGGGCCATGGGTCCGAACAGTTTGCCTTCCAGTCCCTGCAGGGTCAGCAGGGGCAGGAATACGATGATGATGATCAGGATGCCGATGGTCACGGGGATGGCGACTTCCTTGGCTGCGCGGAAGATCACGTGCATGCGGGGCAGCTTGCCGCCCTGTTGCTGATTCAGGGAACTGACCATGTTCTCAACCACTACCACCGCGGCATCGACCAGCATGCCGATAGCGATCGTCAGTCCGCCCAGGGACATGAGATTGGCGGACAGATCGAAGCTGTACATGAGGATGAAGGTGGCCAGGGCCGACAGCGGCAGTATCAGCGCCACGGTCAGGGCCGCGCGCAGATTGCCGAGGAACAGCACGAGCAGGATCAACACCAGGACAATGGCCTCCGCGAGGGCCCTGGTCACGGTGCCAATGGCGCGGTTGACCAATTTCCCCCGATCGTAAAATACTTCAATGGTCGTGCCCTTGGGCAGGCTGGGTTCGAGTTCCGCGAGCTTGGCGCGAACGCCATTGACCACCTCGCGGGCATTGGCTCCGCGCAGGCCTAGCACCAGGCCTTCGACGATTTCACCCTTGCCGCTGGCGCTGACCGCGCCATAGCGCGTCAGGGCGCCGATCCGTATATCGGCGACATCACCGATGCGAACCGGTTGTATCGGATCCGGCTTGACAACGATTGCGGCCACGTCATCCAGACTGAGTATGCTGCCCTCGGTACGCACCAGCAGCACTTCCTCGCCATCATCGAGCCGTCCCGCGCCATCGTTACGATTGTTGGATTCCAGGACGGCGCGTAACTGGGCCAGGCTGATGCCACGGGCGGTGAGCCTGGTATTGTCGGGTATAACCTCGAAACTGCGCACTTCCCCGCCCAGGGCGTTGACATCGGCAACCCCGGGTACGCTGCGCAGCGCCGGACGGATCACCCAGTCCAGCAGTTCGCGTCGCTGCATGATATTCATGTCCCCCCCACGGATGGTGAACATGAACATTTCACCCAGCGGCGTGGTCATGGGCGCAATGCCGCCATTGATATCCGCGGGCAGATGGGACCAGATGGCATTGAGGCGTTCGGCGACCTGCTGCCGGGCCCAATAGATATCCGTGCCTTCGGCAAAATCCACGGTGATGTCCGTGAGCGCGTATTTTGCCACCGAGCGCAACATGGTCTGATGCGGGATACCCAGCATTTCGACCTCGATGGGGGCGGTGATGCGGGTCTCCACTTCTTCGGGGGTCATGCCCGGGGCCTTGACGATGATCTTCACCTGTGTGGAGGACACGTCGGGGAAGGCATCGATAGGGGTATGCTTGAGGGCGTACCAGCCCCCGCCAACGAGGAGCATGACCCCCAGCGTTACCAGCAGCCGCTGGGTGAGGGAAAACTGGATCAGTCTCGCCAGCATTATTCGACTCCCGCGGCAAAAGCCGCCTTCAGTGCCGCGGTGCCGCCGACGGCGACCACGTCACCCTGTTTCAGAGGCGCGTGGACCAGCACATATGCGTTTTCACGCGAAACGACGCTGACAGGCAGCAGACGGAATCCCCCACGGGTCTGGACAAAGACCGACTCCTTGCCGTTGACCCGGACCACGGAACGGGTTGGCAGGCGGAGGGTGTCATTGCCGGCGTCTTGGCGCAGACGGGCCTCGACGAACTGGCCCGGGCGCAGTCGTTCGGTCCCCTTGCGGACCTCAGCGCGCACCAGCACACCCTGATCGGCGCCGTGCACCATGCGCCCGATGGTGATGATATTGGCGCTCAGATGACCTTCGGTGATCAGGACTTCACTGCCGGTACTGACGCCGGTCAGGGCATCGAGTGGCACATGGATCTCGATCCACAGGGGCGATAGATGCCCCATCCGGTATAGGGGATCCGAAACCGCCAGGCGTTGTCCGGCAGTGGCGATCTGCTCCAGCACAACGCCTGACAGGGGCGCGACGATATCCAGGGTCGGTGACAGCTGCTGTTTTCTGGCCAGCTTGTCGATGGCTGCGACGGACATGCCCGTGAGTAACAGGGACTGACGATCGCGCTGTTCCGCCGTGACCAGTTCCGTGTGCCGGGAACGGGTTTCCAGCAGGCGCCGTTCGGCGACGATGCCTTCCTTGAACAATTGTTCATCGCGTTTCAGGGCCTTGCTGCTGAGACGGCGGCGGGTCAGGGTTTCCAGATACCGGGTTTGCAATTCCAGCAAGCCGGGGCTGCGGACCCTGGCCATGGTCTGCCCCCTGGCGACAGATTCCCCTTCGGCCACCAGCAAGGCCTCTACCACCCCCTCCAGGGGCGCGCTGACTACCCGGAGCTGGGCATTGGGGACCTGTACCTTGGCCGGATAGGGCTTGCTCAGGGACTCATTGACCTGTTGCACTGTCGCGGTGGTGATCCCGAAATCCTCGCGTTGAGTGGCATCGAGTTTCAGTACGGGTCCGGCCGTCACCGTGCCGGTCAGGGAAGCCAGCAGGGAGAGGGTGATAAATCTGTTCATCGGGGAATGACTCCTAGGGCCTGGTTGAGCATGGCGATGGCGCGTTGATGTTGGAGGCGGCTGAGGATCAGGGACTGGCGGGCCGTATTGGCATCGGCCTGGGCCAGCAGCAGGTGAACCAGGTCGGTCTCACCCAGATAGAATGCCCGCCGACTGAGTTTGAGGCTCTCCTCCGCCAGCATCCGGCGACGCGCGGCCCGTTGGGCGACGGCGGCATAACGTTCGTTCTCCAGCTGGGCCTGACGCAGGGCTGTCTCCAGTTCCCGTTGTAGCCTGTCACGCTGGGTTACCGCCTGAATCAGGGCCTGTTCGGCCTCGGCATTCACCGGGGCGGTGTGCGCGGCGCCGCCGAACGGGATCCGCAGTTCGATACCGAGAGAGGTGTCATACGGCATGCCCAGGTCGGCTCGGGTGGTCTTGGCGCCCAGCCAGACATTGGGGTTGCCGCCTCGGGCACCCAGGATCCGGTTTCTGTGGGCGCGGGCCTTCTGCACCCGTTGCTCACTCAGGTACAGCAGGGGATGGGCCGGGGTTATCCCGTCAACAGGCGCCAGGGGTTCAGGCCGCGGCCTGATATCCCCCTTGAGGCCCGTGTAGGAGGTGAAAGCCGCCTGGCGCTGCAACAAGCGGTTTTCCGCCTGGAGCAGGAGATCCTGCGCGGTGAGCAGACTGTTTTCCGCCAGCAGCCTGTCGCTGCGAGGCAGCTCACCCGCGGCGACTCGGCGAGAGACATTGAGCAGCAGCTGTTCCGCTGCATCCACGGTCAGCGCGGCCTGGTCGCGTTTGGCTTCGGCCAGGGCGACGGCCCAGGCCCGTTCGCGCACCCCCCCGCTTATCTCCAGACGGATCGCCCGCAGCATGGCATCCGCCACCGCCCGGCTGCTGTGGGACTCATTCCGGTAGTGGTTTTGTTGTCCGGGCCACCACAGGGGGAGTTCCATGCCCCCCTCCCATTCCCGGTAGCCCATGTTGCCGCCAAGGGAGTCCGTCTGGTATTTGATGTTGGCGCTGGGGCTCCCGGCCAGCCATTGATCGGCCTTGCGCCCCAGGGCATCTCCAAGCCGGCCTTCGGCAATGGCCAGCTTGCGATCGGGATGATATCTGAAGGCGGCCTCGGCCCAGGAGGCCAGCTGTCCGGCCTGGATGTGGGCGCTCAGAAGCCACAGTCCGCAGGACAGCATCAATGATCGAGATTTGAGCATGAGGTGACAGATCCGATAAGGGAAACGAGGGGGATTATGCGGCAGGCTGCCTGACAGAATGCTGACAACTGTTACGGGGTGCGCAAGGATGGGGATTGAGGGTGTTGTACTGCCTGATCGGGCCTTGTCCGCCACCGCCAGATCCCGGTGGCTGACTACCCCGGGGGCGGGGGTTCCAGCGGAACCGGGAGTTGTATCCCGGCGGCGGGTCCCGTACCGTCCAGGGGATCAGGGCATCGACGGCAGCGAGAGGATCCTGTCTATGGATATATCGAAGTTGCCGGCCATCATGACAAATACGTACAATTATCTATACGTGTCCATTTTTGGCGGAACCCTGGTGTTTCCTCCGTGTCACTATCCTGGGTTCATAGCTGGAGGATCTCAATCCATCATGCGTCATTCGATAGTTCCGAAGATCCATCTGATCACCGCCGTCATTCTTTCCGTAACGCTATTCAGCAGCGTGGTGTCCGCGGTTACCGTGTCGGGGAACGGCACCAGGTCCTGTGGTGACTACGTCGGTTATATCAATACCGGAGACACGGCCGGAGCCGATGCCTTCATCTCCTGGGCGCAGGGCTTTATCAGCGCCTACAACTGGGCCAATGGCAAGGGATACGATGTGCACATCGACCCTGGGAGCCTGACCTATCTACTGGCCGATTATTGTCGCGCCAATCCCGAGAAACATTTCTACGAGGCGGTCAAGGACGCGGTCGAGCAGTACCGCTAGATATGGATGGGGTCAGTTCTCGCATTGTAGCATTTGTTGCAATGCGAGACCCCATGATGGATTAGAACTGGAAATAGATAAACGGGTTGCCGAAGTTGCCCAGGGCCACGATCAGGGTCAGCATCAGGGCATGGGCGCCGACCTGCAAGGGTGCCGGGATCCGGAACAGGACGGTGCGCAATTCGAAACCGGCGCTGACATGCTGATAGACGAGCAGGCTCGCTGCCAGCAACAGGGCCGCTACCTGGCCATGGGTGATGCCGGTCGGAGACCATGATGCCAGGTGCGACGGGATCAGCATCAGATTGCCGATGTCACCCATGCGGAACAGGATCCAGCCCAGGCAGATCAGGTGGAAGACCAGCAGCCGGGCCAGCCAGACCGGTGGCCTGAAATGGATGATCCGCTTCAGCCAGCCTTCGATATTCATGCCCATGCCCAGCAGCAGGCCCCAGAGGATGAAGTTCCAGCCGGCGCCATGCCAGAGTCCGCTCAGGCCCATGGTCATGAGGATATTTCGGGATTTCCTGACCCGGCCTCCACCCAGGGGGAGATACAGATAATCGCGTAACCAGGAAGACAGAGAGATGTGCCAGCGACGCCAGAAATCCGCCAGCGAGGTGGCTGCATAGGGATAGTTGAAGTTGCGCGGGATCCGGTAACCCAGCAGCAGGGCGCAGCCTATCGCGGTGTCGGTGTAGCCGGAAAAATCGAAATAGATCTGGAAGGCGAAGGCGTAGGTGCCCAGCAGCAGGTCCAGCAGCCCGTGGGGCATGTCCATGTGGGAGAAATAGGCATCCGAATAGCGGGCGAAGAAATCGGCCAGGATGACCTTCTTGATCAGGCCGATCCAGATCAGGCCGGTACCCAGCATGAAGTCTTCTTTGCTGAATTCGTATTTTTTATAGAGCTGGGGAATGAAATCGATGGCCCTGACGATCGGGCCGGCGACCAGCTGCGGGAAGAAGGCGATATACAGGGCGAAACGCATCAGATTGCGTTCCGCCGGCATGCGCTTGTAGTAGACGTCTATGGTGTAGCTCATGCTCTGGAAGGTGTAGAACGAGATCCCGACCGGCAGCAGCAGTTCCAGGGTCGTGTGCTGGAAGGGCAGGCCGATGGCGGAAAAGAAGGTATAGGCGGAATCGATAAAGAAATTGTAGTATTTGAACAGTCCCAGCAGGCCGAGATTGGCGCAGATCGACAGCGCCAGGTAGCGTTTCCGGTGCCTCGTATCCCCGGTCGATTCCAGTTTCAGGGCGAGGATATAGTCGATCAGGGTCGAAAGGATGATCAGCGCCAGGTAGTAGCTGTTCCATGAGGCATAGAAATAATAGCTGGCGGCAAGCAGCATCAGGTTACGCCAGAACAGGCGTTGTCCCAGCAGGGCATTGAGGACAAACACCAGGACGAAGAACAGCAGAAAGCCGGTTGAATTGAACAGCATCAGTGCACTACCTTGCTCAGTTCCCGGGCCAGCAGTTCCGAATATTTCTTCGAGCCCACATTATTCAGGTGGTTGTAGTCGAAGTAGTCGCTATCCCTTAAACCGCTCATATCAGGGCGCAGGTAGGTGAAGCCAGAGTCCTTGACGATTTTTTCGATCCTGGCCATGAAGCGATCATGGGCCTGGCGCATGGAGGCATGGCGATAGTGATAAGGGGTGTCATGGTATTCGACCACGATCAGTTTCGCGCCGGCCTGCTTGAACAGGCCCAGCATGCGTTTGAACAGCGCCATCTGGCGGGGGTCCGGCTGGATCTCGTGGACCGGCCCCTCCGTCATTTTCGCCGCCGAGGCCTTTTGCTGTTCACGCAGGTAGTCCGAATCGATCTCGTAATAGACATCCTGACCATTGCGGCGTCGGGTATTGAACAGGACGTTGGAGGCATGCCTGGCCCCCTCCAGGTTGCTGGCGAAGATATCATCGTGGGCCGCCAGGGCCTTGTGCATCACGGCGTTTATCCTGTCAGCCTTGGCGCCATCCCCGGATGATTCTTGCTGTCGCCCGGGTTGATGCGGTTTGTCCACCGGCGCCAGGGGACTGTCCAGCCAGTCGTTGAAGCGCTGTTGCAGGGTGTCCTTGACGAACAGCAGGGAATAACTGGGCAGGAAGTCCAGCAGCAGGTTGTCGATCAGGTGCATGGGATTGAAACCCAGGCGCCAGTATTCGATGAAATCCGCCGGTGACAGGTAGAAGTTCTGCACCATCTGGTCCTTGGAGTTCTTCAGGCCACCGAAGTTGATGCTGCCTATCTGCCAGACGACGATCTTGTCCTTCAGATAGGGGACCATGCGTTCGAGCTGGGGATACTGGGTTGGAAACCAGTGGGCCATGGAACCGTAGTTGAAGCTGCGCAGACCGGTCAGGCGCGTGGTCGGGTCGGGATCGATGCCGATGAAGGTGCGGCTGTCGCCCCAGAAGATCAGGTCATAATCCCGGTAATGCCTGCGCAGGTGTTGCAGTTTGCCGGTAGGCAGCATCAGCCAGCGGTCTTCCTGGCTGATGCCGCGATCGTGGTAGCGTTTGTACAGGGTGGTACTGGAGCCGAAAAGCAGGAAAAGGCCCAGCAGCCCGATCAGGTACAGCGCTCCTTGCCAGAGGCCGGTTGTGGTGGCCCGCGCCATTCTTTAAGTCCGCGCTTCCGGCTGCCCGGGGATGATCAATACCGGTATACGGGTCTCCTGCAACAGCAGTTCACTGACGCTGCCCAGCAGGGTCTTGCGGATCAGTGAATGGCCGTGTGAGCCGATGACTGTCAGGCGTGCCTGCAATTCCCTGGCACGACGCTCGATGACCTCGGCGGTGGGTCCTTGCAGGATCTGGGCATGGACCTCAATACCCCGCTCCTGCTGGAGTTTTTCCGCCATCTCATGCAACCGGTGGCGTTCATCCCTGATCTCGTGGGCGCGCGAGTCACGGATGTACTCCGGTCCTTCCCCGTAACCGATGAATTCGGGATCCGGGGCCGCGACATGCAGCAGCCACAACCGGTCACCCGTGGCCAGAGCCAGGGCGATGGCCGCATCGATCACCGCTTCCGAGGTCGGAGAGAAGTCCACCGCAACCAGGATATTGCGTTTTGCGTCAGTCATCGATTTTAAATCGGGGTCTCTCGCATTGTAGCAAATGCTACAATGCGAGAACTGACCCCATGGG
>CAZDOC010000038.1:14259-22833 GCA_964506945.1 uncultured Gammaproteobacteria bacterium
CTGACCCCATGGGATTGGGGGTGTCAATCGAGTTCGAAGGCATTCTTGTAGTCCTGTTTCAGGGCCGGGTCCTGTTCTTCCTTGAGCAGCAGGCAGTTGCCGATCGAGAGCACATCCAGTTCGGTACCCATGAAGCAACGGAAGGCATCTTCCGGGCTGCCGACGATGGGTTCGCCACGGACGTTGAAGGAGGTGTTGACCAGCACCGGGCAGCCGGTCAGGTCCCGGAAGGCGCTGATCAGGGCGTGGTAGCGCGGGTTGGTGTCGGCATGCACGGTCTGGATACGGGCCGAGTAGTCGACATGGGTGACCGCCGGGATCTCGGATCGCTGTATGTTGAGCTTGTCGATGCCGAACAGGGCCTCTTCCTCCGCGGTCATCTCCCGGCAGCGGGATTCTTTCACCGCATCGACGATCAGCATGTAGGGCGAGTCGCCATCCAGTTCGAACCAGTCGCTGACCTCCTCGCGCAGCACCGAGGGGGCGAAGGGTCGGAAGCTCTCCCGGTATTTGACCTTCAGGTTGAGGGTCTTCTGCATCTCCGGCGAACGCGGATCACCGAGGATGGAACGGCCGCCCAGGGCTCGTGGGCCGAACTCCATGCGCCCCTGGAACCAGCCGGTGGCCTTGCCGTCGGCCAGGCCCTCGGCGGTCTTGCGGATGATCGCCTCGTCGTCCAGGACCTGGAATACCGCCTTGCAGCCCGTCAGCGCGGCCTCGATCTCCGCCTGTGTGAAGGCCGGGCCCAGGTAGCTGCCCCTCATGGCATCACCACCGGGAGCCCGCTCCCTGGGCTGCTCCAGCAGGCCGTGCCAGGTGGCCAGCGCGGCCCCCAGGGCGCCACCGGCATCGCCGGCTGCCGGCTGGATCCACAGGTTTTCAAAGGCCCCGTCACGCAGGACCTTGCCGTTGGCGACGCAGTTCAGGGCCACGCCCCCGGCCAGGCAGAGATTGGCGATGCCGGTCTCGCGGGCCAGGGCGCGGGTCATGCGCAGCACGATCTCCTCGGTGACGGCCTGGATCGAGGCGGCGAGATCCATGTGTTCCTGCCGCAGGTCCTCGTCGGCCCGGCGCACCGGCAGGCCGAACAGTTCCGCGAAGCGCTCGTTGGTCATGCGCAGACCGGTGCAGTAATCGAAATAGGACATGTCCAGGCGGAAGGAGCCGTCCTCCTTCAGGTCCAGCAGCTTGTCCAGGATGAGATCGCGGTAGCGCGGCCGGCCATAGGGGGCCAGGCCCATCAGTTTGTATTCACCGGAGTTGACCCGGAAACCGGTGTAATAGGTGAAGGCGGAGTAGAGCAGGCCCAGAGAATGGGGGAAATGCAGCTCCTTGACGATCTCCAGGTCCTTGCCACGGCCGATGCCGACGGAGGTGGTTGTCCATTCGCCGACACCGTCCATGGTCAGGACCACGGCCTCGTCGAAGGGCGAGGGGAAGAAGGCGCTGGCGGCATGGCTCTGATGATGCTCGGCGAACAGCAGGCGGTTGTCCCAGTCGTATGCCGGCGCCTGGTCCTTGAGCTGCCTGCGGATCAGATCCTTCTGAAACAGCTTTTCCTTCAGCCAGATCGGCATGGCCCTGGCGAAGCTGCTGAATCCCCTGGGCGCATAGGCCATGTAGGTCTCCAGCAGGCGCTCGAATTTGAGAAAGGGCTTGTCGTAGAAGGCGATGTAATCCACCCCGTCCAGCCTTGTCCCGGCCTCCGCCAGGCAGGAGTCGATGGCGTTCAGGGGGAAGCCCGCATCGTGTTTCTTGCGGGTAAAGCGCTCTTCCTGGGCCGCGGCGGTGACGCGACCGTCCTCGATCAGGGCCGCGGCGCTGTCATGGTAGAAGGCCGAAATGCCGAGTATGCGCATGCGGGCTCAGAACAAGGTGTAGATGAAGGGCGCGACGGCGCTGCCCTGGGTCAGGATCACCAGGCCGCCGAACAGCACCATGACGATGATGATGGGCAGCAGCCAGAACTTCTTGCGCGCGCGCATGAAGGCCCAGAGTTCTTTCAGAAAGGACATGCTTGTTCCTCGAAACTGTTGTTGCGATTGATCGGGCGTTTATCGTCTGTTTGCGTTTCATCCCCACCCTCCCCCGCGTGCGGGGGAGGGTCAGGGCGGGGGCTTAAAACTGGTTTTTCAGGGATTCCGGTGGCGGGCCGGGAGGCTGGCGCGGGATCCAGTAGCTGTCGGTGTCATGATCCAGCCTCAGTCGCAGTGGATCCTTGCCGGTGAGTCGCATGAGCAAGGCCATCGGCGTGAGCACGACAAAGAACATCAGGCCCATGATCACCGGGTTCATGAGCCGGTGCAGGAGCTCACCGAATTTCGTCCAGAGACGGTTCAGGGGCGCCAGGATGCCGGGTTTGATCAGCGCCAGGGACAGGAATACGACGGCCACGGCCAGCAGGGGCCAGCGTGGTGGATGGCCATGCACCAGCGGCAGGCCCGCGATAATGGCGAAAAAGGCCGTGAACACCAGGCCGAAACCGCGATCGGACGAGGTTTTCGGTGGCATCTGCTGGCGGTGTCGGGAGTCTATGGGCATGGTGTCGCGTCAGCTCCGGTCACGGGAGGTCAGGATGCGGGCATTATACGCAGGCCGGGACATTTTTCGAACTCCGAGAGTCACCAGCAAGCGTTCGATGGCCTGTCAGCGCGGACGAGCCGGCGCCATGGTGATGCGGCTTCGCCGAATTCCCACAGTCCGCTATAATGAGCGGCCATGGCTGATCCGCCCGGACCGGGAGCCGCATCTCCTGAAGGATTCTGATGGCCGCATGGTCTTATTCGCCCAGGCCGGATAACAACAATATCGAGCAATCATGAAAATACTGGTCACCGGCGCCGCCGGCTTTATCGGATATCACCTGTCCCAGCGCCTGCTGGCCCGGGGTGATGAGGTCATCGGCCTCGACAATCTGAACGATTATTACGATGTGAGCCTGAAACAGGCCCGCCTGGACCGGCTGCTGCCCCACCAGGGGTTCCGGTTCCTGCGCCTGGACCTGGAGGACCGCGACGGCATGGAGGCCCTGTTCCGCGAGCATGCGCCACAGCGGGTGATGCACCTGGCGGCGCAGGCGGGGGTGCGTTATTCACTGACCCACCCGCATGCCTATATCGACGCCAATATCATCGGTTTCATGAACGTCCTGGAGGGCTGCCGGCACCACGGTGTCGAGCACCTGGCCTATGCCTCCTCCAGCTCGGTTTACGGCGCCAACACCAACATGCCGTTCTCGGTGCACGGCAATGTCGATCACCCGGTCTCACTGTACGCGGCGACCAAGAAGGCCAACGAGCTGATGGCGCATACCTACAGCCATCTCTATGACCTGCCGACCACCGGCCTGCGCTTCTTCACCGTCTATGGACCCTGGGGGCGCCCGGACATGTCCCTGTTCCTGTTTACCCGCAGCATCCTCGAAGGCCGGCCCATCGATGTCTTCAACTATGGCGATCACCGGCGCGACTTCACCTATGTGGATGACATCGTCGAGGGCGTGCTGCGGGTCATCGATCACCCGGCCGAGCCCAATCCTGAATGGTCCGGCGACAAGCCCGACCCGGGCACCAGCAAGGCCCCTTACCGCCTCTACAACATCGGCAACAACAACCCGGTACACCTGCTGAGCTTCATCGAGACCCTGGAGGAATGCCTGGGGATGGCGGCGGAGAAGAACCTGCTGCCCCTGCAGCCCGGCGATGTGCCCGATACCTATGCCGATGTCAGCGATCTGGTCCGGGATCTGGAGTATCAGCCCAACATGCCGATAAAGCAGGGCATACAGAATTTCGTCGATTGGTACAGAGACTTCTACAAGGTATAAAAACATGACGCAAGGAAGAAAGATTTCGGTTATCGGTCTGGGTTATGTCGGTCTGCCGGTGGCGGTCGCCTTCGGCCGCCGGGAGCCGGTGATCGGCTTCGATATCTCGGAGGAACGCATCCGCGAGCTGATCGCGGGCCACGACCGCACCAACGAGGTCAGCGACGAGGATATGGCCGCGGTGGCCGGCAATGTCGCCTACACCGCCAATCCGGCGGACATCAGGGCCGCGGATTTCCACATCATCGCCGTACCCACGCCGGTGGACGAGGCCAAGCGGCCCGATCTCAGCCCGGTGATCGGCGCCTCGCGCACGGTCGGCGGGCAGCTCAAAAAGGGCGATATCGTGGTCTACGAGTCCACCGTCTATCCCGGCGCCACCGAGGAGGACTGCATCCCGGTGCTGGAGGCCGAATCGGGCCTGAAGGCCGGGGTGGACTTCCATGTCGGCTACTCGCCGGAGCGCATCAACCCCGGTGACAAGGAGCATGTCTTCACCACCATCACCAAGGTGGTCTCCGGCGATGACACCGAGACCCTGGAGACCGTCGCCCGTATCTACGAATCGGTGGTCGAGGCCGGCGTCCATCGCGCCGCCACCATCAAGGTCGCCGAGGCCGCCAAGGTCATCGAGAACACCCAGCGCGATCTGAATATCGCCCTGATGAACGAACTGGCGCTGATCTTCAACCGCCTGGGGATAGACACCCGCGACGTGCTGGCCGCGGCCGGCTCCAAGTGGAACTTCCTGCCCTTCGACCCGGGCCTGGTCGGGGGCCACTGCATCGGCGTGGATCCCTATTACCTGACCCACAAGGCCACCATCGTCGGCTACATCCCCCAGGTGATCCTGGCCGGCCGGCGCATCAACGACGGCATGGGCGGCTTCGTCGCCAGCCAGATCATCAAGCAGTTGATCCACGACGGCCGCAATGTGAGGGACTCCGTAGTCACCCTGCTGGGCTTCACCTTCAAGGAGGACGTGCCGGACCTGCGCAATACCCGGGTGATCGATATCGTCACCGAGTTGCGCGACTATGGCGTCGAGGTGCAGATCCACGACCCGGAGGCCGACGCCGCCGAGGCCGAAGCGGAATACGGCATCAGCCTGACCGCGATGGAGGACCTCCGGCCGGCCCAGGCGGTGGTCTTCGCGGTGCCGCATCGCAGCTACCTGGAACAGGGCTGGTCGTTGATCGCCGGTCTGCTCGAGGACGGCCGGGGCGCGGTCGCCGACGTCAAGGCACGCCTGCCGCGGGAAAACGTCCCCGAGGGGATCCGCCTGTGGCGGCTGTAGGCCGAATCGGGCAGAGGATGCCGGAGGAAACGGGACCGTTTTCGTGCCGGTAATATCGTTGCGCAATCCGCAACATCAGCCATTCCCTCTCCCCCAGGGAGAGGGTCGGGGTGAGGGGATGGGTCTATCTTTCCCTCCACCCTGGTAAATCCAAGGAAAACCCCATGAATGTAGTGATGATAGGCACCGGTTACGTCGGTCTGGTATCCGGGGCGTGTTTCTCGGAATTCGGTGCAAATGTGACCTGTATCGATGTGGATGAGAGCAAGATAACGCGTTTGAACAATGGCGAGATCCCCATCTACGAGCCTGGCCTGGACGAGCTGGTGGAGGCCAATGTCAGTGCCGGCCGCCTGCACTTCACCACCGAGTTCGCCGGCGTGGTGGATCAGGCCGATCTGGTCTTCATCGCCGTGGGTACGCCCTCCCGGCGTGGCGATGGTTACGCCGATCTGAGCTATGTCTATGCCGCTGCCCGCCAGATTGCCCCTTACCTGTCCGGCTATACGGTCATCGTCGACAAGTCCACGGTGCCGGTCGGCACCGCGCGCAATGTCGAACGCCTGATCCGCGAAGAGAATGCCGAGGCCGATTTCGATGTCGCTTCGAATCCGGAGTTCCTGCGCGAGGGTGCCGCTATCGGTGATTTCATGCGTCCCGACCGGGTCGTGATCGGCGTCGAGAGCGAGCGCGCCGAGGCCCTGCTGCGGGAGCTGTACCGACCCATCAACCTGATCGAGGCGCCGATCCTGGCCACCGGCCTGGAGAGCGCCGAGCTGATCAAGTACGCCTCCAATGCCTTCCTGGCCACCAAGATCAGCTTCATCAACGAGATCTCCATGCTCTGCGAGAACGTCGGCGCCGATGTCCATGCGGTGGCCAAGGGCATGGGCCTGGATGGCCGCATCGGCCGCAAGTTCCTGCACGCCGGTCCCGGCTATGGCGGCTCCTGCTTTCCCAAGGACACCCAGGCGCTGGTGCGCATCGCCCAGGAACACGGCACCTCCTCGCGCATCGTCGAGGCCACCATCGAGGTCAATGCGGCGCAGAAGGCTCGCATGATCAAGAAGATACGCGAGGCCCTCGGCGGCAGCGAGGCCGGCAGGACCATCGCGGTGCTGGGCCTGACCTTCAAGCCGGAGACCGACGACATGCGCGATTCCCCGGCCCTGTCCATCCTCCCGGCGCTGCTGGAGAAGGGCGCCAGGATCCGCGCCACCGATCCCCAGGGTATCGACGAGGCCCGGCCACTGCTGCCCGAGGGCATCGATTACTGCGAGGATGCCTACGAGACCGCGCGGGACGCCGATGCGGTGGTGCTGATGACCGAGTGGAACGCCTACCGTGGCCTGGATATGCCTCGCCTGCTGGAGACCATGCAAGGACGGGTATTCATCGATCTGCGCAACGTCTATGAACCGGAATTGATGACCCAGACCGGTTTCGAGTATGTCTGTGTCGGTCGCTGACGCGCCCAGCGGGATTCTGGCTGCGTGAAGGCCTGGTACCTGATCTACACCAAGCCCCGGCAGGAACGCATCGCGGTCGAGAACCTGGAGCGGCAGGGCTTCCATACCTACCTGCCGCTGCTGCGCCAGCGGCGGCGGCGTGCCGGTCGCTACACCGATGTCATCGAGCCCCTGTTTCCCCGTTATCTCTTCATTCATCTGGACGATCAGAGCGACAACTGGGCGCCGATCCGCTCGACCCTGGGCGTGACCGGCCTGGTACGCTTCGGCGGCATGCCGGCGCGGGTGCCCGATGCGCTGGTGGCCGGTGTGCGGGAACATGCCGATGAAGAAGGGGTGTTTGAACTCCCCCCCAGGGAATTCAAGCCGGGCGACAAGGTGCGCATCCGCGAGGGCGCGATGGCCGGTTACGAGGCCGTGTTCAGCGCCCGCAGCAGCAAGGAGCGGGTGATCCTGCTGCTGGAGATCGCCGGCAAGACCGCCCAGGTCAGGATCAGCCGCGATGCCATCGAGCCGGGAGACTGAGCTGACGGGCCAGGTGCGGTGCACGAACTGTTGCACGCCTGCCGCCCACTATAGATATTGTGCCGGCCCCATGGGGTAATATGAAAGTTGTAGTTGCATATTGCTCTATCAAGAATCTTACCCTGTTCGAGAGATTCGTACGCCTCTGTGCCGGTCGGATTGGGCAGTTGGTGAACCTCCAGAGCCTTGGCAATGATGTTGGCATATCGCATACGACCGCCCGAAGCTGGCTCACCCTGCTGGAGGCCAGTTATGTGGTGTATCTGCTGCAGCCATGGCATACCAATATATCCAAACGCCAGATAAAAACCCCAAAACTCTATTTTTACGATGTGGGCCTGGCCAGCTATCTGCTCGGGATTGAAAAATTGAGCCATGTGAACCGGCATCCGCTAAGAGGAAACCTGTTTGAGAATATGGTTGTCATCGAGGCCCTTAAATATCGTTATCATCGTGGCAAGCGCAGCAATCTGTATTTTTGGCGTGATGCCAAAGCGAATGAAGTCGACCTGTTGATAGAGAGCGGCGCGGATATTGCCGCCGTTGAAATCAAATCCGGAGCCACCATCAACAGTGACTATTTCAAGGGCTTGCGTACATTCGTATCCCGATCGGCCGCTCCGCCCGGATCTTGTGCTCTGGTGTATGATGGACAGCGGCGGCAACGCCGAAGTGATGTGTCGATTTGGCGCGCCAAAGATGTCGATGAAATGATGCGGGAGCTGGAAACACCCTGACAGATGAGTATCTCAGGGACGAAGCCCCAAAACGGGAAACATCAACACCGCATGTCCGGTACTGACCGTTAGACTGGCGAGGATCCCTCGGCACACTGTAAAACCCATGGTGGGACAGGGCGGGGTTGCAAGCCTTGTCCCATCGGATAACGAGCTCCAGGCCAGCCCGGATATTGATCTCCAGGGATCTTGTGTCTATAGTGTTCACCCCATGAACACGGGGAACAAGGACGACGCGCTGACCCTGGAGATCCTGCAGG
The DNA here is from genome assembly GCA_964506945.1 of uncultured Gammaproteobacteria bacterium. GTDB lineage: Bacteria > Pseudomonadota > Gammaproteobacteria > CAZDOC01 > CAZDOC01 > CAZDOC01. The sequence continues at coordinate 22,374 of CAZDOC010000038.1, forward strand.
CAATCGAGGGGGACAGCGAGGTCACGCAGCGCCACCTGGCCGCCCGCCTGGGCGTGGCCCTGGGGCTGGCCAACAGCTATCTGAAGCGCTGTGCCAAAAAGGGCCTGATCAAGATCCAGACCGCCCCCGCCAATCGCTATGCCTACTACCTGACCCCCAAGGGTTTCGCCGAGAAGAGCCGCCTCACCGCCGAGTATCTGAGTATCTCCTTCGATTTCTATCGCCGCGCCAGCAACGACTGCCGCCAGGCCTTCGCCGTCTGCAACCGCAACGGCTGGCGCCGGGTATTGCTGTGCGGGGTCTCGGAACTGGCCGAGATCGCCACCCTGCGGGCCGGTGACTACGGCATGGAACTGGTGGGCAACTACGATCCGGATTGCCAGCAGGAACAGTTTCTGCACCTGCCGGTGCTGCATGAACTGGGACAGGCCCCGCAGTACGATGCCTGCCTGCTGACCGA
>CAZDOC010000039.1:0-21231 GCA_964506945.1 uncultured Gammaproteobacteria bacterium
GTCAGGCCCGCAGAAATCCGCGCAGGGCGTCGAGGAAGGTCTCGGGCCGTTCGCTGTGCGGCCAGTGCCCGGTACCGTCGATGGTGGCGATCACGGCCCGCGGGAACAGGGTCTTGATCCGGGCTTGGTGCCCGGGGCGGATATGGCGTGATTCGGCCCCGGCGATGAACAGCGCCGGGCCGTCATAACGGTGTTCCAGCAGGTCTTCCGGAAAGCCGCTGATCGCCTCCATGCCCTGTTCCAGGGCGGGCAGATTGACCCGCCAGTGGAAGCCTTGTTCATCATCGCGTTGCAGGTTTTGCAGCAGGAAGCCTGTCAGGACCGGGTCCTTGAGCCGTTCCAGCAGCAGGCGTTCCGCCTCGGCGCGGCCTTGCAGTCGTTCCAGAGGCAGGGCCTTCAGCGATTCGAAGATGGCCTGGAAGTCGTGCCGGTAGTGGACCGGGGCGATATCCACCACGACCAGGCGCGAGACTCGCCCGGGTTGCGACAGGGCCAGGCTCATGGCCACCTTGCCACCCATGCTGTGGCCCATCAGGTCGGCTGTTTCCAGTCCCAGTTCATCCATCAGGACGAGGATGTCCGCGCTCATGTCGGCATAGTCCATGCCCGCACAATGGGGGGATGCCCCATGATTGCGCAGATCCACGGTGATGACCTGGCGGTCCTGCTCCAGGGCCTGCGCGATTCGGCGCCAGTTTCTACCCGAGCCGAACAGGCCATGCAGGACGAGCAGGGGCCGGCCCCGCCCGTATCGCCGATAGTACAGGCCGGGGCAGGGGACGGGTGCGGAGGGCGTCAACAGGGCCAGCTTTCAGTCGAGTTGAATGCTGAGACTGCGATAATCCGCGTTCTTGAGCACGGTGTAATGATGCCGCCGGTTCAGGCGCACGATCAGGTAGGGACCGCCTTCGGAGCGGCCATCGTAGACGACTTCATCCAGGGGCAGGTCCTTGTCATCCCCGGCGAGGATGGTATCGCGCCGTGTTACCGCCTCGTCATCACCCCGGTTGACCTGGGTGGGCGTGATCTTGATGGTGATCTCGTCCGTGGCCTTCCCGGGGGAGTCCCAGTCATAGCGAATGAACATGTTGAAATGGACATTCAGGCTGTAACGCTGCTTGCCTTCTTCGATGAGTTCCACATCCTTGAGTATCTGCCCCCGCCCGCCATAATGGTGGATCTCGCCGGTGACCTCTATCGGATTCTGGACCTCGGGTGCCCGTTCCACGGCTGGCTGGCGGGCATCGGCGGTCGCAATCCAGGGCAACAGGCATGGCAGCAACACGGCACCGAGGATTTTCATGAGTCGCTGCATGGTCATCACTCCTGTGTTGTTGTGTGCCTATCATACTGTCCCGGTAGCGGGCTGTCAGAGCAGGATCTGGCGTATATCGGTGAGGATCTCGCTGAGATAGCCGCAGAAGCTGGCGCCGGCCACGCCATCGATCACGCGGTGGTCATAGGAGACCGAGAACGGCAGGATCAGACGCGGCACGAACTGCCCGCCGTCATAGACCGGCTGCATGCGGGACTTCGATACGCCGAGTATGGCCACCTCGGGGGTGTTGACGATGGGGGTGAAGCCGTTCCCTCCGATACCGCCCAGGCTGGAGATACTGAAGCACCCTCCCTGCATTTCGGCGGGACTGATGTTCCCCGCCCGGGCCTTGTCACTGAGCTGCTTGATCTCGGCGGCGATATCGAACAGACCCTTCTGGTCCACGTCCTTGATGACCGGCACCATCAGGCCGTGGTCGGTATTGACGGCAATGCCGATATGGAAATAGTGTTTCATCACCAGGGCATCGCCCTCGCTGGTCAGCGAGGCATTGAAGTCAGGGAATCTCTTCAGCGCCACTACCACCGCCTTGACCAGGAAGGTGACCAGGGTCAGCTTGAGCCCCTGGGCCTGGGCCTCCGCCAGCCGGGACTTGCGGAAGGCCTCCAGTTCGGTGATGTCGGCCTCGTCGAACTGGGTCACCAGGGGCACGGTGATCCAGCTGCGGTGCAGGCTCTGACCCGCCAGGCGCCGGATCTTGCTGAGCGGCTTCAGCTCGGTCTTGCCGAAGCGGGAGAAGTCTACGGCCGGCACCTCCGGAAAGGCGAAGCCGCCCTGACCGCTGAGGGCGCTGCCGGAAAGGGCCGAGCGGGTATAGTTCTGCACATCCTCCCTGAGGACGCGACCGCGTGGGCCACTGCCCTTGACCAGGCCGATATCCACCCCCAGTTCACGGGCGAAACGCCGCACCACCGGGCTGGCATGGGCCCTGGCGGTGCGGGAGCCACGCACCGTCTCCGCGGTCTTGGGTATCACCGGTGGCTCCGGTAGCGGGGATGTGGCCGCCATGGTCCCGGGTGGCTTCGCCTCAGGCGGTGGTGACGCCGGGGATGGGGCTGACTTCGTGTCCCCGGCGGGTGACGGCGGGGGCTGATCCAGGCTGGGGGCGGTTTCGCTTTCGGTCAGGCGCATCTCCACGATGGGCGCACCCTGGGCTATCTGGTCGCCGATCCTGACCAGCACGCGCTCCACGATACCGGCATGGGGGGACGGGATCTCCATCGTTGCCTTGTCACTTTCCAGGGTGAGCAGGGAGTCTTCCGGCTGTACCCGGTCACCGGGCTTGACCAGGATCTCGATCACGTCGACGCTGTCGAAATCGCCGATATCCGGTAGCAGTACCTGGGTTGTCTCGCTCATGGGGGAACCTTTGTTCAGAGTCGGGCCGGATCCGGTTTGTCCGGGGATATCTCATAGCGCCGGATGGCGTCGGCGACCGTCTCCGCCGGGATCCCGCCGTCCGCGGCGAGGGCGTACAGGGCGGTGATCGCGATATGCTGGCGGTCCACCTCGAAGAAGCGCCGGAGGCCCTCGCGGGTATCGGAACGGCCGAAACCATCGGTGCCGAGCACGTGGTACGGGGCGGGGACGAAAGCCCGTATCTGATCGGCATAGGCCTTCATGTAATCGGTGGCGGCGATCACCGGCCCCCCCTCGGCTTCCAGGCAGGTCTGGACGTGACAGCGGCGGGCCGTGCCGGTGGGATGCAGGCGGTTCCAGCGTTCGGCCTCCAGGCCCTCCCGCCGCAGTTCGGTGAAACTGGTCACGCTCCAGACATCGGCGGTGATACTGAAATCGTCATGCAACAGATCGGCCGCCGCCAGGACCTCATTGAGGATCGCGCCGGAGCCCAGCAGGCGGACCCCCGGGGCGCCGCCATCGGCCCGCCGTATGCGGTGCATGCCCTTGAGAATATTGGCCTCGGCGCCCTCCGGCAGGGCCGGCTGGGGATAGTTTTCGTTCAAGATCGTCAGGTAGTAGAAGATGTTCTCCCGTTCACCCAGCATGCGGCGGATACCGTCCTGGATGATGACCGCCAGTTCACAGGCATAGGCGGGGTCGTAACTGACGCAGTTGGGGATGGTCGAGGACAGGATGTGGCTGTGGCCATCGTCATGCTGCAGGCCTTCTCCGGCCAGGGTGGTGCGACCGGAGGTGCCGCCCATCAGGAAGCCGCGGGCCTCGATATCGCCCGCGGCCCAGGCCAGGTCGCCCACCCGCTGGAAGCCGAACATGGAGTAGAAGATGAAGAAGGGCAGCATCTGGATGCCGTGGTTCTTGTAGGCGGTGGCGGCGGCCATCCATGAGGCCAGGGATCCGGCCTCGGTGATGCCTTCCTCGAGGATCTGGCCCTGGATGTCCTCCTTGTAATACATCACCTGTTCGTGATCGACCGGCTCGTACTTCTGTCCCACGGAGGAGTAGATCCCCAGTTGCCGGAACATGCCCTCCATGCCGAAGGTGCGCGCCTCGTCGGAGACGATGGGGACGATATGCGACCCCAGGCGCTTGTGCTTGACCAGGGTGCTGAGGATACGCACGAAGGCCATGGTCGTGGACATCTCCCGGCCATCCGAGCCCGAGGTGATGTTGCTGAATTCCTCCAGGGCCGGGGGTTCCAGGGCCGGCGCCTGCGGTCGGGGGGCGAACATCCAGCCACCCAGGGCCTCACGGCGCTGCCGCAGATACCGGATCTCGGGACTGTCCTCCGGCGGACGGTAATAGGGCGCCTGCTCGATCTGATCGTCCGGGATAGGGATATTGAAACGATCGCGGAAGGCCCGCAGCTCCTCCAGGTCCAGCTTCTTCTGCTGGTGGGTGGCATTCTGGGCCTCACCGGCCTCGCCCATGCCATAGCCCTTGACGGTCTTGGCCAGGATCAGGGTCGGTTGCCCCTTGTTCTTGACCGCGGCGGCATAGGCGGCATAGACCTTGTGCGGGTCATGGCCGCCACGGTTCAGGCGCCAGATATCGGCATCGGTCATGTTCGCGACCATGGCCTCGAGTTCCGGGTACTTGCCGAAGAAGTGCTTGCGCACATAGGCGCCGTCATTGGCCTTGTAGGCCTGGTATTCGCCGTCCACGCATTCCTCCATGCGCTGCTGCAGCAGGCCATGGGTGTCCCGGGCCAGCAAGGGATCCCAGTAGGAGCCCCAGATCACCTTGATCACGCCCCAGCCGGCGCCACGGAATTCCGCCTCCAGTTCCTGGATGATCTTGCCGTTGCCGCGTACCGGTCCATCCAGGCGCTGCAGATTGCAGTTGATGACGAAGATCAGGTTGTCCAGGTTCTCGCGCGCGGCCAGGCCGATGGCGCCGCGGGCCTCCGGTTCGTCCATCTCGCCATCGCCCATGAAGGCCCAGACCTTGCGATCCCCCGGATCCAGCAGCCCGCGATGTTGCAGGTAGCGCATGAAACGGGCCTGGTAGATGGCCTGCAGGGGGCCCAGGCCCATGGACACGGTCGGGAACTGCCAGAAATCCGGCATCAGGTGCGGGTGCGGATAGGATGACAGTCCGGGCTCATTGGCCTCCAGTCGGAAGCGGTCCAGATCCTGCTCCGTCAGTTGTCCGTTGAGGAAGGCCCGGGCATAGAAACCCGGGGCCGAGTGGCCCTGCACGAACAGCAGGTCGCCGTGCTGCTGCTCATTGCAGGCACGGAAAAAATGGTTGAAGCCGACATCGTACAGGGTCGCCGCCGAGGCGAAACTGGCGATATGTCCTCCCAGGCCCTTGTTGCGGTGGTTGGCGCGCACCACCATGGCCATCGCATTCCAGCGGATATAGGAGCGGATGCGCCATTCCAGGGCGGCATCACCCGGGGAGGCTTCTTCCTTCGCGGTGGGGATGGTGTTCAGATAGGCGGTATGGGCGGAATAGGGCAGGTAGGCGCCGGAGCGGCGGGCCCTGTCGATGAGGCGCTCGAGCAGAAAATGCGCCCGCTCCGCGCCCTCCCGTTCCAGCACCGCCTGCAGTGATTCCAGCCACTCCCGGGTCTCCTGGGGGTCGGTGTCTTTCGCATCGGTCATGGAAACCTTCCTGTCATGGCGTGGAACCTCCAGGGCGATCGTCTGTCATTAATAACGGCGTCTGCATGCCTTTACTTGAGGCAGGTCAGGCATGCAGTGAGCCTATCGGCGAGTCGGCATGCATAGCGTGAAGTATAGTTGAAAAAAACATGCCGCAAACCCCTGGCGCGGCCTGCTCCGGATATCGGGCAAGGGCATGCGCCGGGCCGGCGGGTTCCTGGAAAAAATCATCGGCTTGCGTTACAGTCCACGCGCGCCGCGCCTGGCCCAGGTACTGAAACCGGGCCCGACACCTCAGCGATCGTTGCCTGGACCGGCAGCATGCCTGCATGCGCGATCGCCGCGATTATTTCGACAAAAACAACCTGGAGTCGTTGCAATGAAGAAGATCCTCAGTTTCACATTGGTGGCACTGCTGGCCACCCCCCTGATCGTGTCCGCTCACGGCCCCTCGCGGCAGAAAGTGGTGGAGAAGATTGTCATCAACGCCCCGGTGGACAAGGTCTGGGCGGTGGTGGGCGATTTCTCCAGCATCGGCAAGTGGCTGCCGGCGGTCAAATCCGTGAAGATGCTGGATGACAAGACCCGCCAGCTGACCCTGAATGCCGAGGGTGGCCCGAGCATCACCGAGAACCTCAAGAAACGTGACGAAGAAAACAAGATGATGAAATACAAGATCGTCAAGCAGGATATCGTCAAGACCGAGGATTTTCGTGGCAAGACATTCGATGTGCCCGCGGTGCCGGTCAAGAATTATCTCTCCATCATGAGGCTCTCGGCCGTCGATGGCGGCACCGAGGTCAGCTGGATCGGCAAGTTCTATCGCGTCTATCAGTTGAACTATTACGAGGAGGACCCCCGCTGGCCGGAGGGGCTCAGTGACGAGGATGCGGTCAAGACCATAACCGCGATCTACAAGTCCGGCCTGCAAGGCCTGAAGAAGTTGGTGGAAGGCCAGTAAGCCACCGCGGGCCTGGAGATGCTCAGACCCGACAGACACACCGGCCCCCGGCGCAGCGTCCGCCCGGGGCCGGTTTTTTTTGTCGCACTGCTGTTCTGCGGTGCTGCGAAGGCTGCCGACTATGCCTTTATTACCAACCAGTTGAGCGATGATGTCACGGTCATCGATACCACCACCCAGGAGGCGGTCAAACGGATCCGCGTAGGCCACCGGCCCGCCGGTATCGCCGTCAGCCAGGGCCACAGACGCATCTTCGTCAGCAATGCCGAGAGTAACGATATCAGCGTCATCGATGGCCACAGTCTGGAGGTCATCGGCCATATGCCGGTGGGCGCCGGTCCGGTAGGGATCGCGACCAGCAGTGATGGCCGGCGGGTCTATGTCGCCGACTGGTACGAGCATCGGCTGACCGTGGTGGATGGCGACGACCTGAGTATCATCCGCCACATCCCGGTAGGCAGATCACCTGCCGGGGTGTGGGTGGACGATCTGCATCGGCGCCTGTATGTCGCCAATCGCGATGACAATACGGTTTCGATCATCGACAGTGACGACTACCAGACCCTGGCGGTGCTGCCGGTCGGGACCGCTCCTTTCGGTCTGGCCTATGATGCGCGGGGAGAGCGGCTGTACGCGGTCAATGTCCATAGCGGCGATGTCTCGGTGATCGATACCGCGAAGCTGCGTGTGGTCGGCACCATCGCCGTCGGGGAATGGCCCTATTGCGCCATCGTCAGTCCGGATGGGCGGCGCCTGTATGTGACCAACCAGGATGACGACAGTGTTTCCGTGATCGATACCGGCAGCCGCGAAGTCATCGGTGATATCGCCGTCGGCGAGACCCCTGAAGGTATCGATATCACCCCGGACGGTCGTCATGTCTATGTTGTCAACTGGGTGGACAACAGCGTTTCGATCATCGATACGGGTACACTCAAACTGGTAAAAACCATCGCCACCGACAATGGTTCACGCAGTTTCGGTCGCTTCATACGCTGACGCGGGTGGCAGGGTGTTACGCCGGCCGGATACCATCACACTGTCCTGGATTACAATCTTATGCAACCGAAATTCAGCCAATCGGCCAGAACCCCGGGCCTGAAAGCCTTTTCCCGTCCGGGTTGCTGGCTACTCGTCCTGCCCTGCGAGGGCGCCGCGCAGGCGCTCGGGGAACTCCCCTGTGGCGTGGCCATGCTGGGCAAGAGGGCCCATCTGCCGGAGACCCTGCGTGACGATACCCCGATAGACCTGGACCTGGGGGATGGTAACGGTCCCATGCTCAGATACGCGCTGATCAAGGATGTCGGCACGGCCTTTGCCCGCCTGACCCTGGCGCGCAAACTGGTGGCCGGGGTGATGGCCATGCAGCCGCAAGAGGTCAATATTCATGTCCCCGGATTTCGCAAGGCCGAGGCGGAAGCCTGGGTCGAGGCCTTGCTGGCGGCCCTGCTGGCAGCCGCGGAGGCGTTGCCCAGCCGCAAGAGCAAACCGGAGCCGCGACGCGCTCTCAAGCGTATCCGCTTGCATGGCCTGCGCTCGCGGCATGGCTTCCGCAGCACCCTGGCGGAGGCCGAGGGCAACAACCTGGCCCGTGGCCTGACGGTCCTGCCGCCGAATGAGCTGACCCCGGAAGCATACCGACGGCGCATCGAGTCGCTGGCCGGAGAACAGGGCTGGAGGATGACATTCCTCGATCTGAAGGCCTTGCGCAAGCGCAAGGCCGGGGCCTTCGTCGCCGTGGCGCAGGGCAGCCCGGACAAGGATGCCGGCATCGTTCATTTGCGCTATCGTCCCGCCGGTGGAAGCAATGCCACCCTCGCCCTGGTGGGCAAGGGGATCTGTTTCGATACCGGCGGCACCAATCTGAAGCCGGCCAAGTATATGCTGGGCATGCATGGAGACATGCAGGGCAGCGCCGTGGCCCTGGGCACCCTGCTGGCCTTGAGCCGGTTGCAGGCGCCCTTCGCCGTGGATTGCTGGCTGGCGCTGGCGATGAATCATATCGGCCCCCGGGCCTACAAGCCCAATGATGTCGTCAGGACCTGCGATGGCACCAGTATCGAGGTGATCCACACCGATGCCGAAGGCCGCATGGTGCTGGCGGACACCCTGGCGCTGGCATCGCGCGAGAAGCCGTCCTTGATCATCGACTATGCGACCCTGACCGGGGCCTGCGTGTATGCTCTCGGGGATGCCTACAGCGGCGCCTTCAGTAATCGTGACGCCCTCTATCCCAGCCTGATCGAGGCCGGCCGCGACAGTGGCGAGCGGGTCTGGCCGTTCCCCCAGGACCAGGACTATGACGAGGCCCTGAAGAGCGAGATCGCGGATATCAAACAGTGCGCCATCGAGGGCGATGCCGATCACATTCTCGCCGCGCGCTTTCTTGGACGCTTCGTCGACAAGGCCATTCCCTGGGTGCATCTCGATCTGTCCAGTGGCAGTCACAAGGGCGGGCTGGCCCATATCCCCACCGAGGTCACGGGTTTCGGTGTGCGCTACAGTCTCAACCTGCTGTTGCGGCAGGGGCTGCTGAAACTTGCCGGCACGCTGTGATCCCGGTCATCCGCCGCGCGTGCAGTTCCGGGCCGGCTTGCCGCTAGAGAACCAGGCTATGCACGGTGACTAGCGCAGCCAGGTGGAAATGGTCTTGAAGTGGGCGTGGGACGCATCCCGCAGCCATTCGAAGATCACGGATTCCGTGCTGGCGATGATGATCCCGGCCTGCTGCATCCGTTGCAGGGCGTTGTGGTAGTTTTCCAGGCGGCGGGAGCATACGGCATCGGCGATGACGAACACCTGTTTTCCCTGCGCGCCGAGTTCCAGCGCGGTCTGCAATACGCAGACATGGGATTCCATGCCGGTGAGAACGATCTGGTCCCGTCCCCTGGCCTCCAGGGCCTGGTTGAACGCGGAACACCCGCAGCAGGAGAAACTGGTCTTCTCCAGCGGGCTGTGCGTATCCGGCAGCCGGGCGGCGATATCCGCATGCAGGTCGCCCAGGCCGCGGGGATACTGGGTCGTGGCCAGCACCGGTATTTCCAGCAGACGGCTGCTGTCCAGCAGCAGGCGGGTGTGCTGCAGTACCCGTTTGAGGACCTTGTCGGGCATGGCGCCGCCCAGTTTTTCCTGGATGTCGATGATCACCAGCTGACTGTCACTGGCGCGGCAGAGGGTATCGTTCGTGGCCATGGTCTCGCTCGCGTGGGGGTTATTGCAGCCAGCCGTTGACCTGCTGCAGATCGGTGGGGGCCAGGGTGCCCGCGGCGGCCTTCAGGCGCAGGCTGTTGAGGATGTAATCATATCGGGCCTGGGCCAGATCCCGCTTGGCCTGGAACAGGCTGCGCTGGGCGATGGTGACATCCACGGTGGTGCGTGTACCGACCTCGAATCCGGCCTCGGTGGCCTGTAGCGCGGTGGCATTGGACTTCACCGATTGCGCCAGGGCCTGCACCTGGCTGATACCGGAGACGACGCTGAGATACGAGCTGCGGGTCTCGCGGTCCGCGGCGCGGCGTTGCAGTTCCTGTTTTTCCTGGGCCTCGGCCAGACGGTGGCCCGCCTGGCGGGTGCGTGAGATCACCTGACCGCCCTGGTAGATGGGGACATTGAGTTGCAGCCCGAGGGCGTAGGAGGTGATGTCGTTGGATCCGAACAGGCCCCCGGAGTGGGAAAAACTGTTGCTGCCGACCAGGTCCAGGGTCGGCAAGTGTCCCGCGTTCTGGCGCTTGACCTCCTCGCGCGCAGCCTCGACGGCATAGCTGGCGGCAGCCAGCTTGAGGTTCTGTTTCAGCGCGATGCGGGTCCAGGCGCTGATATCGGAGGGTTCCGGGTTGACCAGGGGCATGTGCTCGCCCAGCGGGGTCAGCTGACGGTGATAGCGGCCGGTGATCTCACGCAGCTTTTCATGTGCGATATCGAGCTGGTTCTCGGCGGCGATGACCCGGGCGACCGATGCATCGTAGGCCGAGCGGGATTCCTCCACGTCGGTGATGGCGATCAGACCGACATCGAAGCGTTGCGTGGTCTGTTCCAGCTGGCGGGCAAAGGCCTTCTTCTCGGACTGGGCGAACTCCAGCTCGTCATGGGCCGCGAGAACGCCGAAGTAGGCCACCGCGACCCGCACGATCAGGTCTTGCAGGGCCGCGTCCTGCTCGGCCTGGGCCTTGCGCACATCCAGGCGGGCCTGTCTCAGCCGTCGCCAGCGGTCATAGTGATAGACCGGCTGGTTCAGATTGAGGGAATAACCGCGGCTGTAGAAATTCGTACTGCCACCCCGCAGCAGACTGTCGGTGGAGATGTATTGCTGATTGTAGGTGGCGTTGCCACTCAAGGTGATCTCGGGCAGGACCAGCTGGGCGCGCGCCTGGGGGACTTCCTCGGCGATCGCCCTGCGCGAGGCGATCACGCTCAGATAGGCCGGGTCTTTCTGCTCCGCCAGTTGATAGATGCTCAGCAGGTCCTCGGCGCGTGGGCTGGTGGAAACCAGGACCAGGCAGATCCCGAGCAGGCCCAGACAGCCTGGGAACGCCTGGAAAAGGGGGATGTGGCCACGGTGCTTCATCTCGTCGTTCCTTGTCAGTAGTCGGGCATCTCGGGATCCAGCTCCCTGGCCCAGGCGGAGATGCCCCCTTCCAGGTTATAGACCTCGGCAAAACCCTTGCCCGAGAGGTAACGGGCTACCTGCCGGCTGCGGATGCCGTGGTGGCAGAGCACCACGGTAGGGCGTTGCCGATCGAGTTGCTGCAAGGCCTCGTCGATACGCGACATCGGCAGCAGAGTGGACCCCGCCACCCGGCAGATGTCATGCTCCCAGGGCTCACGCACGTCCAGCAGCAGGGGCTCGATAGCGTCACCATGGCGGAGTTCAATAAACTGCCTGGGCGTGAGACTCCGCATCAGAAGGAGAAATGCTCCGGTTCCGGCGCGCCCACCAGGGCGGGTATGTCGGTCTCGAAGAGGTCCTCACGGCTCCATTCCTCATCCGCGCGGCGGGTGATCAGGCTGGCTTCCATGACCGGCGAGGTCCCGGTGATGGTGAACAGGCGTCCCCCCACGCGCAGCATATCACGCAGGCGGGGGTAATCGATCGGCAGCGAGCCGGTAACCGCGATCACATCGAACAAGCGATCGGTTTCCCAGGTGAACAGGTCCTGATGCAGCAGCTCGACATGCGCGATCCCCTGTTCCCGCAGCCGGGTCGCGGCCGATTCGATGAATCCCGGAAAACAGTCGATACTGAGAACCTGACGACAACTGCGACCCAGCAGAGCGGTGACGTAGGCACTGCCGGTGCCGACCTCGAGGGCCGAGTCTTGTGTCCCGGGATCCAGCGCCTGGAGCATGCGCGCCTCCAGCCTGGGCGGCATCATCGACTGTCCCTGGTCCAGGGGGATGGCGGTGTCGGCGAAGGCCAGCTGACGATAGGCCGGCGGTACGAAGGCCTCGCGCGGGGTGGTCTCTATCAGATCCAGGATGCGCTGGTCCAGGACATCCCAGGGCCGGATCTGCTGTTCGATCATGTTGTGGCGCGCTATTTCCAGATTCATCTTGGTCTCGCTTTCCGCATGGGGCCGGGTGGTTGAATAAGAACCGACTATTATATAGGGTACTCCATACAGTTGCAGCTAGGGGTGCCGCCTGCGGGTGGCTGAGAAAGACCCTCCGAACCTGAACCGGGTCATGCCGGCGTAGGGAAGCATGCCACGCCTGCCTGCCCGCCCGATCCGCCTCACCAAGAGATACCGATATGAATGCCGTGCCCGAAGAGTTACTCAGCCAGACCGCCAAGGTCGACCAGGCGGTCATCAAGCCCTTTCCGAACGCCAGCAAGGTCTATGTGCAGGGCAGCCGCGACGACCTGCGGGTGCCGATGCGCGAGATCCGCCAGTCCGATACGCATACCGCGGCCGGCCTCCAGCACAATCCGGTCATCACCGTCTATGACACCTCGGGCCCCTACACCGATCCCAGCGTCGCCATCGATATACGCCAGGGCCTGTGCGGACTGCGCAGCGGCTGGATAGAGGAACGTGGCGATACCACCCAGCTGGCTGGTCCCAGCTCCGAATACGGTGGTCGGCGTCTGCGGGATCCGGACCTGGCGCACCTGCATTTCACCCCCGTGCGCCCGCCGCGTCGGGCCCGCGGTGGTGCCAATGTCACACAGATGCATTACGCCCGCCAGGGGGTCATCACCCCGGAGATGGAGTTCGTCGCCATACGCGAGAACCAGCGTGTCGACTCCCTGCGCGATGCCGGGTTGTTGCAACGCCATCCGGGGCAGGGGTTCGGGGCCAGGATCCCGGACACCATCACCGCGGAGTTCGTGCGCGCGGAACTGGCTCGCGGGCGGGCGATCATCCCTGCCAACATCAATCATCCCGAGTCCGAGCCGATGATCATCGGGCGTAACTTCCTGGTCAAGATCAACGCCAATATCGGTAATTCCGCGGTCAGTTCCAGTATCGCCGAGGAGGTGGAAAAAATGACCTGGGCGACCCGCTGGGGCGCCGATACGGTAATGGATCTGTCCACCGGCAAGAACATCCACGAGACCCGCGAATGGATCATCCGCAACTCGCCGGTGCCGATCGGCACGGTGCCGATCTACCAGGCGCTGGAGAAGGTCGACGGCAAGGCCGAGGAGCTGTCCTGGGCGATCATGCGCGATACGCTGATCGAGCAGGCCGAACAGGGCGTGGACTACTTTACCATCCATGCCGGAGTGCGCCTGGCCTATATACCGATGACGGCGCGGCGGGTTACCGGCATCGTCTCGCGCGGGGGCTCGATCCTGGCCAAGTGGTGCCTGGCCCATCACCAGGAGAACTTCCTCTACACCCATTTCGAGGAGATCTGCGAGATCATGGCCGCCTACGATGTGGCCTTCTCCCTTGGCGACGGCCTGCGGCCGGGTTCCATCGCCGATGCCAACGATGCTGCCCAGTTCGCGGAACTGGAGACCCTGGGCGAACTGACGAAGATCGCCTGGGAACGGGATGTGCAGGTGATGATCGAGGGCCCCGGCCATGTGCCGATGCAGATGATCCGGGAGAACATGGACAAGGAATTGCGGGATTGCTTCGAGGCGCCGTTCTATACCCTCGGTCCGCTGACCACCGATATCGCCCCGGGCTACGACCACATCACCTCGGCCATAGGCGCGGCCCAGATCGGTTGGTACGGCACCGCGATGCTCTGCTACGTTACCCCCAAGGAACACCTGGGTCTGCCCGACAAGGATGATGTCAAGGAGGGCATCATCACCTACAAACTGGCGGCGCACGCGGCGGATCTGGCCAAGGGTCATCCGGCCGCGCAGATCCGCGACAATGCGATCTCCCGGGCGCGTTTCGAGTTCCGTTGGGAGGACCAGTTCAATCTCTCCCTGGACCCGGACCGGGCGCGTGAATTCCACGATCTGACCCTGCCCCGGGAAGGCCACAAGACCGCCCACTTCTGTTCCATGTGCGGTCCTCATTTCTGTTCCATGAAGATCACCCAGGACGTGCGCGAATATGCCCGCGAGAAGGGACTGGACGATGAACAGACGGCCCTGCGCCAGGGCTTGCGCGACAAGGCCGAGGAGTTCCAGCAGCAAGGCGCGGATATCTATGGCGAGGTCTGAGTCCCCTGAAGACTCGTGTCCACCGAGGTCCTGATCGTGACCACGAAGCGCGCCAGGGAAACCGTGGCAGGCCATGCTTCATCCACGCCATCGAACGGCTCTGCGACGGGAGCAGTGAACCCTCCATGGCATCATCATAGCGGGAGATACGCATGTTTCGACGAATAATACCGTGCCTGTTCACGGCGGGCCTGTTGCTCGTGTTTCCGAGGGCCTACGCGCAACCGCCGGATGCGGCCCTGCAGGCCGCAATCACGGGGCAACAGCGTGCCCTGGCGAACGTCGCGCGTGATCGTTATCGACACCCCTATGAGACCCTGATGTTTTTCGGCATGCGGCCGGACCTGAAGGTCATCGAGTTATGGCCGGGACTCGGCTGGTACACCGAGATCCTGGCCCCCTATCTGAGTCGCCGGGGGCATCTGACCGTGGCCAGTTTCGGCGCCGACAACCCGGTGCCGTTCCGGGCCCGCCTGCACGCGAAATTCATGGACAAGCTGGGCGCCAACCGGGCCATCTACGACCGGGTCTCGGTGGTTACGCTGGACCCGCCGGAGCGCACGGATCTGGGACCGGCCGGCAGCGCCGACAGGGTGCTGACCTTCCGCAATCTGCACAACTGGATCAACGACGACGCCCTGGATGCGGTGTTTCGCGCCGTGTTCCGGGTGCTGAAACCGGGAGGGGTGTTCGGAGTGGTGGAGCATCGGGGTATCGCGGGCGAGGATGTGAAGGCCAGTGCCCGGCAGGGCTATGTGCCCGAGGCCTATGTGATCGAGACCCTGGAGGCCATCGGTTTCCGCCTCGCCGGCAGGTCGGAGATCAATGCCAATCCCAGGGACGACAGGCGGCATCCCAAGGGTGTCTGGACCCTGCCGCCCAGCTATCGGCTGGGTGATACCGGGCGGGCGAAGTATGCCGCCATTGGCGAAAGTGATCGTATGACCCTGAGGTTCGTCAAGCCCTGAGCTTCATGCCCAGGGCGGCGCTACAGCAGCCCCGACAGCTGTCGCGCCGCCGCCGCGGTGAAATCGTCGTCGGTCCAATAACCGCCGTGTGACATCGGATTCCAGCTGGAGAGGATGCTGCCGGCGTTGATGGCGATATCCTTGCTGACGGTGTGGCGATAGGATGCGCTGATGGGTTTCAGCGGGTAGCCGAGGATGTCGTCCGGATCGTAATAGTTGTTCCAGCGGGCCAGGGACTTCAGCGCCGGGGACAGCTGTGCGGGCGGGAAGCGGATGGCCTCGATGTCCTGATAGGCAAAGGTGAACAGCGGGATGTTGCAGCCGAAGGTGATGATGCCGGCGAGCCAGTGCAGGCGCTGGAAAGGGCTGAGGCCGGAACCCGTTCCCGGCTTCTGCATATCCCATATATAATTCGACATGATATGCCCACCAAGAGAGTGGGCCATGATCACCAGTGGTTTCGGCGCCGCGTCCAGACCCTGTCTATAGAGCGTGCTGACCGCCTCCCCGAAGCGGGCGTGGATCTGCTGGTAGGTGCTGTTTTCGCCCCCATCGACCTTCTGGTAGGCCGAGGCGTCGCCGAGGGCGCCGAGGACGAACCGGCGCAGACCGATATAGTCCAGTTCGCCCTGCTTGCGCGCCCGCCGCAGGAAGGCCGCCTCCCTGGGCGCGAGGATATCCGCCCAGAACACCGGTTGCCAGGCGACCCGCCCGGGATCCTTGCCGGCGGCATCGATGCGCCGGTTGACCTCGGCGATCATCCCCGCGGCGAAATCCGGTTGCTGCGTACCCATGCCGTGGATCACCAGTACCGCGAGATCTTTCTCCTTCATGGGAACAGTATAGCCAAAGAATTACAGCGGCGGCCCGGATACGGCCGTGCCGGCGTCCGCATCGCCCTTCAGGTCCTGTCGCTGGCGCAGGGCCAGGGCATGGTCACGTGCCAGGTAGACATAGAATGCGGGCAGCACCAGCAGGGTGAAGAAGGTGCCGATGCCCAGGCCCGAGGCGATGGTCAGGCCGATATCGAAGCGGCTGACCGCACCCGGACCGCTGGCGGTCAACAAGGGCACCATGGCCACCACCAGGGAGATGGAGGTCATGATGATGGGCCTGAGGCGGATGGCGGCGGCGCGCTCGACCGCCTCGCGTTTACCCAGACCTTCCCTGATCTGCAATTGATTGGCGAATTCCACGATCAGAATGCCATTCTTCGCCACCACCCCTATCAGGGTGATGAGTCCCACCTGGGTATAGATATTGATGGTCGAGTAGCCCAGGGTGATGAAGGCCATGGCCCCGGCAATGGACAGCGGTACCGCTATGAGGATGATCAGGGGGTCACGCCAGCTCTCGAACTGGGCCGCCAGCACCAGATAGATGATCAGCAGGGAGAGGAAGAATGTCACCACCAGGGCGCTGCCCTGCTGGGCGTACTGGCGTGACTCGCCGGTATAGTCGTAGTTGAAGTCCTTGGGCAGGATCTCGTCCGCCTGCTGGCGCAGAAAGCCCAGGGCCTGGCCCATGGTCACGCCGGGGGCCATGATGCCCTCGATGCTGAGGGCGTTGAGCTGCTGGAACTGGGTGCGCTTGGAGGGCTCGACCCGCTGCTCCAGGCTGACGACATTGGAGAGCGGGATGAGGACGCCATTGGCGGCGCGTACATAGTAGTCCTCGAGCATTGCGGCATCGAGCCGGAAGATACGGGCCACCTGGGGGATCACCTTGTAGCTGCGTTCATTCAGGTTGAAGCGGTTGACCTGGCCACCACCGAGCATGCGCCCCAGGCTCTTGCCGATTGCCTCCATGCTGACGCCCAGATCGCCGGCACGGTCACGGTTTACCCGCACCCGGACCACCGGCCGGTCCAGGGCGACGGATTTCTTCAGGAACATGAAGCGGCCGCTGTCCATGCCCCTGGCGATGATCTGATCGGCCAGTTGCGCCAGTTCCTCATAGTCGTGTGCGCTGGTGATCACGAACTGCACCGGCAGGCCGCGGCTGGCGCCGGGGATGCTGGGGCGGGGGAATACCGCGATACGATAGCCGGCGACCTGCGCCAGGGCGCCCTGCAACACCGGCTGCACCGCCATCTGCGTCCGCTGACGGGTGCTGGCGGCCTTCATCTTGAAGCCACCGAAAACGGTATCGGTATCCGCGCCGCCAAGGATGTAGAAACTGTCGTTGTATTCCGGGAATTGCTCGAAGATTTCCTGGATCTGCCGGGCATAGGCCTCGTGATAGTCCAGGGTGGCGGTGCGTGGTCCCTGGGCCTGGAAGAAGATGATGCCCTGATCCTCGGTGGGCGCCAGCTCCTGCTGGCTGCTCACATACATGAAATAGATGGATGCCAGCAGCGCCAGGGCGAAGATCACCAGGACCGAAGGGGTGTTCAGCAGGCTGTGCAAAAGCCGCTGATAGACCCGTGCAAGCCAGCGGAACAGGGCTTCCACCCCGCGCTCGAACCAGCCGGGCCTGCGGTTGTCGCGCAATACCCTGGAGGCCAGCATCGGCGACAGGGTCAGGGCCACGATGCCGGAGATCAGCACGGCGCCGGCGAGGGTGAAGGCAAATTCGGTAAACAGGGTGCCGACCAGCCCGCCCATAAAACCGATCGGGGCATAGACCGCGATCAGCGTGGTGGTCATGGCGATGATGGGCAGGGCCAGTTCACGCGCGGCCAGGATCGCGGCCTGGATCCGGTCCTCGCCGCGCTCGATATGCCGGTGTACGTTCTCCACCACGACGATGGCGTCATCGACCACCAGGCCGATGGCCAGCACCATGGACAGCAGGGTCAGCAGGTTCAGCGAATAACCGAGTCCGAGCATGATGAAGGCCGCGCCGATCAGGGACAGGGGCACCGCCACCGCCGGGATCAGCGCGGCACGCACCGAGCCGAGCGTCAGGAAGACCACCAGCAACACGATCAGCACGGCCTCGCCCAGGGTCACATAGACCTCGTCGATGGAGTCGCGGATAAATGTACTGGCATCATAGGGCACGGTGGCCTGGATGCCCTCGGGCAACTGCGCGCGGATCCCCGGGATCTCGTCGTTGACGAGTTTGGCGACCGTCAGCGGGTTGGCCCCCGGCACCGGTTCGATACCGATGAACACCGCCGGTATGCCCTTGTACCAGGCCGTGGACCGATAGTTCTCCGCGCCCAGTTCGGTATGCGCGATATCACCCAGACGCACCAGCGAGCCGTCCTGGCTGCGCACCACCAGTGATTCGAAACCCTCTGGCCGGGCGACATCGGTGTCGATGCTGAGGTCCATGGCCACGTACTTGCCCTTGGTGGCGCCGATGCCGGCGAGGAAATTGTTCTGCCTGAGGACCTCGGCGACATCCTCCGCGGTGACGTTGAGGGCAGTCATGCGCTTCGGGTCCAGCCACACGCGCAAGGCGAACTGCTGACCGAACAGGCGCGCCTTGGCCACCCCGGGCAGGGCCTGTATGCGTGGCTGGATCACCCGGATGACGTAGTCGGTCAGCCGTGGGCGGGGCATCTGACGGCTGTAGAAGGCCAGGTACATCAAGGCCGTAGAGTCGCCGGTGGTGGCGTCGATGACCGGATCCTCGGCATCCTGGGGCAACTCGTTACGCTTGCTGGCGACCTTGGCCTGGATCTCCGCTATGGCCGCATTGGCGTCATAGTTCAGCACCATGTTGGCCTGTATGACGGAGACTCCCTGGCGGCTGGTGGAGAACAGGTAGTCGATGCCATTGGCCTCGGCCACCGCCTGTTGCAGTGGCGTGGTGATAAAGCCCTTGACCAGGGCCGAACTGGCGCCAGGATAGGTGGTGGTGACGCTGACCACGGTATTGCGGGTCTCGGGATACTGGCGCACCTCCAGCAGGTCCAGTGAACGCAGGCCGACAAGCAGGATCAACAGGCTGACGACGGTGGCCAGCACCGGGCGCCGGATGAAGATATCGGTGAAGATCATTCGTGCTCGATCCGGGCGTCGTCCAGATTGACCGAATCATCAATCCGCACCGGCATGCCATCACGGAGCTTGACCAGGCCGCTGCGGACCACTTGCTCGTCAACGGACAGGCCTGTGCGGATCACTACCCGGCCGGCACGCACCGCACCGGTCTCGACCTGTCGCCGCTGTACCCGGAGCCGTTCCCCGTCACGCCGGATCACGAACACGAAGTCGCCATAGGTATTGAAACTGATCGCCGTGCGCGGCACGGTCAGGCGTTCCTGCTTGTTCGCCTGCAGGGTCACGACCTCGGCGAACATGCCCGGGCGCAGTCGTTGCCCGGGATTGGCCAGGGTGGCCCGCACACGGATGGTGCGGCTGCCCTGCTGCAGGCCGGTGTCGATGGCCGTGACCCGGCCGCGGAAGATCTCACCCGGCCAGGCATCGATG
Source organism: uncultured Gammaproteobacteria bacterium (assembly GCA_964506945.1). Classification (GTDB taxonomy): domain Bacteria; phylum Pseudomonadota; class Gammaproteobacteria; order CAZDOC01; family CAZDOC01; genus CAZDOC01. The sequence continues at coordinate 19,312 of CAZDOC010000039.1, forward strand.
CGGGCCTGGACCTCCTGACCCAGCGCCAGCTGCCGGTACTGGCGTTCGGGCAGGGCGTAATCGAGATAGATCGGATCCAGGGCGGTCAGGCTGACGATGCGCGCTCCGGGCGAGAGATATTCACCCACATCGACGGCGCGGATCCCCAGCAGCCCGGCAAAGGGTGCGCGGATGGTTTTCAGGCGGATGCGCGCCTGCTGCTCGGCCAGCCTGGCCTGGGCGGAATCGAAACGCGCCCGGGCGGCATCGAAATCGGACTGTGAAACCGCCTTGCGTGGCAGCAGCTCGCGGGTGCGCTGGAACTGGATCTCGGCCAGGCGACGATCCGCCTTCAATCCGGCCAGGGTGGCGCGGTCCACCTGGTCGTCCAGTTGCAGGATGACATCGCCCTTGCTGACCCGCTGACCGGATTCAAAGCGCAGCTTCCGCACCAGTCCGGCGACCTCGGTGGTTATATCGATACCGCTGACGGCGGTCAGGCTGCCCACCGCACGCAGTCCCGGGCGCCAGTACTCCAGGCGGACCCGGGCCGTGGCGACCGTCGCGGGAGGCCTGGGCCGGGACAACAGCGCCTGCATCTCGCGCTGCTGTTTTTGCTTCAGCACGTAGATCCCGCCAAAGACCAGACCCAGCAGCAGGATGACGATAATGAGCCTTCTGATCATGGGGCTTTCCCTTTCAATGACGAAACCCGCGCTTATGCCCTGGACGACCCCGTCGCAGGGCCAGCGATGACAGGCGCCGGCCGGCACGGTCTGGAATGATTATGCGGCCAATGGCCGAGGATGAAAACCGCCGGGGAACCGGGCGAAACGGTTCCGCCCTGCCGCCATCAGGCCGGTACACCGAGCAGGCGCAGGCCATCGAGCAGCAGGGACACGGCCAGCAGGCCCAGCAGAACGCCCAGCAGGCGCATGCCATACAGGTAGGCTGTGCCCGCCAGCAGATCCCTGGCCCGGCCGGCGAGGACCGCCAGCAGCACCTTGCTGCCGACCAGGCAGGTATAGAATGCAACCAGAAATATCAACGGCCCCCAGGCATCGCCTGCCGAGGCGTTCACCGGCAGAGACTCCAGGATCAATGGGGCGCCAACACTGATCCAGAACAGGTACGGATGAGGGTTCAGGAGGTTGGCGATTACCGCTTTCAGCAGGGAGCGTGAGCCGCTGGCATCGGGTTCCGGATGTAGGGCCCGGACGCGCAGATTCTGCCAGGCCAGTACCGTGACATAGGCCGCGCCGGTGAGTGCGATCAGCCCCAGTAATGCATGCAGGCCTGACAATCGTGATAACAAGTAGAGACTGGCGAGGATGATCGGCAGGTCGGTGAGCAGGGGCGCCAGCGCCACACGGATGCCTGCGCTGCTGCCCGAGCGCAGGGTCTCGCTCACCACCAGGGTGAGCAAGGGGCCCGGGGTCAGGCCCGCCGCCAGTCCCAGGACGATGCCACTACCCAGTAGTGAGGTCATGGCGATTTCTGGGGAACAGGGAACATGGAATCATGATAGCAAGCTCCCGGTCCCTTTATCCGGGGGAAGCCAGGATTGATCCGGTCTTGGCGCAATCGGGGACGCCTGTCGAATACGCGCTTGCCGGCGGTCTCACAAAATCATGCGCTCATTTGACTGATTTTGGCGATACCTCCCTGGCTTCCAGCGAGGTCTGAATGGATCAGGATTGCCTTGGTGTTCCAGGCTAATCATGCAACTGTATCCGGATCAGGACTTCTTTCTGATCCAGTCGAAAACTCGCCCTGTCAAATGACGGCCTTGAAAAAGGGACGTAATCGTTGGGGAATCCATAGGCCTCTGTTGGTCCTGGAAATGGAAGCCAGCGCATATCCAGGGCATGATTGCCGTTGGCATCCTGAAATGCCTCGATAGCATAGATTCCAGGGTAAGCAAGGGCTTTCATGCCAAGC
>CAZDOC010000040.1:0-20769 GCA_964506945.1 uncultured Gammaproteobacteria bacterium
TTTTCTTCGTGCCCTTCGTGGTGCAGTTTTTCAGGCAACCAAAGGCAAAAGGCTCAGCGGGCGCCCTTGCCCCAGAGGATGACCGTTGCGGTCTGCAGCAGGATGGTAATATCGAGGAAGACACTGTAGTTCTTCAGGTAGTAGAGGTCATATTGCAGTTTTTCCCTGGCATCGTTGACCGATGAGCCATAGGGGTAGCAGATCTGCGCCCAGCCGGTGATCCCGGGCTTGACATGATGACGGAGATTGTAGAACGGGATCTCCTGTTTCAGTTCCTCGACGAAGACCGGACGTTCCGGACGCGGACCGACGAAGCTCATGTCGCCCTGCAGCACGTTCAGCAACTGCGGCAATTCGTCTATCCGGGTCTTGCGCATGAAGGCGCCGATCCGGGTCACGCGGCTGTCGTTGACGCTGGCCCACTGCACGCCGTCTTTTTCCGCGTTCTCGCACATGCTGCGAAATTTGAGGACATCGAAGGGCCGGCCATGCATGCCGACCCGTTGCTGTCGATAGATCACGCTGCCCTTGCAGCCCGATTCGGCCCAGATACTGAAGGCGGCGATCAGCATCAGCGGACTGGCGGCGGCCAGGAACAGGCTGCTGACGATGATATCGAACAGGCGTTTGCTCCCGGCCCTGAGCGCCGCCTGGGAGAAACCGTCAGAGAACACGACATTACTGGGATTGAGGGCGCTGAGATTGATCTTGCCCAGTTGCCGCTCCAGGTAGTCGCTGACCTCGAGGATGCGGATACCCTTGAGTTTGCATTCCAGGATCTCATCGATGGGGATGTTCTTGCGCCGGTCATCCAGGGCGACGATGATCTCATCGATACGTTTTTCCTCGGCCAGCTGCTGCAGACTCGAAGACACCTTCAGGAGCTGGTCCTGGGGCAGGACCATGGGTCCGCTGCCGACCACATCCACGAAACCGACGATATTGACGCCGAGACGGTCGGTACGCCGGCGCAGGCGCTGGATCTGGCTGGCCTTTTCTCCCGCCCCCAGCACCAGGACATTGCGCGTCAGGCGCATATCCGTGCGCTGGTAGGCCAGGAAGCGACAGGAGACGATGCCCAGGAAGGCGCAGATCAAGGCCAGGAGAAAGACCCAGCGGCCAGGAAAGAGTTGCGGCATCACGGCATAGACCATGGCCATCAGCAAGAGGCCCAGACCAAAGCTGATCCCGAGGCGCAGCAGGGTCTCGCGCGGCCCGTCGCGGAGATCACGCTGATATAGACCCATGGCCATCATCACCGCGAACATCACCAGGGTGAAGACCACGGCCTTGATCAGCAATACGCCGGCGCCGCCCTCGATGCCGCCGGCGCCGGAAAGGCCATGGCCCTCGACCAGGGTCAGGGTCACACCCAGATAGACCGAGACCAGCAGGATGAGCACCTCGGCGATGCCCAGCATGAATAGCGACTTGGGGACGTAATGTCTGAAGATCCGATACATCCTGAAAACCACCTTCCCTTGATTGACCGATATCAGTTCAGCAAGGCTCGTGCCATCATCCCATGGCCCCTGTATGAAAGCGGATGGAATCGCGCAAGCCACTGTAATTCCTGGGGGCTCATAGGGCATGGACGGGCCGGATGCAGGCGCGGCGTACACTGGGGGGGCAGGCATGGCGTCCCCGGCCGCGGTGTTCTGTCGCGAACAGACGACGCCCGCCGGTATCAGCCCAGGTATTGCTCCAGGGCCTGGAGCAGGGTCGCCTTCTTGATCGGCTTGGTCAGATGGTCGGTACAGCCGGCGGCGATGCTCTTGTCCCTGTCTTCCCTGATGGCATGGGCGGTCAGGGCGATGATCGGCACCGAGGGCCGTTGCCGCCGCCGTTCCCAGGCGCGGATCTCGCGGGTGGCGGTATAACCATCCATGACCGGCATCTGCACGTCCATCAGCACCAGGTCGTATTCCTGCTCCTTGAAACGCGCGACGGCCTGCTCGCCATTTTCCACCTCATCCAGCAGATAGGGGCTGCTTTTCAGATAGGCCTTGATCAGCAGACGGTTATCGGCCATGTCCTCGACCAGGAGCAGGCGATGCCGCCGCGCCTGTCCGCCCTCACCCGTCTCCGGTGAGCCGTCCTCCTCCGCCGGTACGCTGGACCGGGCCTCGTTCCTGGCCAGGGCCTCGTCGATCGCGGCCAGCAACTCGGCCTGCTTGATCGGTTTCACCAGGTAGGCGGCCATGCCTATCTCCCGCGAACGGGCCAGGTGGGAACTCAGGTTCGAGGAGGTCAGCATCATCACCGTGTTGATATTGCCGCCGTCCGCCTTGATGGCCTCGGCCACCTGGAAGCCATCCATGCCGGGCATGCGACAGTCCATCAGCACCAGGTCATAGGGCTGGCCCGCGCCTTGCGCCTGGCGGCAGGCCGCCAGGCCCTCCTCGCCATCCACCGCCTCGCTCACCAGTGCCCCGCGAGTGGCCAGTATCTGGTGCAGGATCAGGCGATTGGTCTCGTTGTCGTCGACCACCAGGATGCGCAAGCCCTTCAAGACGACGGGGCCACGCGCCACGCTGGGAACCGCCTCAACCGTGGCCGCGGGCAGGTTCGCGGTGAAGGAGAAGGTACTTCCCTCGCCCTCGACGCTGTCCACCCAGATGCGCCCCCCCATCAACTCGCTGAGCTTGCGCGAGATGGTCAGGCCGAGGCCCGTGCCGCCATACTTGCGGGTGGTAGAGGAATCCACCTGGGTAAAGCTGGCGAATATGGCGTGCCGTTTTTCCGCGGGGATGCCGATGCCGGTATCCCTGACCGAGAATATCAGCCGCTGTCCCTGATCATCCTCCGGGTCACGGCGGATCCGCAGGACGATCTCGCCCGCCTCGGTAAACTTGATCGCGTTGCCGATCAGGTTGAGGATGATCTGGCGCAGGCGGGAAGGATCGCCGATCACGGTGTCCGGGACATCGGGCTCGATATTGCAGGCCAGTTCTATGCCCTTTTCGTCCGTCTTCAGGGCATAGATCTCCAGGGCCTGTTCCGCCAGCTCCTGAAGATTGAAGGAGATATGCTCCAGGACCAGTTGCCCGGCCTCGATCTTCGACAGATCGAGGATGTCGTTGACCAGGCTCAACAGGGCTTCGCCGGCGCGCCGGAAGACGTTCACGTATTTGCCCTGATCGCCATCCAGATCGGTCTCCGCCAGCAATTCGGCCATGCCGATGATGGCGTTCAGCGGGGTGCGGATCTCATGACTCATGCTGGCCAGGAATTCCGATTTCACATGCGAGGCCTCCAGCGCCTTGTCGCGGGCAATGGCCAGCTCGCGGGTCTGCTCCTCGACCTTTTTCTCGATCAGGGCGTTGCGTTCGCGCAACTCACGGGACTGCAATTCCTTGCTGCGGACCAGGGCCACCATCAGCAAGGTCACGCCGACCCCCAGCAACAGGGCGATATACACGGCGGCCTTGCTGACATCGGACCAGTACACCGGCTTGGCGACGTTCAGCTTGATCGAGTAGTGCGGAAACTGCACCACCGCGTTGTCGGAGAGGGTCTTCACCAACCAGCCCTGCGCGTCGCCCGGCTCGGATGACTTGCCGAACAGGACCTGCCTGCCACTGAGGGTCTCCGATTCACTGACCAGGCTGATGCTGCTCAGGCCCGACAGCGAGACGCCGCCGAACAGCATCCGGGGCGTTATCGAGAGGATGACCAGCCCCCGCAAGCGTTCCTCGCCGGCATTGGCGATGACCGGGAGCAGCAGCAGGAAATGACCTTCCTGGTCCAGTGGCGGCGTGGGGATCACCCGCCGATAGGAGATCGCGGCGCGCAGGGCATCCCGCAGGCTGTCGTCCTGATTGAAATCCAGTCCCTTCACTAGATTGCTTGCCGTGGCGGATACCGCGAAACGCGGCCGCAGATCGATATTGTCGGGGCCATAGGGGCTGGCCGGAACAGCTACCCGCCGGACCGGTTCGTAGTAGGCGATCGCACTGATGAAGGGATAGCGCTCGAGAAACTTGTTGGCCAGCGAGGCAAAGGCATCCGCTTCAATCGTATCGATGACGCTGAACAAGGTTCCAAGATTGTTGGCCACCTCGTCGCTGGCGGTCACCGTACGCGAGAGCGTATCCCCCAGGGATACCGATTCGAAGGCGAACTCCTGGGCCTTGTTGTCCAGGGCATCCTTCCAGGCGAGCAGGATCAGGGTTATGGAAAACACCAGCCCGAGCAGGATGGCGAGACCGTAGCTGAGCCAGATGGAATTCGATGAAAGTTTTTTCAAAATATCTGTCTGTCCTTGAAAGAACTGTTCACCACGAAGTACACGAAGAATATCACAGGGGCCTGGTGACGCTTTCCGCGGGATGAGTGAAAACACGTAGTCAGGGGCCTGTTTGCCGTCAAATGAAACCGCGAAAGACGCCAAGTTCGCAAAGGTTTGTGTTCAAGATCCATATTTCAGCTTCCCTGCCTGGATGTACGCAGTGTAATCCAGCATTGAGGGTGATTTCTCGATGGATGACAGAAGTGCGGGGACAGCTGCATGTGCCATATCGGGCCCGTATGCCGCGTTAGATACCTGAATGGGAAAGCGTATCCGAATCACAAGACATATTGCCCCGTTGAATCAATCACTCCGTGTTCTTCGTGGTGCACGATCTTGTCTGTTCAATCATAAACCACTTCGACCCGCTCCAGGTAGGAAGCCAGTTCCCGGGTGACCGCCGTGATGGTCGCATCATCCCCGGCCTTGGCCGCCTCCTCGATACGGGCGCCGAATTCGGTGATGGCATCGAAACCATAGCCACCACCGGCGCCCTTCATGCTGTGACCGAGTACGCGCATGACCTCGAAATCCCCGGATTCGAGGCAGGCGCGCAGCTTTTCCACGTCCTTGCGCCGGTTCTGCAGGAACCCGGGTATCAACTCCTCCAGATCCGGATCCCCCTGGATGAGGATCTTGTCGTCACTCATGCTTCACCTCCCGTATGTGACAGGGTCGTCATTTCTTTTTCCTGCCTGACCTGGCCTGACGAAAGTCCGCCGGGTCCAGCCCATGCAGGTTCAGCAACTTGTAAAACTCGGTACGATTGCGACCGGCGATGCGCGCGGCGTTGGCCACATGCCCGTCGGTGATCCTGAGGACACTGGTCAGATACTTGCGTTCGAAATCCAGTTTGGCCTCCTTGAGGGTCTGGAACTGCCCGGGCTCGTCCTTCAGCGCCCGCTTGGCCATGCTCAGGGGGATGATATCGGTCTGGTTCAGGACCACGCACAGTTCCACCGCGTTGATCAACTGCCGGACATTGCCGGGCCAGGGCGCGGAAAAGAGGTATTCCATGGCCTCCGGGGCAAAGCGCTTTTTCATGCCATTGCCACGCTCGGCCAGTTGCTCGAGCATGAATTCGACCAGCGGCGGTATATCCTCGCGGCGCTCACGCAGCGGCGGCAGCTCCAGGGGCACGACATTGAGACGATAGTATAGGTCTTCGCGGAATTCACCCTTCCTGACCGACTCCTCGAGGTCGTTGTGGGTGGCCGAGATGATGCGCACATTGACCGGAACGCTCTGCACCGAACCCACTGGACGCACCTTGAAATCCTGCAATACCCGCAGCAATTTGACCTGCAGGGCCAGGGGCATATCGCCGATCTCATCCAGGAACAGGGTGCCGCCATCGGCAGCCTGAAACAGGCCGGCATGGCGGCTGTTGGCCCCGGTAAACGAGCCCTTCTCATGACCGAAGAGCTCGGATTCCAGCAACTGCTCCGGGATCGCGCCGCAGTTGACACCGATGAAGGGCCTGTCGCGGCGGGGGCTGGCGTCATGGATGGCGCGGGCCAGCACCTCCTTGCCCACCCCCGTCTCGCCGTTGATGAACACGCTGATGTCGCTGGCTGCCAGCAGGCGCGCGGATTCGAGCAGATCCGCCATGATCTCGCTGCGATAGACCAGGCCGGTGGCGAAATCCTCCAGGTCCTCCGGCTTGCTGGCGCCGATGGTGGCCAGGGCCTGGCGGATCTCGGCGATCAGCACCTCTTTGTCCACGGGCTTGGTGAGGAAGGCCGAGATACCGAGATGGGTGGCCCTGATGGCATCGGGGATGCCGGCCTGGCCACTGAGCATGATCACCGGGAGCAAGGGGTTCCGACGGTGGATCTCGCTCAGCAGGGCCATGCCGTCCATGCCCTCCATGTACAGATCCGTAACCACCACGTGTGGCCGTTCCGAACCCAGCAGATTCAATGCGCCACGGCCCGAATCACAGGTCACGACCGCGAAACCGGCCTTGCCCAGCCATACGGACAGCAACTGGAGCATGTCGGGGTCATCGTCGACCACCAGTATGCGGGCGGATTTGGCCTTGTCGGCAGCGTCACTACTCACTTCCCTGATACTCCCCTGTATAAGCTCAGCTGCGATCGATGCCCCCCCGGGATCGATCGCCACCCCCTATCGATTGTATATGACCCGCCCTGCCCGCACCACCGATAGCCCCCACCCGGGGGCGCTCCGATCCCCGCGGGAGCGAGGCCCTGCGCTCACGGGCGTGTTCTTCTCCGGGGCTCCGGGCGAGGCCCGGTTGAGAGTACTGCCCGGCCCATCATTCGACGGTGACGGACTTGGCCAGGTTGCGTGGCTGGTCGACATCGGCGCCCTTGATCACGGCCACATGGTAGGCGAACAACTGCAGGGGAATGGTATACACGATCGGCGCGATACAAGGCGCCGCGCCGGGTACCGGCAGGAGCTGGATATCGACTGTATTCTCCATGCCGGCGCCGGGATCGGCGAATACGAACAGGCGCCCGCCGCGGGCGCGCACCTCCTCGAGATTGGATTTGAGCTTTTCCAGCAACTCGTTGTTGGGGGCCACGGCGATCACGGGCATATCCTCGTCCACGAGCGCCAGCGGACCGTGCTTGAGTTCCCCCGCCGGATAGGCCTCGGCATGTATATAGGAGATCTCCTTGAGCTTGAGCGCGCCCTCCATGGCGATGGGATACATGTCGCCACGTCCGAGGTAGAGCGCATGATGCTTGCCGGCGAATTCACCGGACAGGGCCTCGATGGCGTCATTGAGTTCCAGCGCGGCATTGATCTTGCCGGGTAACAGGGACAGCTGGCGGATGATGCCACGCTCGGTGTCCTCATCGAGACCGTGATGACGCCCCAGCGCCACTACCAGCATCAGCAAGGCGACCAGCTGGGTGGTAAAGGCCTTGGTCGAGGCCACACCGATCTCCTGTCCGGCGCGGGTCAGGAAGACCAGGTCCGACTCGCGGGTCAGGGAACTCTCGGCCACGTTGCAGATGGTCAGGGTATGGGCGAATCCCCACTGCCTGGCCTGTCGCAGCGCCGCCAGGGTATCCGCGGTCTCGCCCGACTGGGAGATGGTGACGAACAGCGTGCCATCGGCGACGCAGGGCCGCCGGTAGCGGAACTCGCTCGCCACCTCGACGCTGCAGGGCAGGCCGGCGATACCCTCGAACCAGTATCTGGCCACCATGCCGGCATGATAACTGGTGCCACAGGCGATGATCTGCACGGCCTTTATCTGGCTGAAGATCTCCGCCGCCTGCATGCCGAAGGATTCGTCCAGCAGGCGGTCATTGGCGATCCTGCCCTCCAGGGTCTCGGCCACCGCCCGCGGCTGGGTATGGATCTCCTTGAGCATGTAATGCCGGTAACCGGCCTTGTCGGCCGCATCCGCGCTCAGCTGGGAGAGGCTCTCGGGGCGTTCGACGACGGTCCCGTGCTGATCGCGTATGGTCAGGCGATCGCGACGGATATCGGCGACATCACCGTCTTCCAGGAAGATAAATCGCTGTGTGACCGGCAGCAGCGCGAAGACATCCGAGGCGATGAAATATTCACCGATGCCTATCCCGATCACCAGGGGACTGCCCCGCCGGGCGGCGATCAGGCGACCGGGCTCCGCGCGGCAGATCACGCCCAGGGCATAGGCGCCCTGCAGGCGGCCCACGGTGGTAGTGACCGCCTGCAGCAGGTCCTGGCCCGACTGCAGGTGTTCATAAACCTCATGCACGACGACTTCCGTATCCGTCCCGGAGGTGAATTCATAGCCCTTCGCCAGTTGCTCCTGGCGCAGGGACTCGTGGTTCTCGATGATGCCGTTATGAACCAGGGCGACATGCCGGCGACAGATATGCGGGTGGGCATTGCGGGGACTGGGCTCGCCATGGGTGGCCCAGCGGGTATGCGCGATCCCCGTATCGCCGTGTACCGGGGCATCGATCAGGGCCTTCTCCAGATCCGCGACCTTGCCCATCACGCGGGTACGCGCGATCTCCCCGGCGGCGTCTATGACCGCGACACCGGCGGAGTCATAACCCCGGTATTCCAGCCTTCTGAGCCCTTCCAGGAGGATGGGAGTCACGTCTCTCTGTGCTACCGCGCCAACGATTCCACACATCCGATAAATGCTCCATATTCAGCTGCAGTGATAAAAGCATGCCGGGACGATGAGGCACCCCTCAGGCATGGCCCACGGCTCTGTATCTTCCAAACTGGCGGATCCTTTAGCGGCAGCCGAAATACGGCGTTTTGCAACCGCCTGCAAGCGGCAAGCTCGGGTCGCGCCATTATCGCTGGCTGCAAGCCATTCCAGGAGCCTGCCGGATCGACACGATTGTAGCGAGGGAACGCCACAAGAGCCGAATCTTTTTGTCATTAGAGGCGAATAGTAAACCTATTTGACGGGCATGCGCGGGAAATCCGGCCAAGAGGGCTTTCCCGCAGTCCATCGGTCCCGAGTCCACCAGACTCCCGGTGCCCGGAACCGGGGGATCGCGATCCCGGTTCCGAACCCTTGGAGGGGGGGCAAAATCCTGTCACGGAAACCCAGCCCGATCCCCTCCTGTCTCGATCGGGGCCTTCCCGTATCGCCGGAAGGTCTGAATGGATCAGGGCTTGCGGCGACCGGCAACGCAGCTCAGGGCCGATGCGTCGATGACGCTTGGGCATCCAGTATGGCCCGGATCTCCGCGCGCGCCTTCATGGTCTCGTTGGGCGTCAGTTGCCCGGCCATCATCTCCAGGGCGTTGCGGGCCATCTCCTGGCCCTGGGACGCGGCCTGATAATACCAGCCCCAGGCCAGCAGTCGATCCCGCGTGATCCCCAGACCTTCCTCGTAGAGATAGCCAAGGTAGCGCTGGGCATCGGCGTCACCCGCCAGCGCGGCCTGATAATACCAATGATAGGCCAGTTCGTAGTCTTTCGGGGTCCCGAGGCCGAGGAACGAGAGCATGCCCAGACCGGCCTGGGCCCGCGGATCGCCGCGCGCCGCCTGTACAGACCAGAGGACCCTGGCGCGCTGGTAATCCCCCCGCTGAAAGGCGGCGCGGGGGTCATCCGTCCCGCTGCAGGCCAGCAGCAGCAGGGAGACCACGGCGGACAGGAAGACGCGGTACGGCAGCGCCGCGCGGTTGCGGGGCCATGAAGCGAAAAGCCCGGCCAGGCCGGGCTTTGATATATGGTCGGGGCGAGAGGATTTGAACCTCCGACCACCGCAACCCCATTGCGGTGCGCTACCAGGCTGCGCTACGCCCCGAAAATCGAAGGCGTAGTCTACTGGATTTCGCCTCTGTTTGTACAGGAGATCAACGCCTGAGGATGTCGAGAACCTCTTCGAGTTCGACCCGGATCTGGCGGATGATCTGCTGACTCTGGGCCGAATCCTCCTTGACCTCCTCACCGGAGAGACGCTGCCGCGCGCCACCGATGGTAAAACCGTCTTCATACAGCAGGCTGCGTATCTGGCGGATCAGGATCACGTCCTGACGCTGATAATAACGTCGGTTGCCGCGCCGCTTGATGGGTTTGAGTTGAGGAAATTCCTGTTCCCAGTAACGCAGCACGTGGGGTTTCACCGCGCACAGCTCGCTGACCTCGCCGATGGTGAAGTAGCGCTTTCCCGGGATGGTAGGGAGTTCGTTATTGTTTGATGCTTCCAGCATAGGCCTCTACCCTTGCTTTCAGTTTCTGACCAGGTCGGAAGGTCACTACACGACGTGCGCTGATGGGGATCTCCTCACCCGTTTTCGGGTTTCTCCCGGGACGCTGATTCTTGTCACGCAGGTCGAAATTGCCGAACCCCGACAGTTTGACCTGCTGCCCCGCCTCCAGGGCGGCCCGAATCTCCTCGAAAAACTGTTCCACCAGCTCTTTGGCCTCGCGTTTGTTCAGCCCCAGCTCATCGAACAGCTTTTCCGCCATATCGGCCTTGGTAAGCGCCATATCACTCCCTCAACGTTGCCCCGAAGCGGTTTTTGACCGCTGCCAGGAGCCCACTTATGACCTTTTCGACATCTTCCTCTATAAGAGTGCTAGAAGATCCCTGAAAGATCAAGCCTAATGCAAGACTTTTTTTCCCCGAATCAACACCTTCGCCTTGATATACGTCAAACAACTGCAGGTCCTTGAGGGTCTCGGGGGCCTCCGCGCGCAGGCATTCGAGCAGATCCCCGGCGGCCACGGACACATCCACGAGCAGCGCCAAGTCCCTGCGCACACTGGGAAATCTGGAAACCGGGCGGAACGCCGGCAGTCCGTTTTCGCAAATCACTTCAAGATCCAGCTCAAACAGATAGACCGGGCAGGAAAAATCCAGCTGCTCCGCGATCACCGGATGGAGCGCGCCCAGCACACCGGCGTCCCGGCCCTCGATCGCCACCCTGGCGCACTGGCCCGGATGCAGCGCGGGATGCTCCGCGGCCTCGAAATGCAGGCGCCGTCCCGGACCGCACAGGCCCTCGACATCGGCCTTGAGGTCGAAGAAATCCGCCAGCCGCCGGGGCTGACCCCATTGTTCCGGCCAGGGCTCGCCATAGATCGCGCCGGCGATCATGCGTTGCTGGCGCAGCCCGTCCCCTTCCCGGCTGAAGATCAGACCGGACTCGAACAGCCTTGCGCGTGCCTGCTGGCGACTGTGATTACCCCGTAGCGCCTGCAGCAGACCCGGCCAGAGGCTGGCGCGCATGACCGACATATCGGCCGAAATGGGATTGGCCAGGGTGACGCCCCGGATCTCCGGCGTGATCAGCGCCTGCAGGCCGGGATCGACGAAACTGTAGCTGATCGCCTCCTGGTAGCCACGTTCGACCAGGCGTTGCCGCAGGCGACTCAGGGGCAGGATCGCTTCCGCCCGCGGCGTGATCGACGCCCCGGCCCCCGGCATCTGTTCTGGCAGGTCAGAATACCCGATCATGCGGGCTACTTCCTCGATCAGGTCTGCTTCTATCTCGATATCGAAGCGAAATGACGGGGGGATTATCTCCCATCCGGGCCCATTCTCCCGTGCCCCCAGTTCCAGTCTCTGGAGGACATCGGTGACCCGCTCCGGATCGATCTCGCAGCCCAGAAGACGGTGCAGGCGCTGCCGGCGCAATTGCACCGGCAGGCGGCGCGGCAGGTGCTCCGGGGCCTCGAATTCCGTCACCGGACCGGCCTGGCCACCGCAGTATTCCAGGATCAGGGCGCTGGCGCGCTCCAGGGCCCGGACCTGCAGGGCGAAATCCACGCCCCGCTCGAAGCGATGGGAGGAGTCGGTATGCAGTCGATAGCGGCGCGCCCTGCCCGCCAGGCTCAATGGTGAGAAGAAGGCGCTTTCCAGGAAGATATCCGTGGTCTGCGCGGCGACCCCGCTGTCTTCGCCACCCATGATCCCTGCCAGTGCCAGGACCCGCGCCTGATCGGCGATCACCAGGGTCTCATCGTCCAGCGCCAGTTGCTCGCCATCCAGCAGGGTAATGCGCTCGCCCTCGCTGGCCATGCGCACCCGGATCCCGCCATCCAGCCGGGACAGGTCGAAGGCATGCATGGGCTGACCGAGTTCCAGCATGACGTAATTGGTGATATCGACGATGATGTTGATCGAACGCAGGCCGCTGCGGCGCAGTCGTTCGCGCAACCACAGGGGACTGTCCGTATCGGCCTGGACACCGCGAATGATGCGCCCGGCGTAATGCGGGCAGGCCCATGGCGCCTCGACCCGCAGATCCAGACGCTCATCACAGGCCACCGGCGCCGCCTCGATCACCGGTGGGGTAACGGGACAACGATTGATGACCCCGAGCTCCCGGGCCACGCCGGCAACACTGAGACAGTCGCCCCGGTTCGGCGTCAGATCGACCTCGATGCTGTGGTCGTCCAGGCCCAGATACTCTCGCAGGTCCCGCCCCGGGGGGGCATCTTCCGGGAGTTCCAGCAGGCCTTCCGAGCTGGTTTCCAGGCCCAGCTCGGCGGCGGAACAGAGCATGCCGCGCGAGCTCACGCCGCGCAGCTCGGTGTCCCGGATCTCCACGCCATTGGGCAGGCGGGCGCCCTCCCTGGCCAGCGCCACGCGCAACCCCTTGCGAACATTGGCCGCGCCACAGACGATGGGGAGTTCGCCCTCACCGCTATCGACACGGCAGACATGGAGTTTTTTCGCATCGGGATGGGCCCTGACCTCGATCACCTCGGCCACGCAGACGCCGCTGAAATCACCCGCCACCGGGGCCACGGAATCCACCTCCAGACCGGCCATGGTCAACTGTTCCAGGAGTTCATCCATCCCGACATCGGGATTGACCCACTCTCGCAGCCACTGTTCACTGAATTTCATGCCACTCGATTCCTGCTCTGAATACGCATTACGTCAATAGTCTACAAACATCCCTCGCGGCCGGGTTGGCCCCACAGACACCGCGGCCCGGATCAGCGCCGCGCAATCCGGCCACAGGGCGTTATCGGAACTGCCGCAGAAAGCCCAGGTCGCTGTCGAAGAACAGGCGCAGATCATTCACCCCGTAACGCAGCATGGCCAGGCGCTCGACGCCCAGGCCAAAGGCGAAGCCGGTATAGCGTTCGTTGTCGATATCGACATTGGCGAAGACATTGGGATGCACCATGCCGCAACCCAGCACCTCCAGCCAGCCGGTATGACTGCACACGCGGCAACCTTCCCCGCCGCACATCACGCAGCGGATATCGACCTCGGCGGAGGGCTCGGTAAACGGGAAATACGATGGCCGGAAACGCAGTTGCAGGGCATCCTGCTCGAAGAAGGCGCGCATGAAGCCGATCAGCATGCCCTTCAATTCGGCGAAACTGACATCCTCGTCGATCAGCAGGCCCTCGACCTGGTGGAACATCGGTGTATGGGTCAGATCGGAATCACAACGATAGACCCGGCCCGGCGCTATCACCCGCAATGGCGGCTTGCGGTTTTCCATGACCCGGATCTGTACCGGCGAGGTATGCGTGCGCAAGACCGTGTGGGCATCGAAATAGAAGGTGTCGTGCATCGCCCGCGCCGGGTGATGGGCGGGGATATTGAGGGCCTCGAAGTTGTGGTAGTCATCCTCGATCTCGGGTCCCTCGACCACCTCGAAACCCAGCTGTCCCAGCAATGCCTCGATACGCTCCAGGGTGCGCGTCACCGGATGGATACCACCGGATTCCTGGCCACGGCCGGGCAGGGTCACATCCACCCGCTCAGTGGCCAGGCGGCGCTGCAACTGCTCGGCCTCGAGTACCTCCTTGCGACCCTGCAGCGCCCTGGCTATGGCCTGCTTGGCCTCGTTGATGCGCTGGCCGGCGGCGGGTCGCTGATCGCCGGGCAGCCTGCCCAGGCCCTTGAGCAGGGCGGTGACCCTGCCCTTCTTGCCCAGATAGCTGATCCGGATGTCGTCGAGTACCCGGAGATCATCCGCGCCGGCTATGGCCTGTTCGGCCTCGGCGATGATTGCGGCTAGATTTTCCATGTTTACATTGCTGTGACAGCCGGCATCCGGACGCCTTTCAGGCGCCGACCCCGTGGAGTAAAAATAAAAATGGGGGAAAGGATCACCCTTTCCCCCATCCGCTGTACGGCTACGCCTGATTCAGGCCGCGAGGGAGGCCTTGGCCTTCTCCGCCAGGGCGCCGAAGGCGGTCAGATCATCGACGGCCAGCTCGGCCAGGACCTTGCGATCGACGTCGATGGAGGCCTTGTGCAGGCCATCCATGAAACGGCTGTAGGACAGACCGAACTGGCGGGCGGCGGCGTTGATGCGCACGATCCACAGGGCCCGGAACTGACGCTTCTTCTGGCGCCGGTCACGATAGGCGTACTGGCCGGCCTTGGTAACGGCCTGGGTGGCGACACGATAGACGTTCTTGCGACGCCCGCGGTAGCCCTTCGCCAGGGCGCGGACCTCCTTGTGACGGGCATGTGCGGTGACACCGCGTTTGACTCTTGCCATGACTTGTTTACCTCAGGTATTCAGGAATAGGGCAGCAGGCGGCTGACGGCATTGGTATCCGCCTCCGCCAGGACCACATCCGAGCGCAGCTGACGGATCCGCTTGGGGCTCTTCTTGGTCAGAATATGGTTCTTGTAGGCGTGACGACGCTTGAACAGACCACTACCGGTCCTCTTGAAGCGCTTCGCCGCACCGCGGTTGGTTCTCATCTTAGGCATTACACTACTCCAGCTGAAAAAATGTCGGCCGGCCCGCCTCGCGGACGATCCGGCCGGGGATCCTTACTGTTTCTTCGGCGCCACGACCATGATCATCTGCCGGCCTTCCATCTTCGGAAACTGCTCCACGTTGGCAATCTCGGCGACATCGCCCTCGATACGCTTGAGCATCTTCGTGCCCAGCTCCTGGTGCGCCATCTCACGGCCCCGGAAACGCAGGGTCACCTTGACCTTGTCGCCATTGTCCAGGAAACGGAACATATTGCGCAGCTTGATCTGGTAGTCGCCCTCATCGGTACCCGGGCGAAACTTCACTTCCTTGATCTGGGTCTGCTTGGTCTTCTTGCGGGCCGCGTGCCGCTTCTTGTTCTGCTCGAAGACGAACTTGCCGAAATCCATCACCCGGCACACCGGCGGTTCCGCATTGGGCGAGATCTCGACCAGATCCAGGCCCTCCTCCCGGGCCGCGGCCAGGGCCTCGTCGACCGGCAGGATCCCGACCTGTTCCCCGTCCTGACCTATCAGACGGACCTCACGGGCGGTGATCGCCTCGTTTACGCGATTCTTCTTTTCGACAGCGATGGGCTATTCCTCCACAACGGTTTGACCATGGTTCGCGATTTCTTCGGCAAGCCGGTCGGCAAATGCTGCTAGAGTCATTGAGCCCAGGTCTTCCCCTCCTCGCGTACGCACGGCGACGGTCTTTTCGGCGCATTCCCGATCACCGGCGATCAGTATATACGGGATGCGCTGTAAAGTGTGCTCGCGGATTTTAAGCCCGATCTTCTCATTTCTCAAGTCCAAATCCACGCGTATACCTTGTTTTTTCAGGCTTTCCATGACTTCGGTGGCATATTTTGCCTGCCGATCGGTAATATTGATCACCACCACCTGTACCGGGGCCAGCCAGGCCGGGAAGGCGCCGGCGTGCTCCTCGATCAAAATACCGATGAAACGCTCCAGGGAACCGAGTATCGCCCGGTGCAGCATCACCGGGGTCTTGCGGCTGTTGTCCTCGGCCACGTATTCGGCCCCCAGACGTCCCGGCATGGAGAAATCGACCTGGATGGTGCCGCATTGCCAGACCCGGCCGATGCAGTCCTTGAGCGAGAACTCGATCTTGGGACCGTAGAAGGCCCCCTCCCCCGGCTGCAGGTCCCACGCCAGGGCCTTGTGCTTGAGGGCGTCCTCCAGGGCCTGCTCGGCCTTGTCCCAGTCGGCATCGCTGCCGACCCGCTGTTCCGGCCGGGTCGAGAGCTTGACGATGATGTCCCTGAAGCCGAAATCGGCATAGACCTCGTAGAGCATGTCGATGAAGTCCGAGACCTCGGACTGGATCTGGTCCTCGGTACAGAAGATGTGGGCATCGTCCTGAACGAAGTTGCGCAAGCGCATCAGCCCGTGCAGGGTGCCGGAGGGCTCGTTGCGATGACAGGAGCCGAACTCGGCCAGGCGCAGCGGCAGGTCACGATAGCTCTTCAGGCCCTGGTTGTAGACCTGCACGTGGCAGGGGCAGTTCATCGGCTTGATGGCGTATTCGCGATTCTCCGAGCTGGAGGTGAACATGTCGTCCTGGAACTTCTCCCAGTGGCCGGATTTCTCCCACAGGCTGCGATCCACGACCTGCGGGGTGCGGATCTCCTGGTAGCCGTTGTTGCGCAGGCGTGCGGCGATGGCGTTCTGCACCTGCTGGTAGACGGTCCAGCCACGGGCATGCCAGAAGACCATGCCGGGGGCCTCCTCCTGCATGTGGAACAGGTCCAGCTGCCGCGCCAGCTTGCGATGGTCGCGCTTCTCCGCCTCTTCCAGGCGATGCAGGTAGGCCTTGAGCTGTTTCTTGTCCGGCCAGGCGGTGCCGTAGACACGCTGCAGCATCTCCTTGTTCGAATCCCCGCGCCAGTAGGCGCCGGCCAGCTTGGTCAGCTTGAAGGCCTTCAGGTGGCCGGTTGAGGGTACGTGCGGACCACGGCAGAGATCGGTGAAATCCCCCTGGTTGTACAGCGACAGGTCCTCGTCGCTGGGGATGGATTCGATGATCTCGGCCTTGTAGTCCTCGCCCAGACCCTTGAAGAAGCGCACCGCCTCGTCACGGGTCATCAGCGCGCGCTCGATGGGGATATCCTGGCCCGCCAGCTCCTTCATGCGCCGCTCTATGGCCTGGAAGTCCTCGGGGGTGAAGGGACGCTTGTAGGCGAAATCGTAATAGAAGCCATCCTCGATCACCGGACCGATGGTCACCTGGGCATCGGGGAACAGCTGCTTGACCGCCTGGGCCAGCAAGTGGGCGGTGGAATGGCGGATGATCTCCAGCCCCTCCGGGTCCCGGGCGGTGATGATCGCCAGCTCCGAGTCCCGCTCGATGACATGGGAGGTATCGACCAGGCGCCCGTCGACCCTGCCCGCCAATGCCGCCCTGGCCAGGCCCGGGCCGATATCGGCGGCGACCTCGGCGACGCTGGGGGGATGGTCGAAACTCCGTCGACTGCCGTCGGGTAGTGTAATCTGGGGCATCTTGTTCCCTTCCTCCTGTGGCCGATACGAGGGGCCATCAGCTAAAAAAAAGCGCCGCGAGCGGCGCTTTCCAATGTTGGTAGGCGCGATTGGACTCGAACCAACGACCCCCACCATGTCAAGGTGGTGCTCTAACCAAGCTGAGCTACGCGCCTGTCTCGTAAGACGGGCGCTAGAATACAGAAACCGGCAGTGGGTTACAACATATTTGGCCGACAAAGAGCGCCCGGCGATATGCGCCGCAATCCCTGGCCCCCGACATCCATCACGGCCGGGTCCGCCTGGCCCCAGGGACGGGGTGGCCGTTCCCGCGCATCCTGCGCTCACGGCAATAGTGCGCCTGACCGGGATCGAAGCCCCCGCAGACCACCTCACCCCGCCTTGCGGGCGCCTATCCCCAGTTCCACCCCCCGCAGGACCTCGATCTCGTCCCGCAGCTGCGCGGCCTGCTCGAATTCCAGATCCCGGGCATGCCGGTACATCCGCTCCTCCAGGCTGTTGATCTCCCGGGCAAGCTGTTCCGGACTCCGGAACGGGTAACGGGCCTGTTGCTCGGCCACCTTGCGGGCCCTGGCGCCGCCGCCGTCCGGGATACGGTAGGCCCCTTCCATCACATCCGTCACCGCCTTGCTGACCCCCTTCGGGGTGATGCCGTGTTCCAGATTGAAGGCGATCTGGGTCACCCGGCGGCGTTCCATCTCGTCCAGGGCCCGCTGCATGGAGCCGGTGACGCGATCGGCATAGAGGATGGCCTTGCCCTCCGCATTGCGCGCGGCCCGGCCCACGGTCTGGATCAGGGACCGTTCCGAGCGCAGGAAACCCTCCTTGTCGGCGTCCAGGATCGCCACCAGCGAGACCTCGGGGATGTCCAGGCCCTCGCGCAGCAGGTTGATCCCGACCAGCACATCGAACTTGCCCAGGCGCAGGTCGCGCAGGATCTCGACCCGCTCGACGGTATCGATATCGGAATGCAGGTAACGCACCGCCACCCCATGCTCGGACAGGTATTCGGTCAGGTCCTCGGCCATGCGCTTGGTCAGGGTGGTCACCAGCACCCGCTCCTGTTTCTCGCTGCGCAGGCGGATCTCCGACAGCAGATCGTCGACCTGGGTCGCCACCGGCCGGATCTCCACCTCCGGATCGATCAGGCCGGTGGGACGCACCACCTGTTCCACCACCTGTCCTGAATGCTCCCGTTCATACTCGGCCGGGGTCGCGGAGACATAGAGGGTCTGCGGCGCCAGGCGTTCGAACTCATCGAAGCGCAGCGGCCGGTTGTCCAGCGCCGAGGGCAGGCGAAAACCGTATTCGACCAGGTTTTCCTTGCGCGAGCGATCGCCACGGTACATCGCCCCCAGCTGCGGGATGGTGACATGGCTCTCGTCGACGATCAGCAGGGCGTCATCAGGCAGGTATTCAAACAGGGTCGGCGGTGGTTCACCGGCCCGGCGGCCGGACAGATAGCGGGAATAGTTCTCGATCCCGGAGCAGTAACCGATCTCCTGGATCATCTCCAGGTCGAATCGGGTGCGCTGCTCCAGGCGCTGGGCCTCGACCAGCTTGTTCAGGTCCCGCAATTGTTCCAGGCGCCCGGCCAGCTCCAGCTTGATGGCCTCGACCGCGTCCAGCAGGGTCTGGCGCTGGGTCACGTAGTGGGATTTGGGGAAGATGCTCAGGCGGCGGACCTTCCTCAGCACCTCGCCGGTCAGGGGATCGAACCAGGAGAGCTGTTCGATCTCGTCGTCGAACAGCTCGATGCGCACGGCATTGCGCTCGGATTCGGCCGGGTAGACATCGATCACCTCGCCGCGCACGCGGTAACTGGCGCGATGCAGCTCGACCTCGTTGCGGTTGTACTGCAGCTCGGCCAGGCGGCGCAGCAGCTTGCGCTGGTCCAGGGTATCCCCCACCGCCAGCTGCAGGACCATGCCATGGTAGGAGTCCGGATCCCCCAGGCCGTAGATCGCCGACACCGTGGCGACGATGATGCTGTCACGCCGTTCCAGCAGGGCCTTGGTCGCCGACAGCCGCATCTGCTCGATGTGATCGTTGATCGAGGCGTCCTTCTCGATATAGGTATCGGAGGCCGGCACGTAGGCCTCGGGCTGATAGTAATCGTAATAGGAGACGAAGTATTCCACCGCGTTGTCGGGGAAATATTCCCGCATCTCCCCATAGAGCTGCGCCGCCAGGGTCTTGTTCGGGGCCAGCACCAGGGTCGGCCGCTGAACCTGTTGAATGACGTTGGCGACGGTGAAGGTCTTGCCGGAGCCGGTCACCCCCAGCAGGGTCTGGTGCGCGAGACCGTCCCGCAGCCCGGAAACCAGACCTTCTATGGCCTGGGGCTGATCGCCCGCGGGCTCGTATTCGGCTTGTAGTCGAAAAGAATTTGTCATAAGGGATTCTGCCAGGACCAATCTTCGAGTATATTACACCGCCCACCAGGGTGAGACCTTCCGCTCTCCAGGGCTCGCCCCGGCACTGAACGATTTGAACCGAAGAGGAACCAAGTTGGACATCAAGCTCTCCCAGCGCGCCCAGGGCATCAAGCCCTCCCCGACCCTGAGCGTCTCCGCTCGCGCCGCCGAACTCAAGGCCAGTGGCAGGGACATCCTCAGCCTGGCCGCCGGTGAACCGGATTTCGACACCCCGGAGCACATCAAGGCGGCCGCCATCCAGGCCATCCGCGACGGGCATACCAAATATACCGCCGTCGGCGGCACCGCCGGCCTGAAACAGGCCGTGATCGACAAGTTCCAGCGCGAAAACGGCTTGCAATACAGCGCCGGCGAGATCCTGGTCTCCTGTGGCGCCAAGCACAGCATCTACAACCTGACCCAGGCCCTGCTGAACCCGGGCGACGAGGCCATCATCCCGGCGCCCTACTGGGTCTCCTATCCGGACATGGTGCGCCTGACCGGTGCCGAGCCCGTGATCATCAAGACCGGCATGGAACAGCAGTTCAAGATCAGCCCCAGCCAGCTGCGTGGCGCCATCTCGGACAGGACCCGCCTGCTGATCCTGAACAGCCCCTCCAACCCCACCGGGGCCAGCTATACCCGCGAGGAACTGCTCGAACTCGGTGAGATCCTGGTGCAGCATCCGGAGATCCTGATCGCCAGCGACGATATCTACGAACATATCCTCTGGCAGGGCGAGTTCGCCAATATCGCCATGGCCGTACCCGAACTGCAAGCACGCACCGTCGTCATCAACGGTGTCTCCAAGGCCTATTCCATGACCGGCTGGCGCATCGGCTATGCCGCGGGCCCGGCCGGGCTGATCAAGGCCATGACCAACATCCAGTCCCAGAGCACCTCCAGCCCGACCTCCATCTCCCAGGATGCCGCCGAGGCGGCCCTGAACGGGGATCAGGAGATCGTGCGCGGATTCTGCGCGACCTTCCGCCAGCGCCATGACTACTGCCTCGGACAACTCAAGGCCATGGACGGGGTCGAATGTCCGGCCTCGCAGGGCACCTTCTATATCTTCCCCAACATGCAGGGCGTCATCGACAGGCTGCCCGGTATCGGCAATGACATCGAACTGGCCGAGTATTTCCTCGAACATGCCGGCGCCGCCATGGTACCGGGATCGGCCTTCGGCGCACCCGGCCACATGCGTATCTCCTTCGCCACCAGCATGGAGATCCTGGAGGATGCCATGCAACGGATCGCGGCCACCCTGGAGCCGTGATCCGGGATCCCGTTCAGCGCATGTTTACTGTTGACCTCGGCCGGACCCGACAGTAGTATAGCGCCCCTCAAATCATTCCCCGGTAGCTCAGTCGGTAGAGCAAGTGGCTGTTAACCACTGGGTCGGC
>CAZDOC010000041.1:0-5718 GCA_964506945.1 uncultured Gammaproteobacteria bacterium
ACTGACCCCATCATCAGGTATGGCGCTGGCGGCCCAGCGCCAGCAGACCCAGCAAGGCCGCCAGTAGCAGCACAAAGGAGGCGGGCAGGGGTACCGCGGTGATGCTGACCCGGTTGAGTCCATAGCTGACGTCGAATCCCACTCCGGCCGGGAAGCCCGACAGAACGACATGGTCGAAGACCCCCAGGACACTGGCTGCGTTGAGGATATCGAAACTCTGTCCGGCCGCGGGGACGAATCCATTGATCAGATGAAGCTCGAGCGTGCCGGCGAGAAAGGCGAAACCCGCCACCTCCAGCTGGTCATATCCCGTCCCCGCAACAGCGCCGCCCAGTTCAATCTCCAGGGTGCCCGCCGCCTCCTGGTTATAGCTCCCGGTGATCTGCAGCAGACCGGAGGAATGGCCAGGCCCGACTACGCCGGAGGCATTGGTCAGTGAGGCATGCAGGCTGCCCGTGCCGCTCACCCTGGCCTGTAGTGGTCCGGCGCCACTGTCCTGCAGGCGGATGATGTCCGCGTTCACCGTGCCGCCGCTGGCCAGATCGATACTGACATCCGTCAGCGTCACCTGGCCGGAACTGCGCAGATCCACCGCGCCATTGTTGCTGACGACGATCTCCGAACTGCCGGTTCCGGTACGAGTAAAGGACTGCAGGGCGCTGAGATCCACGCGGCTGCCGGCGCCGGCGGCGCTCACATGCACCTTGCCGCTGGTGATGTTCTGGGTGAAGCTCAGATCGACCACCCCCCCGGCGTTGGCGTCGAGGCGCAACTGGCGGTTATCGGTGGTCATGCCGGTGATGGTATCGACCCGGGAAAAATCGATCCTGCTGCCGCTGCCATCGGCACTGACACGGGCGTCGGTGACGTGGTCACCGCCATTGAGCTTGAAGAAATCGACCCCCCGGATGCTGCCGGCGCTGGTGGCGATCACCCGCGCCCCGGGACCGAACTGCAGGCCCAGGATGTTGAAGGTCCCGCCGGCCTCACTGAGCTGGCGACCGCCGCCTATCACCAGACCCTTGCTGGCCGACCCGCCACCGGCGCCTATGCTCAGGTTGCCGCCGCTGAGGACCAGTTTCTCGATGGTGCTCAGACTGTTGACAACTTGATCACCGGTATTCAGGCTGATGGTGCGCACCGCGGGACCACCGATATCGATACTGACATCATCCGTGGGGCCGGGCAGATTCGGGTTGCTGTCCCAGTTGACCGCGTCTTCCCAGTTGCCATCGGCATCGGTCACCCAGCTGACACTGGCCGCCTCCGCGCCGCCGGTGAAGACGAGCAACAGCAGCGCACCGATCAGGCCTGCCTGACCCGTCTGAAGTTTCCCCTTCACGACCACCTCCGTAATTGCCCCTGGAAGATAGTGCAAGCAATAAACATGCTCATTGCAAAACAGTCTGGATTACAAGCGCTTGTCTATGTCCATGGCCCTGTCCGCGGAAAATTGTAAAGATCGCTGACAGGAATACCGTGACGGGGATCACAAAAGCATGTCTCCCGATGGACCTAAATCAAATATATCCATATTACTTAACATATTAAGTCGTATATCTCATCTATTTTATGATGTAAAATCCATTGACACCCTCACCACCAGGCCTCCAGCCGGCCCCCGGTGATCCGGCTGGGCAGGCGCCGCAGCGGGCGACCTTGCGGCGGGCTGCTGCACGCCCCCGTGCGCAAGTCGAATTCCCAGCCGTGCAACGGACAGGTCAGGCGATGTCCCCGCAGCGCCCCGGCTGGAATAGGCGTGCCCTGATGGGGACAACGACTGTCGTAGACCTGAAATCCATCCCCCTGACGATGCACGAAGACCTCCCTGCCCGCGGCGCTGTAATGACCGGTCTCGCCATCGCCCAGCGCCAGGGCCTCGTCGATTGGGTGCCAGTCCGCTTCATCGGCCAGTACCCGCGGGCTGAATTCCGGCAGGTCCATCTCCAGCAGGATATCCACGGCCCAGAGGATCTTGCTCAGCCCCAGACTGGGAAAGGCCATCAGCAGGGCATCCAGGACCTCGTTGCCGCTGGCGCCCTCGCGCAGGGCCCGGGACAGGTATTGCCGGAAGCCCCGTTCGGTCTGTGCATCGACCTTGGTGATCACCGAGATCAGGGCCCGGGTCTTGGCATCCAGGTGCGCCCCGGCGCCCTTGAGGAACTTGAAATAGTGGCCCATGACCTCGGGCCGGGCCTCCAGCAGGTAATTCAGTGCATCGCTCATGTTTCAGCTATTCCCGTAGGTGTGTCTGACAGGCATCATAACCCCTGTTGCTTGGCCTGATCCCAGAGGGCATCCATTTCATCCAGCGTCGCCTGCTCCAGGGAACGGCCCCGCGCAGCGAGGGATTGCTCGATAAAACGGAAGCGGCGCTCGAACTTCCGGTTGCCCTGGCGCAGGCTGGACTCGGCATCGATGCCGGCATGGCGGGCCAGGTTCACGCACACGAACAGCAGATCGCCGATCTCGTCCTGGAGGCGCTCCGTGTCACCGCCCTGGCGCAGCTCCGCCTCGACCTCGGCGATCTCCTCCCGGACCTTGTCCATCACCGGGGCGGTCTCATGCCAGTCGAAACCGACCGCGCTGGCCCGCCTTTGCAACTTCTGCGCCCGGCTCAGGGCCGGCAGGGCCAGGCTGATATCATCCAGCTGGCTGACATCCCGGGTGGACGCCTTGCGCCGCCGCTCGGCCTGCTTGTGCCGTTCCCAGGCCCGGCTCTGTTGCCCGGCGTCGTCGATGCGCTCGTCGCCGAACACATGTGGATGCCGTCGGATCAGCTTGTTGCAGATGCCATCGACGATACGCCCGAAATCGAACACCCCGCCCTCCTCGCCCAGGCGGGCGTAGAAGATCACCTGGAACAGCAGATCACCCAGTTCGTCGCACAGATCCACCGGATCGCCGCGTTCGATGGCATCGGCCACCTCGTAGGCCTCTTCCAGGGTATGAGGAACGATGCTGCTGAAACTTTGCTCCAGATCCCAGGGACAGCCCTCGACGGGGTCCCGCAGTCGTTTCATGATGGCAAGCAGATCGTCGATGGAATGCATGCGGGTGTCCCTTGCTGACGCCGTGGATGGGGCTATCATACCCAAAGCCGGGAACCGGTGGTTGATTTTGAACTCGATACATAATACAAGTGACCGATATCCGGCCGTCATCACCCTGGCCGGATCTGGATTAGAGTCTCTGCCTATGACACCGTTGATCCTGAGATTGAATATCGCGGGCAGTCCGGTCACCTGGATCCCGTGGCAGGATGCTGTCTCGCTGTACAGCAAGGGCGCGGTCGCCTGGACCGCGGGCGACAGCATGTTCACCTTCCACGGCGGCACCTGCCGGCTCACCGGCCGGCGTTCCAGCATCACCATCAACTCCATCATCGCGGTGCGCCAGAACCATTTTCACAAGAGTTACCGGCGCGGCGTGCCACCGCTGAACAACCGCGAGCTGTTTCGCCGCGACGGCAACCTGTGCATGTACTGCGGGGATCAATTTCCCCCGGCCCACCTGACTCGCGACCATGTGATCCCCTTGTCCAAAAAGGGTCGTGATCGCTGGTCCAACGTCGTCAGCGCCTGCCGGCACTGCAATATCCGCAAGGCCGACCGCACCCCGGAACAGGCCGGCATGGCCCTGCTGGCCATTCCCTATGTGCCCAACTGGGCCGAGTACCTGGCCCTGACCAACCGTCGCATCCTCTCCGATCAGATGGATTTCCTGAAATCCCAGTTCAAGAGCCGCAGCCGGCTGCTGGGCGTTCAGTAAGCCTCCCGTCCACCCGCAGAGACCATCATGGATCGCGGATTCTGGCTGCAACGCTGGCAACAGGGGCAGATCGGCTTTCACCGGCAGTCCCCTCACCCGGCCCTGGAACGATACCATTCACACTGGCAGGCGGCAGCCGGGGAGACGGTATTCGTGCCGCTGTGCGGCAAGAGCCAGGATCTGCGCTGGCTGGCCGGACAGGGGCATGAGGTGATCGGGGTGGAACTCAGCGAACTGGCCACCCGCGCCTTCTTCGAGGAACAGGGCCTGTCATTCCAGGAGACATCGACAGCCCCGTTCCTGCTGCGCGAGAGCAGGCACATCCATCTCTATACCGGCGACTATTTCGCCCTCGAACCCGGGACGCTGGCGGGCTGCCGGCTGATCTACGACCGCGCCGCGATGATCGCCCTGCCGCCGGAGATGCGCCGGGAATACGTCCGCCAGCTGTTCCGGCTGTTCCCGGGATCGCTGCGACTGCTGCTGGTCACCATGGAATACCCGCAGGCGCAGATGCAGGGCCCGCCCTTCGCGGTGCTGGAGGACGAGGTCCGGGCGCGGTTCGAGCCGCGTTGCCGGGTCACGCATCTGGAACGCCGGGATATCCTCGTCCAGGAACCGCAATTCCGTGACCAGGGCCTGACCGAACTGTCCGAATCGGTCTACCTGATCCGCGCCTGACCCCCCGCGCCCTGTCCGGGCATGGAGATCAGCCGGCGCTGACCTTGATGCGGCCCCGGGACTTCCTGCCGAGCTTGGGCAGGCGCACCTCGAGCACGCCGCGTTTGTAACTCGCCGTGGTCTTGTCCTCGCGTACCGCGGCCGGCAGCGGTATCACCCGCTGAAAGCGGCCATAGGCGCACTCGGTCATGTGGTAACTGCCCTCGTTCTGCTCCCGGCGATACTGTTTCTGCCCCGAGACCAGCAGCAGATTGTCCTGCACCTCGATATCGAAATCGGACTCATCCATGCCCGGCACCTCGATACGCACCAGGATCCGGTCGGCCTCCTCACGCAACTCGGCCGCCAGCAGTCCCCAGTTCAGGGAATGATGCAGGGCCAGTGCGGTGTCGCCGCTATCCTCATTCTCGCGATGCACCGGCACGAAACGGGTCAGTGCGCCGCTGGCGCCCTCGACCAGCTGCCGCCAGCCATCGGCGACCGCATCCCAGGTACGTCCAAGACCGCTACGCAGACTCTCCAGTGTGCTCATGTCATGCTCCTCGTTGTCTGTCATCGAACGACCCGCCAGGGGGGATCCCCGGTAACGGGCCTCCAATCGCTTATACTGTCTTACAGGGGATATGGGACGACCCGCTGGCTTTTCAATACCCTTTCATCCACGAACCGTCGAGTGAACCCTTATGAGCCGTGCCTTCGTCAAGGAACCGGATGGTGATCAGGTCGATGACGCCATCCCCGAGCGTCCCCAGAGCGAGCATCCGAACTACATCACCCGCGCGGGTCTGGAGGCATTGCAACAGCACCTGCAGGCGCTCTATCGGGAAAAGCAGTCGCTACAAAAGGATGATGAGGACCTCGCCGTCCGCAACCGCATCCAGCGCATCGACAGGGACCTGCGTTACTACCAGCAACGCCTGGACCGGGCCATCCCGGTCGATGTCGGTGCCCGGAAAGGCGAGGAGATCCGGTTCGGGGCCACGGTCACGGTACGGGATCCGGACGACCGGCTACGGGAATTCACCATCGTCGGCGAGGACGAGGCCGAGGTCGAAGCCGGGCGGATCAGCTGGGTCTCGCCCCTGGCCCGGGCCCTGCTCGGTCGCCGGGTCGGCGATACGGTCACCTGGCCGCGACCGGCCGGCGACGTGGAACTGGAGATCGAGGATATCAGCTATAAGTCTTGAAGATCCGGGCCGAGGATGCCGATCGACACCGCCTTCCCTCACCACGATGCTACAATGCGAGAACTGACCCCAGGATCTG
>CAZDOC010000041.1:5818-20548 GCA_964506945.1 uncultured Gammaproteobacteria bacterium
GACCCCAGGATCTGGCTCCGGCGGGTCAGCTCATCTCGGGCTGCGGCAGGCTGAGGTGGTAGCCCTGGGCGTAGTCCACGCCGATCTCCTGCAGGCTGTGCAGGATATCGGCGTCTTCGACGAACTCGGCCACCGTCTGTATGCCCAGGTCCTGGCACAGGTGGGTGAGATTGCGCACCAGCGCCATGTCGGTGCGGGATCGGCAGATATTGCGGACGAAGGCGCCGTCTATCTTGACATACTCGAAGTGCAGTTCGCGCAGGTAGTGGAAGGAATTGTAGCCGCTGCCGAAATCGTCCAGGGCAAAGGCGAAGCCCTTGTCGCGCAGCTCGGCCAGGAACTCGCGCATGCGCGTGATATCGCCGATGGCGTCGCGTTCCAGCAGTTCGAAGACCAGCAGCTCGCGCGGCAGCTCCAGGTGCTCGCAGAGACCCTCGGCATGGCTCAGGATCTCGCGATTCTGCATCTGCTGCGCCGACAGGTTGATGAACACCCGGGGCACCGCGTCCCGTTCATCCAGGCGCGTCCTGAGCATCCGCAGGACGCCGTCTATGATGGCCGTATCCAGGGCCATGCTGAGACCGTATTGTTCGATCACCTCGATGAACTGCCCGGCCGACACCGCCGGCCCGACATGCGGCAGCAGGCGGGCGATGGCCTCGTGGGCGTAGGTCTCGCCACTACGGCAGGCGACGATGCGCTGGAAATACGGCACGATGCGCCGCTGTTGCAGGGCCTGGCGCAGGTCCTCGACCTGGGTGCGCAAGGCCTGTTTCCTCGCCAGCACCTGCTGCAGGGAGTCGATCCCCGACAGCTTGTCCTTGCCCGCGCCCTTGGCCGCGTACAGGGCCAGATCGACCCCGGCCATCAATTCGGTGCTGGAGCCGGCATCCGCCGGGTAGGCCACCGCGCCGATGGAGATGGTGACCGAGAACTTCTCTCCCAGGTCCGATTTGAAACGCATCTGGTGGACCTCGTCGATCAGCTGTTCGGCCACCCGGCGCCCCCCTTCCCTGGAGGTCTCCGGCAACAGCAGGGCGAATTCATCACCGCCGACGCGGGTGGCGAGGTCGTCACAACGCAGCTTGCGCCGGAACAGCTCCGCCAGGGCATTGAGCACCCGGTCGCCACAGGGATGTCCATAGGCGTCGTTGATTTCCTTGAAATCGTCCACATCCACGAACAGCACCGTGAATTCATGCTCATGGCGCTGCGAGCGTTTCAGCTCGTAGTCCAGGGTGTCGTAGAAATGACGGCGGTTGAAGAGCCCGGTCATGGGGTCGTGCTTGGAGTAGTATTCCAGCTCGTTGATGCTGCGCGAGAGCATCTTGCTGGAGGAGATCACCATCACCAGGATCGACAGCAGGGACTCCAGGATGGCCTCCTCGGCCGGGCTCAGCGGCCGGCGCGAGACATAGGCCAGCGCCAGCACGGCATCCTTCTGGCGCAGACCGAGCGGCATGTTGACGCAGAGCAGCTTCACGTCCTCGATATCGAACTCCTCCCCGGCCTCGTCGAAGACCGTGAACTCCTCCAGGTCCAGCGCGGTGCTGGTCGGCAGTC
This sequence comes from uncultured Gammaproteobacteria bacterium, assembly GCA_964506945.1. Taxonomy (GTDB): domain Bacteria; phylum Pseudomonadota; class Gammaproteobacteria; order CAZDOC01; family CAZDOC01; genus CAZDOC01. The sequence goes on from CAZDOC010000041.1 coordinate 7,382, forward strand.
CCATGTGCTGCAGCAGTTCGGCGGGGAAGCGCCGGCGGATCTCGCTCACCATCCGCGGGCTGCGGGCATGCATGTGATAGAGATACAGGCGCAGGCTGTGGGCCTCGGCAAAGGCCATGAAGAACAGATCGAAGGGAAAGATGACATGGAATTTCTTCAGGATCTCGACCACGAACTCCTGCCAGTGGGCGATCTTCTCGTAGGACAGCACGATGCTCTCCAGGACCCGGTTCTCGCGGTCCAGCAGGTCGCGATCGATCAGCGTGTCCTTCAGCAGGCGGCTGGAGGCATTGATGTCGATCATCAACTGGCGGGTATAGTCGCCGTTCCTGTGCCAGGCATGGTCCCGCTCGTCGATCAGGATCTCGCTCGCCTGCATCAGGGCCAGACAATCGGAGCGGATCGCATCCAGCTCCGGGCGCAAGCCCGCGGCCGCTGGCGCGCGCGCCAGCGCGTCGAGTTTTTCGATCACCGCCGCCTGGTCCTGGCCTAGCAACCGGCGCACCCCGGCCGCGAGCTGGTGCGAGCGCATCTGGCTCTCGAGCAGGGCCGCGATGCGGCTGATGGACTCCAGCCTGAGGCCATCGAGGCCCGCGCTCATGCTGTCGCCCTGCTGACCGGGGGACACCGGCGTGGTATCCATCTAGCGGAAGGCGCCCGGACCGGTCATCAGATCGATGCCGCACTCCAGGTCCTCGAACCAGTCGAGGAACGCGCTCACGGCCGCACCCCGGTAGATGGGCCCGTGCTGGGGCGCGAGCATGTCGATATCCAGGGTCCTGGCCTGCGCCACCCAGATGCGCGCGGCGCGCTTCGAGCCCATGTAGCGGCGATGGAAGGCCTCGATATAGGGCAGATGGGCCTCGAAATCGTCGACGAACACCGGGTCGACATCGTCCGGCAACAGGGCCGCGCCGATATCGCCGGTGAAGAGGATGCGGGAAACCGGATCGTAGGTGTTGATCTGGCCCTCGGAGTGCAGGAAATGGGCCGGCAGCAGTTGCAGCTCGAAGTCCTCGCCGATGCGGCAAGGCTGGCCCGCGTCGGGAACCCCGATGAAGCGCTCCATGTCCTGCAGGCCGTAATGCGGCAGGAAACGCAGCCACAGGCCGGAGACATAGACCCGCGCCGGCACCACCGACAGCCAGGTGGCGAGACCGCCGACGATGTCCGGGTCCTGGTGCGAGAGGATGATGGCCCGGATCGCCTCGGCCTCGATGTGGCGCAGCATCTCCGCCAGCACCCGCGGCATGACGCCGAAACCGCCCGGGTCCAGCAGCACGCCATCGCCGCCATGCCGGATCAGGTACTGGTTCGAGCGTATGCCCTGTTCCTCGCCGGGCTCGCTCTCGTTCAGAAGGATGAACTGGTGATCGTTATTATTATAGAGTTGTACGTTTCTCAAAACTGCCTCGGCACGGTTCGGGGTGCGGGAGGGTGTCTCCACGGGGTCTGGGTGGAGACCGGGTCCCGACACGCGGATCGGGGTATCGGGCCCGCCTAAAACACTTCACATACTAGACCTTTCCCCGGCATAAAAAATTGATCTGGATCAAGAAAAGGCCAGATTTCCGTTCTTCTCCAGCCAGGCGCGGCGGTCGGCGGCGCGCTTGCGCGCCAGCAGCATGTCCAGGGTCTGATCGGTCTCGTCGCCGGCCTCCAGGGTCAGTTGCACCAGGCGCCGGGTCTCCGGGGCCATGGTGGTCTCGCGCAGTTGCAGGGGATTCATCTCGCCCAGGCCCTTGAAGCGCTGTACGTTGACCTTGCCCTGGTGCCGGCCGGCGGCGATCCGGTCCAGCACGCCCTGTTTCTCGGCATCGTCCAGGGCATAGAAGACCTCCTTGCCGACATCGATGCGGTACAGCGGCGGCATCGCCACGTGCACGTGGCCGGCCGTCACCAGCGGACGAAAATGCCTGACGAACAGGGCGCACAGCAAGGTGGCGATGTGCGCGCCATCGGAGTCGGCATCGGCGAGGATGCAGATGCGGTGATAACGCAGCTCATCCAGCCTGTCGGAGCCCGGGTCCACGCCGATGGCCACGGCGATGTCATGGACCTCCTGCGAGGCCAGCACCTGGGCCGACTCCACCTCCCAGGTATTCAGGATCTTGCCGCGCAGGGGCATCACCGCCTGGAACTCGCGATCCCGGGCCTGCTTGGCGGAGCCACCGGCGGAATCGCCCTCGACCAGGAACAGCTCGGTCTGGGCATTGTCCTGCGAACTGCAGTCGGCCAGTTTGCCGGGCAGGGGCGGGCCGCCGGTGAGCTTCTTGCGCACCACCTTGCGGGAGGCCTTCATGCGGCTCTGGGCATGGTTGATGGCCAGCTCGGCGATGCGCTCGCCGGTCTCCACGTGCTGGTGCAGCCACAGGCTGAAGGCATCACGCACCACGCCGGAGACGAAGGCCGCGCATTCGCGCGAGGACAGGCGCTCCTTGGTCTGACCGGAGAACTGGGGTTCATCCAGCTTCACCGAGAGGATATGACAGCAGCGCTCCCAGACATCCTCGGCGCTGAGCTTGAGGCCGCGCGGCAGCAGGTTGCGCAGATCGCAGAACTCCCGCAGGGCCTCCAGCAGGCCCTGGCGCAGGCCGTTCACATGGGTGCCGCCCTGCGGCGTCGGCACCAGGTTGACATAGCTCTCGGTAACCAGCTCGCCATCGTCCAGGCGCCAGTGCGCGGCCCAGTCGACGGCCTCGCTGTTACCGCTGAAGGTGCCCATGAAGGGCTCGGCGGGCAGCAGTTCCGCGCCCTCGAGTTCCTCCGCCAGGTAACCGCGCAGACCCGCTTCATAGCACCATTCCAGGCGTTCGCCACTGTCCTCGTGGGTGCAGCTGACATGCAGGCCGGGGCAGAGCACGGCCTTGGCGCGCAGGTTGTGATACAGGCGCGGCAGGGACAGCCGGGCGCTGTCGAAATAGGCCGGGTCCGGCCAGAAGCGGAGCGTGGTGCCGGTGTTGCGCTGCCCCACCGAACCGATGACCTCCAGGTCCGAGACCTTCTCGCCGCCGGCGAAGGCCATGTTGTACTCACTGCCACCCCGGCGCACCCAGACCTCCAGGTGTTTCGACAGGGCGTTGACCACCGACACGCCGACCCCGTGCAGGCCACCGGAAAACTTGTAGTTCTTGCCGGAGAACTTGCCCCCGGCATGCAGCCGGGTCAGGATCACCTCCACCCCGGGCACGCCCTCCTCCGGATGGAGGTCCACCGGCATGCCGCGTCCGTCATCGGCCACCGTCACCGAGCCATCGGCATGCAGGATCACGTCCACACGGGAGGCATGACCGGAGATCGCCTCGTCGACGCTGTTGTCCACGACCTCCTGCACGAGATGATTCGGCCGGCTGGTGTCCGTGTACATGCCCGGTCGCTTGCGCACCGGGTCCAGGCCCGTCAACACCTCGATATCTGCTGCGTCGTATGGCTTGCTCACTGTCACTCCCGGGGTTCGTTCAGGCGGCGATTATAGGCGCTGCGGCGGATGGGCTCTAGCGCCGCGGGCCTTCACCTTCGCCAGGCGGGTCCGGGAGCCGGATCATTGACCCCGGGCCGGGCTCACGCTAGGGTACGCGGCTACGCGAGGCGAGGCGGGAGGACCGGCATGGCGAAAAAACCGGAAAGATTCGATTTCGAGAAGGCCCTGAATGAACTCGAAACCCTGGTCAAGGACATGGAGCAGGGCGACATGGACCTGGAGACCTCGCTCAAGGCCTTCGAACGCGGCGTGGCCCTGACCCGCGACTGCCAGAAGGCCCTCGGCGAGGCCGAGGCCCGGGTCAGGATCCTGACGCAGAAGGATGGCGAGCCCGGCCTGGAGCCCTATGACGAGACGGGCGACCCGGATTAGACCACGGCCGCGGCGACAACACCCACGAACGATCCGAACAACCCAACTTCAGACCTCTATCCCTATGCTATTGACCGAGACCTTGCAGACCTACCAGGGCTGCGTCGAACGCGCCCTGGAACACTGGTTGCCGGGCGAACACATCCAGCCCACCCACCTGCACCAGGCCATGCGCTACGCGGTGCTCGGCGATGGCAAGCGCATCCGCCCGGTGCTGGTGTATGCCACCGGCGCCGCCCTGGGGGTGGACCCCGGCACCCTGGACGCCCCGGCCTGCGCGGTGGAACTGATCCATGCCTACTCCCTGATCCATGACGACCTGCCGGCCATGGACGACGACGACCTGCGCCGCGGCAGACCCACCTGCCACAAGGCCTATGACGAGGCCACCGCGATCCTCGCCGGCGATGCCATCCAGGCCCTGGCCTTCCATATCCTGGCCTCGGACCCGGGCTGCCGGGTGCCCGCACAGACCCGCCTGGAGATGATAGACACCCTGGCCGAGGCCTCCGGTTCCCGGGGCATGGCGGGCGGTCAGGCCCTGGATCTGGATGCGGTGGGCCGTGAGCTGAACATCGCCGAACTGGAAAACATGCACATCCACAAGACCGGCGCGCTGATCCGCGCCAGTGTGCGCATGGGGGCCCTGTGCAAGCCCGATATCGACGCACGGACCCTGGAGTGCCTGGACCATTACGCCAAGTGCATCGGGCTGGCCTTCCAGGTGCGTGACGATATACTGGACATCGAGGGCGAGACCGAGGTCATCGGCAAGCCCCAGGGTTCCGATATCGCCCGGGACAAACCGACCTATCCCAACCTGCTGGGCATGGACGGGGCCCGGGAAACCGCGGCGGAACTCCATCGCCAGGCCCTGGAAAGCCTGGACGTACTCGCCGAGTCCGGCGCCGTACTGCGCCTGATCGCCGACTACATCGTCAATCGCAAGAAATAGGGCCCGCAGGGCATAATAACGAGACGGACCATGACATCCGCGGCATTTTCCCAGTAAACTGCTCAACTATCGTGCGCGATCCGTGAGGCCTGCATCAGGGAGGATCGCGCAAAGGCACCGAATCCCGCGATTCGGAGCGACCCAGAGCCGGAGGCCCGTGCCTCCCGAGGACCATCACGACATGAATCAGCCCGTCAGCAACAATGAACTCCCCGACACCCAGAACAGCGAGGATACCCGCAATATCCCGATCCAGAAGGTCGGCATCAAGGATATCCGCCATCCCGTCGTGGTGCGGGACCGCAATGGCGGCGATCAGCATACCGTCGCCAACTTCAACATGTATGTCAGCCTGCCGCACAATTTCAAGGGCACCCACATGTCCCGTTTCGTGGAGTTGCTGAACAAGAACGAATACGAGATCACCGTGCAGTCCTTCCGGCGCATGGTCAGCGAGATGACCGCGCTGCTGGATGCCAAGTCCGGCCATGTGGAGATGAGCTTCCCCTATTTCATCAACAAGACCGCACCGGTTTCCGGGGTCAAGAGCCTGATGGATTACCAGGTGAGCTTCATCGGCGAAGAGCTCGACGGCACCTCGGCGGTGACCATCCGCATCGTCATACCGCTGACCTCGCTATGCCCCTGCTCCAAGAGCATCTCGGACTATGGCGCCCACAACCAGCGCTCGCATGTCACGGTCACGGCCCGCATCAAGGACTTCATCTGGGTCGAGGAGATCATCGAAATGGTGGAATCCGTCGGCTCCTGCGAGCTCTATGGCCTGCTCAAGCGCCCCGATGAGAAGTATGTCACCGAGCGCGCCTACGACAATCCCAAGTTCGTCGAGGACATCGTCCGCGACGTCGCCGTCAAACTCAATCAGGACGGCCGGATCACCGCCTATACCGTGGAATCGGAGAACTTCGAGTCCATCCACAACCACTCCGCCTATGCCCTGGTCGAGCGGGACAAGCAGGCGGGATCGCCGGCCTGACGGCGGCGGGACCAGCAACCGCACGGGCGGGACCGCGTGGATACCGCAAGCGGGGGGATACGCATCGACATGAACCCGGGCCGGGTCATGACCCTGTGCCTCGATGACCTGGGCTATTCCCTGACCCATCTGAAGGGCCTGATCTTCCTGCTGCCCTACACCCTGTTCTGGATCTGGGTGCTGGGAAAATTCGGCCAGGGCGCGGCGACCTGGTTTCAGCGCCCGGAGGGACTGGCCTTCGCCTCCTGGATCTTCAACCCGGAACTGGCGCGGGAACTGTTTGCCGCACACCCGCCGACACTCTCGGCCTGGTATCTGATCAGCCTGTTCGTGCTGCCGCTGTTCGTCATGCTGGCCGGCTGCAATCAGCTCGCCGGCGATGCCGGCCGGGGCTATTTCCGTTTCCTGCTCACGCGATGCACGCGCACGGAGATCTTCAGCGCCCGCCTGCTCGGCGCCAGCCTGCAGCTGATCGCCGCCAGTTCAGTCAGCCTGCTCGCGGCCACCCTGATCTCCCTGGACCTGGACCTGCGCGACAGCGCCGAGGTCATCGCCTACGCCCTGCATATCGGCCTGGTGATCCCCCTTTACATCCTGCCCTACCTGGCCCTGATGAGCCTGCTCTCGGCGCTGTTCAGTTCAGCCGCCGCCAGCCTGTTCGCGGCCATGCTGTTGTTCACCGGGATCCGCTTCGCCGGTTTCATCCTGCAACTGCGCTGGCCGGGACTGGACCTGCTGGGCTGGCTGCTGCCCAGTCACACGGCGGCGATGCTGGTGGACCCGGCAAGCGGCAGCGAGGCCATGGCCCTGCTCCTCATGCCCGCCTATATCGGCCTCTATGGCCTGCCGGCCCTGCTCGTATTCCGCCGCAGGGACCTGTAGTGACGGCGCTGATAACGGCCCGCGGCCTGAGCAAGCACTATGCCGGCATCCAGGCCCTGGAAGGACTGGATCTCGAGGTTCATGCGGGTGGGCCCATCGGCCTGGTCGGTCCCAATGGCGCCGGCAAGACCACCCTGTTCTCCCTGCTCGCGGGCTTCCTGCGACCCAGCGCCGGGGACCTGGAGCTGTTCGGTCTGAGGCCGGGACATCCCGGACTGTGCGGCAGGCTCGCCATCCTGCCGCAGGACGCCCCGTTCAGAAAATCCACGCCGGCCGGCCGGCAGCTGGCCTTCTTCGGCCGCCTGCAGGGGCTTTCCCGCACCGAGGCGCGCCGCGATGCGGCACGGGCGCTGGAGGCCGTCGGCATCGGCGCCGTGGCCGGCCAGACCCCGGAGCACCTCAGCCATGGGCAGTTCAAGCGGCTGGCCATCGCCCAGACCCTGATCGGGAAACCCGAGCTGGTATTGCTGGACGAACCCACCGCCGGCCTGGACCCGGTCGCCGCGCGCGAGGTAAGGCGGATGATCCGCGCCCGCTCGGAACGCTGCACCTTCCTCGTCAGTTCGCACAACCTGGACGAGATCCAGGACCTGTGCGAGTCCGTGATCCTGCTCGACAAGGGCCGCCTGCTGCGTCATTGCCGCCTGGACGAACTGGTGGAGAGCGATCGATACCTGACCCTGACCCTGGCCCGGGAGGCCCCGGCCACGCTGGCCGCGACCCTCGCGGGCTTGAAGGGTTTCGTGTCCGTGGAAGCGGCCAGCCCGGGGACGCCCCGCGTCATCGTCCGCTACCAGGGCGAGGATGCCGATCGTTTCCAGCTACGCCTGCTGGAGGCCCTGGCCGGGGCCGGGATCGGGGTGGTGAACTTCAGCCGCGGCCGGGATCTGGCCGACAGCGTCATCGATCAGGTCGGGCCGGGCTAGGGCCATGCCCGGAAACCGGTCATGGCCGTCCAGGCGCCAATGGCCCGGTTCAGTGTTCCAGGACGTAGGTCCCGGGGGCATCGCACAACACCGGGTGTGACTTGTTGCCCAGCCCGGGAGGGGCCACCTGCTCGCCGCAGCGGGCATGCAACCAGCCGGACCAGTGATCCCACCAGGAGCCAGGCACCTTCTCGACCGTTTCCAGCCAGGCCTCGGGATCCGTCTGGCCGGTGGCGTCACCGGTCCAGTAGCGACGCTTGGGCGGCTCCACCGGCGGGTTGACGATACCCAGGATGTGACCCGAGGTCGCCAGGGTGTAATGCACCGGCCCGGAGACATGCTCGGTGATCCGGAAGGTCGATTTCCAGGGCGCGATGTGGTCCTGCTCGGTGCCGACCGCGTACAGCGGCTGCTTGATCTTGCGCAGGTCGATCTTGCGGCGGTTCATCTGCAGGGAGTTCGGCTGCACCAGGCGATTCTCCAGATACAGCTGGCGCAGGTATTCGCTGTGCATGCGCGCCGGCAGGCGGGTGGTATCGGTATTCCAGTACAGCACATCCAGTGGCGGGGGTTCCTCGCCATAGAGGTAGCTGTGCACCACGTAACGCCAGATCAGGCTGTTGGAGCGCAGCATGCGGAACGAGGTGCCCATGTCGCGACCGTCCAGATAGCCCTGCTCCTGCATCTTTTTTTCCAGATAGCTGACGCTGTCCTCATCGACGAAAACCTCGATATCGCCGGGCTCGGTGAAATCGACCAGGGTGGTGAACTGGGTCCAGTGGGCCACCGGCATGTCCGCGGCCTTGCCCTTGGCGAGCCAGGCCATCAGGGCGCTGAGCATGGTGCCGCCGATGCAGTAACCGACCGCATGCACCTGGGGCACGCCGCAGATACCGCGCGCGGTCTCGATCGCCTCCAGCGCGCCCTTGAACATGTAATCCTCGAAGCCGGTGTCGCGCATATCCGCGCCGACATTCTTCCAGCTGGTGATGAAGACCGTGAAGCCCTTGTCGACCAGATAACGGATCAGGCTCTTTTTCTCGTTCAGGTCCAGGATGTAGTACTTGTTGATCCAGGGGGAGATGATGACGATGGGGATCTCCCGCACCCGCTCGGTAGTGGGGCTGTACTGCAACAGCTCCAGCAGTTCGTTGCGAAACACCACCTTGCCCGGGGTATTGGCGATATTCTCTCCGACCACGAAAGGCGTGCCATCCACCATGCGGATATCGTCCGCCTCGCGATCCGCGCGCCACAGGTCCAGGCCGTGCTGCAGGCTCTGCCCGCCGGTGGCCATGAACTTCCAGATGGCCTCGGGATTGGTCCAGAAGAAATTGGTCGGAGAGATGGCGTTCAGGTATTGCCGCGCCCAGAAGGCGGCCTTGCGGCGGGTCTTCTCCGGCACATCCGGGGTGGCGTAGATCGCGTCCTCCAGCTTGTGGGTGTACAGCAGGTAGAACTCCTTGAGCATGTCGTAGAAGGGATTCTCCTGCCAGATGGGATCGCTGAAACGCTCGTCGTAATAGACCGGCTCGATGGGATCGCCGACGCCGACGCCGCAGAAATGGGCGCAGGTCTGTTCACCGATGCGCGCCAGATGCTCGGCAAAGTCGGTGAGTCGCTCGTTCAGGTCCGCGGGATGCTGCATCCAGGCCTGCTGGACCTCGCACAGGGAACGGCTGATGCCAAAGGGATCCAGGGTCCTGGCCAGGTCATTGTTACAGAGAGATTCCGGTGTTTGCTGTTCTTCCGCCACGATTCGCCACCTTTTATATTGCGATGCAGCATAGTGTAAGGGTTTGAGCATGGAATTGCCATTGCCACGCAGGCTCATGACGGTAACGACCACAGGCCTGTAGCCGTGGAATCGTGCAGTTCACCACGAAGCTCACGAAAGCTTCGTGGTGGGGTCCCGGATTCAGGCCTGCGCCAGGATATCCACGATCCGGGCGGCGGCGCGGCCATCCCAGAGTTCCGGCACCCGGCCGGCCTTGCCTTTCCCGGAGAGGATCCTTTCCGCCTCGGTGATGATCCGCTCCGGATCGGTGCCGACCAGCACGTTGGTGCCCTCGGCCACGGTGATCGGACGCTCGGTGTTCTCGCGGATGGTGATGCAGGGTACGCCCAGGGCCGTGGTCTCCTCCTGGATCCCGCCGCTGTCGGTCAGGACCACCCTGGCATCCTTCCACAGATTCAGGAAATCCATGTAGGACAGGGGCGTGGTCAGGTGGATATTCTCGTGCAAGGGGATATCGAAACGCTCCAGGTTGCCGCGTGTGCGCGGGTGCACCGGGAAGATCAGCGGCAGGGAGGCGGCGATATGCGACAAGGCCCCCATGATCGGCCGCAGGCTCGCCTCGCTGTCGACATTCGATGGCCGGTGCAGGGTCACCACCCCGTATTCCGGGAAACGGCTCCGCAGCCCCTGTGACTGATACCCGTCCTTGTCGGCCTCTTCGAGGCGCTGCAACTGATAGAGCAGATTGTCGATCATCACATGGCCGACGAAATGCACCCGCTCCGCCGGCTGCCCCTCGGCCAGCAGGGCATCCATCCCGCTCTTCTCGGTGACGAAGAAATAATCGCTGATGGCATCCGTGACCAGGCGGTTGATCTCCTCCGGCATGCCCCGATCGCCGCTGCGCAGACCGGCCTCGACATGGGCGACCTCGGTCTGCAGCTTCTTCGCCACCACCGAGCAGGCCAGGGTCGAGTTGACATCGCCGACCACCATCACCAGGTCCGGCCGGTCCTCCAGGCACACCGCCTCGTAGCGCTCCATGATACGCGCGGTCTGCTCGGCATGGCTGCCGCCACCGGCATCCAGGTGCCGATCCGGCGCCGGGATCCCCAGTTCCTCGAAGAAGATATCGCTCATGTCGCGATCGTAGTGCTGGCCGGTATGGATGAGCTGGGTGCGGAAACGCTCACCCCGGCCTTGCAGCTCGCGCATAATCGGGGCAATCTTCATGAAATTGGGGCGCGCGCCGGCGATGATATGGATATTCCTGATGGACATCGGACTGGTTCCCGTTACGGATTGATATTCTGAAAGGCATAGAATACCGGGCTTGAAAGACAATGTCGTGTCCCCGGCACGTACAGAATGCAAGGAAACATCATGTACCGATCCGTCTGTCTCGCAATCCTGCTGTTGCTGCTCCCCTGTCACGGGGTACGGGCCGCTGGCCTGCCGGATCTGATCGACCGCATCCGCCCCGCCATCGTCGGTGTCGGCACCATCGAGAAGACCCGCCGTCCACCCAATCGACTGCTGGGCACCGGCTTCGCCATCGCCAGTGGCGATCTGATAGCCACCAACGCCCATGTCATACCCCTGGAGATGAACAGCGAGCGGCGGGAATTCCTGGCCGTGTTCATCGGCCGCGGCAAGCAGGCCAGGGGCCGCAGGGCCACGGTCCTGGCCATGGACCGCCAGCACGATGTCGCCATCCTGAAGATGCAGGGCGCGCCGTTGCCGGCATTGCCGCTGGGCGATCCCGACGCCGCCCGCGAGGGTGATCCGATCGCCTTCACCGGCTTCCCCATCGGCGCGGTCCTGGGCCTCTACCCGGTCACCCATATCGGCATCATCTCCGCCATCACCCCGATCGTCATCCCCGCGCGCAGCTCGCGCGAACTGACCGCCGAGCAGATCCGCTTCCTGCGCCACCCCTTCCAGGTCTTCCAGCTCGACGCCACCGCCTACCCCGGCAACAGCGGCAGCCCGATGTACCATCGCTCGACGGGCAAGGTCATCGGCATCATCAACATGGTCTTCGTCAAGGGCAAGAAGGAAAACGTACTCAAGGATCCCAGCGCCATCAGCTATGCGATCCCCGTCACTTACCTGAAGGCGCTATTGAAACGGTCCCGCGGGTCAAATTAGCAGCGCAAACAGATGGCTACGATTCACTGATTGATTATCGGCTTGTATCCTCCGGACCAGGCCGACCCACAGGCTGCCGAGACCTGTCGCAAGCCGGGCCTACACCTGCCCGGCCGGGGTCTGCCAGACCTCGGCCAGCACCAATGCCGCAATGCGAGAACTGCCCCCCATGATGATATGTTGACTGCATGGGGGAAAGGCATTTACCCTTCACAGTACTCAAACTTTGTCGGTATCCGGAGGACAGGGATCCCTTAGAGTTTGTCGGTACCATTTTGCAGGCCACTGCCTTGATCTCAGCGGCAGGGTTATTTTGTAAAAACAGGTATAGAAACTCTGATAAGGAAAAGTCCCATGACCAAGAAACAGGACAAGATACTCGACAGCGTCAATGAACAGCGCCGTGAGTTCGTCGAACGCATCCTCAAAAGTGCCACCTTCGCTGTGCCCGTTGCGCTTGGGCTGCAGGTGATCGCCAGCCGGGATGCCCACGCTGGTGGCGCCCAGAATTCTGGAACCGGTGGCACGACCGGTCCCCAACAGTCAGGGCTCCCTCAGCAATCGGGCCTGCCCCAGCAGTCCGGGACTATCTCAATCCCTGAACCATCGACCCTGTCCCTGATCGGGCTCGGTCTGGCCAGCGCGGTCCTGGCCAGGCATGTGGCGATAAAGAGCCGAAAAAACCAGCAGGACGAGTGATCCTCACCCGTAGCGGTTCCGCCGGGAGCGGCCGGACAGGCGAGGTTCCACGCGTTGACGAGTGGTGCTGAGTATGGCGTCTCCGGCATTTCTGCAATACAGCGAAGAGCAGAAGATCCGCCTTGCCGCCGCCATCAAGGAACTGGAAACCCTGTTCAGGGTCCACTTCGATCTCGACATCTATCTCACCTGGGGCACCCTGCTCGGCGTGGTGCGTGATCACGATTTCATTGCCCACGACATCGACGTCGATCTCGCCTATCTGAGCAAGGCGCGGCATGACTTCGAGATCATCGAAGAACATGAGGTCATCATCAGGGTGCTGAGAGAAACCGGATACAAGCTCCAGAGAAACTCCAAAGGTCAGATGCATGTCGATTTCCGGGGTCTGAACGAGGGTGCCGACCTGCCTGCGTTCAACCTCGATCTATGGACGACATGGACGCGCGAAGGCAAGTATTACCACTACCCGGACATACAGGGTGAACTGGACGCGGCCTGTGTCTGCCCGCTCAAGCGGTTTGCCTTCAGGCAACAGTCGTTCTGGGTGCCCGCCCGGTATGAGGAGGTATTGCACTGGTTCTACGGTGATGCATGGCAGACCCCGGACCCAGCCTATGCCTGGTATCCACGCTATTCCAGTACCGATGTATTTGAGTTCCTGCGCACATCCGCACCTTCGAACGTGGTTCCCGAAAGACCGAGACGCAGGCCCGATCTCGATGTCGAAGAAAAAGACGGATTCTTTTACGTCGGCTCTCCGAGCCTGGAGGAACCCCAGCGCCTGAACGCGTCAGCCATGCTCTTGCTGGAATTATGTACCGGCGAACACCAACCGTCGGATATTGTCCTGCTGTTGCAGGATGCTTTCGAACTGCCCAGCGCACCCGAAATCGTCGTACTCGAATTTCTTGCCTATGCAACGGCGGTCGGTATGATCGAGTAACTCATGTCCTTGGGGTCAGT
>CAZDOC010000042.1:0-17658 GCA_964506945.1 uncultured Gammaproteobacteria bacterium
CTCAGGGCATGATGATGCTGGGGCCGGAACCCTCGATCTCGGTCAGTTCTATGTCGAAGGTCAATGCCTGCCCGGCCAGGGGGTGATTGCCATCCAGGGTCACGGTCTCCTCATCCAGGCTGACCACGGTCAGCAGCACCGGCGGGGCCCCCGGAGGCGATGCCTGCAGTTGCATGCCAGGCTCCAGCTCCATATCGGCCGGCATCTCGGCGCGCCCCACCTCCATGACCATGTCCTCGCGGCGGGGACCGTAGGCATCCTCGGCCTCGATCCTGACGGTCTTGCTCTCGCCCTGGCTCATGCCCGTGACCGCGGCATCGAACCCCGCTATCACCGCGCCCGCGCCCAGTTCGAATGCCAGCGGCTCGCCGCCGCTGGAACTGTCGAACACCGTGCCGTCATCGAGCTTGCCGGTATAATGTATCCTGACCTTGTCGCCCGCCTTCGCTGTAGCCATGCTGGCCTCCTGTATCTCTTGAGTATGGAATGATCGGCAGCGAAGGGCCTGGGCCGTTTCCCCCCCGAGTCGGCTGACGGGCCAGGCGGCCCGTACATGAGCGCGCATTCAAACACAGGCCACAGCCACAGGCAAACGCCACCTGGCTCCGTTTCTGGCTTGCAGGCTCTCATGCAGTATAATCCCCGGACGAAAAGGAGTTGAGACCATGAGAATCGTGTTCGCATTCTGCCTTGCTGCCGGGCTGGGCCTGTTGCTCCCGGCCACCGGCCGGACCGCCGAGCCGCCCGCGTCCGGGGTCTGGGAGCGCCTGCTGAAAACCACCTATTTCGAGACCCGGACCCTCCATGAAGGCAAGTCCGTGATCGAGATCAAGGTCCCGCGCCGGGCCGAGGACGCCGGTATCGTGCCGGTCAGCATCCATGCCCACATGCCACAGACCCCCGAGCGTTACATCAAGACCCTGTATGTCTTCGTCGACAAGAACCCCCAGCCCCTGGCGGGCACCTTCCACATGACGCCGGAATCCGGTCGCGCGGACCTGGCGCTGCGTCTGCGGGTGAATGAATACACCCACATCCGCGCGGTGGCCGAACTCAATGACGGCGAGCTGTATATGGATTCGAGTTATACCCGCGCCAGTGGCGGCTGCACCAAGCCGCCCCCCTTCCTGACCCTGAAGACGGCGCGCCTGAATATCGGCAAGATGAAATTCCGCACCATCAAGCACGGCAAGCTCGATCCCGGAGCCCAGCTGGGACAATTGATCATCAGCCATCCCAATGTCACCGGCCTGCAGCTGGATCAGCGTACCCGGGCCTATATCCCGGCCGAATACCTGACCCATGTCGAGGTCAGCTACAATGACAAACCGGTATTTTCGGCCGACACCGGTATCTCCATCAGCACCGATCCGAGCTTCCGTTTCTTCTTCAAGCGGGAACAGGCGGGCAAGCTCAACGCCCTGATGGAAGACAACAAGGGCCGCAGGATCGCCCATGTCTTCACGGTAGAATAGGCCGTCACCATGCCTCCCTCCATGGCCTTGCCGATCTTCCGTCAGTGGTTCGATCCGGACAGTTCTACCTGCACCTGCCTGCTCAGCGACAGTGCCGAATTCATTACCCTCATGCAGGGGCTCAAACTGGAGAAACCCCGCCTGCCCGAACATGCGGTTCCGGCCAGCCGGGCCTGCGGACCGGACTGAACCGACACCAACCATCAGGAGCGATACATGACCAAGACCGCCCAGGATTTTATCGATCACGCCCGCCAGCACATCCGGGAGATCGACGTCGCGGAAGCGAAGCGCCTGCTACGGCAACATGTCAGGGTGCTGGACGTACGTGAAGCGGAAGAGTTCGACCAGGGCCACCTGCCGGACGCCATCAACCTGCCGCGTGGCCTGCTGGAGTTCAAACTGGGAGAGATCGAGACCCTCAAGGACCGTCACGAACCACTGCTGGTCTACTGCAAGAGTGGCGGGCGCTGCGCCCTGGCCGCGCAGACCCTGCAGGAGATGGGCTACGAGCAGGTCTATTCATTGGCCGGAGGCATCGACGCCTGGAACGCATCGCAAGACTGAGGCAGCCGCCAGGCATGCCTGACCGCCGCCATCCAGCCGCGGGCGCCGGCGCGATGCATCAAATCCAGGAAAACGCCCCCATCAGGCGCTGTTCATAGAGGTCCAGCGGTTCGCCGATGCGGCCGACGATGGCCATGCTGCCGCGCGGGCAGGGCACCACCATGCCATGCTTGTCCTTGCTGTCCAGCATCATCTTTTTATCGACCTTCTCATCCGGCATCAGCAACACATCCACCGGCCCCATCTCTCCCTGCAGCACCAGATGCACGCCCGGACGCTTGCGGATGATGCAACGCTCGGCCATGGTCACCTTGCCCGGCACCTCCGCCGAGCGGATGCCGAACTCCCGCAGCATGCCGTTCAATTGCGGCATGCTGACCGTCTGCGCCGTAGCGCTTGCGACCGGATGCACATGGGTATCCACATAGGCGATGATCTCGCGATCCATGGGCATGTCCGTACTCTGGCGCCATAGCCCCAGGGTCACGGTAACGGCCAGCAGCACGCTCGCCGCCAGGGCCAGATAGACGGGCCGGCGAGAACGCAGCGGGGTCACGTTGCGCATGGACTGGCGTAACAGGATATTGGCGGCCAGGCCGTCAGGGACCGGCACCTGTACGGCCTGGCGCAGTTGCTTTTCCAGATCGGCCAGCCTGGCCGCATCCGCCGCACAGGCTGGACAGGCCTGTCTGTGGTTCAGATAATCGCGCGCCTGACAATCCGGATCGATACGACCCTGGCGTCGGAATTCTAGACAATTCATACCCTGTACTCCTCTGCTTCCCGCCCATCATCACCGAGCAGGACCTCTTGCATCTTCTTGCGGGCCCGGAACAGACGCGTCATCACCGCACTGGCGCTGATATTCATGATCCCGGCAATCTCATCACAGCTGTAGCCACCGATGACCTGCAACAGCAGCGGCTCACGGTAATTCTCTTCCAGTTGGGTCAATGCCTGCCGCAATGCGTGGGCCTCCGGGCTGGTGTCATAGCTCACTTCGCGGGAAGGCATCTGATCCGGTTCGACCCCGGCCGCCGCCTCGGGTCGCTTGCGCTCATACAGGCGTGCGTTCTCGCGCCGCAGCGTGGTCATCAACCAGTATTTGGCCGCCTTTTCATCCTGCAGGCTGTCCAGGGCGCGCCAGGCCCGGGTGAAGGTCTCCTGAACCAGGTCCTCGGCGGTCTCCTTGTTGTGGCATAACCACCAGGCATAGCGATACAGATCGCCACTGTAGGCCTCCACCAGCATGGTGAAGCGTGTCTGTTTGTTCCACATGCCCATAGAGACCCCCGTGGCGGCAGAATGCTTGCATATTCTCCCGTGGGCATGGTTGTCACTGCAAGCATGCCAGCACCGGCACGGTCTCTCAGGATCATGAACGAGTCCATGGACAAGCGTCGGCACGGGACCTGGACGGAGAGCCGGCCCTGCGCTCTTCGGTGCACCGGCCTGGGCATCCGCCCCGCCACCCGCCTGGGCCGCCTGCGCTTGTCATTGCTGCTGGCGGTGCTGATGCTGACCGCGGCCTATGCCCTGTTGATGAGCAGCCCGGGACTGGCCGACACCGGGCTGCGGCGCTTCGTCGAATGGCCGCGCACGGACTTCTCCAGGACCCTGATCGATCTGCAGGAGGTTCGCTCCGGCGGTCCGCCCAGGGATGGCATCCCGGCCATAGATCAGCCGCATTTCATCAGTATCACACAGGCCGCAGCCTGGCTGGCGCCCGATGAACCGGTGATTCTGGTGCGTCATGGCCCGCGCATCCACGCCTACCCCCTGCAGATCATGATCTTCCACGAGATCGTCAACGACCGCCTCGATGGTATCCCCATCAGTGTGACCTTTTGCCCGCTGTGCAATGCCAGCATCGTCTTCGACCGGCGTCTCGCGGGCCGGGTGCTGGATTTCGGCACCACCGGACGCCTGCGCAAGAGCGATATGCTGATGTACGATCGTCAGACCGAGAGCTGGTGGCAACAATTCACCGGCCAGGCCCTGGTGGGCGAACTGGCCGGCAGCGAATTGCGGCAGTTGCCGTCACGCATCACCGCCTTTTCAGAACTGCGCAAACTGGCGCCCGAGGCCCGCGTCCTCTCCCGGGACACGGGCTACAGCCGCGCCTACGGCCAGAATCCATACCGCGGCTACGATCACATTGGCAATATCCCTTTCTTGTTCGAGGACCCGGTCGATCCGCGCCTGCCCGCCATGGCCCGGGTCCTGAGTCTCAGCAACGGGACTGCCCGACGCATCTACCCGCTGCAGGATATCGCCAGGCGCGGTCTGATCCAGGATGATCTCGGCGGGGATGCGATCGTCGTGCTCGCCACCACCCGCATGCGCTCGGCGCTGGACCGGCGGCTGATACGCGAATCTCGCCTGATCCCGGCGGTGCTGGCCTGGTATCGACGCGTACAAGGACGGGACCTGGACTTCGAGCTGCGGCGGGATCAACTGCGCGACCGGCAGACCGGCAGCCGCTGGGACGCCCTCGGCCGCGCCGTCGGCGGCCCGCTGCGCGGCCAGCGACTGCGCCCGGTGGCGGGAGGGGTATTCTTCGCCTTCGCCCTGCTGGCCTTCCAGCCGCAAACCGAGATCTATCGCCCGCCCGGGGACTGAGTGGCGTCACGGTTTCCGGCGCCACCGGATCCGACGCCACGCGGCCGGGCCAGGTTCCATGTTCCAGCCCGATCTGGTGTAAGATCCGCTCCGCCCCAGCGTGGAGGACACGGCATGACGATCCCTGAATTCGAAGACATCTCCCTGAAGATTGGCATCACCTTCATCTGCCTGTACATGTTGTTCATCGTCTATGATCTGGCCAAACAGTCCAAGGCCGGAAAATTCGGCACCTTCATACTCTTCATCGGCCTGGGCCTGGGTATCTTCGGTTTCGCCGCCAAGGGCCTGATCGAATACTTCATGGCGGGCGTCACCGGATAGTGAACCCCGCAACCCGCCTGCTGCCGGCCTGGCTGCGGTGTTACCACCGCGACAAGCTGCCCGGCGATATCACCGCCGGCATCGTGGTCGCCATCATGCTGGTGCCACAGGGCATGGCCTACGCCATGCTGGCGGGGCTGCCACCCCAGCTGGGCCTGTATGCAAGCACCCTGCCGCCACTGCTCTACGCCTTTCTCGGCAGCAGCAACTTCCTCGCCGTCGGCCCGGTCGCCATCGCCTCGCTGATGACCGCCACCACCCTGGCCCCGTACGCGGCCAGCGGCACCACCCTGGCCGCGGCCGTGACCCTGGCCCTGCTGGTCGGTATCTTGATGCTGCTGACCTCGGCGCTGCGCCTGGGCGCGCTGGTCAATTACCTCGGTCATCCGGTCATCTCCGGTTTCACCAGTGGCGCCGCGGTGGTGATCACGGTCAGCCAGTTGGCGCACCTGCTCGGAGTCGATATCCCCGCCGGCCTGGGACTGTTCGGCAAATTGCGCTATCTCCTCGCGCATCTGCCACAGATCAACGCCATGACCACCCTGGTCGGCGTGGGCGCCCTGCTCCTGCTGGTACTGTTGCGCAGACCCCTGGCCGCGCTGCTGGGCCGGCTGCGGACGCCACCGGCCATCATCGCCACCATGACCCGGACCGGGGCCCTGGTGGTGGTCGCCCTCGGCACCCTGTTCGTGGCCCTGCTGGACCCCGGTCTGGACTCCGGCATCCAGGTGATCGGCACCATACCCTCGAGCCTGCCGGGTCTTGCGCCACCACGGCTGGATGCAGACCTTTGGCGTGAATTGCTGCCGGACGCGGTGATGATCGCGGTCATCGGCTTTCTTGAGAGCATCGCCATTGCCAAGGCCCTGGCCAGCAAGCGGCGCCAGAAGATCGATCCCAACCGGGAGCTGCTGGCCCTGGGCGTGGCCAACCTCGGCGCCGGCCTGGCCGGCGCCTACCCGGTGGCCGGGGGGTTTGGACGTTCCTCGGTAAACTTCCATGCCGGGGCCAACACCCAGCTGGCGGCGATCATCACCGCCCTGCTGATCCTGTCCTGCATCCTCCTGTTCAGCCCGCTGTTCTATTATCTGCCCAAGGCGGTGCTGGCGGCCATCGTCATGATGGCGGTCGCCCGCTTGCTGGACCTGGACAGCCTCGCTCGCGCCTGGCGCTATAATCGCGCAGATGCCCTGGCCCTGCTGGTGACCTTCTCCGGGGTCCTGCTGCTGGGGGTCGAGACCGGTCTGATGACCGGGGCCATGACCGCCATCGGCCTGTATCTGTGGCGTACCAGCCGCCCGCATATCGCCATCGTCGGCCGTCTGGGCAAGACCGAGCACTTCCGCAACATCCTGCGCCACGAGGTCGTCACCTGCCCGCATATCCTGGCCCTGAGGGTGGACGAGAGCCTCTATTTCGCCAATGCCGACTATCTGCAACAGCGTATCCTGGAGGCGGTCGCCGATCACCCGCGGGTCAAGCATGTCGTGCTCATCGCCAGCGCCGTCAATTTCATCGACTACAGCGCCCTGGAATCCCTGCTGAGTCTGATCCACCAGCTCCGCGACGCCGGCGTCCGCTTTCACCTGGCCGAGGTCAAGGGCCCGGTCATGGATATGCTGCAGCGCTCGGAGCTGCTGCAGGAACTGGGTGAGGGACGGGTGTTTCTCAGTACCCACCAGGCCATGGATGCGCTGGGTTGCCCCGCCACTTGAGGCGGGACCGGAACGGATCGTAAGACGGGGGGCGATGGCAGGGTGCCGGTCATGCACGGGCCGTGGGAGGAGCGGAAGTCGGGGCTTTATTTTCGCGCGCTCTCAAATCCTGCCACGGCGAAGACATCGGGTGAGACAAGTCCCCGGAAATTTACGAAGAACCAAAAAAAATGCACACATCCCTGTGTGCAAAAGTCAGCTTATCGCAAAACATTAGAAGGAGGAGGTCCACGATTCGCTGACGGAAGGGCCGGCCCCTTCAGGGCGCCGGCCATTTCCTAGGGGAGTCGTTCGGGATCCGTCGCCCGATCAGTTCCAGGTCTGCATCCGGGCCCGCCAGCTGCCATCGGCCTGACGCTCGAGGACGTTGAGGATATTGCCGCCAATCCGCTCCATGCCGCCATCGGCGTCGATCCGTGAGGCGGACCAGACACCGGCCTGGTAGGCGGTGTTGCCCTCGATCCGGGTGTCGATGTTGTCGATGCTGAAGTCGGTAAGACCCTGGCTGATCACCTGCCCCCAGAAGTCCCGGATCTGAGAACGGGTATTCAGGGTCTCATCCGTAGGTGGCAGGACGATCGCGGCCTCGGTATAGAGCTGGCTCAGGGCCTCGGCGTTTCCGCTGTTGAGGGCATAGCTCCAGCTCAGGTTGGAGGCCTGGATACCCAGTTCCGGGGCATCCGCGGCCTGCAGGGGCTGATTGAGGCTTGCTGCCATGGCGATGGCAATCAGTGTGCTTGTCGTGTTCATCGGTTTATCTCCAAGTTGTAAAGTGTTCGTTGCGCCTTTGATTGGCGGCCGCCGACTGGGTGGCGGCTTGTTGGATGTAAAGATAGCGATCCACGAATCTGTTTACAATATGTATTTTGTGCAATAATTGTTTACTATTTTGAAACAATAGAGGCGTCATGGACAAACTCACCGCGATGCGGGTCTTTCTGGAGGTTGCCCGTCAGGGCAGTTTTACCGCTGCCGCCGAGCACCTGGGGATCTCACGGGCGATGGCGACCAAGCACCTGTCCCAGCTCGAAAACGACCTGGGCGCCAGGTTGCTGAACCGCACCACGCGCCGTCTCGGCCTGACCGAGGTCGGACAGGCCTACCAGGATCGCTGCCAGCACATCCTGGCCGAAATCGAGGAGACCGAACTGGCGGTCAGTCAGCTACACTCCCTGCCCCGGGGTACGCTGAAGATCACGGCGCCCACCTCTTTCGGGGCCTTTCATCTGGCGCCCGCGGCGGCGGATTTCATGCGCCAGTATCCCGAGGTCAAGGTCGATCTCGATCTCACGGACCGTTTTATCGACCTGGTCGAGGAGGGAATGGACATGGGGGTGCGGGTGGGGATGCTGGAAGATTCCAGTCTGATCGCCCGCCATCTGACCAGCACCCGCATGGTGGTCTGCGGCGCACCGGGGTATTTCGAGGAATACGGGCGCCCACGACACCCCGACGATCTGAAGCAGCATCGCTGCCTGTTATTCGGCTACCCGGTGAGTCATGTGGATTGGGATTTCACTCTGGAGGGAAGCGCACACCAAGTACACGTCAGCGGACCGCTGCGCAGCAATATCGGCGATGCCCTGCGCATGGCCGCGATTCAGGGCACCGGCCTGATCAAGATGCCCACCTATATCGTCGGCAAGGAGATCCGCAACGGCCGCCTGGAAACGGTGCTGGAGGAATTCGAGACCGAACCCAGACCCATCCATGCCGTGTATATGCACCGCCGGCACCTGTCAGCCAAGGTCCGGGCCTTCGTGGACTTCCTCCATGAGCGCTTCCAGCCCTATCCCTACTGGGAGGACTGGGCCTGAGCGCTGACCATTTCGCGGTATCGTGGGAGTTCTGATCGATTCAGTCCCGCTCGTGGTGGCAGAATCCGAAGCGGCTAGTGCCGATCGGCGACCCATACACCATCGCGGACATCGCCCGCATGCAGGGTCCCCGGGGCCGCGGGCCGGGCGTCATCGATCAGGTCATGGAGGATATTGCCGGCCTCGTGCAGCAGCACGTCCGGGCGGGGCTCCTCGTCCTTGGCCGCGGCCGCGGATTTGCCGTCATTCGCGGCCACCCGGTTCTCGTCATCACTCAGGGGCGGAAGACCCTCGGCCTTGCGCAGGGTGTCCCGCCAACGCTTTTGCCGCGCCTCGTTACGCTCCCATTCGGCGCGCCTGCGCGACTCCAGCAGGGACAGGCTGCGCCGCTTGCGCGCCTCCATGCTGGCCCGCGTCTGTTCCTCGATGACCTTGAAGGCGGGATCCTTGGCGATGCGCCGCTGATACTGCCTGCGCGCCTCGGCGAACAATTCCACCGGTGCGTGCTGGGCATGGAAGCTGGCCGGGAGCACACTCGCCCAAGGCAGGGCGTTGTCCAGGGCGCGTTCGCCCTGATCGTTGTTGTCCAGCGCGGTCGGGAAGATGATATCCGGAACCACGCCGCGATGCTGGGTGCTGTCGCCGTTGATGCGGAAGAATTGCGCGATCGTGGCCTTGAGCTGGCCCATGCGACCGCTATCCTTGCTGGCGAATCGATCCAGATCGATCAGGTTCTGTACCGTGCCCTTGCCGAAGGTCGGCTCACCGATGATGATACCCCGATGGTAATCCTGGATGGCGCCGGCGAAGATTTCCGATGCCGAGGCCGAATTACGATCCACCAGTACCGCCAGCGGTCCGGCATAGGCGATACTGGGATCGGTATCCCGGTCGATCTCGATATGACCCGTGGAGTCCTTGACCTGGACGATGGGGCCGGTGGCGATGAACAGGCCGGCCAGGTTGATGGCCTCGGTCAGGGAGCCGCCGCCATTACCACGCAGATCGATGATGATGCCGCCGACATCCTCGGCGGTCAGTTCCCGGATCAGCTTGCGTACATCCCGGGTGGTGCTGCGATAGTCCTTTTCGCCACGCGCGCGGGCATCGAAGTCCATATAGAAGGCGGGCAGGTCGATGACCCCGAAACGTTGTTCGTGACCCGGGGGGCCGACCTCGAGGATGGACTTCTTCGCCGCCTGCTCCTCCAGCTTGATCTTGTCCCGAACCAGGGCGATATCCCGGGTGGGACCCGCCGGACCGCTGCCCTTGGGCAGGATGCGCAGACGCACGGTGGAACCCTTGCTGCCACGGATCAGATCCACGACATCGTCCAGACGCCAGCCAACCACGTCCTCGATCACGCCCGCCTGCCCCTGGCCGACACCGACGATGCGGTCCTCCGCATGCAGTTGATCACTCATCGCCGCAGGACCACCGGGAATGATCTCGCGCACGAGCGTGTAGTCATTGTCGGTCTGCAGCACCGCGCCGATCCCCTCCAGCGACAGACTCATGCGGATCTTGAAATTCTCCGAGGTACGGGGGGAAAAATACGAGGTGTGCGGTTCGATCGAAGCGGTGTAGCTGTTGATGAAGAACTGGAATACGTCTTCGGCATTCAGTTGCTCGATGCTGGTGGCGATACGGTGATAGCGCTTGCCCAGGGTCTCGCGGATCTCCGCGTCCTGCTTGCCCGACAGGCGCAGGCTGAGGACATCGTTCTTGACCCGCTTACGCCAGATCTCGTCGCGGGCGGCGGCGTCCGCCGGCCAGGGCTGCGCTTCACGATCGAAGATATAGTCCTCGTCACGGGTGAAATCGAAATCCTGTTTCAGCAGCGCCTCGGCGTGGCCGATACAGCGCTCCACGCGGCTGCGATAGACCCGGAATATCTCGAATGGCGCCTGCAGGCGGGCATTCAGGAGGGCGTCGTCGAAGGTATGCCGATACTTGTCGAAGGCCTTGATGTCGGAGGCCAGGAAATAGCTGTGATTGGGATCCAGGCGATCCAGGTAGCGCTTGAGGATCTGTTCGGAAAGGCTGTCATTGAGACGGATCTTGCGATAATGATAGCGGCTCATGAAGTGGGTGATCAGCTCAGTGGCCCGTACCTGACTGGCGCTGGGGCTGAGTTCACTGACATCGACGGTACTGGTCCTGGCGCTGCAGACCGTGACGAAGGCCAGCAACAACAGGCCGATGAGGCGTATTCTGTTCATTGATATCATCCTGCACATAACAGCGTAATCGGACCGTGGCTGCCAGACTTTAGTTCATGTTAACAGGGGATCCTGTTCCTTTCGGCGTTTCCGCGGCGCGGGGCCGGTCGCCGAAGGGACCGGCATTGCCCCATCCCCGGGGCTCGGATCCGCCGCCAGAATCACCACAAAAACACACCCTCCCTGGTAACGCTCAGAGCATTCAGGCGCTCGCGCGGGCAACCTCCTCGGCGATGATGCCGATGCCCCTCCTTACCACATCGGCCTCCTGGGTGTAGGTCAGGCGCAGACATTGATGCCGGTGGGACCAGTCCGCCTCCAGGCCGGGAAAGAAATGATGCCCGGACACCACCAGCACCCCCCGCGCCTTCAGACGCTGATAGAGGATCTCACTGGAAATGCCCAGCCGCGGAAACCACAGCCACAGGAACATCGCCCCCTCCGGGGTGTGAATGCGGTAATCCAGCCCGGCGAGGGCCTGCTCGCACCATTCCAGCGCCTGCTGCATCTTGCTCCTGTAGTAAGGCCGGATCAAGTCACGGCTGATACGCAGTATCTCACCGGAACGGATCATGTCCAGGACCAGCATCGCACCCAGATTGCCATTGGCCAGGTTGAGGACCGCATTCATGGCCGTGAGCGCGCGGATCACCACCTTGTCCGCGATCACGATCCCGGTGCGGGTGCCGGGCAACCCCAGCTTGGACAGGCTCATGCACAGGACGATATGCGGCGCCCATATCGGGTTTGCGGCGGTAAAGATGATATCCGGAAAGGGGGTGCCATAGGCATTGTCTATGATCAATGGCAGCTCATGCTCCCTGGCAAGCGTCGCCAGGCAGGAGATCTCATCATCGGTGAGCACGTTGCCACTGGGATTGGTCGGCCGGGAAACACACAGGGCGGCGATCTCCGGGCCCAGCTCCAGGGCATCGAAATCCACATGGTACTTGAACCCATGCTCGCCGATGAACTCGATTCGGGGTCTCAAACAGGTGAACAGGCCATCCTCGATCCCCAGATCCGCATAGCCGATGTATTCCGGTGCCAATGGCAGCAGGATGCGGCGCTTGCGGCCCGCGACGTCATGCCCCCCGAAAAGATTGAAGAGACCGAAGAACGCCGCCTGGCTGCCGCAGGTCAGGGCGATGTTCTCGGTGCCGATGTCCCAGCCCTGCTCGCGTTGTAACAGCGCCGCCAGGGCCTCGAGGAAGGCGGGGTCCCCCTGGGGAGGGCCATAATTTCCTATCAGCCGTGAGAAGGCCCCGGGGCGGTCCAGCAAGGCCTGCATGTGTTCCTGGAACACCGCCTCGACCTCGGGAATGTGACTGGGGTTGCCGCCTCCCAGCATCAGCATGTCGGTATCCGTGGACAGGGCCTTGCCGAGATCGTCCATCAGCCCCAGTATGCCGCTGTGTCCGGTATAGCGTTGTCCGAATGTCGAAAACTCCATGCCTACTCCCCCATATCCCGCTCAGGCCGCTGCAAGCGCCTGAAGGCCTCGCTGGTGAATTCACGCAAGCCCTGTTCATCGCGCTCGATCAGCAAAACCGCCAGTGCTTCGCGCCGGGCCAGCGCCAGGCCCCGCTTGCGGCCAAGTACCAGCATGGCCGTGGCCAGGCCATCCGCGGTCATGGTCGAGTCGTGCACCACCGTCGCCGAAGCCGGGTGGTGCCGTACCGGCCAGCCCGTGCGCGGATCGATCGTGTGTGAATATCTCACCCCGCCGCTGACGAAATAATTACGATAATCACCCGATGTCGCCATGCCCTGATCACGCAGGGAGATGACGCGTTCCACGGCACGCTCCCGGGAAATCGGCTTTTCCACCGCTATCCGCCAGTCGCGCCCGGCAGGATTGTGTCCCTGGGCACGCACCTCGCCACCGACCTCTACCATGAAATCCTGTATCCCGGCATCATCGAGGTACGCGGCCACGGCATCCACGGCATAGCCCTTGGCGATACCGGAGAGATCGATCTGCAGCAGCGGATCGGACTTGCGCAATGCCGGCGGCTGGACGCGCACTGAGATCTTCTGGTAACCCGTATGCGCGAGAGCGGCTTCTATCCGATCTTGCGCTGGGACCTCGTCAGCATGGAAATCCGCTCCGAAGCCCCACAGCTCGACCAGTGGTCCGACACTGATATCGAAGGCCCCGTCGGTCAGCCTGGCGATGCGCAGGGCCTCGGCCACCACCCTGGCGGTCTCGGCCGAGACCGCGAACCACTCCCGGCTATGGGCGCGATTGAAGCGTGTCAACTCGGAATCCGGGCGGTAGGTGGACATGCGCGCCTCGATCCGGTCCAGGGTCCCCTGTATCCCCTGCGCCAGTCGTTCCTCCGCCAGGGCGCGTGGGTCGAGCTTGACATGCCAGGTCGTGCCCATGCTGGCCCCATTCAGCGCCAGCTGTCGCCGCGCGTGATCACAGGCGAACAGCAAGGGTAACAGAAGCATCAGGAGGGTGCAGGCGCGCGGGGCGGCGAGGGACTTGGACATACGGGCAACATAATCAGCCCGGGGGAACATTTCAATGGGATCATCCCGACCCCGGTTGCCAGGCCCGGTCCGGCACGGGCCTCCGCCAAACCCGCCAGAGCCTGGCAAAGCCCCGGCAAGGCCTGAACCGGGCACGGCGGCAGGGATACGCGGGGTCGCCGCCGGGATCGGTCGCGGCGGCGCCTGATATTGCAGACCCGGAGGAGATCCTGAAATCGATGGATCGCCGCGATCCAGCCGGATCTCGAGGTGTCAGGGTTTCCTCAACCGACGAAATGTGCCAGTCCTGGCCCCGGCATCAGACCGATGTCCATCGCCCGCAGGGATTGTCGCTTGCTCTTCAGTTGCATGCGCAGCAGGTGCAGTGTCCAGGCCTGTTCATGGCCCTCGGTGTCACCCGCCTCCATGATCAGCTCCTCCAGCTGCGCTATCTCATCGACCAGTTCATACCAGTCCCTGCCACTGAGCCACTCGCTGTCATCGCCCATCCGTCGCCTCCGTTTTCATCATGCACGCCGGCAGTTTCCCGCTGAATAATGACGGAGACAAGACAATCTCATGAAGAATTCATGACCTGGCGCCATGCACCCGGTCCTGGTGGGCGGGAAGCCATGCAAGGCCTCTGCATACGCAGAGCAAGCTCAGGCCGACAGGGCCAGCAGTTCCGGCCGGCTGCTGATCAGCTCATCGATACCCTGCCCATTCAGGGGCCTGGAAAACCAGTAGCCCTGGGCCTCCGGACAATGGAGTTCCTGCAGCATGTGCAGCTGTTCCGGGGTCTCGACGCCCTCGGCAATGACCTTCATGCCCAGCATGCTGCCCAGGGCGATGATCGCGCGCACGATGGAATTGCTGTCACCGGCATGCTCGACATGATTGACGAAGGATTTGTCTATCTTCAGGGTGTCGTAGGCAAAACGCTGCAGGTAGCTGAGCGAGGAATAACCGGTGCCGAAATCATCGATATACAGCTCGATCCCCAGACGCCGCAGTTCAGCCAGGGCGGCAAGGGCCTCGTCGCAGTGGTCCATGATGGCGCTTTCGGTGATCTCCAGGCGCAGGGATCCCGCCGGCAGCTCCGTCCGCGCCAGGATGGCCTTCATCTGGCTGACCATATCATCGTGCAGAAACAGTTTGCCGGAGATATTCACGCTGATGGACAGTTCCGAGTGCCGGTATTTTTTCTGCCACAGCCGCGTCTGCCGGCAGGACTCCTCCAGCACCCACCAGCTCAGTGGCACGATCAGGCCGGTCTCCTCGGCCACCATGATGAACTGCTCGGGGTACATCAGGCCACGCTGTGGATGACGCCAGCGCACCAGCGCCTCGCAACCGCTCATGCGCCCCGTCACCAGATCGATGATGGGTTGATAATGCATCACGAATTCATCGTGCTCCAGGGCCCCGCGCAGGTCCGTCTCCAGTTTCAGCAAGGCCACCGCACTGGCATGCATCTCGCTGTCGAAGACCTCGTAGGTGATGTTCGAGGAACGCTTGGCGCGATACATGGCCAGGTCGGCATCGCGCAGCATATCCTGGGGATATTCATATTTTTCCGCGCTCAGGGTGATGCCGATAGAGGCCGCGGTAAAGACCGTATGGCCGTCTATGCTGAAGGACTCGTTGAGCAGTTCATGGATCCGCTCGGCGACATTGGTGGCGTCGGTGATATCCTCTATGTCGTTCAGCAGGATGGCGAACTCGTCTCCGCCCAGGCGCGCCAGGGTGTCGCCAGGTCGCAGGAAACGCTCCAGACGACCGGCACACTGGATCAGCAGCTGATCGCCAACGCTGTGGCCCAGGCTGTCGTTGATGTTCTTGAAGCGGTCCAGATCGAAATACAGCACCGCGAACAGCTTGCCGGTATCACGCCGGAACTGGCGCATGGCCTGCTCCATGCGATCCAGCAGCAGGCTGCGATTGGGAAGGTTGGTCAGGCTGTCGTGCAAGGCGTCGTGCAGGAGCTTCTCCTCGGCGTTCTTGCGTGAGGTGATATCGGTCATCGAGCCGGCGATCCGGGTGGCCTTGCCTTCGCCATCCCGTACCGCCAGGCCCCGACTCAGCACCCAGATATAGTCATCGTCGCGCGTGCGGATGCGGTGTTCGTG
This sequence comes from uncultured Gammaproteobacteria bacterium, assembly GCA_964506945.1. Taxonomy (GTDB): domain Bacteria; phylum Pseudomonadota; class Gammaproteobacteria; order CAZDOC01; family CAZDOC01; genus CAZDOC01. The sequence continues at coordinate 15,350 of CAZDOC010000042.1, forward strand.
TTCAAAGTGCCGGGTGCTGCCATCCAGATGCGCCTGCAGGGTCCGGCGCAGGCTGTCCACATCTTCACGATGGACGCGGCTGAACCACTCTACCCGGGTGTTGCCGAGTTCCCCATCCTCATAGCCCAGCATGGCCTGCCAACGGGGTGAAAAATAGACCGCCCCGGTAACCAGGTCCCAGTCCCAGAGGCCATCGTTGGCGCCGGAAACCGCCAGGGCATAACGCTCCTCACTCTCACGCAGGGCATCCTCGTGGCGCTGGCGCTCCATGGCGTAACGGATACTGCGACTGAGCAGCTGCTCGTCAATCTCGCTCTTGAACAGATAGTCCTTGGCCCCCTCTCTCAGCGCCCGTTCACTCAGGCCCTGATTGGTCTCATTGGTGAGGATGATCACCGGCACGCCGGGATGGCTGGTACGGATCCGCACCAGCCCCCCCAGCCCCTTCATGTCGGGCAGGTTCAAATCCAGCAGGACCACGTCCAGCCCCCCCAGTCGCAGTCGCTCCATGCCCTCGAGAAAGCGTGGCACGTGCTCCAGGCGGTAATCACCATACTGCGCATGATTGAGCATGTCCTGAATCAAGTCGGCTTGCGCCTGCGTGTCTTCTATCAAAAGGACCTTGACCGGTTGACTGATCATGCCGGCACCCCCCTCCCCGGGTTGCGTACGCCGTCCGGGCCCTCACCGATGACCCGCAAGCGTTTGCTGATGGAAACCTCGAACCGGGTCCCCTCGCCCGGACTGGAAACAACATGGATCTCACCACCATGCTGTTCGGCGATCCGCTGGCACATGGCCAGGCCGACGCCTGTGCCCGGATATTCATCCGAGGTATGCAGACGTTGAAACATGCCGAATATCCGCTCACTGTCGCCTGGTCGAATGCCGATGCCGTTGTCACTGACCGCGATCGACCAGAACTCCGGCAATTCATCGGCGCCCACCTTGATGATGGGATCCGCCTTGCCACGGAACTTGATGGCATTGCCGATCAGGTTCTGAAACAGGTGCACCATGAGACGCTCATCGGCGACCACCACCGGCAGGCCAGAGGCCTCGATGCGGGCCTGACTTTCCTCGATACGCCCTTGCAGGTTCTCCAGAGCCCGCTGCAGAACCCGGTTCAGATCGACCTTACGGAAATGGGGTTCGGTCTTGCCCAGGCGGAAATACTCCAGCAGGCCATCGATCATCGCCTGCATGCGTTCGGTGGATCCGATGATATGCTCGAGAAAACGACGGGCATCGTCATCGAGCTGCGCACCATAGCGCCGTTGCAACAACAGGCCGTGCTGGGTAATCAATTGCAGGGGATCGCGCAGGTCATGCGAAACCGCGCCGGTCAGTTGTTCCAGTTGTTCCTGCAGCCGCACCAGTTCGGCGAAATCATGTCCAGCCGCCGCCGTCGCGGGCGCGCTTAGCGCCTGCTTCAGCAACCGCGACAATTCCAGCAAGCCACTGCTGTCCATGCGCAGCAATCCCATGTGGGCCAATCCGGCCAGGCGCGAGGCCATGCCCGTTGGCTCATGCCGGCTGAGCAGGAACATCGGGGTCAGGTGGTTCTGCCTGCGGATGGCCTCCAGCACCTGCAGCCCATCGGCCCAGGCGAGCTGTGGATTGGCCACCACGGCATCCACGGGCAATTCATCCAGCAGACAGTCGGTGAAAGCGGCGATATCCCTGACCATCACTATCAGAGCATCCGCACTCACCTGGCGCAGGACCATCTCGATGAGGGTCATGTCATCCGGATTGTCATCGATCAGCAGAATGCGGGGGCTTTTCTTCATCTTGTCCTGGGCCGTCCCGGATTTCCCCTCCGCGGCCACGGCCTGCAGCCGGTCGGCTGGTAGCGGGAACGGATCCCGAGCCCCGGCAATGGGGCGTCGGCTATCAGCAGGCAGGCTTTACACATGACTCGCTCATCTCCTCCCGACAACTCGTCTGTATATGATGGCATACGTAGCAAGCCGACACTAATCAGGATTCTAACCCACAAATGTGAAAAATATCAAAGATTTCCGACAAATTCATGATGTTTGTCTTTTAATACTGTGTGGTGCGGCCCATCATCGAGCCGGCGCCTGCCGATACTGCAATGCGGGATCCACAGGCCATCCACCCCTTACGTAGGGCGTGTGAGACCGCCTGCGGGATCACCCTGACACACGCCAAGCCAGGGACTTGGCCATACTGGTTATTGGAGTGTTGGCGGCCAGGGCCGATCCCGACCACAGGCAGGCCCCGGAAGCATTGTACAGGGTGCTTCGAATCCCTCTCTCTCCCGAATAATGAAATGGGGCCGC
>CAZDOC010000043.1:0-14826 GCA_964506945.1 uncultured Gammaproteobacteria bacterium
ACTTCAGGCCCATCATGATCATGCGCGCGACCCAGAAGAAGATGATGTCGAAGCCGGTGACCAGCACGCTGGTGGGATAGAAGGTCTTCAGCTCCGGGGTCTGATCGGGCCAGCCCAGGGTCGAGAAGGGCCACAAGGCCGAGGAGAACCAGGTATCCAGCACGTCGGCATCCTGTTCCAGGGAAAAGTCAGCGGGCAGGCCGTGTTTTTCACGTACTTCCTTCTCCGAACGGCCGACATAGACATTGCCCTCCTCGTCATACCAGGCCGGGATGCGGTGACCCCACCAGATCTGGCGGGAGATGCACCAGTCCTCGATGTTGCGCATCCATTCGAAATAGGTGTTTTTCCAGTTGTCCGGGACAAAGCGTATGCGGCCGCTCTCGACCGCCTCGATGGCGGGTGCCGCCAGCGGTTCGACCCGGACGTACCACTGATCGGTCAGCAGGGGCTCGATCACGCTGCCGGAACGATCCCCGCGCGGCACCATCAGTCTGTGGTCCTCGATGGTCTCCAGCAGGCCCTGAGCGTCCAGATCGGCGACCACACGCGCGCGCGCCTCGAAGCGGTCCAGACCGATGTAGCGGGTGGGTATCAGCAGGCCCTCATCCTCGTCGTTCTCGCGGATCGCGGCATCCACGGTGAAGATGTTCAGCAGGCCGCCATGCGGCAGGGCCTGGATGGCCGAATGGTCCCGATGGCGCAGCCAGACCTGGTAATCGTTGAAATCGTGCGCCGGGGTGATCTTGACGCAACCGGTACCGAATTCGGGATCGACATGGTCATCGGCGATGATGGGGATACGGCGGCCGGTCAGTGGCAGTTCGACGAATTCACCCAGCAGGTGCTTGTAGCGATCATCGCCGGGGTGCACGGCCACCGCGCAGTCGCCGAGCAGGGTTTCGGGGCGGGTGGTGGCGACCACCAGCTGGCCCTGGCCGTTGCTGAGCGGATAGCGCATGTGCCACAGGTGTCCCTGTTCCTCGGTCGACAGGACTTCCAGGTCCGAGACCGCGGTATGCAGTACCGGGTCCCAGTTGACCAGGCGCTTGCCCCGGTAGATCAGGCCCTCCTCGTAGAGCCGCACGAAGACCTCGCGCACCGCCTCGGACAGGCCCTCGTCCATGGTGAAGCGCTCGCGTGACCAGTCCATAGAGGTACCGAGGCGGCGCAACTGGCGGGTGATGGTGCCGCCGGATTCCTTTTTCCATTCCCACACCCTGTCGATGAAGGCCTCGCGGCCGTAATCGTGGCGGGTCTTGCCCTCGGCGTTGATCAGACGCTCGACCACCATCTGCGTGGCGATCCCGGCGTGGTCCGTACCGCATTGCCAGAGGGTGTTGTCACCGCGCATCCGATGGTAGCGGATCAGGGCATCCATGATGGTGTCCTGGAAGGCATGTCCCATGTGCAGGCTGCCGGTCACGTTCGGCGGCGGCAGCATGATGCAATAGGCCTGCTCGCCCCCGGCGGGAGCGAACCAGCCGGCCTGCTCCCAGGTTTCATACCAGCGGGACTCTATCCGCTGCGGGTCGTATTGTTTTTCCATGTGCGCTCGTCTGTCGTTTCGATGGTGTCCGCCGCGTGGGCAAAACAAAGACGCACCGATGCCGGCGCGTCGACAGCGGGTATTATACTCTGAACCCTGGGGTCCGGCTCAGTCCGGATCGTTGAAGGGGTCGAAGGGCCGTAACGGGGGATGGTGCGCTTCCGCATCGCTGGAAGGCGCGTTATCCGGTGTCGCGGCCGGGATGTGCTCCGGCCCGCTGGCGCCCATGGCCACGTCCAGCCCGGTCCGACCGGACTCATCCAGGTGGGCCCTCAGGGTGGCGAGGATACTCTGCTTGGCCGCCGCGGTGACGCGCTGGAGTTCCTGATCGATGATGGCCTCCAGTTCATCCAGCAATTGTGGCGAGAGTTCGCCCGGCGCTATCCGCTCAGCGCCCGGCTCCGGCGCGGGCGGCATGGGCGGGCCCTGAACGTCCCTGTCACCGGGGTCCGCTTCCCCAGGCGGCGGGGACAGCGTCTGGGTTCCGGATCCCGGGGTCGGTGCTGCCGGGGGTTCCGGGGTCGGGGTGATGTCATCGATGAACTCGAATGGCAGCAGGGGTTCCCGTTCCATTGCGGTGTCTTGCGGCACGGGTTCCCCGTCGCGTACCGGGGGCGGCGATGCGGCCGGATCCCGGTCGTGCCGGGTGAGCCCCGCGGTCTCCACCACGTCCAGAAGCACCGGGATATCCTCTTCACCGGCTTCCGGGCAGGCGGCCTGATGCAGCTCCTCATCGTGGTGGGTGAGCAGGCCTTCGAGTTCATCGATGGCGCTGTCCAGATCCACGGGCTGATCGTTGCCGGATTGCTTGTCGTCGGGGTTCGGATCCATGGGCGTGCTCCATTACAACTCATGTCGTTGCAGAGGATAACCGCGATCCTGGTAGTAGCGGTAGCGTTCGCGCGCCTGTGCGCGCAGGCGCGGATCCGGATCCACGATCTCCAGCACGCGCTGGAAGCGGCTGAAGCTGTTCGGCGCCGGGTGCGCCAGGTTGATCATGATCTCATCGTGTTCCGCGGGTGTTTCACCCATGCCGATCAGCACCGGGACCCCGGCCGGGCCGTCGCCACAGCGGGCATGGGGGATAAAACTGGTGTCACGGAAGGTCCATAGCAGTTCATCCAGGTGCGTGGCCTGGCTCTCATCACCGGCATGGATATAGACCCGCTGGCCGCGAGCCACGGCCTTGCCGGCCAGGGTACAGACCAGGCGCGGCCGCGATTGCCCGGATTGCTCGCCGATGATATAGAAATCGATCTGGGTCATGCCGGCGGGTCCCCGCTACGCAGTCCGCTCGTTCAGCACCGATCCAGCAGGTAGCGGGCCAGCAGTGGCACCGGCCTGCCGGTGGCGCCCTTTTGCTTGCCCGTGCGCCAGGCGGTGCCGGCGATATCGAGATGCGCCCATGGGTAGTCCCTGGTGAAACGGGAGAGGAAACATCCGGCGGTGATGGTGCCGGCCTCGCGACCACCGATGTTGGCCATATCGGCGAATGGACTCTTGATCTGTTCACCATATTCCGGCCACAGGGGCAGGGACCAGGCGCGGTCACCACTCTCCTGGCCGGCCGTGAGCAGGGCCTGGGCCAGTTCGTCATCATTGCTCAGCAGTCCGGAGGCGTGGGCGCCCAGGGCAACCACGCAGGCACCGGTCAGGGTGGCGATATCGATGATCACGGCGGGTTTGAAACGCGCGGCATAGGTCAGGGCATCGCACAGGATCAGCCGGCCCTCGGCATCGGTGTTGAGGATCTCTATGGTCTGGCCGGACATGCTGGTGACGATATCGCCGGGCTTGCTGGCCTGGCCATCGGGCAGGTTCTCGGTGGTGGGAATGATGCCGACCACGTTCAGGGGCAGCGCCATCTCCGCCACCGCCGCCAGGGTGCCGAGTACGCTGGCGGCGCCGCACATGTCGTATTTCATCTCGTCCATGGCCGCCGAGGGTTTGATGGAGATGCCGCCGGAGTCGAAGGTCACGCCCTTGCCGACCAGCACCACGGGCTGGTCGCCCTTCTTGCCACCCTTGTATTCGAGAGTGATGAGCTTGGCCGGCTGGCGCGAGCCGCTGGCCACCGACAGCAGCGCGCCCATACCCAGTTTCTTCATCCCGGCCTCGTCCAGTACCGTGGTCTTGATGGCGTTGTGCTTCTTTTGCAGTGCGCGGGCCTGGCTGGCGAGATAGCCGGGGGTGCAGATATTGGCCGGCAGATTGGCCAGGTCCCGGGTCAGGTTCATGCCGCTGGCGATGGCCTGGGCCTCGCGGAGGGCGGCCTGGGCCGACTTGCGACTGCCACCGGCCAGGTCCAGGCTGAGCTTGCGCAGTGTCGGCAGCGGGGATTTCTCGCTTTTCAGGCGTTCGAAGCGATACAGGGCATCGGCCACGGTGAGCGCCATCTGGTGGGTCTTCCAGGCCGGGTCGCGGTCCTTGACCCCGAGTTCGCCCAGACAGGAGGTGGCGGTCCTGGCGCGGGTCCTTGCCAGGGCCTTGACGGCCGCGCCGGTGAGCCTGCGCCAGGCGCGCTCATCGATTTCATCGGCCTTGCCGGCGCCCACCAGCAGCAGTCGCTCCGCGGCGATCCCGGCGGGATCTTGCAGCAACAGGGTCTGCCCGATCTTGCCCTGCAGATCCCCGCGCTTCAACAGTGTCGACAGCCAGCCCTCACCGGCCTGGTCGATTCGCGCCGCGCTGGGCGACAGGCTCATGTCCTCATACACCGCCACGATCAGACAGGCACTGCGTTGATTTTCCGGGTGACCACTGCTGAGAGTAAATTCCATGCTGGCTCCTGTTGCTTCGGGATGTGGATGGGTGTCCGTGTCGGGATTCACGGGCCGCTGGCCATTTCGGATATAATCATCCGGCATGACGGCTCATAGTCCAGTTTATTCTTTTGCCCGCAAGGGCGCAAAGCGCCCGTGAACATTTCCCCATGGTCCTGAGGCGCTATCTCTATCGTGAGATCCTGCGCAGTTTCCTGGCGGTGTTCTCATTGCTGATGCTGATCTTCATGAGCAGCCGGCTGGTGAGTTATCTGGCCGAGGCGGTGGCCGGCAAGCTCAGCGGCGACCTGATCTTGAGCCTGCTGGGATTGCGGTTGTTGACCAGCCTGACACTGATCCTGCCCGTGTGCCTGCTGATCGCGGTGCTGCTGGCGCTGGGACGCATGCGTCGTGACAATGAACTCACGGCGATGGAGGGCGCCGGTCTCGGCAACCATTTCTTCATGTCCACGGTATTGCGACTGTCCCTCTGGTTCGCCGCGGCCACGGCCCTGCAGACTCTGTATATCGCCCCCTGGGCCGACAACCTGTTCAATGAACTGCAGGCGAAGGCCGAGCAGAAGGCCGATATCTTCGGCATGCGCGCCGGTCAGTTCCGCGAATTCAGCCAGGGCGATCGCATCATCTATGTGGAAAAGATGTCCGAGGACAAGCAAAGGATGGAAAATGTCTTCCTCCAGGTCCGCCAGACCGGGGGTTACGGTGTACTGACCTCGGAACGCGCCTACCTGGACAACAACAAGGAGACCGGGGATCGCTTCGTGGTGTTCGGCACGGGCAAGCGCTATACCGGCCAGCCGGGACAACTGGATTATTCCATTACCGAGTACGCCAAATACGGGGTGCGCATCGAACGCGGCGAGGCCCGTCAGGTGCGCAAGGGCCACAGCGCCATCAGCAGCAAGCGCCTGTGGGACAGTGCCGGACCCAAGGACCGCGCCGAACTGCAATGGCGTCTGAATATCCCGGTGACCCTGATCACCCTGGGCCTGCTGGGGGTGTTGCTGGCCCGGGGCATCGGTGGTCATGATCGCTACAGCAGCCTGATCGTGGCCATCTGCGTGTACTTCTTCTACAGCAACCTGCTCGGCATCGCGCGTAATCTCATCAAGCGGGGCGAGTGGCATTCGGCCTGGGGGATGTGGTCGGTGCACCTGCTGGTGCTGGGTGTGATCGCGCTGCTCTATTTCTATCCCCGCTGGCAGCGCTGGCGGGCCGGCTCGGGGCCGCAGCAGTGGCTGCGATCGCCATGAGGCGAGGCGGATGAAGATCCTAGATCAGTACATCGGCCGCACCGTGATCGGCGCCATCCTGATGGTGATGCTGATCCTGGTGGCGATCTTTTCCTTCTTCGAATTCATCGATGAACTGGACAGCCTGGGCCGTGGTCGCTATGGCATCACCGAGGTGATCGAATACGTCCTGCTCAAGGTCCCCGGCCTGACCTACCGGCTGTTTCCGATGGGCGCCCTGATCGGGGCGCTGATGGGCCTGGGAACGCTGGTCGCGAGCAGCGAGATGACCGTGATCCGGGCCGCCGGGGTGTCTCTGCCACGGACCGTGCTCTCGGTCATGAAGGCCGCTGTCATGGTGATCATACTGGCCCTGGTGATCGGGGAATTCATCGCCCCCTATACCCAGCAACAGGCCAACACCCTGCGTTCGGTGGCGATGGCCAACCAGATCACTCTCAAGAGTCAATACGGCTTCTGGGCCCGCGATGGCAACAGCTATATCAACATCCGCAAGATCCTGCCCGGTGATCGTATCGAGAACATCCAGATCTATGAATTCGACGACAGCGATCGCCTGCGTGTCAGCACCCATGCGCGGGCCGCCGAATACCGTGACGGGGCCTGGTTGCTGCAGGGTATCGAGCAGACCGAGCTGCATGATGACAGGGTCGTCAGCCGGCACGTGGATCGCGCCGCCTGGGGTTCCCTGCTAAGCCCGGACTTGATCAACGTGGTGGTCATCAAGCCCCAGAACCTGACCCTGTGGGGTCTGGTGAAATATATCCGCTACCTGCGCGGTAATGGCCAGAATACCCTGCAATACGAACAGGCCCTGTGGGTGAAACTGAGCTATCCGCTGGCCATCGCGGCGATGGTGTTCCTGGCCATCCCCATCGTCCTCAGTGGCATCGGCACCTCGACCACCGGCCAGCGCATCATGCTCGGGGCCTTGATCGGGCTGGCCTTTCACATCATCAACCAGGCCTCATCACAGCTGGGATTGTTGTTGAACCTGAACCAGTTCCTGAGCGCGGTGTTGCCGACCCTGCTGGTGGTGGTCGCCGGCCTGGTGCTGATGCGGCGCACGGTCTGACGGGGGTTCAGGTGGCGACGATCAGGCGTGTCGCCGAGAGGCGGTCGTGCCAGGCCAGGCCCTCGCGATCGAATAGCGCCCAGAGATAACCCAGCCCCAGTGGCAGCAGTGATACCGGCACCAGCAGCAGGCGCAGGCCGGCGCGTCCCCAGCCCACCGCGTCCCCGTCCCGGCCGACCAGGCGCAGCCGCCAGCAGCGCATGCCCAGGGTCTGGCCGCCATGGGTCCAGGGCCAGAGGAAATAGACGCTGGCGAGCAGCCATAGCGTTATCTGGTACAGGAGGTGCAGCGGGTCGCCGGGGCCGAAACCGGCCCCGCCATGCAGCAGCACCAATACCCAGGTGGCGCAGAAAAGGACCGAGAACAGCAACAGGGCGTCGTAGCTGATTGCGGCCAGGCGGCGCCACAGGCTGGCGGCGGGTGGGTTTGCTTGCTGTCTCATGCGCTGGTGTTTCCCTTATACTCGGTGAGCCGTCCGGAAACGCCCATCCGGGGGACATTACCGGCACGCAACCGGGGAATGCGGTTTTCCCGGTTGCGCGCCGGATTATAGCGGTATCTGCGCCTGCCGTGGCGCCAGCCCGCGTACATCACGTAAAGACGAGTGAACATGCTGAGACCGATCTTCAAGACCGTGTTGCCGTTATTGCTGCTGGCCCTGGCCGTGGCGGGATTCCTGTATCTGCAGGCCACCCGTCCAGAGGCCAGTCCCAGGCCGGTGAGCGAGCGGGTGTGGCCGGTTGCGAGCGTGCTGATCCACCGGCGCATGCACCAGCCCGAGATCACGGCCTTCGGTGAGGTGATCGCCAGCAGCGTAGCCGAATTGCGTCCGCTGGTGTCCGGGCCGGTGGTGGAGGTCGCGCCGAATTTCGTCGATGGCGCGGTGGTGCGCGCGGGGAAGTTGCTGTTGCGTATCGATCCCTTCGAATATGAGGCGGAACTGGCCGAGCGTCGGGCCGACCTGGTGGAGGCGCGCGCGCGCGCGCATGAGATCCGGGGGGATCTGGGGTCTGAACGGCGCTTGCTGGCCACGCTGGAGCAGCAATACCGGCTGCGCCAGCGGGAGCTGAAACGGCAACGGGAACTCAAGACCCGCGGCACGGCCAGCGCCAAGAGCCGCGACGAGGCCGAGCTTGCGGTCAGGGCGGCCGAGCAGGCCATGACCGGGGCGCGCCAGCGCATCGCCTCCCTGGAGGCCAGGGAGCAACAACAGCGCGCGGTGATCGCGCGTCTCGAGGTGCGTGTTGAACGGGCCGCGCGGAACCTGCGGGATACCCGTCTCGATGCCCCCTTCGATGGCTTCCTGGATGGCACCGATGTGGCGCTGGGACAGCGCCTGCAAACCGGGGACAGGGTTGCGCGGCTGATTGCCTCCGCTGGCCTGGAGGTGCGCTTCCAGCTGCGCAACCAGGACCTCGCGCGCCTGCTGGGCCCAGGGGACGACGAGGGCCGTCTCATCGGCCGGCCGTTGCAGGTGTCGTGGCGGATCGGTGACCAGGCCTATCCCTACCGCGCCCAGATACGCCGCGTGGGCGCGCGCATCGAGGCCAGCAGTGGCGGTGTGGACCTGTTTGCGCGCATCACCGGCTTGCATACGGATACCCCGTTGCGACCCGGGGCCTTCGTCGAGGTCTCGGTGCCGGACCGCAAATATGCCGACAGCGCCCTGATCCCGGATACCGCGCTGGATACCGATGGGCGTGTGTACGCGATCGGGGATGACGGCCGCCTGCGGTCCGAGCCGGTGACGGTGATCCGTCGGGTCGGCGGTCAGTTGCTGATCCGTACCGCCCTGGCGGAGGGTACAGCGGTGGTCGCGGAGATCTTCCCCGGCATCGGTCCCGGCGTCCGGGTGGCGCCACGGTGACGGTGGCGCCTGGCAGGGATGGCGGCCTGATCGGGGTCTTCGCCCGCCATCCCACCGCGGCCAACCTGCTGATGCTGCTGATGATCATCAGTGGCCTGTTCGCGCTCACCCGCCTGAACAAGCAGTTTTTCCCCGATTTCGGCATCGACATCATTATCGTCACGGTGGAATGGCCCGGCGCCAGCGCCGAGGACGTGGACAGCAATATCGTCCAGGCCATCGAACCGGAGCTGCGCTTCCTGGACGGGGTCAAGGATGTGCGCGCCAGTTCCTATGAGGGTCTGGCCTCGGTATGGGTGGAATACGAGGCCGGTCATGACATGCAGGGGGCGCTGACCGATGTCGAAGCGGCGGTGGCCCAGGTGCGCACCCTGCCGGAGGATTCCGAGCGGCCGGATATCCGCCGGGCCGTTCGCTATGACACCATCTCCCGGCTGGTGATCTCGGGGCCCTATCCGGAGGCCTCGCTGAAGGCCATCGCCAAGGAGATCCGTGACGATCTGCTTGAGCGTGGCATCGACAAGGTGGATATCTTCGGCAGCCGGGACGAGGAGGTCTGGGTCGAGGTGCAACCGCGAACCCTCAGGCGTCTTGACCTGACCCTGGGCGATATCGCCGAGGCCATACGCGCGGCCTCCCAGGACCTGCCCTCCGGCGACATCGCCGGCGGCGAACGCCAGGTGCGCAGCCTGGGTCTGCGCAAGGATGCCAACAGCATCGGCACCATCGAGGTCAAGGCCCTGGCCAACGGCCGCAGACTGCTGCTGCGCGATATCGCCACGATCCGCGATACCTTCGAGGAGGGGGGACAGACCGCGGTGCGCCGGGGTCAGCCGGCGATGGAATTGCACATCCAGCGGGCCGTGAATGCCGATGCCCTGGATCTCGCGCGCATCACCGATGACTATCTGGCCGAGGTGCGAGGCCGATATCCCCCCAACCTGCGCATCGAGCAATACGATGTCCAGGCCGCGCTGATCAAGGATCGCATCCGGGTACTGCTGAGCAATGGCGCCGGCGGACTGCTGCTGGTGCTGGTGATCCTGTTCCTGTTTCTCAACGGTCGCGTGGCCTTCTGGGTGGCGGTCGGTATCCCGGCCTCGCTGGCCGCGACCCTGGGACTGATGTGGCTGTCCGGGCAATCGATCAACATGGTCAGTCTGTTCGGACTGATCATGGCCATCGGCATCGTCGTCGATGACGCCATCGTCGTCGGTGAACACGCCCAGGCGCGCGCCGCCACCGGCATGCTGTCGCTGGATGCCGCCATCAATGGCGCCACGCGCATGGCCGCGCCGGTGGTCAGTTCCACGCTCACCACCATAGCCGCCTTTACCCCGCTGCTGGTGATCTCGGGCATCATCGGCGAGATCATCTCGGCCATCCCCTTCGTCGTCATCACGGTATTGATCGCCAGCCTGTTCGAGTGTTTCATGGTCCTGCCGGGACACCTGCGCGATGCCCTGGGGCCGCATCATGATCGTGCCGGCAATCCTTTCATCCGTTTCCGGCACTGGTTCGACCGCGGGTTCGGAGGGTTCCGCGAGCAGGTCTTCCGGCCTCTGGTCGGAATCGCCGTGGCCTGGCGTTACACCACCGTGGCCCTGGCGTTGGCGGCGCTGGTGCTGGCCGTGGGCCTGATCGCCGGTGGCCGGGTCGGTTTCCAGTTCTTTCCCTCGCCGGAGGCCGACAAGGTCTTCGCCAATGTGCAGATGGTCTCCGGCAGCAGTCGCGCCCAGACCCGGGCCATGCTCGTGGAGGTCGACCGGGCCCTGCACCAGGCCGCCGATGAACTGGCCGGCCCCGGCAATGATCTGGTGCGCATGAGCCTGATCAAGCTGGGTACCAGCGTCGGTGGTGACAAGGGCAACGATCGCGCCGCCGCCACCGATACCATCGGTGGCCTGGCGGTGGAGCTGAAGCCGGCCGATCAGCGGCGCATCCGCAATACCGAATTGTTGCCGGCCTGGCGTGCGGCGGTCCGTCATCTGCCGGGCCTGGACACCCTGACCCTGCGCGCCGCCCATGGGGGTCCCCCGGGACGCGACGTGGATGTGAAGCTCAGCGGGGATTCGGTCGCCAGCCTCAAGGCCGCCGCGGAAGAGGTGCGCCTGTTGCTGGCCCGCTACCCGGGCGTCAGCGCCATCAGCGACAATCTGCCCTGGGGCAAGCCGGAGACCATCCTGCGCGTGACCCCGCGGGGACGGGCCCTGGGCTTTACCACCGAGGAGGTCGGGCGACAGGTGCGCAATGCCCTGGAGGGCGCGATAGCCAAGCGTTTCCCGCGTGGTGACGAGGAGGTGCTGGTGCGTGTGCAATATCCCCGGACCAGTCTCGGCAGCGATGTGCTCGAACGGCTCTACCTGCGTTCACCCGCGGGCCGGGAGGTGCCGCTGACCGAGGTGGTGGCCATGCACGACGAGATCGGTTTCGCCCGCATCAAGCGCGAGAATGGCCAGCGCCTGGTGTCGGTATTCGCCGAGATCGACAAACACCAGACCAGCACCGGCGAGGTGATCCGCTTCCTGCTGCGGGATGGTCTGCGCGACATCGCCCAAGGCCACGGCGTGCGTTTCGAATTCGGAGGCAAGGCCGAGGAACAGAGAGACACCTTCGGCGATATGGAAATAGGCGCGCTGATCGGTCTGTCCGCCATCTATATCATCCTCGCCTGGGTCTTCTCCAGCTATACCCGGCCGCTGGTGGTGATGGGCATCATCCCGGTGGGCTTCGTCGGCGCGGTCATCGGCCACATGCTGCTGGGTTACGACCTCACCATCCTCAGCATGGTGGCCCTGATCGGCCTGTCCGGGATCGTCATCAATGATTCCATCGTGCTGGTGACCACGATCGATGAGCGGCGCCGTAACGAGCCCTTGACCGAGGCCATCATCGATGGCACCTGCGACCGTTTGCGGGCGGTGATCCTGACCTCGGCGACCACCATCGGCGGGCTGACACCACTGCTGTTCGAGAAGAGCCTGCAGGCCCAGTTCCTGATCCCGATGGCGGTGACCATCGTCTTCGGCCTGGCCATCACCACCCTGGTGGTGTTGCTGCTGGTGCCGGCGCTGATCGCGATCCAGGATGATTTCGGGCGGGTCTTTCAGGCCCGGGATCCCGACCCCGCCGGGCTCACGGAGTCGCCCTGAATGCAGCACGGCAAACACCATCCGGATATCATGCTGAACGCCGGGGAAGTAGCCGAATGGCTGCTGCGACATCCGATGTTCCTGCATCAGCACCCGGATGTGCTCGAGGTGCTGGATATCCCCTGCGTGACCCCGGCCGGGACGGTCTCGCTGATCCAGCACAAGCTGCGCCTGCTGGATGGACAACTACAGCAGGAACATGACCAGATTCAGGCTCTGCAGGCACGGGGGGCACTGAACCGGCAGCAGTTACAGGAGGTGATGCGGGTATTGGCGGGGCTGGTGGCGGAACAGGAACCGGCGGCCCTGATGAGCGGGTTCATGGAGGGACTTAAGAGGCATTTCCATGCCGATCAGGCGCATTTCCACCTGTTCACCGATGCCCCGGCGGCGGCTGCGCCGATTGCGGGTCTGCGCCGGGATCGCGCCCACGGCCAGATGCGCAATCTGTTCGCGCAGCTGTTCAATGTCGGCAAGCCCCTGTGCGGTTCGCTGTCGGAGGCATACCTGCGGATCCTGTTTGGTGAACGGGCGGGGGCGATTCGTTCCACCTTGCTGGTGCCGGTATGCCGTTCCTGGGAGGGCCTGCTGGTGCTCGGCAGCGAGAGCGGGGATCGCTACCAGCAAGGCCTGTTGCTGGACCTGCTCAGTGGTCTGACCGGGGTGGTGGCGGCGCGCATCGAGGATATCCTGGGGCTGGCGACGGAGCATGGCCATGCCGATGCATGAGTCCCTGGCGGGGACCCCGGCGTGTTTCGACTACAGTGGCTGCTATCGGCAACTGCGGCAGGAGGGCCTGGGCGCGTGGCTGGATGCCGGTCTGCAACGGCGGGTGGAGACCCGCCTGGACCCGGCCCGGCATGGGGATCTGGCCGCCTGGCGGGCGCTGCTGGCGGGCCTGCCGGAGATCGCGCCCGGCGTATCGAGCCTGGACGGAGACTGCATCGATATCGGTGATCGCCGTGCCGGCGAGGCCACCCGGAGGGTGATCGAGGAGCTGTTGCGGGGGCTCCATCCCTGGCGCAAGGGTCCGTTCCGTATCCATGGCGTGCATATAGACAGCGAATGGCGCTCGGACCGGAAATGGGCCCGGCTGGCGCCGCACATCCAGTCCCTGAGCGCACGGCGGGTGCTGGATGTCGGTTGCGGCAACGGCTATTATGCCTGGCGCATGCTGGGCGCCGGTGCGCGCCTGGTGATCGGTATCGAGCCGGGCCTGCGCCATGTCGCCCAGTTCCAGGCCATTCGCCATTTCGCCGGCGAGCATCCGCTACAGGTCCTGCCGCTGGCCCTGGAGGACCTGCCGGCGGACCTGCGCGCCTTCGATACGGTGTTTTCCATGGGGGTCTTCGCTCACCGCCGCGCCCCGCTGGATCATCTGCTGGCCCTGCGCGGCGCCCTGCGGCCCGGCGGGGAACTGGTGCTGGAGACCCTGGTGATCAACGGTGGTCCCGGTGAAGTGCTGGTGCCGCAGGGGCGCTATGCGAAGATGCGCAACGTCTGGTTCATCCCCAGCCCGGCGACCCTGGAGTCCTGGCTGCGGCGCTGCGGGTTGCGGCGGGTGCGCTGTGTCGATGTCAGTATCACCACATGCGCCGAGCAGCGGGCCACGGAGTGGATGCGCTTCGAATCGCTGGCGGATTTTCTCGACCCGCAGGATCCTGCCCTGACCGTCGAGGGGCACCCGGCGCCGCGGCGGGCGATCTTCCTGGCGGAGGCCCCGTGAGGCTTTCCCCGGGTGGACGCGCGGCCCTGTCCTGGACCCTGGTGTCCCTGCAGTTTGCCCTGCTGGGCCTGCTGGTGTGGCAGAGCCGGATCGGGGCGCTGGACCGGGCCGCGTTGCTGCTGATCCTGGCCGGGACCGGCCTCGGTGGTTGGGCGATACTGGCGATGCGCCCGGGAGGCTTCAATATCCGTCCGGATATCAAGCCCGGCGCGGTGCTGGTCCGTCACGCGCCCTATGCGTATATCAGGCACCCGATGTACAGCGCCCTGCTGCTGTTCGGCCTGGGCCTGGTGCTGGCGCCATTCAGCCTGATCAAGCTGTGCCTGTGGCTGGCGTTGCTGTCCGTGCTGGTGATCAAGTCGGTCTACGAGGAGGCCCTCCTCGAGGGACATTTTCCCGACTATGCCGCCTATCGCCGGCGCAGCTGGCGCTTCATACCGTATCTCTTCTGAGCCATGTGCGGGCGCTTTACCCTGATCAGCGGCGGTCCGGCCCTGAAAGACCATTTCCGCCTGCCGGAGACCCCGGCCCTGCGACCCCGTTACAACATCGCGCCTTCCCAGGATATCGCCGTGGTGCGCAGCCTGGGCGGTGGTGAGCGCAGCCTGGGCATGCTGCGCTGGGGGCTGCTCCCGGGCTGGGCCAGGGACCCCCGTATCGGTCACCGGCTGATCAATGCGCGGGCCGAGACGGTGGCCGGGAAACCGGCCTTTCGCAACGCCTTCCGCCAGCGCCGCTGCCTGATCCCGGCCGATGGCTTCTATGAATGGCAGCGCCGTGACGGGGCCAGACAGCCCTGGTATTTCCACCGGCGGAACCAGGGTCTGATGGCCTTCGCCGGTCTGTGGGAACACTGGGACCGGGGTGGCGAGCTGATCGAGTCCTGCACCATCATCACCACTCGCGCCAATACCGCGATGGCGCCGGTGCACGATCGCATGCCGGTGATCATCGCCCAGGCGGATTATCAGGGCTGGCTGGAGACCCCGGCGGCGGAGGCCCGGGACCTGCTGGAGCTGCTGCGGCCCTGCGCCGATGACTGGCTGGCCGCGTACCCGGTGAGCACCCGGGTCAACAGCCCCGGTACGGATGGACTGGCGCTGATCCATCCGCTCAGAGACAGGCGCTGATATCCTGGAACAACGCCCGGCGACGACCGGTGATGATACTCCGGGGGCAACCGCCCGACCCCGACTGGAAAGGGTGGCCTCAATTTGCTAGATTGCCTGCATATTTTGCCGCCAGGCGGTATTCGCCGCCAATTTTCTCCAGGGGGAGCCGTCGCGTGGTCATCACTATCGCCGCCACAGCCATCGCCGCGGCCCTGTTGTCCTCGCTCTGCTCCCTGGCCGCGACCCGTCATCCGGCCCTGATGCGCTGGCTGGTGTTCCCTCTGCTGGGCCTGTCCGGACTGGCGGCGA
>CAZDOC010000043.1:14926-17474 GCA_964506945.1 uncultured Gammaproteobacteria bacterium
GCCCTGATGCGCTGGCTGGTGTTCCCTCTGCTGGGCCTGTCCGGACTGGCGGCGATCGGCGCGGGACTGGGGGCGATGCTCAGCGGCGGGGTGCATAGCCTCGATCTCGATCTGGGCCTGCCGTGGGAACACTGGCGGATCCGCCTGGATGCGCTGGCCGGGCTGTTCTTCACCATCATCGGCATCGGCGTTGCCGCCATCTCGCTGTATGGACCGGGTTACGTGCGCGAATTCGAGCATGGACCCGACCCCCTGGCGGTACTGGGCGTGTTCACCGGCCTGTTCGTGATCGGCATGCTGCTGGTGGTGCTGGCCGACGATGCCTATATGTTCATGGTCGCCTGGGAACTGATGTCACTGAGTTCCTACTTCCTGGTGTCCTTCCAGCACGGGCATGCCGCCAACCGCCGCGCGGCCTTCCTGTACCTGCTGATGGCGCATGTCGGCGGGCTCTGCATCCTGCTCGGCTACGCGGTACTGGCCGCCTCCGGTGGCGGGTTTTCCTTCGCCGCGATGCGCGCCGCGGAGCTGGGTCCCGTGTGGTCCAGCGTGGCCTTCCTGCTGGCCTTCACCGGCTTTGGCATGAAGGCTGGCCTGGTGCCGGTGCACGTGTGGCTGCCGGAGGCCCACCCGGTGGCGCCCTCGCATATCTCCGCGCTGATGTCCGGGGTGATGCTGAAGGTGGCCGTCTATGGCTTCGTGCGTTTCACCTTCGACCTGCTGGGTACGATCCTGGAGAGCTGGGGGGTGCTGGTGCTGATCATCGGCAGCGCCTCGGCCCTGATGGGGGTGTTGTACGCGCTGATGCAGACCGACATCAAGCGCATGCTGGCCTACTCCTCGGTGGAGAATCTCGGCATCATCTTCATCGGCCTGGGGCTGTCGATGATCTTCTTCTCCCAGGGCATGCCGTCGCTGGCGATCCTGGGACTGCTCGCGGCCCTGTTACACAGTCTCAACCATACCCTGTTCAAGGGCGCCCTGTTCCTCGGCGCCGGCGCCATCCTGCATGCCAGCCACGAACGCAATATGGAGAACCTGGGCGGCCTGTTGCGCAACATGCCCTGGACCGGCACCTGTTTCCTGCTCGCCTGCCTGAGCATATCGGCCTTGCCGCCGTTCAACGGCTTCGTCTCCGAGTGGCTGACCTTCCAGGCCGCGTTGCAGATCCATGGCATGGACAACGGCATCCTGCGCAGCCTGATCCCGATCAGCGCGGCCATGCTGGCCCTGACCAGCGCCCTGGCGGTGGCCTGTTTCGTCAGGGTCTATGGGGTGGTGTTCCTCGGCCAGCCGCGCAGCCGGCATGCCCGCCATGCGCGCGAGGTCGGCCATGGCCTGCGCGCGGCGCAGGTGATATTGGTGACCCTGTGCCTGTTGATAGGCATCCTGCCGACCTGGGTGCTGGGGCTGCTGGATCGCGTGCCCAGGCAACTCTTCGGTCAGGGCCTGCCGAGCCTGACCGCCCAGGGCTGGGCCTGGCTGACGCCGGTGTCCGCCGATGTCGCCAGCTATGGGCCGCCGGTGGTGGTGGCCGGGATCGCCACGGCCTGGCTGATCCTGTCCTGGCTGCTGAAACGGGGCGAGGCCGGCAGGATCCGTCGCTGCGAGGTCTGGGACTGTGGCTACTCGGCGCCCAGCGCGCGCATGCAGTACACCGGCGCTGCCTTCGCGATGCCCTTCCGGCGGGTGTTCGGCCTGCTGTTCGAGATCCGCGAGCGGATCGATACCAGGGGCGACATCCCCCGCCATGAACTGCAGGTAAACGATCGCCTGTGGGGCCTGATCTATGCGCCGGTGGCGCGGCTGGTGATGGCCTCGGCGCGGCGGGTCACGGTGATCCAGTCGGGCAGCCTGCGGGCCTACCTGGGCTGGTCCTTTGGAACCCTGCTGGTGCTGTTATGGGTGATTTCCTGAGTCCCGCGGGCTGGTCCCTGGCCCTGCTGCAGGCCGTGCTGTATGCCGCCGCCGCACCCTTGCTGACGGCCTGGGTCAAGCGCGTCAAGTGCCGCCTGCAGAATCGCCGCGGGCCCTCATTGCTGCAGCCCTACCGCGACATGCGCAAGCTGTTCGTCAAGGAGGTCCTGGTCGCGGAGACCGCCTCGCCGATCTTCCGCCTGGCCCCCTATATCGTCTTTGCCGCCACCTGGATGGCCGCCAGCGTGATCCCGATGATCGCCATGCAGTTGCCGACCGCGGTGGTCGCCGATGTCATCGTGCTGGTCGGCTTCCTGGCCCTGGCGCGTTTCTTCCTGGCCCTGGCCGGCATGGATATCGGCACCGCCTTCGGCGGCATGGGTTCTTCCCGAGAGTTGCTGGTCTCGTCGCTGGCCGAGCCGGCCATGCTGATGGCGATCTTCACCCTGACCATGACCGCGCAGAGCACCAACCTGTCCAGTGTGATCGACTATGTCCTCAATGCCGGCCTGGTGCTGCGGCCCTCGTTCCTGTTCGCTCTGCTGGCGGTGATGCTGGTGGCGGTGGCCGAGGCCGGCCGCATCCCGGTGGACAATCCCGCCACCCACCTGGAACTGACCATGATCCACGA
>CAZDOC010000044.1:0-17091 GCA_964506945.1 uncultured Gammaproteobacteria bacterium
CCCTGAGCCTGCAGGTGCTGGCGCTGATGACCGCGCTGACCCTGCTGCCGGCGGCATTTCTGATGATGACCGCATTCACCCGTATCATCATCGTGCTGGCCATACTGCGGCAGGCCCTGGGTACGGCCCAGACCCCCTCCAGCCAGATCCTGATCGGTCTGGCCCTGTTCATGACCTTCTTCGTGATGTCGCCGGTGCTGAACCGGGTCTATAACGAGGCCATCACCCCGTACATGGCCGAGCAGGTGCCGGCCGGCGAGGCCCTGGAACGTGCCGGGAAACCCTTCCGCGAGTTCATGCTGGCGCAGACGCGTGAGTCCGATCTCGGCCTGTTCGCCGATATCGCCGCCCGCGATCGTTTCCCGGATGCCGATCAGGTGCCGTTCTCGATCCTGGTGCCCGCCTTCGTCACCAGTGAGCTGAAGACCGCCTTTCAGATCGGCTTCCTGATCTTCATTCCCTTTCTGATCATCGATCTGGTGGTGGCCAGCGTACTGATGTCCATGGGCATGGTGATGTTGTCACCGTTGATCATCTCGCTGCCATTCAAGATCATGCTGTTCGTGCTGGTGGATGGCTGGGCGCTGGTGGTTGGCACCCTGGCCTCCAGCTTCTACGTCTGAACATGACTCCGGAACTGGTCATCAGTATCGGCCAACGGGCGCTGGAACTGGCCAGCGTACTGATGCTGGTGTTACTGGTGCCGGCACTGCTGATCGGCCTGCTGGTGAGCATGTTCCAGGCCGCCACCCAGATCAATGAGCAGACCCTGAGTTTCATTCCCAAGCTGCTGATCACCCTGGCCGTGATAGCCTTCGGCGGGCCCTGGTTGTTACAGCTGATCACGGATTATACGCGACGGCTGTATGAGAGTATCCCCGGACTGATCGGTTGAGGCGAACGGGATGTCCTTCACTGAGACTGAATTGCTCGCCCTGTTGCAGGCCTGGCTGTGGCCATTGTTCCGCATCGCCGCCTTGCTCAGTGTCGCGCCGGTGATCGGCACCCGCAGCGTGCCGGTGCGGGTGCGCCTGGTCATGGCCCTGGCGATCACCGCCGTGATCGTGCCGGTGCTGCCACCGGCCCCGGTCATCGATCCTGTCTCGGCCACCGGCTTGCTGGTGCTCGGACAGCAGGTCTTGATAGGCCTGGTCCTGGGTACCGCGGTACGCTTCATGTTCATGGTCTTCGAGCTGTCCGGGCAGGTGATTGCGATGCAGATGGGCCTGGGTTTCGCCGCCATGGTGGATCCCCAGACCGGCAACCAGGTGCCGGTGATCAGCCAGTTCTACCTGATCATGGCGACACTGGCCTTTCTGAGCCTGAACGGTCACCTGCTGCTGTTCCGCATCCTGGCGGACAGCTTCGTCACCCTGCCCATCGGTGGCGGGGGCCTGAACCTGAACGGCCTGCAGGCCCTGATCGGCTGGACCGGCTGGCTGTTCGCGAATGCCGTGCTGATCGCCTTGCCGGCCATCGTCGCCCTGACCGTGATCAATGTCAGTTTCGGCGTCATGACCCGGGCCGCCCCGCAGATGAATATCTTCGCGGTGGGTTTCCCGATCATGATGATCACGGGGGTGATCGTGATGTTCCTGACCCTCACCACCCTGGAGCCGCATCTGACCCGGCTGACCCACGAGGCCCTGGACATGGCGCGGCAACTGTCAGTGTGGAAATAGGCGGCGGGCATGGCGGAAGAGAACCAGGAGGGCCAGGAAAAGACAGAACAGGCGACGCCGAAACGCGAGCAGGAGGCCCGTGATGAGGGGCAGCTTGCGCGTTCCCGGGAGTTGAGCACCATGGCCGTCCTGATGGTGGCGGCAATCAGCTTCTACATGATCGGTGGCCACATGGTCGGTGATATCGAGTCGATGATGCGCGAGTTTCTGGGCATACAGCGGCCCTGGGCATTCGACCCCCAGGCCATCCCCCTGGCCCTGGCCGCCATGGTGGAGGATTTTCTGCTGATGGTGTTACCGTTCCTGATGATCATGCTGGTGATCGCCCTGCTCTCGCCCCTGGCCCTGGGGGGCTGGAGCCTGTCGACCAAGGCCATGGCCTTCAAGCCCGAACGGCTGGACCCGATCAAGGGCCTGTCCCGGGTGTTCGCCCGCCGCGGTCTGATGGAACTGCTCAAGGCCCTGGCCAAGTTTGCCCTGATCACCGGCATCGCCGGGCTGTTCATCTGGACTCATCTGGACGAACTGTTGCTGGTTGGCAGCGGTTCCGTTATCGGGAGTCTGAGGCACGCAACCTCACTGAGCCTGCAGGCCTTCCTGATCATCGGTTTTTCCACGGTGCTGATCGCGGTCGTCGATGTACCGTTTCAGCTCTGGGACAACGCCAACAAACTGAAGATGACCAAGCAGGAGATCAAGGAGGAGATGAAACAGACCGAGGGCCGGCCGGAGGTGCGCTCACGTATTCGCGCGCTGCAGCAGGAGGTGGCCTCCCGGCGCATGATGGAGGATGTGCCCAAGGCGGACGTGATCGTCACCAACCCCGATCATTATGCCGTGGCCTTGCGCTATGAGCAGGGCTCCATGTCCGCGCCCAGGCTGCTGGCCAAGGGCGTCAATGACACCGCCGAGCGGATCCGGAGTCTCGGCGCCAGGCACGACATCGCCATCTTGCAGACACCGCCGTTGGCGCGGGCCCTGTATTTCAGTACCCGTATCGGTGATGAGATCCCCGAGGGTCTCTATGTGGCCGTGGCCCAGGTGCTGGCCTATGTCTACCGGTTGCGGGAACAGGCGCCGGACGATACGCCGCCACCAGCCCCGGTGGACCTGCCGATCCCGGATGAACTGCGCAGGGATCCGGCATGAACCAGGCCTTGCTGATGTCCGGAATGCGCGACCTGGGCCGCTATGGCCTGGGCGCGCCGTTGCTGTTGATCATGATCCTGGCGATGATGGTCCTGCCCTTGCCGCCGTTCCTGCTGGACCTGCTCTTCACCTTCAATATCTCCCTGGCGATGATGGTCCTGCTGGCGACCATCTACAGTTCCAGGCCTCTGGATTTCGGGGTTTTCCCCACGGTTTTGTTGATCGCGACCCTGCTGCGACTGAGCCTGAACATCGCCTCTACCCGGGTGGTGCTGTTGCATGGCAATACCGGCACCGATGCGGCCGGCAAGGTGATCCAGGCCTTCGGTGATTTCGTCGTGGGGGGCAACTACGCGGTCGGTTTCGTGGTATTCATCATCCTGGTGGTGATCAATTTCGTCGTCGTCACCAAGGGTGGTGGGCGTATCTCCGAGGTCAGCGCGCGCTTTACCCTGGATGCGATGCCGGGCAAGCAGATGGCCATCGACGCGGACCTCAACGCCGGTTTGATCACCCAGGAGGAGGCCAAGACCCGGCGTCGCGAGATCTCCCAGGAAGCGGACTTCTATGGCGCGATGGATGGCGCCAGCAAGTTCGTGCGTGGCGATGCGGTGGCCGGTCTGTTGATCCTGGTGATCAATATCCTTGGCGGCCTGGCGGTGGGCACCTTGCAGCATGACATGGCCCTGGCGGATGCCGCCAGGGTCTTTACCCTGTTGACCATCGGTGATGGCCTGGTGGCGCAGATCCCCTCATTGCTGCTCTCCAGCGCCGCGGCCATCATGGTCACCCGGGTCTCCATCGAGCAGGATATGGGCCAGCAGATCATCGGCCAGATATTCCGCAACCCGCGCACCCTGATCGTGACCGCCAGCATTATCGGCATCCTGGGCCTGATCCCGGGCATGCCGAACATTCCCTTCCTGCTGCTGGCCCTGGTGGCCGGGGGAGGGGCCTGGTATCTGTTTCGCCGTCAGCGCGAGCAGGAAGCCGCCGCCGCGGTGCCGGCGCCGGTCGAACCGCAACCCCAGGCCCGGGAACTGGGCTGGGACGATGTCACGCCGGTGGATGCGATTGGTCTGGAGGTCGGTTACCGGCTCATCCCGATGGTGGACAAGGGGCAGGGCGGCGAATTGCTCGCGCGCCTGAAGGGCGTGCGCAAAAAACTCTCCCAGGAACTGGGTTTCCTGGTGCCGGCAGTACATATTCGCGACAATCTGGACCTGCCGCCGACAACCTATCGCATCAGTCTGCTGGGGGCCACCCTGTCCCAGGCCGACGTGCAACCCGACAAGGAACTGGCGATCAATCCCGGCCAGGTCTATGGCAAGCTCAGTGGTCCGTCCTCGAAAGACCCGGTATTCGGGCTCGAAGCGGTATGGATCGAGCCCTCGGAGCGTGAACAGGCACAGTCCTTTGGTTATACCGTGGTCGATGCCAGCACCGTCATCGCCACCCATATGAGCCAGATCCTGCAACAGAATGCCCATGAACTGCTGGGTTACGACGAGGTGCAGAAACTGCTCGATCGGCTGGCGGAGCAGAGTCCGAAACTGGTGGAGGAACTCGTTCCCAAGGTGATCGGCCTGGGCACTCTGGTGCGTATCCTGCAGAATCTGCTGCGCGAGGGCATTCCCATCCGGGATATGCGCAGCATCGTCGCCGCGGTTGCCAATGCCGCCGCCAACAGTCAGGATCCCGTCGCCTTGACCGCCGCGGTCCGCATCGTCCTCGGCAGGGTGATCGTCGAAAGAATCAATGGCTTGGAGGAGGAATTGCCGGTAATCACCCTTGACGGTTCATTGGAACAGATATTGCAGCAATCGATCCAGGGAATGTCCGAGGGCGGGCCGGTGATCGAGCCCGGACTGGCCAACCGCATGCTCAAGGCATTGCATGAGACCCACGAGCGCCAGCAGATCGAAGGCAAGCCAACCATCCTGCTGGTCCCGGACGGGCTGCGGGATTTCCTGGCCAGGCTGGTGCGACAGAGTATCAGCGCCGTGCACGTGCTGGCCTTCAGCGAGATACCGGAAGACAAGCAGCTGCGCATCGTGGCCGCGATCGGTGGCGCCGAATAGGCCCGTCCAGGAGCCATCGCTGACGGGGGAATAACTGGGGGGATCCGATCGATTCAGGGTTTCCCGAAACAGCAAGGTTCGACGAGGAGCATGAGATGAAGCTGCGGCGTTACTTCGCCACCGACATGCGGCAGGGCTTGCAGATGATCCGCGAAGCACAGGGCTCGGATGTGCTGATACTATCCAATCGCAAGGTGGAGGGCGGGATCGAATTGATCACCGCGGATGAGTACTCCGCCGAGGAACTGGCCAGTTACCAGAAGTCGGCCTCCGCCTCCCGATCCCGCCCGCGGGCATCGGCCAAACGGCCACCCCGTGGCCGGCCCGCCACGACTACGGCCAGAGCCGGCGCCACGGGTGCCGGGAGCCTGCCGGTCACGGAGCGGAAAACATCCCGGGAGACGACACAGGCCGTCGCGGACGCCGAGGGCGCCCGCCCTTCCGGCAAGCGCGAGGGAACGGCGGTGGTATGGACCCAGGAACCGCTGATGCAGCAGATGCGCGAGGAGGTCCAGACCCTCAGGCAGTTGCTGGAGCAGCAGGTTTCGGGTCTGGCGTGGGGGGAACTGGGCCGCTCGCACCCCGTTCGCGCCAGCGTCATGGATCGCCTGGCCGGGCTGGGCGTGAGCCGGGAGCTGATCACGGAGCTGTGCGCGGATATGCACACGGATACCTCCCTGGAGCAGGCCTGGCGGGACAGCATCTCCGGCCTGCGTGCGCGCCTGTCAATCCATGACTCCAGCCTGCTGGAAACCGGTGGGGTGGCGGCGCTGGTCGGACCCAGCGGTGTCGGCAAGACGACCCTGATCGCCAAGCTGGCGAGTCGTTTCGCGATGGCCCACCATGCTCGCGAGGTGGCCTTGATCACGACGGATACGCAACGCCTCGGCGCCCGGGAACAATTGCGCAGCATCGGCCGCATCATCGGGATCCCGGTATGGACCGTCGCCAGCAGGGATGACCTGCGCGAGGCCCTGCTGAATACCGTGGATCGGCGCCTGGTGCTGATCGACACCGCCGGCATCAGCCACCATGATCCCCGTCTGGCTGAGCATCTGCGCCTGATCCAGGATGTCTCGCCACGCTTGCATAGCTATCTGGTGCTCTCGGCGACCACCCAGACGGAAGCCCTGGCGCGAGCCGTGGAGGCCTATGCCGGCATACGGCCGGTGGCGGCGATGGCCACGCATCTGGACGAGGCCACCACATTGGGGCCATTGCTGTCGGTCGTGATCCGGCAGCATCTGCCCCTGGCCTTCACCAGCGCCGGGCAGCGGATCCCCGAGGACCTGGCGCAGCCGGATGCCGACGCCCTGACGCAACGGATGGAGGCGCAGACCCCCTCGTTTGACAGGCATGAAAAGGTTATCCTTGACAGCTTGTCAAATGGAGACAGCTTGCATGCAAATGTCTGAAGTCGAGGCCAGAGACTCTTCTGCGCGCGGGGTGATCCGGGTTATCGCCGTGACCAGTGGCAAGGGCGGGGTCGGCAAGAGCAATGTGTCGATCAACCTGGGCCTGGCGCTGTGCGCGCGCGGGCATCGGGTGATGTTGCTGGACGCCGACCTGGGACTGGCCAATATCGACGTGCTGCTGGGCCTGCGTCCGCAGCGCAATCTGGCGCATGTGATGGATGGGGAATGCGATCTCGAGGAGATCCTGCTGGAGGCGCCGGGGGGGCTCCGGGTCGTCCCGGCTGCTTCGGGCATCAAGCGCATGGCCGAGATGAGCGCGGCTGAGAATGCCGGCCTGGTGCATGCGTTCAGCGACCTCGCGGGCCTGACCGATATCCTGATCATCGATACGGCTGCCGGGATCTCCGACAGCGCGGTCAGTTTCTGTACCGCCGCCCAGGAGATCATCGTGGTGGTCTGCAACGAACCGGCCTCGCTCACCGATGCCTACGCCATGATCAAGGTGCTGAATCAGGATTATGATCAGCGACGTTTCCGGGTCCTGGTGAACATGGCCCATTCCGAGGAGGAGACCCGGCAGTTGTATCTCCGTCTCGTCGATGTCTGCCGGCGGTTCCTCGATGTCTCCCTGGAACTGATCGGTTCCATCCCCTTCGATGGCAGTGTGCGCAGGGCCGTCCAGCGCCAGAAACCGGTGTATCTGGCCTATCCGGACAGCCCCTCGGCGCAGGCATTCAAGAAACTGGCCGGGGCTGCCGATACATGGCCCGTACCGGAAGGCGCCAGTGGCCGGCTGGAGTTTTTCGTCGAGCGACTGGTAGGGCATGCGCCATTGTCCGGGAGGGCAAGCGCATGAGCGATCTCGGCGCCTATACCCAGACGGCCCGTGCCGGTGAGGAGCAGAGCCAGACCGAACTGGTCAAATGCCATGCGACACTGGTCAAGCGGATCGCCTATCACCTGATGAGCCGACTGCCGGACAGCGTACAGGTGGATGACCTGATCCAGGCGGGCATGATCGGTCTGCTGGAGGCGGCGAAGAATTATGATGCCACGCAGGGCGCGAGTTTCGAGACCTATGCCGGCATACGCATTCGGGGCTCCATGCTGGACGAGATTCGCAAGGGGGACTGGGCCCCGCGGTCCCTGCATCGCAAGGTCCGCGAGATCGCGGCCACGGTAGCGGCAATCGAGGCGGAGCAAGGACGGGATGCCCGCGATGCCGAGGTCGCGGCGCGGCTGGGCATGGACCTGGATGAATACCATCGGGTGCTGCAGAAGGCCAGTACCCAGCGAATCTTCAGTCTGGAGGATCTGCCCAGCCGGGACGAGGGTATCAGCACCGGCCTGGGCGACGGTATCACGGGTCCCCTGGAGGATGTCGAGCATGCTGATTTCAGGGCCGGTCTGGCACGCGCCATCGCCAGCCTGCCGGAACGGGAGCGCCTGGTCATGGCGCTCTATTATGACGAGGAACTCAATCTCAGGGAGACGGGCGCGGTGCTGGGCGTGAGTGAATCACGGGTTTGCCAGATCCATGCCCAGGCCCTGATCCGCTTGCGGGCGCGCATGCAGGATTTTCTGGATTGAGGAGGGTGAGCACTTCGGAGCAGCCCGGCTGGCCAGGGGGGATTGGCGGTTTCCCCGAAGATCAACAAACTGGGGCGTTAACCCGCTAGCGTAGTGGAGGTGTGAGTGGATAAAGATATGAAAATCCTGGTGGTGGACGATTTTTCGACCATGCGCCGGATTATCAAGAACCTGTTGCGGGACCTGGGTTTTACCAATACCGACGAGGCCGATGATGGAACGACGGCCCTGCCCATGCTGCAGAATGGACATTTCGATTTCCTGGTGACCGACTGGAACATGCCGGGCATGCAGGGCATCGATTTGCTGAAGGCGGTGCGGGCGGATGAAAAACTGGCCACCTTGCCGGTGTTGATGGTGACCGCGGAATCCAAGCGCGAGCAGATCATCGAGGCCGCCCAGGCCGGTGTCAACGGCTATATCGTCAAACCCTTCACCGCCCAGACCCTGGAAGAGAAGATCAACAAGATATTCGAGCGGCTGGACGCCTGATTGAACCCTGAACAAGAACAAGCCATGACCGAGACAATGAATGCGGAAACCCGGGTGGAGCTGGCGCGTGAGCTGCTGTCCTCGCTGGAGGCCGGGGAGATGGAGCAGGCCGACCAGCTGATCGCCAGGCTGGCCATGGAGCGTGAGGAGAGCCTGTTCCGCGAGGTCGGCAAGCTGACCCGGGAATTACACGATGCCTTGCGTAATATGGAGATGGACAGCCGTCTGGCGGGGCTCGCGGAGCACGAGATGCCGGATGTCAGGGAACGACTGAAATATGTGCTGGAAAAGACCGAATCCTCCGCCAACCGCACCCTCAATGCCCTGGAGGACATCATGCCCCGGATCAGTGGCATCGATGAAGAGGCTAGGCTGCTGCAGGAGGAATGGGAGCGTTTCACCCGCCGGGAATTGAAGCTGGAGGAATTCCGCCGGCTCAGCGATCGCATGCAGGCCTTCCTGGCCAAGCTCAGGGAAACCAATGGCCGGCTCAATGGCAGTCTCAACGAGATCCTGATGGCGCAGGATTTCCAGGATCTGACCGGCCAGGTCATCGGCAAGGTCATCGATCTGGTCCAGGAAGTCGAGCGGAATCTGGTGGAGCTGGTGCGCATGACCGGCGCCAGCAGCCGGCCTAAAACAATCGGCGCAGCGGCCGATACAGCGCCTGAGGGGCCACAGATCGGCACAGCGGACAAGGCGAACGTGGTGCAAGGGCAGGACGATGTCGATGACCTGCTATCCAGCCTGGGATTTTAGTGACGCGCATGAGCATAGACCTGAATGACGAGATCGTGCAGGACTTCCTGGTGGAGGCCGGGGAGATCCTGGAACTGCTGGGCAGCCAGCTGGTGGACCTGGAGTCCAGTCCGGATGATGCCGATCTGCTCAATGCCATCTTCCGGGGCTTCCATACCATCAAGGGTGGGGCGGGATTCCTCGGACTGGATAATCTGGTCGATGTCAGTCACAAGTCCGAGGATATCTTCGATCTCTTGCGCAAGGGCGAACGGCGGGTCGATCCGGACCTCATGGATGTCTTCCTCCAGGTCATCGATGTCCTCAATGGCATGTTCGACGAGCTGCGTTCCGGAGAGGATCCCGGACCCGCGCCCGGACACCTGAGCCAGCTGCTGACTTCCCTGGCCGCCGGCGAACCGCTGACCTCCGGGGCCGACGCCATGGCCGCGGCAGCGGCCACGGGGGATGAGCCGGACACGGGATCGGATGCCCCGGCAGGGGAGGGCGAGCTGACCAGCGAGGAGTTCGAGCAGCTCATGGATGCGGTCAGTGACGCCGATTCCAACGCCCCGGATCCCGGAGATGCGGGTCAGGCCGCGGGTGATG
Organism: uncultured Gammaproteobacteria bacterium; assembly: GCA_964506945.1. Lineage (GTDB taxonomy): Bacteria > Pseudomonadota > Gammaproteobacteria > CAZDOC01 > CAZDOC01 > CAZDOC01. The sequence goes on from CAZDOC010000044.1 coordinate 9,757, forward strand.
ATATCTCCGAGGATGAATTCGAGGCCCTGCTGGACGAGATACACGGCAAGGGCAAGCATCTCGGGGTGCCCGAGAAACCACTCCCGGCCACGGCCGTGGGGGCGGGCGACAAGTCCGCGGACGATGACATCACGGAAGACGAGTTCGAGGCCCTGCTGGACCAGATACATGGCAAGGGCAAGCACAAGGGCAAGGTCACCATGCCGGATCCCTCTCCGGACAAGCCCGCTGCCGCGCCGCCGCCGGCCCCCGGCGGGGCTGGTGTCCCGGAGACGAAGCTGGCGCCGGTGAAAAAGGCCCCGGCCCCCAAGGGCGAGACCACCATCCGGGTGGAGACCGACGTCCTCGACCGGATCATGAACATGGTCGGGGAGCTGGTCCTGCTGCGCAACCGGCTGGCGACCCTGGAGCCTACCCTGGGCAACGAAGAGGTCAGCAAGACCATCGGCTCGCTGGACCTGGTGACCAGCGATCTGCAGACCGCGGCCATGAAGACCCGCATGCAGCCGATCAAAAAGGTGTTCGGGCGTTTCCCAAGGGTGGTCAGGGACCTGGCCCGTGGCATGCACAAGGATATCAAGCTGGAGATGATCGGCGAGGACACGGACCTCGACAAGAACCTGGTCGAGGCGCTCGCGGATCCCCTGGTACACCTGGTGCGCAACGCCGTGGATCATGGCATAGAGACGCCGGATGTGCGCGAGGCGGCGGGCAAGCCGCGTACCGGCACATTGACCCTGTCGGCGGCCACCGAGGGCGATCATATCCTGCTGAAGATCGTCGATGACGGCGCCGGCATGGATGCCGGGGTGCTGCGCGCCAAGGCGGTGGAAAAGGGGCTCATGGATGAAGAGGCCGCCGCGCGGCTGAGTGACAGGGAATGCTATGAACTGATCTTCATGGCGGGGTTCTCGACCAAGACCGAGATCTCCGATGTTTCCGGCCGGGGTGTGGGCATGGACGTGGTCAAGACCCGCATCACCCAGCTGAATGGTGTGGTCGAGATCGATTCCGCGGTTGGCAAGGGCACGACCCTGTCGATCAAACTGCCCCTGACCCTGGCGATACTGCCGACCCTGATGGTGGTCCTTGGCAAGCAGCGTTTTGCCCTGCCACTGGTGAATGTGAACGAGATCCTGGATTTCAACCACTACAGCACCAGTACGGTGGATGGGCAGGAGGTCCTGCTGGTGCGCGGCAAGGCCATGCCCATCTTCTATCTCAGCCGCTGGCTGGTGCGTCAGGGTGACGACAGGAATCCACCCGGCCATGTGGTGATCGTGAGCGTGGGGACGCGCCGGATAGGCTTGCTGGTCGATCAGCTGATCGGCCAGGAAGAGGTCGTGATCAAACCCCTGGGCACCCTGTTGCAGGGGACCCAGGGGCTGGCGGGTGCAACCATCACCGGGGATGGCCGTATCGCATTGATACTCGATCTGCCCAGCCTGATCCAGTACTACGCCTGATACGGATAGCCGGGGACAGACCGTCATGCTCCCGATCCCGCCGGGCCGGAATTTCACCCCGGCGAGCCGGTCTCCCAGCCTGATGTCCCGATGCATGGCGAGCCCCGGGGCATGGGCCGGATCAGGCTCCGGTTTTCCAGCCTGCCTGTGGCAGCATTGATGAGTAGGAGATTTTTTACATGCCGGTCAGAGTCCTCGTCGTCGACGATTCATCATTCTTCCGGCGGCGCATCAGCGAGGTATTGAATGCGGATCGTGGCATCGAGGTGATCGGTTATGCCGTGGATGGACGTGACGCGGTGCGCAAGGTGGCGGAACTGAAACCCGATGTCATCACCATGGATATCGAGATGCCGGTGATGGATGGCATCAGCGCGGTACGCGAGATCATGCAGGCTCACCCCACCCCCGTGCTGATGTTTTCCTCGCTCTCCCGCGAGGGGGCCGAGGCCACGCTGAACGCGCTCGAGGCCGGGGCCATGGACTACATGCCCAAGCGTTTCGAGGACATCTCCAAGGATCGCACCCGGGCGGTGCAGGAATTCTGCCGTCGGGTCAAGTCCCTGGCTTACAAACGGGTCTCGGCGGGTAGGCGCGCCGCGCGCCCGGCACGACCGCCGGCGTCCAGAGCCACCACGGCCGCCCCCATCGCCCGACAGGCCACCGCTCCGGCCATCCGGCCGGGGCAATTCCGCCTGTTGGCGATAGGTGCCTCGACGGGCGGGCCGGTGGCGCTGCAGAAGGTGATCGCCAAATTGCCGTCGGGTTTTCCCATGCCCGTCGTGGTCATCCAGCACATGCCGGCGGCATTTACCCCAACCTTTGCCGCCCGCCTCGATCAGCAATGCCGCATACGTGTCAGAGAGGCCGCCGATGGTGACCTGCTGGAGGCCGGCACGGTCTACATCGCCCCTGGTGGCCGGCAGATGCTGATCCAGCGCAATGCCCGCGGCGGCAAGATCGTGATCACCGATACCAGCGAGGATGTCAATTACAAGCCCTGTGTGGACATCACCTTGCAATCCCTGGCGATAGGCAAGGCCAGCGAGATCCTGACCGTGATCCTGACCGGCATGGGGGCCGACGGCTGTGCGGGCGCGAAGAAACTGAAGGCGGGCGGCGGCACCGTCTGGGCCCAGGACCAGGAGACCTGCGTAGTCTATGGCATGCCGGCGGCAGTGGCGGATGCCGGGCTGGTCGACAAGGTCCTGCCCCTGGAGCAGATTGGGCCGGCCCTGGCCAGGCTGAGCTAGGCCGCCACGCATGGACATCCTCAGTCTCATCGGCCTGATCGTGGGGGTGGGCGCCATCCTTCTGGGGCAGTACATCGAAGGGGGACATATCGGCTCCCTGCTGAACGGTCCCGCCATCCTGATCGTGGCGGGAGGGACCATCGGCGCGGTCATGCTGCAGACCCCGCTGAAGATCTTCGTGCGGAGCATGCGCATGCTGGTGTGGATGTTCATCCCCCCCCGCAGTGATGCCGAACAGACCATGCTGGCGATCGTGGACTGGAGCAAGATCACCCGCAAGGAGGGTCTGCTGGGTCTGGAGCGGCTGGTGGAGGACGAGCCGGATCCCTTCGCCCGCAAGGGCCTGCAACTGCTGGTCGACGGCAATGAGCCCGAGGTGATCCGCAACTCGCTGGAGGTCGAGCTGTTTGCCCGGGAGAACCAGGATATCGAGGCCGCCAAGGTGTATGAGGGCATGGGGGGCTATTCGCCGACGATAGGGATCATCGGCGCGGTCATGGGTCTGATCCACGTCATGGGAAATCTCGCCGATCCCAGTCAGCTGGGTGGCGGTATCGCCGTGGCCTTCGTCGCCACCATCTATGGCGTGGGGCTGGCCAATCTGATCTTCCTGCCCACCGCGAACAAGCTCAAGCTCCTGGTCAGGCAGCGTTCCATGCATTACGAGATGACCATCGAGGGCCTGGTGGCGATCGCCGAGGGAGAAAACCCGACCAATATCCAGAGTCGCCTGGAAGGCTACTTCTCCTGAACGGGGCGCGGGCGATGAGAAAGCGCAATCAGCATGAGGAACACGTCAACCACGAGCGCTGGCTGGTGTCCTATGCGGATTTCATCACCCTGCTGTTCGCCTTCTTCGTGGTCATGTACGCCATCTCCTCCGTCAATGAGGGCAAATACCGGGTCCTTTCCGATTCCCTGGTCACCGCCTTCAAGGACCCGACCCGCAGCATGCAGCCCGTCCAGGTCGGCGAGGTGCTGAAATCCCTGGATATCAATGCCGACGCCATGAATCCCCCGACCGGCAAACAGTACGGCCTGGAATTTCCTCCGGAACAGCCCGGTGACGAGGCGGTGGAGACCGTGCCGCAGCCGGAGGAACAAAAAAAGGCCCGGGACCAGGGCGACACCAGCGGCGAGCAGGATCAGGAGCAGCAGGGAGAACACCCGGGCGCGAAGGCGATGACGGACGTAAAAACCATCGCCGATGAACTGCAAAAGGGGCTCAGCCCACTGATAGACGAGGGCCTGATCGAACTGCGGCGCGAGGACAACTGGGTCGAAATCGAGATGAAGACCAATATCCTCTTCGGCAGCGGCAGTTCGCGTCTGGCGAAAACGGCCCTGCCCGTGCTGAAGAAACTGGCCGATCAATTCGCCCGTTTCAACAATCCTATCCAGGTGGAGGGATTCACCGACAACAAGCCCATCCACACCCTGGCGTTTCCATCGAACTGGGAGCTGTCCGCGGCGCGCGCCGCCAGCGTGGTGCATCTGTTCGCCCAGTTCGGGATCACCCCCGGGCGCATGTCGGCCATCGGCTATGGGGAACACCGTCCGGTGGCCGACAACAGTACCCCGGAGGGACGGCGAAAGAACCGGCGCGTGGTCATCATCATCGCCGCGGATGCGGATACGCGTCGTATCGTTGATCTGGCCAGGGCTCACGAGGCGGGGGTGGAGACGCGTGCAGCGGCGGCGCCCGTGGTTTCCCAGGACGCCAACGGGAGCCGCACCGAGTCGGGGCCGGGACGATGAAGGCCTGGACCGTGGCCAACCAGAAGGGTGGCGTCGGCAAGACCACCACGGTTATCAGCCTGGGCGCGCTGCTGGCGATGCAGGGGCGGCGTGTGCTGATGATCGATCTGGACCCGCATGGTTCCATGACCAGTTACTTCGGTCTGGATCCCGACCATATCGAGGCCAGTGTCTACACGCTGTTTCAGCGCGCCGTCGGCGCCAGTCACATGCCGCTGGCCTCCATGCTGGTGCATACCGGCGTCGATGGACTGCAATTACTGCCGTCCTCGACCGCGCTGGTGTCCCTGGACAAACAGTTCGGCGCCCGCGAGGGCATGGGCCTGGTGATAGGCAAGACCCTGTGCGACTGGGGCGACAAGTTCGATTATGTCCTCATCGACTGTCCGCCGGTTCTCGGGATCCTGATGGTCAATGCCCTGGCCAGTTGCGACCAGTTGATCATCCCGGTACAGACCGAGTTCCTCGCCATCAAGGGCCTGGAACGGCTGCAGCATACCCTGGCCATGATCGGCCGCTCCCGCAACACGGCCCTGGACTACACCATCGTCCCGACGATGTTCGATCGCCGCACGCGGGCGGCCATCGCAAGCCTGAGAACCCTGCGGGAGGGCAACCCCGGGCATGTCTGGTCGGGGGTGATCCCCGTCGACACCCAGTTCCGCGAGGCCAGCAGTCGCGGCAAGCCCTTGCCGGTGATGCGGCCGAGTTGCCGTGGCTCACGCGCCTATGATCGCCTGCTCGACTATCTGCTGGCCAGACGCCTGCCACAAGGCGACATGAGGATGGCGGGATGAAGGCCGGCGAAGGACCACCCGAACTGCTCGATGCGGACCTGGCCGTCAGCCACTACCTCGACGGCCTGTTCTCCGAAGCCCCGACGGCAACGGCGCCGCGTCCGCTGTCACCCGGTGACGGCCTCATTGGGGAACGGATCCGCACCGAGGCCCTGAACCGTCTGCTGTCCACGACCCCGGCGCCGGCCCCCGGGGCCGACAGCGGCATGCAGGCGGATCCGCCCCATGAATCCAGTGTGCCCTTTCAGGTGATCCTGCTGGAACTCGCCGGTCTCAAGCTGGCGCTGCCCCTGCACGAACTCAATGGCATACTCAAATACCCGTCAAGACTCAGTCAGGTTCCCTTCCCGGCGCCATGGGTACTGGGGATCCACGCCACGGGTGAACGCAACACCCGCATCGTCGACACCACGGCGCTGTTGTTGCCGCCGCGCTACCGCAGCCAGGCCGGCGCCAGGCCGGCGGATGATCAACAGCACCTGATCGTGCTGATTGGCAATGGTGAGTGGGGACTGGACTGCCTGGCCGCCAGTGACGTCATTGAATTACAACCACAACAGGTGAACTGGCGTCCCGACCGCCGCACGCGACCCTGGCTCGCCGGCACCGTACGCGAGCATCTGTGCGCACTGCTGGATACCGCCGCCTTCGTCTCCTGGCTGGAGCAGGGGGCCCCGGAGGACTGAGGACCGGAACGCATGACAAGTGACTGGCATGTCATGTGCATAACTCAATGAAAACGCCATCCGGCCGACACATAATTGACACCCCGTGACATAGATACGAAGAGACCATGGAAAAGCCAACCGATTCCGCCAATGATCCCCTGCTGCAATGGGTGACATTCCGTCTTGATGACGAAACCTACGGCATCAATGTCATGCAGGTGCAGGAAGTGCTGCGCATGAGCGAGATCGCGCCGGTGCCCGGGGCGCCGGATTATATCCTCGGCATCATCAACCTGCGCGGCAATGTCGTCACGGTCATCGATACCCGTCGCCGTTTCGGCTTGTCGCCCAAGGAACACGATGATTCCACCCGGGTGGTCATTATCGAGACCGAGAATATTATTGTCGGCATCCTGGTGGACAGCGTGGCCGAGGTCGTCAATCTGCGCGCCTCCGAGATCGAGGTGGCCCCTAACGTCGGCAACGAAGAGAGCTCCAAATACATCCAGGGGGTCTACAGTCAGGAGGATGGCATCCTCATCCTGGTGGACCTCAACAAGCTCCTGAACCAGGAGGAGTGGGGCGAGATCGCCTCCATGTAGACGGCGGCCATGGCCGAGATACCACGGATACCGCCCAGTCCGCCGGTACGGCCGGCCGACAGGCGCAGTCGCCCGATCAGACCGAGGAAGGACGAGGAACAGCGCCCCGGGCCGCATCCCGCGCCGGGCGTGGATGAAGACGAGGACGACAAGGGAATAGACGAATTCGCATGAGAGTACAGCCCACACCGGAATGACGATGCCATTTACACTGACGCTGGACCTGACCACCCTGAGCCTGATCCCGTTGTTGCTGCTGCCGCTGCTGCTACGGGTGATAAGTCGCCAGCAAAAGCTGTTGCGGCAATTCCAGCGCCATCTCGATGAACAGACCGCCACTCTCGAAGGCATGGACCGGCAACTGGAGGCCCTGCTGAGCTGCTCTCGTGGCTTGGGCCGCCGGGTGCAACGGCATGAGAAACGCCTGCGCCACCTGACCCATCGACAGGACGAGATCCAGACACTGGGCGCTGGCGAAACCCCCTACCGCCAGGCCCAGGCCCTGCTGCAGCAGGGCGCGGGCAGCGAAGTCCTGATCGATGATTGTGGACTCACCCCGGTCGAGGCCGAACTGATGGCCAAGCTCCACCCCCTGCATTGAAATCCAGGCACGCACAGGATTGCACCCCGCCCCGATCTGGTTTAACCTTCCGCCTCCCTGGATTCGGGGACTCGACTATGGAGAGGTGGCCGAGTGGTTGAAGGCGCACGCCTGGAAAGTGTGTATACGGTGAACGCCGTATCGAGGGTTCGAATCCCTCTCTCTCCGCCAGACGACAAAATGGGGCCCT
>CAZDOC010000045.1:0-16268 GCA_964506945.1 uncultured Gammaproteobacteria bacterium
TCCTGTGACCGCCCCCGCTACTGCCGTCGCCAGCTGGTGCCGTTGGCGCCGTCTTCCAGGATGATACCCTGCTCCTGCAATTCATCGCGAATGCGATCGGACTCGGCCCAGTCATGCCCCTCGCGCGCCTGGTTGCGCTGCGCCACCAGGGCCTCGATGCTGGCCTCGTCCAGACCGCTGTCCCGACCGGCGCCGCCGCGCAGATAGGCCTCGGGATCGGCCTGCAACAGCCCGAGGATGGCGCCCAGCCCCCTGAGGGTGGCGGCCAGGTCCGCGGCCCGGGGGCCGTCACTGTCCCGTACCCGGTTCAGCTCATGGGCCAGTTCGAAGAGGATGGCGATGGCCTCCGGGGTATTGAAATCATCATCCATCACGGCATCGAAGCGTTGCCGGTACTCCGCCAGCATCTGACCGGCCTCGCCAGCCATGCCCCGCAGGGCGGTATAGAGGCGATCCAGGGCGTTGCGCGCCTTGTCCAGGTGGTCGTCGGAATAGTTCAGCGGGCTGCGATAGTGGCTGGCGAGGATGAAATATCGCACCACCTCGGGCTGATAGCGGCCCAGCACCTCGCGCACGGTGAAGAAATTGCCCAGGGATTTGGACATCTTTTCGTCATCGACGCGGACGAAGCCGTTGTGGATCCAGTAGTTCACGAAATGCTCGCCGGTGGCGCCCTCGGACTGGGCGATCTCGTTCTCGTGATGGGGGAACTGCAGGTCCTGGCCGCCGCCATGGATATCGAAGTGATTGCCCAGGCAAGCGGTGGACATGGCCGAGCACTCGATGTGCCAGCCGGGCCGTCCCGCGCCCCAGGGGGAATCCCAGCTGGGCTCGTCCGGCTTGGCCGCCTTCCAGAGCACGAAATCCAGCGGGTCGTCCTTGCCCTCATCGACCTCGACCCGGGCCCCGGCGCGCAGCTCATCCAGCTTCTTGCCTGACAGCCGTCCATAGGAATCGAAACCGGAGACGTCATAATAGACATCGCCATTATCGGCCAGGTAGGCATGACCGCGTTCGATCAGGGCCTCGATCATGGCGATGATCCCCTGCATGTGGGTGGTGGCGCGGGGTTCCTGATCGGGCCTGGCCACCCCCAGGGCGGCGGCATCCTCATCCATGCAGGCGATGTAGCGCTCGGTCAGGGCATGGATGTCCTCGCCGTTCTCGCGCGCCCGGGCGATGATCTTGTCATCGATATCGGTGATATTGCGTACATAGGTGACCTGGTAGCCGCTGGCGCGCAGGTAGCGCGCGATCATGTCGAATACCACCATCACCCGCGCATGACCGACATGGCAATAGTCATAGACGGTCATGCCGCAGACATACATGCGCACCTTGCCCGCCTCGATGGGAATGAATTCCTGCTTCTCGCGGGTCAGACTGTTATATATCTTCAGCACCTTGGTTCAACGCTCCACTGGCAGTGAGGGCCATGGCCGGGTCCGGGGTTCGCCCCCGACTGGCCGCGCATGGTACATTAAAGCCCTTTTTAAATCAGCCCGGGAGACACCGTTGAAACAGATGAGAATGACAGCCCTGCTGCTACTGGCCCTGCTGAGTCCCGCCTGGGCCTGGGCCCAGGCGCACGAGGCACCCCGCGTGCGACTTGCCACCAGCATGGGCGATATCGTCCTGGAACTGGACCCTCAACACGCGCCGAAGACGGTCGCCAACTTCCTGCGTTACGTGCGCGAGGGCTTCTATGACGGCACGATGTTTCATCGCGTGATCAAGGGCTTCATGATCCAGGGTGGCGGCTTCACCCCGGAATATGAGCAAAAAGCCACCCATGAGCCCATCCACAACGAGGCCGACAACGGTCTCAAGAACGTCCGTGGCAGCATCGCCATGGCGCGCACCGGCGATCCGCATTCGGCCACGGCCCAGTTCTTCATCAACGTGGTCGATAACGATTTCCTGAACTATCGGGCCCCGACCATGCGTGGCTGGGGATATACGGTGTTCGGGCACGTCGTCGAGGGCATGGATGTCGTGGACCGCATCAGGGCCGTGCGCACGGGTCCGGGCGGCCTGTTCGGCCGGGACGTCCCGCAGACACCGATCGTGATCGAGCACGCCAGTATCGAAAACACCGAAAGCAGCGCCGGGGAGCACAGCGAATGAAAGTCGAACTCAAGACCAGCAAGGGCGACATCACCCTGGAACTGGATGCCGAGAAGGCCCCTAGAACCGTGGAGAACTTCCTCTCCTACGTGCGTTCCGGATTCTATGATGGCACCATCTTCCATCGTGTCATCAAGGACTTCATGATCCAGGGCGGCGGCATGGAACCCGGCATGCAACAGAAGGATACCGAGGCGCCGATCGAGAACGAGGCCGACAACGGCCTCAGCAACCTGACCGGCACCATCGCCATGGCCCGCACCATGGCGCCGCATTCGGCCAGCGCCCAGTTCTTCATCAATGTCGCCGACAATACCTTCCTCGATCACAGCGCCCCGACCTCACAGGGCTGGGGCTATTGCGTGTTCGGCCAGGTCAGCGATGGCATGGACGTGGTCAGGGCCATCGAGACCAGCCCGACCGGTACCCAGGGCGGCCATCAGGATGTCCCCGATGAGGATATCCTCATCGAGCAGGCCCGCATCGTTGACGAAGATTAGTCCTCCTACAGGCTCCCCATGCATACCCTGTTCATCTCCGACCTCCATCTCAGCCAGGAACGCCCGCAAAAGACGGCCCTGTTCCATGAGTTTCTCGCTGCCGCCCGGGGTTGTGACGGCCTCTATATCCTCGGTGACCTGTTCGAGGTCTGGCTGGGCGATGATGACGATACGCCACCCAACAGGGAGGTCCTCTCGGCCCTCAGGGATTTCAGTGATGGCGGCACCCCGCTGTGGGTGATGCGCGGCAACCGCGACCTGCTGTTGAACGATGGCTTCCATGACTCGACCGGCGCGGCGCTGCTGCCGGATCCCCAGCGCATCGATCTCTATGGGGAACCCACGCTGCTGATGCATGGTGATCTGCTTTGTACCCGGGATCGGGACTACCAGGCCTTCCGTTCCATGGCCCATGAACCGCATTTCCAGGCCGGGTTCCTGGCCCGGCCGCTGGCCGAGAGGCGCACGATCGCGGCCGGATTCCGTGAGTACAGCGTCACCGCCATGCAGGACAAGCCGGCCGAGATCATGGACGTGGAGGACGGGGCGGTCGTGACGCGGATGCGGGAGGCCGGGGTCAGGCGGCTGATCCACGGCCATACCCACCGGCCGGGGGTGCATGAATTCGAACTCGACGGTGCGCCGGTCAGACGCACGGTGCTGGGCGACTGGTACAGCCAGGAGAGTGTGCTGGTGTGCGCGCCCGAGGGCCAGCGCCTGCTGCCCATACGGGAATTCCTGCAAACGGCGGTGTGAACCTGTTTAACGAGGATGAGCGGAAAATCTGGCCAAAAGGGCTTTCCCGCGGTAGATCGTTCCTGAGTCCGACAGGCTAGCCCATCCAGCCGCCCAGGGTCATCACCGCCAGAAACGTCAGCCAGATGGTCAGGGTGCGCCGGATCAGGCGCAGCACCGCCTCTATGGCCCCGCGTTCATCGATCCCCTGGTCCAGTTGCAGGGCCGCCATGCCCGTATGCCGCAACACGGACTGGTTGTCGTGCAGGGACATGGTCTCGGGAAAACGCCAGGCTTCCAGCGCGTGGGTCAGGCTGCCCGCCAGGGCGAAACCCAGCGCCAGCAGCCGGGCCGGGATCCAGTCGAGTATGGCATAGAGATCATCGGCGGAGGCGGCAAAGCCCCGCTGCCTGGGGCCGCTCTCGTCGCGGCGCAGTTCCGAGGCCAGACGGAACAGCAGGGCCCCGAACGGGCCCAGCAGCACGAACCAGAAGATCAGCGCGAACAGGCGGTCACTGGCATGCACCAGCAGGGTCTCCGGGATAGACACGGCCTCGGGATCAGGCGGATGCGGCCTGAGGGTACAGACCAGTTGCCGCCGCAGGATCGCCAGCCGCTCCTGGTCGTGTCGCTCGCTTGCGCGCAGCCAGTCCTCCGCCTGCTGCGCCAGATCCCGGGGACCCAGACAATAGACGAATATCAGGAAGGCTGTCAGCGCCCCCAGCAGCAGCGACAACTGGTTGACCGCCAGCAGGATCAGCCAGAACAGCAGCATCGGGGGCACGATCACCAGCAACACCCCCAAGGGTCCCTCCCAGAAGGCCATCCCGCCGCAATACTGCTGGCATCGCCCGGCGTAGGCATGAAACCAGCCGAAACGCCTGAAACGCTCCAGCGGTCCGATGAAGTGCTCCAGCAGCAGGCCCAGCAACAGGGTGATCAGGGTCATGTGTTCAGTTCCAGCAGTTGATGAAACAGACGCCAGTCGAAGGCCGGCCCGGGATCGGTCTTGCGTCCCGGGGCGATATCCGCATGGCCTACGATACGCTCAGCCGTGATCCCCGGCCACTGGCGCATGCACAGCCGCGCCAGGCGCATCAGCTGCTGGTATTGTAACGGGGTATAGGCCTGTTCGTCGCTGCCCTCCAGTTCGATGCCGATGGCGAAATCATTGCACCGGCAGCGTCCCTGGAATTCAGACTCCCCGGCATGCCAGGCCCGTTGTGTCAGAGGGACATACTGGATGATCGTCCCGTCCCGCCGCACCAGCAGGTGCGCGGAAACCCGCTGGCCCGCGATCCCGGCGAAATACGGATGCGCCCCAGGATCCAGGGTGTTGGTGAACAGGGCGGTGATCGCGTCGCCGCCATATTCGCCCGGAGGCAAGCTGATGCCATGCACCACCAGCAGGCTGATATCCTCGGGGTCCGGTCTGGCGTCGCAATTCGGCGAGGCGATGAATCCAACCCCGGCCAGCCGTCCGCTGATCGGATCGTAGCCCAGCGCCGGGGCCTGCGTGGACAGACTCAAGTCCTGCCGGCCTCAATCGTCCGGGCCACGGTCGGCGAGGAGCAGGGAAAAACCCTCGGCGCCGCCGCCGAAGTGCAACACCCGCCTGAAACCCGCCGCCTCAAGCAGACCGTCGATGCGCTCGCGGGTATATTTACAACTGATCTCGGTGAGGATGCTCTCACCCTCCAGCAGTTCCAGGCGAACGCCCAGATCGGCGATATGCACACGTTGATCGCGGCGCGCCAGCAGATACATCTCCATGCGCGCGTGGTGGGGATTGAATGAGGCATGATGCTCGAAGGCCTGGGGGTCGAAATCGGCATGCAGGCGGCGGTTCAGCACCTGCAGCAGGTTGAGATTGAAACGCGCGGTAAGGCCATCTCCATCATTATAGGCGGCATGCAGATCACGCGCGGCCTTGAGCCGGTCGACGCCCAGCAGCAGGCTGTCGCCCGCCTGCATGATCCCGCGCAACTCAGCCAGGAAGGCCCCGGCCTGGCGATCATCCAGGTTGCCCAGGGTGCTGCCCAGGAACACCACCAGGCGAGGCCCCCGCGGCGCGGGCAAGCGCCCGAGACCGGCCATGTAGTCTCCGGCCAGGGCCTCGATTTCCAGCCAGGGATACTCCATCCGCAGGGATGCGGCGGCACGCCGCAACATGCTGGCGCAGACATCGAAAGGGCGGTATAGCGGCCGCAGGGCCCCGCCTTCACAGGCATCGAACAGGTAGCGGGTCTTGCGCGAGGCGCCGCTGCCCAGTTCCAGCATCTCGGCGGGTCGGCTGGCGGCGAGGATCTCCCCGGCGTGCCGCGCCAGCAACGTGGATTCCGCGCGGGTCAGGTAATATTCGGGCAGGTCACAGATGCGATCGAACAGCGTGGAACCGGTCTCGTCATAGAAATACTTGGGTGGCAGACGACGCGGTGCGTGCAACAGGCCGCTGCGCACATCCTCGGCCAGGTCCGGGATCTGGCGCGTGGGGGGCACCTCCCGGATCTCGACAGCCTCGTTATCGACACTGGCCAAGGCGGCAGTTTTCATTGCAATCCCCTGTGCGTACCATGTGATCCCGTCCACAAGCCGATGCCCCCGGCCTGATGGATGTCAAGGCTAACATTCCGGGCACGGAACATACAGCCACCGCCGAACAGGAGTCATGCCATGTGCCGTTTCCTCGCCTATGCCGGCCCCGCCATCCGCTTGCAGCCGTTGCTGCTCGCGCCGTCGCACAGCCTGGTGCGGCAATCATGGGCCCCGGAGGAGATGCGGGAGGCCAGGCTGAATGCCGATGGCTACGGCTTTGGCTGGTATCAGGAGGGACGGGCCCGGCGCTACCGCGACACCCGGCCGGTCTGGTCCGACCCCAACCTCGAAGACCTGGCCGCAAGCCTGGGCAGCGAACTGTGGCTGGCCTCGGTGCGCAGCGCGACCCCCGGGCAGGGGGTCGATCTGGCCAACACGCATCCCTTCCGAGACGGGCGCATGCTGTTCATGCACAACGGCTACCTGGGGGATTTTCAACAGGCCTGGCGACCCCGCCTGCACCGGGAACTGCGCCCCGGGATCCAGGCCGGGATCCATGGCGACAGTGACTCCGAATTCATCTTCGCCCTGCTGCGACAGTATCTGGATGATGGCGACGCGCCCTCTCGGGCCCTGCTGAAGACACTGGAACGGCTGGCCGAATGGCAACCACGAGGCAGCAGCGCCCTGCTGAATCTGCTGATCTGTGATGGCCGGGACATCCACGCCGTACGTCACGCCCTCGGTGGCGACTGTCCCAGCCTGTATTACCACCAGCACGATCCGGCTTTCGCCCCCGGCCGGGTGATCGCCTCGGAGCGGCTGGACCCGGCGCCCGGCTGGCAGGCCGTCCCCCCACATCGATTGCTGACCCTGCGGCCCGGCGAGGCGATCCGGCTCACGGCCCTGTGAACGTCACCGCCCTCATCGACGAACTGGGGGGTGCGCAGCGCTGCCTGCGCGAACTGGGCGCGCGCGCCGGGCCGGAACACTTTCGCCGCCAGTTCCATGCAGACCTGTCCCCGGCGGGCTGGCATCTGGGACACTGCGCCTGGACCGAGGATTACTGGATCGGACAGCGGCTCCTGGGTGACGACTCCGGTACCCGGGCACTGGCCGATCTCTATATCCCGGCGCGAGCCCCCAAGGCCACCCGCGGAGACCGCCTGCCGGACTGGGAGGCGCTCATGCGTTGGGTCGCCGGGCGCCAGGATCACAATCGCGAGCGGCTGCTGGCACTGATGCATGAACCCGACCCCCAGCCGTTGTTGCGCCGGGCCTATCTGCCGCGCTTCCTGCTGCAGCACACGGCCCAGCACTGCGAGACGCTGTGCCTGCTCTTGCGCCAGCTACAGGCCCGGCTGGCGGAGAGGACGCCACCGGCGTCACCCTTGCCGATGCCGGCACCGGCGCCGGCGCCATCGGCGCGCGACGGCCGGGTCCTGCCCGCGGGTCGCTACCGGATTGGCGCACCGGCCGACAGTGGCGCCTATGACAATGAATTGCCGGCCCACGAGATCGACCTGGATACCGTTGCCCTGGCGCGCGCGCCGGTCAGCAATGCCGAATACCTGGGCTTCATGCGGGCCGGGGCCTATGCCGATGGGAACCTGTGGGATACGGCGGGCGAAGCCTGGTTGCGGCGACATCGCTGCGAGGCCCCGGAACACTGGCGCAGGGATCCCCGGGGCAACTGGTATGAAATCGGCCTGGATGGCCCCGCACCGCTACCGGCACAGGCCCCGGTCGAGGGACTCAGCCTGCACGAGGCGCGCGCCTTCGCCCGCTGGGCCGGCGCCAGGCTGCCGCATGAGTATGAATGGGAGGTCGCCTGCCGCCTGGGACTGCTGCAGACCTGGGGCCGGGTGTGGGAATGGTGCGATAACCCGCTGCACCCCTATCCGGGCTTCCGCGCCTTCCCCTATGCCGGCTATTCCAGCACCTGGTTCGACGGCGCACACCTTGTGCTCAGGGGGGGCGGCCGCCATACCCTGGCGGCGGTGCGCCGGCCCAGCTTCCGCAACTTCTATCAGGCCGACAAGCGCCATATCGGCGCCGGCCTGCGCCTGGCCTGGGATTGAATCGCCCGCGGGGATGACCCCACGGGCTATTTCTTGGCCGGTTCCTTGGCCCCGGCATCGGCCAGCAGCTTGGCGATTTCTTCGTGGCCACCGGCCTTGGCCAGGGACAGGGCATTCTGCTTGCCCTGGCTGGTGATATTGACATCGGCGCCTCGCAGCATCAGCATGCGCACCGCCTCCGTATGGCCGTTGGCGGCCGCCTCCATCAGCGCCGTGCGACCGGCCTTGTCCCTGGCATTGACATCGGCGCCCTCGGCCAGCAGCGCGCGCAGCACCCCGTCGTTGCCGTAGAAGGCCGCCAGCATCAGCGCGCTGCGGCCGCCGGCATTGGTGGCATTGATATCCACACCCTGGGCCACCAGGGCGTCGAACCGATGCAGCTGGCCACCACGGGCGGCGCCCAGCAGGGCGATGACCGTGGCGTCGAGGCCGGCGGGCGTGGCCGCGGTCGTGGGGGCCGGGGACTTGCCGCCGGTGGCCTTCGGCGCCGCGACACACGCCAGGGGTGCGAACAGCAGCAAGAACATCAGCAGGCGCGGGCTCATCTTCTCTGCTCCGGTGGATGACGATACCCTGATTAGCGGCTCGCGGACGGGAATACTTGAGCCCGGGCCGGGCCGGCATCCGTAGCCGGTATCGTGACCGGCGCCCTTGAAATCATCCCCCCCGGCGATATGCTTGTGCGCTTGCACCAGGGGGACCACGATGCTAGACCAACTCACCGAACTGACCGGCCGGATCTCCGGGGCCCTGTGGGGCTCCAGCCTGACCCTGATCATCCTCCTCGGCACCGGCGCCTATCTGACCCTGCGCATGGGCCTGATCCAGGTCCGCGGATTTCGGCATGCCCTGGCGCTGGTCTCGGGGCGCTACAGCAGCCACAAGGATGTCGGCGAGGTCTCGCATTTCCAGGCCCTCAGCACGGCCCTGTCGGCCACCGTCGGCACCGGCAATATCGCCGGCGTGGCCACGGCCATCTCCCTGGGCGGGCCGGGGGCGCTGTTCTGGATGTGGATGACGGCCTTCTTCGGCATGGCCACCAAGTTCACCGAATGCACCCTGTCGCTGCGCTTCCGCGAGGTGGACGAGCGCGGCGTCATCTCCGGCGGGCCGATGTACACCCTGCTGCATGGCCTGAACATGCCGCGCCTGGCGGTGGCCTTCGCCAGCTTCGCGATGATCGCCTCCTTCGGCATCGGCAACATGGTGCAGGCCAACTCGGTCGTCGACGGCCTGGCCTATATCTGGCCCGGGGTGCGGGGGGCGGCCTGGTGGCTGGGCCTGGGCATGGCCATCTGCGTCGGCCTGGTGATCATCGGCGGGGTCAAACGCATCGCCCAGGTCGCCAGTACCCTGGTGCCGTTCATGGCCATACTCTATATCAGCGGCGCGGTGCTGGTGCTGGCGCAGAACCTGGAGCATATCCCGGCGGCCCTGGCGCTGATCGTCGAACGCGCCCTGAACCCCTGGGCCGTGGGCGGCGCGGCGGTGGGCGAGGCCATCCGCTGGGGCGTGGCCCGGGGGCTGTTCTCCAACGAGGCCGGCCTCGGCTCCTCGCCGATGGCCCACGCCGCGGCGCGCACCAGCGAGCCGGTGCGCGAGGGCCTGGTGGCGATGCTGGAGCCGTTCATCGACACCCTGGTGATCTGCACCATGACCGGCCTGGTGATCATCGTCACCGGGGCCTGGCAGAGCCGTACCGACGAGCTGGTCGGATCGGCCCTGACCGCCTATGCCTTCAGCCGCTCCCTGGGCGATGCCGGCGCCTGGGTGGTCGGCTTCGGTCTGGCCCTGTTCGCCTTCTCCACCACCATCGCCTGGTCCTATTACGGCGACCGCTCGGCCCGTTTCCTGTTCGGCGAGCGGGCGGTGATGCCCTACCGGGTGGTCTATACCTGTCTGGTGGTGGTCGGCGCCGCGGTGCCGCTGAAGCTGGTCTGGAACATCGCCGACATCACCAACCTGCTGATGGCGATCCCCAACCTGATCGGCCTGATCCTGCTGGCCAAGCTGGTACAGGGCCTCAAAAACGAGTATTTTTCCCGTCCCCATACCCGTACGGAATGACCCGCCATGCATCTGCTCAAGAGCGTCGATGAATGCGTCCAGCAGGCCCTGCACGAGGATCTCGGCGCCGGCGATCTGACCGCCGAACTGATCCCCGAGGACATGCGCTCCCGGGCGCGGGTGATCACCCGCGAGAACGCGGTACTCTGCGGCAGCCGCTGGTTCGACAGTGTCTTCCGGCAACTGGATCCGCGCATCGACATCGAATGGCGGGTCCACGATGGTGACGATATCACTGCCGATCAGGAACTCTGCCGCCTGGCCGGCCCGACCCGCCCGCTGCTGACCGGCGAGCGCACCGCGCTGAACTTCCTGCAGACCCTGTCCGGCACCGCGACCCGGGCGCGGCGTTATGCGCGCGTGCTCGAGGGCACCCGCACGCGCCTGCTGGACACCCGCAAGACCGTGCCCGGCCTGCGCGAGGCGCAGAAGTACGCGGTCCGTACCGGCGGCGCCCACAACCACCGCATCGGCCTGTTCGACGGCATCCTGATCAAGGAGAACCACATCCTTGCGGCCGGCTCCATCGAAAGGGCGGTGGCCTGTGCACGGCAACACCACCCGGACATCCCCATCGAGGTCGAGGTCGAGTCACTGGAGGAGATGCGCGAGGCCATCGGCGCCGGCGCCCATATCCTGCTGCTGGACAATTTCAACCTGGAGCAGATGCGCGAGGCGGTGGCCCTGAACAACGGCCGGGTCAAGCTGGAGGCCTCCGGTGGCTACAGCCTGGAGACCCTGCGCGAGACCGCCGAGACAGGCGTCGATTTCATCTCCGTGGGCGCCCTGACCAAGCATGTCGAGGCGGTCGATCTGTCCATGCGCTTCCTCGACCCGTAGAGGCCGTACCAGGCCTCAATACGGGCTCCGGGGTGGATGCGGGCGGCGCCGGATGAACAGGGTCTCCGCCAGGACCGTCAGCAGGTAGATCCCCAGCATCCAGTACAGGCTGGCCCGGTCCTGGCGCCAGAGGTAGATGACCAGGGTGGCGATGGTGGCCAGCAACAGGACCAGGGTCAGCAGGATGAGCGGCGCGCTGCTGCCGGTACGGCGGTGGAGCTTGAGGTTGGCGATCGAGACCGCCAGCGACACCAGCAGGAAGGTCATGCTGGAGAAGGAGGCGATCAGTTCCAGCCCGCCCAGATAACTCAGCAGGGCGGCAAACAGGGACAGGCAGACCACCGCCAGCCACGGCACCTGGCCCCGGTTGCGGAAGGAAAAGGCCTGTGGCAGATCACGCTCCGATGCCATCTCCGCCATCAGCCTGGAGGACCCGAACATGGTCGCATTGACCGCCGATGCCGTCGCCAGCAGCGCGGCGATGCTGACCAGCACCCTGCCCGCCTGCCCCAGGGCGGGTTCCGCGGCCACCGCCAGGGCGTATTCCCTGGCCGCGACCAGGGTCTCATTGTCCAGGCTGCCAATACCGACGATGGCAAGGGCGATGTAGATCAGGGAGACGATGACGATGGAGCCATAGATACCCCGCGGAATGTTGCGCTCCGGCCGGCGGGTCTCGCGTACGCCATTGGTGATCAGCTCAAAGCCCTCGTAGGCGACGAAGACCAGCGCCGCGGCCATGAACACCGAGGCCAGACCGTGATCCATCACCGGCGTCAGATGCTCGGCCCGCACCGATCCCAGCCCGGCCATGGCCAGCAGGCCCAGCAGCACGATCTTCGAATACACCACCAGGTCCTCGGCGGTACCGGAGGCCCTGGCACCCTGCAGGTTGACCACCATGAAAACCCCGATCACGCCCACGGACAGGAATTGCCTCAGCAGGGGCGCCCCCGGGGCGCCCAGCAGCTCCCCGCCATAGGCGCCGAAGGTGAAGGCATACAGGGCGGTGGTGCCGATATAGCCGATCACCAGCAACCAGCCCGTGATGGCGGCGACATTGAGATGCCCTGGCCAGGCATACTCCAGATAGGTGAAACTGGCGCCGTCGCTGCGAAAGGTAAGCGCCAGCTTGACGAAGGAATAGCCCGACAGCAGCGCCAGCAGCCCTCCCAGCAGGAAGGCCAGCGGCGCGGCATTGCCGGTGACCCCCACGGCCAGGCCCATGACCGAAAAGATGCCACCGCCGATCATGCCGCCCACGCCGATGGCGATCAGTTCCTTCAGACCCAGATCGGCGCGTATTTCAGCCTTGTCCATAGTCCTGGCCCGCCTGATCCGGCGTCATCACCGCCAGTCGGACAAGGACAACTCCCGGTCCATGTCCATACCCCGACCGGGCCTCAGAGCTTGTCCTTGACGATGGCGTAGATATCGTTGGTATCCGTGTCCGAGGTCTCGAGCAGGGCCTCCAGTTCCGCCAGGCGGCTGTCGGCGAATGCCTTGTCCTTGATGCTGCCGGCGTTGATGTAGACGTTCAGGGCCGCGCTGCGCAGGGCGGCGTTGGCCGCCAGCACCGCCACGCCGGCATCGCTGATGACGTTCAGGTTGCCCTTCTCGGCGACCTCCCGGCTGAGGGCGATGCCCTCGGCGGCGGCGCGGGCGCAGGCCAGCGGCACGTCGGTTGCGGCCTTCAGGGCCTCCTGGATGGCCGCGCTGCGGGCGCTCTTCTGCTCGTCGGTATCCTTGGGCAGGCCATAGGCGCCCATGACCCGGTCGAAGACCTCGACATCCTGGCGGATCATGTCGGTCATGCGCTGGCGCAGGTCCTCGGCCCGGTCCAGGACCGCTTTCATATCCCCCTCGACCTCGGCATATTTTGCCTTGCCGATGGTCAGGTTGCAGACCATGCTGACCAGGGCCGCGCCCATCGCGCCCATGATGGCGGCGGCGCCGCCGCCCCCGGGCGTGGACGCCTTGCTGGCGAGTTCATCGAGAAACTGCTGTATGGGTTGGTCTTTGATCATGGCCGAATCCTCCATCGCGCCGATTGTGGGTCGTTGGTTACTGGCAAAAGCCGCAGGATTATACGGGAGTGTCGCGGACAAGGGAAAACCTGCGCCCGGAACGCCAATGGCCGTGACCACGGGCGCTTGAGTCGGGGCGGAGCATCGGGTACCTTACGGGCCTGCATCAGGGGCCGGAGTCGACCTTACAGAACAAGAGCATGACCACCGCCCGGTCCCGACGGCAGCCGCCCCGGCATCTCGATATCAACGGCTGCCAGCGTATTTTTTGAATCTATCACCCGCGAGGAGAGTATTGATGAAGAAACTCCTGTTCCATCTGGATACCGATCCCATGGCCAGCGTATTCGACACCGTGGTGGCCTATGACGGCGGCGCCGATGTCGTCAGTGGTTATGGCGGCCTGACCCCGGACAACGTCGGCCCCCTGGTCGATGGCGCCATTTTCACCCGCCCGCCCAAGGACAAACAGAACACCGCCCTGTTCATCAGTGGCAGCAACCTGGTCGAGGGTCAGGAGCTGCTGAAGGCGGTGCAGAAGAAATTCTTTGCCAACTTCCGCGTCTCCGTGATGCTGGACAGCAATGGCAGCAACACCACCGCCGCGGCCATGGTTGCCCAGGTCACCAAGACCGACAATGTCGCCGGCAAGAAATGCGTGGTCCTGGCCGGTACCGGGCCCGTCGGCCAGCGCGCCGGGGTGATGATGGCCCAGGAAGGCGCGGAGGTGGTCCTGACCTCACGCGGCCTGGACCGCGCCAAGGCCGCCTGCGAGGCCATGAAGGAACGCTTCGGCGTGGAGATGCAGGCCGCCGAGGCCTCCGACGAGGCCACCACGCGCGCCGCCCTGGAAGGGGCCCAGGTGGTCCTGGCCTGTGGCGCCGCCGGGGTGCAGTTGTTGAGCGAAAGCCTGTGGAAGGATCACCCGACCCTGGAGATCATGTCCGACGCCAACGCCACGCCGCCGCTGGGTTTCGAGGGTATCGACATGATGGACAAGGCCAAGCTGCGCAGCGGCAAGATCGTCTATGGCGGCATTGGCGTCGGCGTCCTCAAGCTGGACCTGCACCGGGCCTGTATCGCCCAGCTGTTCGAGGCCAACGACCAGATCCTCGATGCCGAGGAGATCTATGCCAAGGCCAAGGAAATGGTTGCCGAAAGCGACCGCTGGTAAGCTCCGGCAGGATCCCCGCCCCCCCGGGGGGCCGGGGATCCGCCCTGTTCACGACGACATCCATGAACCGGAACCGCACCCATCCCCGGTACCGCGCTCCGTTTTCCCGAAATCTCTCCGCGCTGCTCGCTGCCCTGCTTTGTCTGTTGCCATCCCCCCCGGGCATGGCGGCGGGAGCGTATGAAACCGCCAAGGCCGCCTGGCTGGCCGGGGAATACCACCAGGCCCTGCGTCTCATGCAACCCCTGGCGGAACGGGGAGATGCCCGCGCCCAGGCCGGCCTGGCGCTGATCTATGCAAAGGGACTGGGAACGCCCAGGGACGCGCGCCAGGCCACGCTCTGGTATGCCCGCGCGGCCAGGGCGGGGCTGGCCCAGGCCCAGTATGACCTGGCGGCGAGATACTTTCGTGGAGACGGGACGCCACGGGACGCCGGCAAGGCCGTGTATTGGTGGCGACAGGCGGCCAGGTCCGGACTGCCAGAAGCACAATACGATCTGGGCCTGGCCTATGAGCGCGGTATCGGCACGGCGCGGGATGCCGGGCAGGCGATGCACTGGTATCTGGCCGCGGCCAGACAGGGCCATGGCCCGGCCCAGTACGCCCTGGGCGTCATCCATGCCAATGCCCAGGGCGCCCGGCGCGACCTGCAACAGGCATTGCGGTGGTTCGAGGCCGCGGCGCAGCGCGATGTCGCCGCCGCCCAATACAACCTCGGACTGATGCGGGAACTGGGCCGGGGCGCGCCCCAGGATGTCGCTGAGGCCATCCGCTGGTATCGCCGCGCCGCGAAACTCGGTCTGGAGGAGGCCAGACTGCGCCTGGCCCGCTACGGTCTGCAGCTCGCCGTCACAGCGCCGGCAGACCCCACCACGAACAAGACGCCTCCCCGGCAGACGGCCTCGGGGACCCTGCATCGGCGCGACTGGATCCTGCGTCAGGACCCCGCCGCCTATACCCTGCAGATCGCCAGCGGCGTCGATGAAACGGCGCTCAGAAAACTGCTGCTGAGCCTTTCCAGTCTGGGAGAGATCGCTTATTTCAAGCAGCTCAGGTCGGACGGCGGGACCCGCTTTATCGCCCTGCTGGGGGTCTTCGCCAGTCGCCGGGATGCCGAACGGGTACGGCGGCGGCTGCCCGAAGCACTGAGCAGGGCGCACCCCTGGGCCCGCCGTTTCGCATCCATCCAGGGCAAGCTGACATCTCCATGATGCCCGCGGACGAAGTCCGGCGCATGAGTGTCAGGTCCATCGAGACTTTGCCAAAGCACATGGAAGTGCGAGAATTCCCACTGAATATCAGGTCCGTCAAGATAGCGGACACGAAATAACCGAACTCGACGACGGGATCCAGGATGAAGGATATTCAGGACACAGCCCCCCGCTCCCGTTTCCGGGAGTTACTGCAGGCCACCCCGGAAGGCCTGTTACAGCGCCTCTATCCCCTGATCAAGGCCGCGGGCGATCAGCCCGCCCCCCTTGACCGCATCGCCCGCGATCTGAAACTGAATGAAACCCAGCTGATCTGTGCCCTGGGTTTCAACCCGCATATCAGGGAACTGCCGGAGATCATCAATTTCCTGGGGCATGCCGGTTATGACGAACTGGCACGGCTGCGCAACGAATATTTCGTCAATGATATCTATGACCGGCTCAAGATCGACGATGTCCTCGCCATCTATGCCGCCGCCAGCAGCCACATGGACACCCTGGAGATCATGCAGTATCTGCTCAACGCCCGCCTTGGGCATATCGAAAGCCGTATCGAGCAGACCGTCAACCCCATGGTCATAGAAAAATACAAAAAGGAGATGAAGGCGATCTACGCCGATGGCATCGCCCAGATAGATTTTGCCGAGCAGCGCCTGAACAGGACCGACAGCGGTTTCCGCGCCCTGCTCAACGAGGTCGGGATCATCGTTGACAACAAACTGATCCCGGTGGGTGATATCTTCTTCCGTGACACCATATTGCCTGAGGAAAAGCGCCGCCTGCTGAACAAGGGACAGATCCCCAGGGAGTTCGTCGAGAGCCGTCTGAGTGAGGGTGATCTGTCCGAGCAGGAACGCAACATGCTGGAGGAATACCTGGAGAATCACCCCGAATAGGTGAGCCCGCGGCGGGGTGATGGTGCCGGAAAGAGGAGTCGAACCTCTGACCTTCGCATTACGAATGCGCTGCTC
>CAZDOC010000046.1:0-15858 GCA_964506945.1 uncultured Gammaproteobacteria bacterium
GACCCCAGGGGCTTGGAATAGAACCAGCGTTAGGAATAACCTATAACTATATGTATATAGTATAATAACAAATTGCAGCTGGGCTGCGGAAACCCCTGACGCTCACGGATGCCCGGACCCCGTCCCTCGCCCCTCGCCCTGTGGGAGAGGGGGTTTGGCGACCAGGGAACACGCGGGTTTCAGGCCTTTGCCGCAGCGAACAGGTGGAAGAAATTGCTCGTGGTGGCGCGGGCGAGTTCGTCCAGCGGCATCTCCCTGAGTTCGGCCACGGTTGCCGCCACATGGCGCACATAGGCCGGCTGGTTCGGCTTGCCCCGGAACGGCACCGGCGCCAGATAGGGAGAATCGGTCTCCACCAGCAGGCGATCCAGCGGCACCCGTCTGGCGATCTCTTTCAGCTCACCGGCATTGCGGAAGGTGACGATCCCGGACAGCGAGATATAGAAACCCAGGTCCATGGCTGCCTGGGCGGTGTCCCAGTCCTCCACGAAACAGTGCATGACCCCGCCGACCGCATCGGCGCCCTCCTCTCGCAGGATCCGGATGACATCATCCCGGGCCTCTCGGGTATGGATGATCAGGGGCTTGCCCACCTCGCGCGCGGCCCGGATATGGCGCCGGAAACGCTCGCGCTGCCATTCCAGATCGCCTTCGGAGCGGAAATAGTCCAGCCCGGTCTCGCCGATGGCGACCACCGCCTCGTCACCGGCCAGTTGCGCCAGTCGCGCGGCCGCCGGCTCGTCTCCGGTTTCGGTGTTCGGGTGGATGCCGACGGAGGCGAATACCTGAGGGTGGGCGGCCGCGATCTCCAGGATCCCGGGATGACCATCCAGGTCGATACAGGCGCAGAGCATGTGGCTGACATGCGCCTCGGCGGCATTGTCCAGGACCTGTTGCAGGCTGAAACCGGCCTTCTCCTCCTGCATCAGGGGCAGGTGGCAATGGGAATCTACGAGTTCGACTGTGGACATGGTAATAACCAGGATGATTTTGCGGACACTGCCAGCGGGCAGTCGATGGAAACGGCGGCGTGGCGCTGGTGACGGCGGTACGGCCCGGGGAAAGCGGACTACATCGTGTGGGTGTGGCGGTCCGATTTCAGCGCGCCGGCCAGCTGGGTCTCGATCTTGTTGCGCGTCGCGCCCTTGTCCAGCTCGCTGAACTGTACCCCGATCCCGGCGTTCTTGTTGCCCTGCGCCCCCCTGGGGGTGATCCACACGACCTGACCGGCGATGGGCAGCTTGTCCTTGCTGTCGGTCAGGGTCAGCAGCATGAAGACCTCGTCACCCAGCTTGTAGGTCTTGGTGGTGGGGATGAACAGGCCGCCATTCTTGATAAAGGGCATGTAGGATGCGTACAGGGAACTCTTGTCACGGATATTGAGTGACAGTATGCCTTGTCTCGGACTGCTCATATGACCTTCCTTTCATCGGCTTGCAGACATCCGGACCAATGCAGCATGAAGGTCTCCAGCAGGTTGACGGGGCGGAGATTGCCCTGCCCCTCGGCCAGCCGCTGACACGCGTTCAACAGGTCCAGACTCGTCAATGTATGCTTCAAGTCTAATCGCTTCGCCAGCGCTTGCAAGTCGCCCAGCAGGTCCTGGTTGCGTATGGCCGCACTATCGGGCTGGCCCAGCAGTCGCGCGAGGTCCTGCAGCAGGGTCCGGTTCCAGCGATACAGCAGCCCGGCGTCCAGGGTATTCCATCGTTGCGCCAGCGCGCCGCAATCCGCGCCGGCCTCGCGCAGCCGGGCCAGATCCGTCAGCAGCTTGCCTCTCAGTTCCAGATGACCCTGCCGCAGCCATTCCAGGGCCAGCAGCGGACCGCCACCACACAGCTCCAGGCAGAGTTCGGCACGCCCTTCGTCCGGGAGTTGCCGCCGCAACCAGTCCAGTGCCGGCTCGCGCGGCCGGCAATGGATCTCCACGCCCTGGGCGCGACTGCGTATCGTCACCGGCAGGGTCCGGGGGCGGTGCGTGACCAGCAGGATCAGGGTTCCGGGTGGCGGTTCTTCCAGGGTCTTCAGCAGGGCATTGGCGGCATTGCGGTTCATCGCCTCGGCGGGGGTGATCAGGGCCAGCTTGAAGCGGCCGCCATGGCTCTTCAGATTGATGACATCGATCAGATCACGCACCCCCTCGATACGGATCTGCCGGCCCTCCTCCTCCGGCTGCAGACGTATCATGTCGGGATGTGTCGCGGCGGCGAACAGCAGGCAGTCCTTGCACTTGCCACAGGGCGCGGCATGCGTGCCCGTGCACAGCATCCAGGCCGCCAGGTGCTCGGCGAAGGCATGCAGACCGGCCCCTTGCGGGCCATGGATCAACAAGGCGTGTGGCAGGCGATCGGTGGCGCGGGCCTGCTGCAGGCGCTCCCACTGTGCCTGTTGCCAGGGATAAGGCGCGGCATTCACTGACAGAATTCCTCCAGGGTCCGACGGATACCCGCCTGGACCTCCTCCAGCGGCAGGCTGGCGTCGATGATGCGGAAACGGCGTGGATGCCGGGCCGCCAGGTCCAGGTAGGCCTGGCGCACGCGTTCGAAAAAACCGGCCTGTTCCTGTTCAAAGCGATCGGCCCCGCCACGACGGCCGGCGCGCGCCATGCCGATCTCGACCGGGGCATCCAGCAACAGGGTCAGATCGGGACGCAGAGCGCCCTGGGCAAAGGCCTCCAGGGCGGCGATGCGGGTCTCGGGAATGCCACGCCCGCCACCCTGGTAGGCATAGCTGGCCTCGGTGAAGCGATCGCAGACCACGCAACTGCCCCGCTCCAGGGCCGGGCGGATGACCTCGGCCAGATTCTGGGCGCGGGCGGCGAACATCAGCAACAGCTCGGTATCGACGCAGATCCCGGCGCCGTCGTTTTCCAGCACCAGCGTGCGTATGGCCTCGCCGATGCCCGTGCCGCCGGGTTCGCGGGTCTGCACGACCTCCAGGCCCTGCCCGCGCAGCCAGTCCCGGACAAAGGCCATATGGGTGCTCTTGCCCACGCCCTCTATCCCTTCCAGGGTGATAAACCAGTCTTTTTTCATCATCCTCAGCGTTTCTTCCGGTGATGCAGCTGATACCTCTTCACCGCCCGGTTGTGCTGCTCCAGGGTTGCGGAGAACTCATGCGTGCCATCGCCGCGGGCGACGAAATAGAGCGCCTTGCCGGGCGCCGGATGCAGTGCCGCCTCGATGGCCGCCCTGCCGGGCAGCGCGATCGGGGTCGGCGGCAGGCCGCGATTGAGGTAGGTATTGTAGGGATTCGCGCTGCGCAGATCACGCCGGCGCAGATTGCCATCGAAACGCTCTCCCAGGCCATAGATCACCGTGGGATCGGTCTGCAAGCGCATCCTTTTCTCCAGCCGGCGAACGAAGACCCCGGCGATGCGGGCGCGCTCGGCGGCCACGCCGGTCTCCTTTTCTATGATCGAGGCCATGATCAGGGCCTCGTAGGGTGAGTGATAGGGCAGGTCCGGGGCGCGCGCCGCCCAGGCACGGGCCAGAACATCCTGCATGGCGTCATAGGCGCGGCGCAGCAGCACGGTGTCCGGGGTGCCGGCGGCAAAGCGGTAGGTATCGGGCAGGAAACGGCCCTCGGGGAAATAGCCCGGGACGCCGATGGCCGCCATGACATGGGCATCGTCCAGGCCCGTGAGGCCATGCCTGAGACCCGGTTCGGCGGCGATGGCCTGGCGCATCTGACGGAAGGTCCAGCCTTCTATGATCGTCAGATCGCGCAGGATCACCTTGCCGCTGCGCAGCAGTCGGATCAGCCCGGGCGGGGTCAGACCCGGTTGCAGACGGTATTCCCCGGCCTTGATGTCGGCCCCCCGGCCCTGCCAGCGCGCCCAGGCACGCAGATAGCGCGGGTGGCTCAGAACCCCGTCCGCCGCCAGCCGGGTACAGACGCGGCCAAGGTTGCTGCCCGGCTCCACCACCAGGGTATAGCCGGTCGCGGGCAGGTCCAGTGGCTGTTGCAGGAACTGCTGCAGGTCCATCCACAGCCAGCCCAGACCCAGGCTGCCCAGCAGCAGGGTCAGTGCCAGCAGACGATAGACGATACGGATCATCAGGGCAGGAGACCCCGGTCACGGAGATGGCCCGTGAGCCCGCGCGGCAGCCTGGCGGCCGAGTCCCAGGTCCAGCGCCCATACGGGGTTTGCAGGCCCTGCACGGGCCAGATGCCGATCAGGCTGTTGCAGACGAACACGCATTCGGCCCCTTCGAGCCGGGCCAGGGGCAACGCCAGGACCTGCCACGGGAAGTGGTGATCCCGGGCCCAGGACAGGATCCCCGCGCGCAGGATCCCGGCGACCCCGGCCGCTTGCAGCATCGGGGTCAGCAGCACGCCGGATTCAATGGCGAAGACATTGCTCATGGTGCCTTCGATGACATCGCCCCGTGCGTCCAGCATCAGACCTTCCCGGATCCCGGGCGCATCCCATTCCCGGCGCGCCAGGACCTGGTCCAGCCGGTTCAGGTGCTTGAGTCCGGCCAGGACCGGATTGTCGGGCAGGCGATACGCGCAGACCCGGGCCTCGATGCCATCGCGGGACAGTTGCGCAGGGTAGTCGGGCCAGGGCTGCAGGCTGAGGATGCGACGGGGCCGGCATTCGGCGGGGGGCAGATAACCGCGGCCGCCACCCCCCCGGGTGATGATGATCTTCAGTACCGCCCGGTCTGCCTGGCGACACAGGCTTTGGGCCTCTCGTGACAGCAGATCAGGGTCGACCGGCGGGATCCCGAGACGCTGGCAGCCCTGTTGCAGGCGGGCCATGTGTTGCTCCCAGGCCAGCGCCTGGCGGTCACGGATCGCCAGGGTCTCGAACAGGCCGTCGCCATAGAGCAGGCCGCGATCCGCCAGCGGCAGCGACTCGGCGGGAACGCCGTTGACCAGGTTCATTCCGGCTGTTGCATCCGCTCCGGCCGCTGATCCTATACCCTGCTGAAGATCAGGCTGCCGTTGGTACCGCCGAAACCGAAGGAGTTGGACATGGCATGCGCCATGGCCATGTCCCGGGCCTGGTTCGGCACGTAGTCCAGGTCACAATCCGGGTCCGGGTTGTGCAGGTTGATGGTCGGCGGGGCCACCTGGTCGCGCAGGGCCAGGATGCTGAACACCGCTTCCACCCCGCCGGCCGCGCCCAGCAGGTGGCCGATCATGGACTTGGTCGAACTGATGGCCACCTGGCGCGCATGCGCGCCCAGGGCGGTCTTCACGGCCTCGGTCTCGGCGATGTCGCCGGCCGGCGTGGAGGTGCCATGGGCATTGATATAGTCGATGTCGGTCGCCGCCAGACCGGCATCGTCCAGGGCCGCGCGCATGCAGCGGGCGGCGCCTTCGCCACCCTTGGACGGTGCGGTCATGTGATAGGCGTCCGCGCTCATGCCGAAGCCACTCAGTTCGGCGTAGATGCGGGCGCCGCGGGCACGTGCGTGTTCATACGCTTCCAGCACCACCACACCGGCGCCGTCACCGAGCACGAAGCCGTCGCGTTCCTGATCCCAGGGCCGGCTGGCCGTGGCCGGGTCGTCATTGCGACTGGACAGGGCCCGGGCCGCGGCAAAGCCGCCGAGCCCGGTGGGCGAGGTGGCCATCTCGGCGCCACCGGCGATCATGATGTCGGCGTCGCCATGGACGATCATGCGGCCGGCATCGCCGATGCAATGGGTGCCGGTGGAACAGGCCGTGACGATGGCGTAGTTGGGACCCTTGAAACCATACTTGATCGACAGATTGCCGGAGATCATGTTGATGATGTTGCTGGGCACGAAGAACGGCGAGATCTTGCGTGGGCCGCCGACGGTGAAGGCCGCGTGGCCCTTCTCGATACCCGGCAGTCCACCGATGCCGGAACCGATACAGACCCCGATACGGGTGGCATCCTCCCCGCTCACCTCGATCCCGGCATCCGCCACGGCCTGGCATCCAGCCGCCATGCCGTAATGGATGAAGGTATCCATCTTGCGGGCCTCCTTGGCGGAGATATAGTCGGTGATGTCGAAATCCCGGATCGAACCGCCAAAGCGGGTGGTGAAATCCGAGACGTCGAAATGGGTGATGGGGGCGATACCGTTGCGGCCGGCCAGGATCCCTTCCCAGGCCGTATCGACGGTATTGCCCAGCGGGCAGACGATGCCCAGGCCGGTTACGACGACGCGTCGCTTAGTCATGCTCGTTCCCCGATTGAATCCTGATTGAGAGGCGCAGTTCATTGCACCACGCCCAGTATGACCGACTCGGTCGCGGATGCGGTTTTGTCATGTGCCTACCAGCGCCGATATCCGTGAGGATGTAATACAAAAGGCCGCGTTCCATGACGAACGCGGCCTTCCGTGAAGGCAATCCCGGCTGGGGAGTGATCAGTCCAGATGGGCAGTGATGTAGTCTATCGCCAGTTGCACGGTAGTGATCTTTTCGGCCTCTTCATCGGGGATTTCCGTCTTGAATTCCTCTTCCAGGGCCATAACCAGCTCGACGGTGTCGAGCGAATCCGCACCAAGATCATCGACGAAAGAGGCTTCGTTGGTGACCTCTTCTTCCTTGACGCCGAGCTGTTCGACGACGATTTTCTTGACGCGTTCTTCTATGCTGCTCATTGTGGATACTTCCTCCCAGTGTGTCAGTCAGCTAACGCTGCGTGACATAGTTTAGTGAAAAAGCCCCAACATTCAAGCCGAACCGTGTCCGGCCCGAATAGGGAATGTTAATCAAGGACTTGTAGATCCAGGCCCATGCTCTGCGCGGTTTCAGTGCATGTACATGCCGCCATTGACGTTCAGCGTCTCGCCGGTGATGTAGTTGCCGGCGGCGGAGGCCAGGAAGACCACCGCGGTGGCGATGTCCAGGGGGTCTCCCAGGCGCGCCAGCGGGATTTGCTGAAGCAATGTCTCGCGCTGGGCCTCGGGCAGGGAATCGGTCATGTCCGAGCGGATGAAACCCGGGGCGATGGCATTGACGGTGATGCCACGGGAACCGACCTCGCGGGCCAGGGACTTGGTGAAGCCGATGATGCCGGCCTTGGCGGCGGCGTAGTTCGTCTGTCCGGCATTGCCGGTCAGTCCGACCACCGAGGTGATATTGATGATACGGCCGAAGCGGGCCTTCATCATGCCCCGCAGACAGGCCTTGCAGAGCCTGTAGAGGCTGCTGAGATCGGTGTTTATGCACGATTCCCACTCCTCGTCCTTCATGCGCATGAGCAGGTTGTCGCGAGTGATGCCAGCATTGTTGACCAGGATCGTGGGCTTTAGATCGTGTTCGTCCAGGGTCTTGAAGAGGTCCTGTACCGATGCCGTACTGGCCACGTCCAGAATAAAAGCATGGCAGTCAAATCCATTGCTTTTCATAACTTTATTTAGATTATCTAATCCATTTTGTGACGTCGCAGTGCCGATGACGGTGGCACCGCGGGCGGCAAGCTCCAGGGCAATGGCCTGGCCGATGCCCCGGCTGGCCCCGGTCACCAGGGCGGTTTGATCATCCAGTCGCATCTCAGTTTCCTCCCTCCAGGGCCTGGGCCAGGGTCTCCGGATCCAGCACCGGCTGAGCCCGCAGGCCGCGATCGATACGCTTGCACAGACCGGCCAGGACCTTGCCTGGACCGAATTCGAGGACCCTGTCCACGCCCTGCGCGCGCATCTTGACAATGGTGTCGGTCCAGCGTACCGGCAGATACAGTTGCTGGGCCAGCAGCGCGGCGATCTCCTCCCCGTCCTCATGACTGGCCACATCGACATTCTGCAACACCGGGATCGTGGCCGCGCGGAGGCTGATCCGGTCCAGTCTCCGGGCCAGCTGTTCCGCCGCCGGCCGCATCAGCTCACAATGCGAGGGTACGCTGACGCTCAGCGGCAGGGCACGCCGGGCGCCGGCCTCCCTGGCGCCGGCCATGGCCCGCTCGACCGCCTGGGCCTGACCGGCTATCACCACCTGGCCGGGGGAATTGAAGTTGGCGCAGGAAACGACCTGGCCCTGGGCCGCCTCCTTGCAGATACCCTCCAGGACCGCGTCGTCCAGGCCCAGGATCGCCGCCATCGCGCCGGCGCCCGGAGCCACCGCCTCCTGCATGTAACGGCCCCGCTCGGCCACCAGACTCACCGCATCGGTGAAATCCAGCGCCCCGGCGCAGACCAGTGCGGTGTATTCCCCCAGACTGTGCCCGGCCATACAGACCGGCGCCTCACCCCCATGCCGGTTCCAGACGCGCCAGACGGCCACCCCGGCGCACAACATCGCAGGCTGGGTGTTACAGGTCAGATTGAGTTGAGCCTCGGGCCCATTCAGGACCAGGGCCCAGAGGTCGATATCGAGGACCCCGGAGGCCTCGGCGAAGGTCTCGCCAACCTCGGGGAACCGCTCGGCCAAGCCGGCCAGCATGCCCACCGATTGTGAACCCTGGCCGGGAAATACGATTGCTAATGACATTTTGCTGCTCTTTATGCTCGGGAATGTGATGACAGGCGCCACGGGATTCGATGCCGGCGCTCACCGCCAGGCCGGGATTCAGTAGCGCATCAATACCGAACCCCAGGTGAAGCCCCCGCCAAAGGCCTCCAGCAACAGCGTGTCGCCCCGCTGTATGCGTCCGTCACGCACCGCGGTATCCAGGGCCAGCGGGACCGAAGCGGCGGAGGTGTTGCCGTGCCGGTCGACGGTCAATATGACCCGCTCCATCGGCAGTTTCAGCTTTTTCGCGGTCGCGGCGATGATGCGGGTATTGGCCTGATGCGGCACCAGCCAGTCGATATCCTCTTTCTCCATGTGGTTGGCGGTCAGGGTCTCATCCACGATCCTGCCCAGGGTGTTGACCGCCACCTTGAATACTTCATTGCCCTGCATGCGTACCGTTGGCTTGCCGTCGGCAAAGGCATCATAGCCGCTGGATATGCCACCCGGCACCTTCAACAGATGCTGGTAATCGCCATCGGCATGCAGATGCGTGGACAGTATCCCGGCTTCCTCGCTGGCGCTGAGCACGACCGCGCCGGCGCCATCGCCGAACAGCACGCAGGTGCTCCGGTCCTGCCAGTCCAGGATCCGTGACAGGGTCTCGGCGCCGACGACCAGGGCGTTGCGCGCGGCACCGGTGGTGATGAATTTGTCCGCTATGGTCAGGGCATAGACGAAACCGGTGCATACCGCCTGCAGATCGAAGGCGGCGCAACCATGGCTGTCCAGGCGTTGCTGCAACAGGCAGGCGGTGCTGGGGAAAACCAGATCCGGGGTGGTCGTGGCGACGATGATCAGGTCGATATCGGCGGCCTGCAGCCCGGCGGCCCCGATGGCCCGGCGCGCCGCCTGCTCGGCCAGGTCACAGGTGGTCTGCCCCTCGGCGGCAATATGGCGCTGGTGGATACCGGTTCTGTCGACGATCCACTGGTGTGTGGTCTCGACCATCCGCTCCAGCTCGGCATTGCTGAGGATACGTTCCGGGAGATAGCTGCCGGTACCGGCGATACGGGAATGGGTCACGTTGCCACCCTCTCTACGAGCAGCTGTTCCAGGTGGCTGGATATATGTTCCGGCACGTTTTTCTCCACTTCCAGCATGGCCTCTTCGATTGCGTGGGCGAAAGAGAGTTCGTCGGCACCGCCGTGGCTCTTGACCACGATGCCCCTGAGTCCCAGCAGGCTGGCGCCGTTGTAGCGGCGCGGGTCGACCCGGCGCTTGAGCCGCTTGAGCACCGGCAGGGCCATGGCCGCCGCCAGTCTGCTGTACGGGCCACGGGAAAATTCCTCGCGGGCGAACTGGGTCAGCATGTGGGCGACGCCTTCACTGGCCTTGAGGGCGACGTTGCCGACGAAGCCATCACAGACGATGACATCCGCCCTGCCCTGGTAGATGTCGGAGCCTTCGACGAAACCGATATAGTTCAGGTCGCTGTGTTCCAGCAGGGCGGCGGCCTGCTTGACCCTGTCATTCCCCTTGATCTCCTCCTCGCCGACGTTCAGCAGACCCACGGTCGGCTGCTCGACGTTGAGGATGGCGCTGGTCAGCACCGAGCCCATGACCGCGAACTGAAACAGTTGCTCGGAGCTGGAATCGACGTTGGCGCCCAGGTCCAGGACATGGGTGTCGGCGCCAATACCCGGCAGCGCGGAACAGATGGCCGGCCGGTCCACCCCTGGCAGCATGCGCAGCACGAAGCGGGCGATGGCCATCAGGGCGCCGGTGTTGCCGGCGCTGACACAGGCATCAACCTGACCGTCCTTGACCAGGTTGATGGCCACGCGCATGGAGGAATCCTTCTTGCTGCGCAGGGCCACCGATGGCGACTCATCCATGGCCACATGCTCGGAGGCATGCACCACCTGGATGCGTTCATCGACACCGCCAGCAAGGTGTTCCTGGATGCGATCCTGATCGCCGACCAGCCAGAGCCTGAGTTCCGGATGCCTTTTGAGGGTGTGCCGGGCCGCGGAAACGATGACCGCCGGGCCGTGATCGCCGCCCATGGCATCCAGGGAGATGCGTACGCTCAATTTCCTTGCCCGGACCGATTCAGCCGCGCCATGACGCGGGTCGCAGGTCCCCGCGCCGCCGGCGTGATCCGCGTGGACATGAACCGGCCTGCAGGATGCCGATCAGCCTTCGTCCGTGGCGGTGGCGACGACTTTCTTGCCCTTGTAGTAGCCATCGGCGCTGACGTGATGGCGTCGATGTACCTCGCCGGTGGTGGGTTCGATGGACAGCGCCGGCTTGCTCAGGGCGTCATGGGAACGACGCATGCCGCGCCGGGAAGGGGATTTCTTGTTTTGCTGTACAGCCACTGTAATTCTCCTGGTCTAAGGAAGCCCTGATGATTGATCCCGAATCATCAGGGCGCCACGAACGAAATGGTGTTTTTCGTTTGCTTTTACAAAATCAGGCAATGTTACGCACCTGAATCCAGCGGCGCTTTCCTGCGCCGCGGAAACCCTGAATCGATCAGGGTTCGCCTGGGCCTGCCCGTTTCATTCATCCGCCCGCGCCTGTCCGGCCCGGCGTGCAGTCATTCTTCGTCTTCGCCGCGAGCCTTCAGCCCGGCAAGCGCGGCGAAGGGATGCCGTGGTTCCGTTTCACCGTCGACATCGACCAACCCGTCACGGGCCAAGACCCGGCAATCAGCGCAATCCGGCGCATGCATCGGGGCGAATGGCAGGCTCAGCAGCAGTTGATCCTCGATCAATGCGGCCAGGCTTACGACACCGCCGTCCATCAGCACCGGCTCGCTCGCGGACGGCAAGGCGGCCTGGCTGTTTCCGGTGTTCAGAAAACAGATATCGACACGGTCATCGATGTCCAGCTCCATGGCCTGCAGGCAACGCTGACAGCTGACCCTCAGCTTCGCCCCGACCCGGCCGGTGGCGAGGCAACGGCCCTCCTCGTCTCCGTGAAAAGCCAGTCTGACGCTGATGTCGCCATCCGCATCGAGCACCTCCGCCCGCAGCCTTGGCAGGCGCTTCAATGCCAGCGTGCCGGCGACCACCGCGCCCCTGGCGGCCAGGCGTTTCGGCTCTATCCTCTCGGGCAGCGGTGGGCTCATCGGCGCGCTATTATAGGGTAGTTGGAGAAAATTAAAAAACTTTTAACATGTTAGTATCCTCGCGCCTCTGCCCGGCCCGCCGGAGAGGCCCCGGGGCCGGGCCGCCGCGACCGCCTCAAGGCCCGGGATCTGCGCCGATCCCCAGCTGCACGGCCTGGCGCCCGGGCGGCTCCGGGTCCGCCGTGGAGGATGGCGTTTCTCAGTCCCCCGGGCGACCGTTATACTGCTTGCGAAGGCCGCGATCACCGCCACCCGGAGAAACCTCATGCGCCATCCATCGCCTCTCTGCCCCGCCCTGCGCCGTCTGGCCGCGAGCCTGTCGCTGTACCTGCTCCTGGCCGCTGCCTGTGAGGCGGCCGCCCCCGCCGCCAAGATCTTGTTCGTCCGCGGCGGGGTGGTGGCCGTGGATGACCAGGGCAACAGTCGCCAGCTCCAGCGAGGGGCCCATGTCCGCTCCGGGGATCTGCTGATCACCCATGACGGCATCGCCCAGCTGCGCTTCGTCGATGGCGCCATCATGTCCCTGCAGCCCGCCACTGAATTCCGGATCGACGATTACCGTTTCGCCGGTCGCCAGGATGGCAGCGAACGTGGTTTCTTCAGTTTCCTGAAGGGTGGCATGCGGGTCCTGACCGGACTGATCGGTCACAGGCACCGGGACAGTTTCCGTATCCAGACCCCGGTGGCCACCATAGGTATCCGGGGCACGGGATTCACCATGCGGATGCTGGATCGACTCCGGGTCACCGTCACCAGCGGTAGCGTGGCGCTGTTCAATGACGCCGGGGCCCTGGTGCTGGACAGCGGTGAGACCGGGCTGGTGGACGGTCCAGATCAGCCACCCCGGAAACAGCCCCCCCCGGGGGTGCCGCCGGCGGGACCGGCCGGCCTGTCGAATACCCCGGGCTATCGCGCCGGGGATGACCTGGGGACGGGTCTGCCCCGAGTGCAGGGGCAACCCGGTACCGGCAGCGACAGCACCCATGGCCCCTGACCTACGGACATGGGTTTGAGCGCCCATGCGGGCCTGGGGCATAATCCCGTCCTTGACCCGCCGGACAGCACAGGGAAACCCGCCTTGACGACACCGCCTTTGATCCTGGCCTCATCTTCCCCCTATCGGGCCGAGTTGCTGTCCCGCCTGGGACTGGCATTCGAAACCGTATCGCCAGACATCGACGAGACGGCACGGCCCGGGGAATCTCCACGCGAGCTGGTCATGCGCCTGGCCCGTGACAAGGCCGCCGCGGTCGATCGCGAACGGCCCGGGGCGCTCATCATCGGTTCGGATCAGGTGGCGGTCATGGATGGGCGGGTCCTGGGCAAACCCGGCAACATGGAGACCGCGCGGGCCCAGCTGGCCGCCGCCAGCGGCCGTGAGGTGGAATTTCTGACCGGGCTGGCGCTGCTGAACGGCGCCAGTGGCCAGTGTCAGCTGGATTGCATACCCTACCAGGTGCATTTCCGCGAGCTGACGGCGGCGCAGATAGACGCCTATCTGCACATCGAACAACCCTTCGACTGCGCCGGGAGCTTCAAGTCCGAGGGCCTTGGCGTGGCCCTGTTCGCCCGCATGCAGGGGGAGGATCCCAGCGCCCTGATCGGCCTGCCGCTGATCCGCCTGGTCGAGATGCTGGCCGCGGAGGGGGTGGATCTGCTGATGCGCAACGGCCGCGGCTGAGTCGCAAGTCCCATCCGCTCCCCCTGACGGAACCCCGGGCCTCAGCGCAAGACCGGGGCCTTGTCGATGAGTTCCATCATGGCCGTACCCAGACGCTTGGCGAAACGGTCGAAATAGTCCTCGCGGACGGTAAAGTCGACGATGTCCTCGGCCTTGAACACCTCCCGGGCGACCTGGCTGCTGCTGCCCAGGGCATCGATCAGGCCCAGTTCCAGCCCCTGCTCTCCGGTCCAGATCAGACCACTGTAGAGCCTCGGGTCATCCGCCAGGCGCTTGCCCCGGCCCTTTTTGACGGTATTGATGAACTGCGTGTGTATGGTATCGAGAAGGCCATGGACATGGCGTTCCACGTCAGGGTCCATGGGCGAGAATGGGTCCAGAAGACCCTTGTAGCGGCCTGCCGTCAGCAACCGCCGTTCGATCCCGAGCTTGCGCATGGCCTCGACGAAACCAAAGCCGTCCATGCGCACGCCGATGGAACCGACCAGGCTGGCCTTGTCGGCGTAGATCCGGTCGGCCGCGGCGGCGATGTAATAGCCGCCGGAGGCGCAGACATCCATGATCACGGCGTAAAGCGGTACCTCCGGGTGTGCTTTCCGCAGGCGGCGGATCTCGTCATTGACATAACCGGCCTGCACCGGGCTGCCGCCCGGGCTGTTGATGCGCAGGATGATGCCGGCGGTCTGGTCATCCTTGAACGCTTTTCTCAGACCGCTGATGATATTGTCGGCGCTGGCCTCGGTATCCGGAGCAATGACGCCCTTGATCTCTATCAGCGCGGTATGCCTGCCGGGCGAGATCCCGGCGCTGGTCCAGTCACTCGGGATCAGCAGGATCAGGATGGGCAGGAAATATACCAGTGCGGCGAAGCGGAAGAAGATACTCCAGCGCCGGTTGCGGCGTTGCTCCTTGAGGGCATCGAGGGCGATATGCGATATCAGATCGCGTTCCCAGTTGTCCGGTTCTCCGCCGGAGGGCCTGTCCTGCTGTTGCGGTGTGTTCATGGCATCTCTTCATCGAAAGTCGGGGCTGTGCTTGCATGCCGTTCCAGCCATAGCGGCAGTTGCCTGATGTCATCCAGGCAGGTGAGCGGATTATAGTGCATCAGGGTCTCCCGCGAATGCGCGCCGTAGCCGACGGCCAGCGCGGCCATGCCGGCGTTGCCGGCCATTTCCAGGTCGAAAGCGGTGTCCCCCACCATCAGACAGGCCCCGGCCGCGAGGCCGAATTCCTCCATCAGGGCGTCCAGCATCATGGGGTGGGGCTTGGAACGGGTCTCATCGGCGCAGCGGCTGCCATCGATGAACTCGGCGAGTGCCGTCTCGCTCAGGGCCCGCTCCAGTCCGGCCCGGGATTTGCCGGTCGCGACGGCGAGCCGATAGCCCATCCCGCGCAGGCGGTCGAGGGTGTCGCGCACGCCGTCGAACAAGGGGCTGGGCAGGGCCTGGTCGGCCAGGTAGTGATAACGATAGCGCGCCGCGAGTATTTTCATGCTGCCGGCATCCAGTCCCGGCAGCAGGGTCTGCATGGCCTCCTCCAGGCCCAGGCCAATGACCTGACGAACAGCGCCGGGAGCGGGTGCCGCGAGCCCTGTCTGTCTGAACGCAGCCTGCATGCTGGCCACGATGCGGGCCTCTGAATCGGCCAGCGTGCCGTCCCAGTCGAAGATGATCAGCCGGAGTTTCATCCCTCCAGGTCGTCCTCCAGCCTTGCCAGCAGGGTCTGATGCGCGGCCGCCAGGGGCGCCTCGACCTGGATCGGCCTGCCATCCAGTGGATGTTCGAAGCCCAGTCTCGCGGCATGCAGAAACATGCCCTGCAGGCCCTGTTCGCGCAAGGCGCGGTTGCAGGCCGCCTGCCCGTATTTCTGATCACCGGCCACGGGGTGGCCCAGGGATGCGGCATGGACCCGGATCTGGTGGGTTCTGCCGGTCAGCAGGCGCACCTCCAGGAGGCTGGCGAGGGCGTGGCATCGCAGCGGCCGGAACAGGCTGATGGCCTCCTTGCCCTGGGGATCGATACGGACCATGCGCTCACCGCCTTGCAGCTGATTGCGGCGCAAGGGCGCCTCGATGCGGCATTCCCCTTGCCGCCAATGACCACAGAGCAGACTGAGGTAGGTCTTTTCCATGCCACTGCCCTGCACCAGCGCATTCAGCGCGCGCAATGACCACGGCCGCTTGGCCAGCAGCAGGCAACCCGAGGTTTGGCGGTCCAGGCGATGCACCAGCTCCAGGTAATCATCGGCCGGACGCAGGGCCCGCAGGGTCTCGATCAGGCCGTGACGATAACCGGAGCCGGCATGGACGGGCATGCCGGCCGGCTTGTTGATGACCATCAGCTCCGTGTCCTCGTAGAGGATGGCGTCGCGCAACCGCGCCGCCAGCCGGGGCTCGACCCTGGCGCTGACCGCCTGCTTCCGGCGCAACGGCGGCACCCTGATGATATCGCCACTGCGCAGGCGGTAGTCCGGTTTGATCCGGCCCTTGTTGACCCTCACCTCGCCCTTCCTGATGATGCGGTAGACCCGGCTTCTGGGTATGCCGAGCAGACCCATGAGGTAATTGTCGATGCGCCTCCCGGCATGATCAGCCGTGATTTCAAGATGTTGTACGGATGCCATGCTGATGGGTCTGTCACTCATGCGGGGTATCTGCCAA
>CAZDOC010000047.1:0-14983 GCA_964506945.1 uncultured Gammaproteobacteria bacterium
CTGCTTTGATTATGCAGTGACTTCGTGCTCTTCGTGAGCTTCGTGGTAAATATAGTGTTTTAAATTCAAAGGGGTCTGTCCCCTTTTTTGGAAGGCGGCCGCGGGGATTTGAATTATTCGTTTCACCACGAAGTTCACGAAGGACACGAAGATTAAGGTAAAGCCCGTCGGTCTGCTTTGATTATGCAGTGACTTCGTGCTCTTCGTGAGCTTCGTGGTAAATATAGGCTTTTAACGTAAGGGAAATGGTTTTTTGACCTCTCCGAGGAGCGTTGCAACGGGATGACCCGCCAGGCTCGGAGAGGGCGTTTTATGGTAAAACGGCGCTCGGTCAACTTGAGGAGTTCATTATGAACGCAGCAGTCAGCTCAGAGATTACTGACTACAAAGTGGCCGATATCAGTCTTGCCGACTGGGGCCGCAAGGAAATCACCATCGCCGAAACCGAGATGCCGGGCCTGATGGCCCTGCGCGAGGAGTACGCCGATCAGCAGCCGCTGAAGGGTGCGCGCATCGCCGGTTGCCTGCACATGACCATCCAGACCGCGGTGCTGATCGAGACCCTCACCGCGCTGGGCGCCGAGGTGCGCTGGTCGTCCTGCAACATCTTCTCCACCCAGGACCATGCCGCCGCCGGCATCGCCGCCACCGGCGTGCCGGTGTTCGCCTGGAAGGGCGAGTCCGAGGAGGAGTTCTGGTGGTGCATCGAACAGACCATCTTTGGTCCCGATGAGTGGCGTCCGAACATGATCCTGGACGACGGCGGCGATCTGACCCAGATCATGCACGACAAGTACCCGCAACTGCTGGACGAGGTCCGGGGCCTGTCCGAGGAGACCACCACCGGCGTACACCGCCTCTACGAGATGGTCGAGAAGGGCGAGCTCAAGGTGCCGGCCTTCAACGTCAACGATTCCGTGACCAAGTCCAAGTTCGACAACCTCTACGGCTGCCGCGAGTCCCTGGTCGATGGCATCAAGCGCGCCACCGACGTAATGATCGCCGGCAAGACCTGCCTGGTGCTGGGCTACGGTGACGTGGGCAAGGGTTGCGCGCAGTCCCTGCGCGGTCTGGGCGCGACCGTCTGGGTCACCGAGATCGATCCCATCTGCGCCCTGCAGGCGGCCATGGAGGGTTACCGCGTGGTGGACATGAAGGATGCCGCCTCCCAGGCGGACATCTTCGTCACCGCCACCGGCAACTACCACGTGATCACGCATGAACACCTGCTGGCGATGAAGGATCAGGCCATCGTCTGCAATATCGGCCACTTCGACAACGAGATCGACGTCGCCTCGCTGGAGCCATACCAGTGGGAGAACATCAAGCCCCAGGTCGATCACATCATCTTCCCCGATGGCCACCGCATCATCCTGCTGGCCGAGGGCCGCCTGGTCAACCTGGGCTGTGCCACCGGCCATCCCAGCTTCGTGATGTCCAACTCCTTCACCAACCAGGTGCTGGCGCAGATCGAGTTGTGGAACAACCCCGACGAGTATGAAAATCGCGTCTATGTCCTGCCCAAGAAGCTGGACGAGAAGGTCGCGCGTCTGCACCTGAACAGGATAGGCGCCAGGCTGACCACCCTGACCCAGGAGCAGGCCGAGTATATCGGCGTCTCCGTCGACGGGCCGTTCAAGCCGGAATACTATCGGTATTGATCCTGATCCCGGCGGCGGGTGGAAGCCTGCCGCCGGGACTCACTGGTGGGGAGACAGATGAACGATCAGCACAACCCGCTCTCACTGAGCTTTGAATTTTTTCCGCCGCGCACGCCCGAGGCGCGCGGCAAACTGCAGACCACCCGCGACCGCCTGGCGGCGCTGAATCCGGATTATTTTTCCGTGACCTTCGGTGCCGGCGGCAGCACGCGTGATCAGACCTTCGAGACCGTGGTGGAGATCATGCAGGCCACTGGCATCGAGGCCGCGCCGCATTTCTCCTGCATCGGTCTGCCGCTGGAGAACATCAGCGAGACCCTGCACAAGTACAAGGATGCGGGCATTCACCGGGTCGTGG
Organism: uncultured Gammaproteobacteria bacterium; assembly: GCA_964506945.1. Taxonomy (GTDB): domain Bacteria; phylum Pseudomonadota; class Gammaproteobacteria; order CAZDOC01; family CAZDOC01; genus CAZDOC01. Next base: position 2,020 of record CAZDOC010000047.1, read on the forward strand.
CCCTGCGCGGGGACCTGCCGTCCGGATCCATAGGCGGCGGCCCCCTGCGTTATGCCAACGAACTGGTGGAATACATTCGCAAGGAGACCGGCGATCACTTCCGCATCGAGGTCGCGGCCTACCCGGAGGTCCATCCACAGGCCGCCAGCGCGCGAGAGGACCTGCTCAACTTCAAGCGCAAGGTCGATGCCGGCGCGGACAGCGCGATCACGCAGTATTTCTACAATGTGGATGCCTATTTCCGTTTCCTGGACGATTGTCAGAAGATAGGCGTGGACATACCCATCATCCCCGGGGTGATGCCGATCATCACCTGCACCCAGTTGCTGCGTTTCTCCGAGGCCTGCGGCGCCGAGATCCCGCGCTGGATCCTGAAACGCCTGCGTGATTTCGGTGATGACCGGGTGGCCATACGTGAGTTCGGTATCGAGGTGACCACCAAGCTGTGTCGCGACCTGCTGGAAGGCGGCGCCCCGGGGCTGCACTTCTACTGCATGAACCAGGCGGAATCCTCCATCGCCATCTGGCAGGCCCTGGGCCTGCGTGATGGCGGTGCGGATGTCAGCGTCGCGACCGGGGCCTGATCGCGGTATCCCGGCCACGGCCGGTTTGCCCATCCCGCGGGTGCTCCGGAGCGTAGCGGGTGCGGCCGGGAGGGATCTCTGGCTCAGCAATGCTGACCACGCCACTGTGGATGATTGAAACGACCGGGAAGCTGATGACGGAAAAGCCCAAACTGCTACTGGTGGATGATGACCCGCTGATCGTCGAATCTCTGGGTTTTTTCCTGCAGGCAGATTTCGAACTGCTCAAGGCCGCCACCCGCGCCGAGGTCCGTTCGCTGCTCGAAGCTGGACGCGAGCCCCCCTCCCTGGCGCTGGTCGATCTGGGTCTGCCGCCCCTGCCGCATGCGGCCGAGGAAGGTTTCACCCTGATCTCGGAACTGCTGGCCTTCAACCCGTGGATGAAGATCCTGGTTCTCTCGGGGCAGAGCGACAAGGCCAATATCCAGCATGCCCTGACCCTGGGCGCGGTGGATTTCGTCTCCAAACCCTGCGATGCCGAATTGCTCAGGACCAGGCTGCATCATCAGTTGATGATGCTCGAGGCCGAGTCCCACGATGTCCCCAGCGATCCCGCCGATTGCGGCCTGTTGGGCAAAAGCCAGGCGATCACCACGCTCAGGGCCCTGATCGGCCAGTTCGCCGATACCCCGTTTCCGGTATTGATAGAAGGTGAATCCGGGGTGGGCAAGGAACTGGTGGCCCAGTGCCTGCATCGGCGCAGCAAACAGCGGGAGCAGCCTTACCTGACGCTCAACTGCGCCGCCATCTCCGCCGATCTGCTGGAATCACAATTGTTCGGACATGCGCGTGGCGCCTTCACCGGCGCGGAACAGGCGCGCGCGGGCTTCTTCGAGGAGGCCGGGGAAGGCTGTCTGCTGCTGGACGAGATCGGAGAATTGCCCCTGGGTCTGCAGTCCAAGTTGCTGCGGGTGCTGGAGAACGGGGAATACTACCGCCTCGGCGAGACCTCGCCACGTCGCTCGCGTGCGCGCATCATCGCCGCCACCAACCGCGACCTGCGCGAGGCCGTGCGTGACGGCGGTTTCCGTCAGGATCTCTATCATCGTCTCAGCGTGCTGACCATCCAGGTGCCGCCGCTGCGTGAGCGGGATGGCGACTGCCTGCTGTTGCTGGAGCATTTCCGGGATCTCTATGCCACCACCGGCGCGGGCTTCCGCCTGGATCCGGCGGCACGGCAATTTCTGAGTGAATATGCCTTCCCGGGCAATGTCCGTGAACTGCGCAATATCGTCATCCGCCTGGGCGCCAAGTATCCCGGTGTCGAGGTCGGGGTCGAGGCCCTGCGGGCCGAGCTGGAGGCCACGGTGATGCCCGCCGGCAACCAGGAGGGGGAGCATATCGATGCCCTGGTCGAATCCCAGCTCGGCCTGCCCGGTTTTTCCCTGGATGAGACCCTGGCGGCATGGGAACGGCGTTATATCCGGCTTGCCCTGCGTCTCAGCGGTGGTAATCTGAGCAAGGCCGCGCGCATCCTGGGGGTCAACCGCACCACCCTGTACAGCAGGATGCAGCGTCTGCAAATGGACACGGGATCACAGGACTGACATGTATCATCGCTACTTTGGCCTCAGGCAGCCGCCCTTCAAGATCACCCCGGACACACGCCTGTTCTTCCCCGGCGGCAATCGTGGCGCGGTGCTGGAGGCGCTGGTCTATGCCGTGACCCATGGCGAGGGGATCGTCAAGGTGGTGGGCGAGGTCGGCAGTGGCAAGACCATGCTCTGCCGGATGCTGGAACTGGAACTGCCGGAGCAGGTCGAGATCATCTATCTCGCCAATCCCAATCTGTCCCCGGACAATATCCTGCATGCGATCGCCTTCGAGCTGCGCCTGCCGGTGGAGGTCTCGGATAACCGTATCAAGGTGATGCAGCAATTACAGGAATACCTGCTGCGTCGTCATACCGAGAACAAGCAGGTGGTGATGTTCGTCGAGGAGGCCCAGGGCATGCCCCTGGAGACCCTGGAGGAGATCCGCCTGCTCAGCAACCTGGAGACACAGCAGGACAAGCTGCTGCAGATCGTGTTGTTCGGCCAGCCGGAACTGGATCAGAACCTGTCCGGGGAGAATATCCGTCAGCTCAAGGAGCGCATCACCTACAGCTTCGACCTGGGGCCCTTCAAGGCCGAGCAGATCCGCGATTACATCAATACCCGCCTGCGCGCCTGCGGCCACAAGAACAACGAGATATTCACCAGGGCGGCGCTGCGCGAGATCGAACGTTATTCACAGGGCCTGCTCCGGCGGGTCAATATCCTTGCCGACAAGGCCATGCTCGCGGCCTATGCCGACAATACCAGCACCATCAAGCCGAAACATGTACGCACCGCCGCCCGTGACAGTGACTTCCGGGGCCGCCGGCGCTGGTGGCCGGTGGCCCTGGGCGCGGCGGCGCTGTTGCTCGTCCTGGCGGGGGCCGGGCTCTGGTATCAGGGCGAGCGGGGCGAGGTCGCCAGCACTGGCAGCGCGCTGGCGGCGGACGCCGAAACCGTGGGCGGTGATCCTGCCGTCCCGGCACGCGGCGCGGTTCCCGATCAGGCACGGCCCGGGCCACGGGAAAACCCGGCCGGGCCGGTGACGAAGCAGGCCGGTGTCGGCGTCCCGGTCAGCGGCAGGGAGACCGTGACCACGCGCCGGGCGGCGGAGCGCCCGGCCCAGCCGGCCGTGCCCGGGCTGCTGGGAAACGATATCCTGAAGCCGGAACTGGAACCGATGCTGACCGGGGAGACATTGCCCTACCTGGTGTCCATCCAGAAACACCCTCTCCCACAGGGAGAGGGTGAGGGGAAACGACAGATCTCAACCCGTTGATCTTCCATTCCCTTGTCCGACGATTCTTCATGAGGGGCAAGGGCTGGATCACGTTGTGGACGGACATTGCCTGGACACCGCGCGGGGAAAGGCGCGACGGATGCCGGGGGGCGCCGGTAGGACACGGATCGCCATGGATATCCGCGCATGCGGTGGGGGTCGTGGATGGCCACTGTCTTCCGTGGTGGACAATTGGCGGACAGGGCTTTGAGTCCCGGTTTTCCCGACAGCCCTGGAATGACTGGGCAAGCACAGCGCGTCAAATTAAAAATCCAATAGGTATTAGCGAGTTGCAATAGTTTCATAAACTGCTATCTTAGGATAGTATCAGGCCTGGATCCCCCTGCGTCCGTGTGACGGACGGGGGCTGGCATCTGTGCACTGAATTTGCATGACAAACACAATGGGCCGCTCATCGGGGTGGGCGGCGGACAAAGCAGAGAATATAAAGTCATGACCAGCAAACTACTGATCGCCCTCACCCTCAGCGTCCTTGTCGGGGCCTGCAGCACCATGGTACCCAAGGCGCCGCCGCCCTCGGAAGGGCATCTCAAGGTGGACAGCGCCCCCCAGGGCCAGATCCCGGAGGTGGTGCGGCAGACGCCCTTCCTGCCACCGCCGGAACCCCAGCCGCAGACCGAGACCTACACCGTGGTGGTCAACGAGGTGCCGGTCAAGGAACTGCTGTTCGCCTTAGCGCGCGATGCCAAGGTCAACGTCGATATCGACCCGGCCATCAGCGGCATCGTCACCATCAACGCGGTGGACCAGTCCCTGCCCCAGATCCTGGACCGGATCTCGCGCCAGGTGGACATGCGCTATGAATTCCGGGGCGATGTGCTGACCGTGCTGCCGGATACGCCCTACCTGCGCACCTACAAGGTGGACTACATCAATATGAGTCGGGAAAATCAGGGTTCAGTGAAGGTTGCGACCCAGATCGAATCGGCGGTGGGAACGAGTGGAAGTACCGGCAGCAACAATTCCACCACCGATCTGAAGGGGGTCTCGAACAACCAGTTCTGGCGCACCCTGGTCGCCAATATCGCCGCCCTCATCGGCGAGAGCCGCGGGCGGAGCCGGTCCCAGGGCCGGACCCAGGGCCTGATCAGCACCAACAACGTGATCCCCAATGCCGAGGCCGGCCTGATCTCCGTGCGCGCGACCTCGAAGCAGCACCAGCAGATTCAGGCCTTCATCGACCGGGTGGTGCGCAGCGCCCGCCGCCAGGTGCTGATCGAGGCCACCATCGTCGAGGTCGATCTGAGTGATCAGTATCGAGTGGGCATCGACTGGTCGATTATCGCCAACAGCATTACCGGGATTGGAGTGGCTGCCACCGGCTTTACTGCGGCGATACCCGGCTTGAGCGGGGCTGCGGCCGCAGGTTCATTGCTGGGTCTGACCTATCAAAATGCCGGTGATGCCAAGGCTCCGACAACCCCTGGTCGCAAGATATCGGCTACCATTAACCTATTGCGGCAATTCGGTGACGTGAAGGTCCTCTCCAGTCCGAAGCTGATGGTGCTGAACAATCAGTCGGCGGTTTTGAAGGTCGCCGAGAATATCGTCTATTTCACGGTAAAATCGGATACCAATCAGAATCAGAACAATTCTCTGACCACGGTAACCACGACACCACATACGGTTCCCGTTGGTTTTGTGATGAGTCTGACCCCTCAGATCAATGAAGCCGATGAAGTCATTCTGGATATCAGGCCAACCATTTCCAGGGTTACGGACTTCGTCAAAGATCCTAATCCGGCTCTGAACATTACCAGCAGCATCCCCCAAATCGCCGTCAAGGAGATGGAATCCATCCTGAATCTCCAGGATGGGCAGATGGCGGTTCTGGGTGGTCTGATGCAGGACCAGATACGCGCCAACAAGAACCAGGTCCCTCTCTTGAGCCGCCTGCCGCTGGTGGGGGATACGCTGTTCACCTCACATGCGACCAACAACGTCAAGAGCGAGCTGGTGATCTTCCTGCGCCCGGTGATCATCAGACAGCCCAGCCTGGATGCCGATCTGGCCGCCTACCGGCCCTATCTGGAAAGGAATACCGGCAAGGGCATGGATCCCGCAAAGCCGAACAGCCCCTGAGGTCGACGTCATGAGCCTGCTGATGGATGCCTTGAAAAAGGCGGAAGAGGAAAAGAAGAAGGCCGCGGAGGCCGGCCTGTCCCTGAGCCTGGACGATGCCACGCTGGTGCAGGAACCGCAGGAGCAGCCCGCCACAGCGGGTTACGAGGATACCCACACCCTCAGCGGCGAGCATGGCGACAGCCTGCCCGAGGGCGAGGGCCTGAGCCTCGAACCCATGCCGGATTCCAGCGGCGGGAGCGGCGGCGTGAGTGAATCCGAGCCGGCCGCCGCGGACCTCCATGATCGCACCGAGACCCTCAGCCCCGAGGCGCACGCGGAGATGCTGGCGGATTATGAACACGCCGGCACCCTCAGCGGCGAGCATACCGGTGAAGGCACCGGCACCTATGATGGTGATGAGACGGTACCCTCCGAGCGCACCATCCACAGTTCCCTGAAGGATTATTTCGAGGCCTCGCAATCCATCAACAGCGAGACCCTGAGTGGCGTCCACGCGCGCACGGCCGAGGAAGAGGAGGCGGAGACCGGGGTGACGGACACCACCCATGTGACCGCGCAGACGGTGTTTGCCGCGGGCGCCGGGGAGCGCAAGGGCGGCGCCTTCATGTGGGTGGGCCTGGCGATCATCGTGCTGCTGCTGGTCGGCGGCGGCGGGGCCTGGTACTACCTGGAGCTGATGCCGGCCGCCACCCGTGTCGCCCCGGGGATCGCCAAGCTCACCCCGGAACCCCGGCCGATGTCCGCGCCGGCGCCTGAACCACACGCGGCAGCGGGAGCCACCGTGGAATCCGCTGCCGCGGTCATGGCGCCACCGGAGCCACCGGCGATGGCCCCGCCACAGGCCACCAGCCCCATGCCGGAGATGGCGCCGGTTCCCGGCACGGCCGATCTGGGCGAGGTCGAAACCCCGGCCTATGCCCGTCTGGAGCAGACCGTCGTGGTGCCAGCGGCGCCGGCCCCGCCGGCCCCGCCCGCGAGCCCTGTCGGCGCCGGAGCCGATACCGGCGCCACCCTCTCGCAGACCCGGCCAGCGGCGCCACCGGTGCATCTGAAGATCCACAAGGTCCGTTCCGACAAGGCCCTGGACAGGGGCTTGCGCCGGGCCTATGCGGCCTACCGTTCCGGCGACGCGGCCGCCGCCACGCGGCTGTACCGGGAGGTGCTGCAGCGCCTCCCGCGCCAGCGTGACGCCCTGCTGGGACTGGCCGCCATCGCCCTGGCCCGGGGGGATCGGCAGGCTGCCTGGCTGCGCTACCGCGAGGTCCTGCGCAACAACCCGGGAGACCCGGTGGCCAGCGCCGCGCTGTTCAGTATCAGCGGTGGCGCCGAGGGCGGACCGGTCAGCGCCAGCCGCCTGAAATTGCTGCTCGACGAGTATCCAAAGGCCGCCTATCTGCATTTCGCCCTGGGCAGTCTCTATGCCCGGCAGCAGCGCTGGGCCGATGCCCAGCAGTCGTTCTTCGCGGCCTGGAGTCATGACAGCAAGAACCCGGACTATGCCTACAACCTGGCCGTGAGTCTGGACCACCTGAGCCAGACCCGGGCGGCGCTGGATTATTACCACAAGGCCATGGACCTGGCGGGCCAGGGGGCGGTCGGTTTCAACACCGCCCGGGTGCTGGCGCGGATCCAGGCCCTGTCCTCCCTGCGGAATCCCTCCTGAATCGTGAATGATAAAAGGAAGACCCTGCGCATAGGGGAGCTGCTGGTCAAGCGGGGTGTGGTCACCCCGGACCAGATACGCATCGCCCTGACCGAGCAGAAGAAGAGCAAGGACCATCTGGGCAAGATCCTGGTGCGCCTGGGTTTCGCCACCGAGGCCATCATCCGCGACGTCATCGGCGGCGCCCTGGGCCAGCGCAGCGTGGACCTGTCCCGGCTGGTGGTGGACAGTGACGCGGTCAAGCTGATCCCCAAGGACATGGCGCGGCGTTTCGAGATGCTGCCGCTGACCTATGACGCCAATCATAACCAGCTTTCGGTGGCCATGACCGACCCCTTCAATGTCGTGGCCCTGGACCAGATCAGCGCCTTGCTCGGGGGCGAGGTCGAATTGAAGGCCATGCTGGCCGATCAGACCGCGATCAACGAGAAGATCGACCAGTTCTACGGTTACGAGCTGTCGGTGGACGGCATCCTCAAGGAGATCGAGACCGGCGAGATCGATTATACGAGTATCGATACCGAGTCCGAGGAGTATTCCCAGCCGGTGGTGCGCCTGGTGAACGCGCTGCTGGCCGATGCGGTGAAACGCGGCGCCTCGGACATCCACTTCGAGCCCGAAGAGGGCTTCCTGCGCTTTCGTTACCGCATCGATGGCGTGTTGCGCCAGATCCGCAGCCTGCACCGCAATTACTGGTCGGCCATCGCCGTGCGCCTGAAGGTCATGGCCGGCATGGACATCGCCGAGAACCGCGCGCCGCAGGACGGCCGCATCTCGCTGTCGCTGAGTGGCCGGCAGATCGATTTCCGCGTCTCCTGCCTGCCCACCGTACATGGCGAGAATATCGTCCTGCGCGTACTCGACCGGCAGAAGGGCATCGTCAGCCTGGAAGCGCTGGGTCTGGAGGACGAGGTACTGACCACCTTGCAGATGATGGTGGCCAAGCCCGAGGGCATCATCCTGGTCACCGGGCCCACCGGCAGCGGCAAGACCACCACCCTGTATTCCATCCTCAACCACCTGAATGCCGAGGGCGTGAACATCATGACCCTGGAGGACCCGGTGGAATACCCGATGAACCTGATCCGCCAGTCCTCGGTCAACGAATCCGTGCGCCTGGATTTCAGCTCCGGGATCCGCGCCATCCTGCGCCAGGACCCGGACATCATCCTGGTCGGCGAGATCCGTGACGAGGACACCGCCACCATGGCCTTCCGCGCGGCCATGACCGGGCACCAGGTGTTCTCCACCCTGCACACCAATTCCGCCATCGGCGCCATTCCGCGCCTGCTGGACATCGGCATCCGTCCGGACATCATGGCCGACAATATCATCGGCATCATGGCCCAGCGCCTGGTGCGCAAGCTCTGCCCGGAATGCCGGCAGCCCTATGAACCCGGGGATCTGGAACGGCGGCTGCTGGGCATCAAGGCCGGCGGGCGGGTGCCCACGGTGTACCAGGCCGGTGACGGTTGCGCGGTCTGTGATCAGCAGGCCTACAAGGGGCGCATGGCCTTGCTGGAGGTGTTGCGCATGGACAGCGAGCTGGATGAGATGATCGTGCGCGGGGCGAGCAAGCGCGCATTGATGAAGCTGGCCTTGGAGAAGGGCTTCCGGCCGCTTTCCGAGGCCGCCATCAAGCGTGTGCTGGAAGGCAGCACCAGTCTCGACGAGGTCTCCCGCGTGGTCGATCTCAGCCAGAGACTGAACTGAGTCCGGGGCGATGGAAGTCTTCCAGTACAAGGCCATCAACAGCAGCGGCAAGATCCTGCATGGCCGCGTCGACGCCATCAACGCCGGTGACCTGGAGGTCCGTCTCAGCCGCATGGGACTGGACCTGGTGCGCTACAGGGAGATCAAGACCAGCGCCAGTCATGTGACCGGCAAGGGCATCAAGCGCCTGGATCTGATCACCTTTTTCTTCCATCTCGAGCAACTCGTGCGGGCCGGCGTGCCGATCCTGGAGGGCCTGGCCGATCTGCGCGACAGTGTCGAGAACCCGCGCCTGCAGGAAGTCACCGCGGCCATGATCGAGGCGATCGAGGGCGGCAAGACCCTGTCCGAGGCCATGCAGGACTTCCCCGCGGTGTTTTCCACCGTACTCGTGAACCTGGTGCGGGTGGGCGAGGAGAGCGGACAACTGGCGCAGGTGCTGGAGCACATCACCGCCAGCCTCAAGTGGCAGGACGAGCAGATGGCGCAGACCAAGAAGCTGCTGATGTACCCCTTGTTCGTCGGCACCGTGGTGACCGCGGTGCTGTTCTTCCTGATGACCTACCTGGTGCCCGAACTGATGAAGTTCATCACCAACATGGGCCAGGAACTGCCCCTGCACACCAAGATCCTGATCGCGGTGTCGGACTTTTTCGTGGCCTGGTGGCCGTTCGTGCTGGCGGCGCCCTTCGTCATCGGTGGCACGTTGTACATGCTGGTCAAGACCAGTCCGGCGGCGCGCCTGCGCTTCGACCGCCTGTTGCTGGTGATCCCGGTGCTGGGGCCGATCCTGAAGAAGCTGATCCTGAGCCGTTTCACCAATTTCTTCGCCATCATGTATGCCTCCGGGATCACGGTGCTGGACTGTATCCGCGTGGGTCGCGACGTGGCCGGGAACAAGGCCATCGAGGCCGCCATAGAGCGCGCCGGCGAACTGATCGCGGATGGTTCCGGGATCAGCGCCAGTTTCGAGGCCAGCGGCCTGTTTCCGCCACTGGTCGTGCGCATGCTGCGGGTGGGCGAGAATACCGGCGCGCTGGAGGAGGCCCTGCTCAATGTCAGTTATTTCTATACCCGCGATGTCAAGGAATCCATCGAACGGCTGCAGACCATGATCGAACCGGCCATGACCATCGTTCTGGGCGGCATCCTGGCCTGGGTAATGTTTTCGGTACTGGGACCCATCTATGACCTCATCACCAAGATCAAGTTTTGAGTATCTGAACCGTCGGGTACTGTACCTGACGGCCAGACAGGGGATTGTCTATCAATGGGGCAAGCGTGGCCTCGGCAGCGCCCTGGTATTCGATACCGATGAGTCCGGGATCAATTCCTTTGCCCGTTACATGCACGACAGTCCCCGCTCACCGATGTACCTGCTGGTGGACCTGGTGGACGAGGAATACCACCAGGAGAGCATTCCCCACGTCGGCGCCGGGGACCGCGCGGCGGTCTGCGCGCGGCGGATGCAGCGACTGTTTCGTGGCACCCGCTACACCCATGCCGAGATCCATGGCCGGGAGCCGGACGGGCGCAAGGATGACATCGTGGTGTTTTCCGCGCTCACCAATCCCGATGCGCTGCATCCCTGGCTGCGTGTCATGGATGCCGCCAAGACCCCGCTGGCAGGGATCTACTCCGTCTCCCTGCTGAGCGAGATGCTGCTGCCCGCAATGGCGGCGGACAAGGGCGCCGCGCTGCTGATCACCCTGCAATCCGGCAGTGGCATGCGCCAGTCCTTCTTCCAGGACGGCAAGCTCAAGATCAGCCGTCTGGCGCGCCTGCCGCGCCGTGGCACCGTGCCCTATGGTCCCTTCCTGCTGGATGAGGTGGAGCGTATCCGCCTGTACCTGAACAGCCTGCGGCTGTTGCCGGTATCACAGCCGCTGGATGTGCATATCGTCGTCGACGAAGCGCTGATGCAGGAGATGTCCAGTCTCTGCATCGACAATGAACAGGTTCGTTTCCATCTGCTGAATACCACCGAACTGAACTCGCGGCTGTGTGACGGCCGTATGCGCGCGACACTCTACAGCAACAGCCTGTTCGCCTATCTGCTGCTGGCGAAGAAACCGAAGAATCTGTTCGCCAGCGGCAAGGAAACGCGTTACTTCGCCCTGGAGCGCATGCGTCTGGGCATGATGGCGGCGAGCCTGGTGATCATCCTCGCCGGGGCCGCCTGGGGTGGCCTGGGCTTCATGCAGGCGCTGGGATACCAGCAGGATCGCATCAACGCCAGTCACAAGGCGGATTTCTATCAGGCGCGCTACCAGAATGCACGGGGCCGGCTGCCGAAGACCCCGGTGGGGGCCTATGATCTGAAGACCGCGGTCGAACTGGTGCAGCAGTTGCGCCGGCACAAGCAGACGCCCCTGACACAGATGCAGGTCATCAGCCAGGTCCTGGGAGGGTTCCCGGCGCTCAAGGTCGATACCTACACCTGGCGCGGTAGCGCCGATCCGAATGCGCCCCTGGAGAAGGGCAAGACCCGCGAGGGTGACGAGGTGGCCCTGATCAATCCGGAGGTGCCCTATACTTATTACCAGATCGGGCGTCTGCAGGGCTATCTCGAACCTTTCGAGGGCAATTACCGCCAGGCCCTGGAGATGGTCAACGCCTTCGCCGAGGCACTGCGGCAGATCAGCGACGTGATCGATGTGCGTATCGAGGAACTGCCCCTGGACATCAGCTCCAGCGCCCGTCTGAGCGGTACCGCCAACGACCGCCCCGGCGCCCGGCCGGAGGCGAAGTTCAGCCTCAAGATCGTTCTGGGAGTGGGTCATGAATCAGTCTGAAATCGACTGGGCTGTATTACGCAACGCCATCATCCTGCTGGTGCTGGCGCTGGCGATCAGTGGCGCCCTGATCGCCGGCAGCCTGTACTACGAGGAGCAGATGTATGCGCGCTACCAGAAGGAGGATGCCCGATTCAAGGCCATCAGTCGCAAGTACCTGGCCGTGGACCAGGAAGCCAAGCTGATCAAGGATGACTACCCACGCTTCGTCGAACTCTACCATCAGGGTATCATCGGCCCCGAGCATCGCCTGAACTGGCTGGAAACCTTGCGCGCCGCCCGGGATCGCCTGGAGATCCCCGATCTGCGTTACCAGATCGATTCCCGCGAGCAGTACAGCCCGGACTACGATGTCGTCTCGGGTCCCTTCGAGCTTTACAGCACGCGCATGAAGCTGACCCTGGACATGCTTCATGAAGGGGATTTGTTCAGTCTCCTGCAGGTCCTGGACGAGCGCGCCGAGGGACTCTATACCGTGAGCCGTTGTCGCCTCAAACGCCTGCACCGGCATATCGAGCTCAAGGCCGACAGCAAGAACCTCACGGCCCAGTGCGAGCTGTCCTGGGAGACCATCGATCTGCCTGGCGAAGAGGGAATAAAACTATGAGTCCACCGTGCCCCGTCCGTTCGCGGGTCCGTTTCGCGGCCCTTGCCATGCTGGGCCTGCCGATCTTGGCCCAGTCACTGCCGGCCGCGACCCTGGGACGCTTTTTCACCAGTCCCGCCGAACGGATCCGGCTGGAGCAGATACGCCACGCGCCGCCGGTGGCCGAGTCCGAGCCCGGCCCCCTGGTCGCGGAACCCGAGCCGGTGGCCGAGCCGGCCGCGACAGAGCCGCCGCCGGAGGTGCCCGGGATCACCGTCAATGGCCTGGTCAAGCGCAGTCATGGCCGTTCCACGGTCTGGGTCAACGGCCGCAGCAGCAAGGAAGGCGATCTGGAATCCCAGTATGTCCGGGTCGACAGCAGGGACGTCGGCGACAGCGTGCGTATCGATATTCCGGTTACCGGCGACAGCGTGCGCCTGAAACCGGGACAGACCTACCAGCCCGGCGAGTCGCGGATCGTCGATGTCGAGGGCGATGTCGCCGCGGAGAAGGCCCCGTCCGCACAGCGGCGCTGATGCGGCCATGAGCAGGCGAAGTCTGGCGCGGGGACGGCGGCACCGGCAATGCGGCGCCGCCCTGCTGGTGTTCATGCTGATCCTGATCGTCGGCGCCGGCTACCTGTTCCTGGGCAAGCTCAATGGCCACTACAGTCCCTGGGCGCGGACCCCGGATACCTATGCCG
>CAZDOC010000048.1:0-14693 GCA_964506945.1 uncultured Gammaproteobacteria bacterium
ACCGGTTTGTCATGCGGTCCAGCGGTGCCTATGCGCTGGGTGCTGCGGGTAATTCAGCGTCTGTGATTGCGGTTAGTCCTGAGAGTGTCTGATGGTTTTTATTCCACGTTGGGAGAGGTTTAGAGACAAGAAACCAGACTCATCATATGAGCTAGACACGTCTCACGAATTATCACAATATGTCGAAAGATGTTTCATTTTTGCTGATGATTTGTTTTTTGACATTATTGAGCAGCGCAGCTATAACCCAACAGGAACAATAACACGAAAGTTTGACGGTGCCAGGTTTAATGGCGTTTCTAAAGTTATCCTGAATGACAAGAAAATTAAGCCGCAAAACGAAGTTTCTATTTTGTTTGGCGTAACTAGGGAACGCCTACAAAACGAGGGCATATTTTCTGATAAAAACGATACAAATTGGGCCACCTCTGAGGGGATCAGTTTTAATTTAAGAGTAGATGGCCTTTTATTTAAACATGGGGTTTCTGAAACTTTTTCAATCGACTCCTCTGTTGGTGTATTACAAAATATACCGATGCACATTGCCTCAACATCAAAAGTTGGTGGTTTAATTACATTATACCAAGATGCTAAGACACCAAGTGCGTACAGTAAACGTGAAGTAGTAACCGCACAAACTGTATCGTCATATTATTCTAAAATAGGTACATATTATTCTGAAGGTGATCCATGGTCATTAAAAGGGACATTGCACTATCTTTACAAAATAAACAAAGAATTAGACAGTGCAGCAATACAATCTCTTTATGAGGCCCCTTATCAAATCCTAAAACCCCGCCGCCGCTTTATTCTACTACCAACAGCCGCGGCAAACAGTGCGGCACTCACCGGCAACGCCGCAGCAAATGCAAACTCAGCCGCTACATTTACCGCAGACATCCCGTTATCTGGCGCATCGACAACCGTATCGCGCGGCAATGGCGCAGTATCGGCATCCGTGCCGTTATCCGGCATCAGCAGCACCATCAGCGGCAGCGCGGCTAATATCACAGCCACGGTCAGTCTGACCGCCGCGGCTATTTCACAGGCACTGGCCAGCGCTGGCCTGAGTCTGGATGCATTGCTGTCCGGCGGCGCAGGCAATACCGCAGATGGCGCAGGCTCGCTCAGTGCGAACAGTGCATCTGGGGCGTTATCCGGCTCTGGCGCAACATCAGCGAAAGCTGGCGGCGATATTGTTCTGCAAGCCACATTATCCGGCGCGGCAATTTCAAACGCGCTGGCCAATGCCGGCCTTGTGTCAGGCAATGTCATATCAGGTTCGGCGGGTTCAAAATCAACAGCAGCCGGCGCACTGGTGCAGGATATTCCATTGTCCGGTAGCGGCAGCGCGGTCGCAAACGGTATAGGCAACGTCAGCGCGATTGTGCCGCTCACAGCCAGCGGTGCATCTGCGGCCAACATGACCGGCGGTCTGACCGTCTCTGTCGCCATGTCCGCATCGGCACTGGCTAAATCACTCGCCCAGGCGGGTATCAGTGCGACAACAGGCAACAATCTGGCCGGTTCAGCCGATGCCGCCGCGCAGTCAGCAGGGTCATTACAGCTATCCGTGCCGCTCGATGCCCAGGCCGTGCTCAAGGCGGTGGCGTCGGGTGTGCTGACCCAAGGCGTGCAGAATATTCCGCAGATTCCGCGGTGGTCAGTCAATCTGAACAGCCGGAGGTATGCGCTATGCGTGTAACAGAGGTATTCAGTCGCAAGGCACCCGCTGAGGTTATCCCGGTGACGTTTGATTTTAAAAACCTGCTGGATGGCATCGACAGCGCCACGGTTTCGGTCAGTGTTAAATCCGGCACGGATGCCAACCCTGCCGCCATGATTTACAGCAGTGCGCAAATCACCGGCACTCAGGTGCGGCAGTTAATCCAGGGCGGAGTCGATGGCGTGGTGTATTTGATTCGCGTCGATGCGACACGCGGCAGTGAGAAATATGCCGGGGCGGCGTATTTGCCGGTGAGGGAGTGGGTATGAGTGCAGCATTGATACAGCTTAGGACACAGTTGGCTAATTCTACTGAGTTACAGCAATTTTTCCAGGATCATTACCAGCGCGACGCCCGGCATTACATCGGCTACAAACGCGCACCTGGCGCCAATGATTATCCGTCGGTGTGTTATGTGCCGGTGCGCAGTCGTCTGAGTGTTGATTCTGATGGTAACCGATTGATTAGTCTGGTGGTTGGTGTGCATGAACCAGGCATTACTAATGATGTGTTTGATGGATTTATACGGCTACAGGAGGTGCAGGATATTGTGGTTGCATTTTTGCGGAACTATAGCAACAACGGCAGCTGGGTCAATGGTGAAATAACAGTGCAGACAGATTTAGGTGTCAGGCATCCATTTTACGAAATAGAAATACAGTTTAATTTAATCACAGCAGGATAAGATCATGGCAGAATTATTTGATAGTCGATATTTTTCGGGACAAGGCAAGGTGTTTGTTGGGTTGCGGGATGTTTCCGGTAATCCGACCGGATTAACGTTTATCGGCGACATTGCCAGTGCCGAGTTGACACCGAATGTAGAGAAAGAAACGGTCATCGAGAATGTGTCGGGTATCGGTGGCATTGGTGCTGAATTTATCAAAAAGGTTGAGTATTCGTTTTCTATGCAGATGCGATCTATTAAACCTGAGCATTTTGCTCAGGCGTTGCATGCGTCGAATACAGCAAAGCCTGCCGGCTCTGTCGTAGATGAGAGTCACAAAGCTTATTTGTCCAAGTTTATCAATCTGATGCATACCAAGGTATCGTCTGTTGTGGTTAAAAATTCGGCGGGCAGTACGACGTATACGGCGGGTACGGATTATGTGGCACATAATGATTTGGGAATGGTTGAAATTTTGTCGGGTGGTGCGATTGCCGATGCGTCAACGGTAAAAATCAGTTACAGCTATGCGTCACAGCATCATTTATCGGCCGCGCCGAACAATGATGATTTGACATTGATATTCGCCGGAATCAATCGAGCGGATAACAACAAGCAGACGCGCTGCGAGTTATACAAACTGAAATTGTCACCGTCTGCACTGGGTTTTATTGCTGATGGTGCACAGGAGATGCCGATTACCGGAACAGTGTTGCTGGATTCGCAGCGGCCTGCTGGCGATCAGTTTTTTAGCTGGAAAACTGAGGATTAAGTATGGCTGATGTGGATATTTTATTTCCGGAAAGGGAGATTGAAATCGCTGGTGAAACGCTGGTGGTTCGCGAGTTTTCGTATCTGGAGGCGATGAAGTGTGCGGCTGGCGCTAAAAGCCTGATTGCGGGTATTGGTAAGATTATTAGCGATGCAGATACGATCAGGCTGGAAGAGCTGGATGCTGTGATTGCTGATCATATCGATGAATGGGTCGGTTTGCTGGCTGCATCAATCAGTAAAGATGTTTCATTTGTCGAGTCGCTGAACGACCAAGATGGAAGTAATCTGGCCATGGCATTTTGGGAGATTAATGGCCCTTTTTTGTTGCGGCGAGTGATGTTGAACCGGGTGTTTCAAAAAAGTCTGGCGCCCGTGTAGTCAGCCCGCTCGCCGCGAGCTTTACGCAGCTGGTTCAGGCTGGCTTTGGTCAGGGTCCTGCTGATATTGCCGGCAGGCTGACCTGGCGGCAGTTTGTGTTGTTCAATCGGGCGCTGGCACGGCAGCGGCGGCTGGATCTGGCCGATACGATTGAAGGCATGGCGCTGGCCTTTGGCGCTAAAAACATTAAAAAAGTGATTGAGGATTTGCGGCGTGAGTAGAGATGTTGAACTAAAACTGCGTTTAACTGCTGATGGCCGGGTGTTGGTGTCGCAGGTCAAAAAAGGAAAGAAAGAGGTTGATGCGTTTGGGATTGCGGTAGATAAAGCCGGTAAAAAGACCAAAGGCTTTAGTGACTCTTTAAAAACCCTGGAAGGTTTTGCAGCTGGACTTGGTCTGGCCAAACTGGCCAACGATGTACTTAATACTAATCGTGAAATGGAGGCGTTAAGAACACAACTGGTTTCTGTGACTGGAAGTGGTCAGAAAGCGGCAGCGGTTTTTCAGGATTTGCAGGGGTTTGCAGCTGAAACACCATTCCAATTACAACAATTGACACAGATGTATGTCAATTTGGAAAACTTTGGCCTGACGCCTACTCGGGACGTTATGGAGGCTATTACTAATCAAGCGTCAAAATTAGGGGCATCACAAGAAACTTTGCGAAGTATTGTATTGCAATTAGGACAGGCGTATTCAAAAGGCAGGCTTCAGCAGGAAGACGCTATTATCTTGGCTGAGCGCGGAGTCCCAGTCTATAAGATACTGGCTGAGGTAACAGGGAAAAACACGCAACAATTGCAAGAAATGAGTGCTAAAGGCAAGATTGGCCGGGATATTATTCAGCAATTGATTGTTAAGATGGGGGAGTTAGCTTCCGGTTCCAATGCCAGGGCTATGGATACGCTGAATGGCCGGATCAGTAATTTATCGGATGCTTGGACACGCTTTCAGGATACTCTGCTAACGTCTGAAAGCGAAAACATTATTAAGCGGATTGTTTTAAATTGGACGGCCTGGCTGGATTATTTTACGGGCAAACTGTCGGAATCAGAAGGACTGTTGAATACTGAAATCCGCAATATCACTACGCAAATTGTTGAAACCAAGCAAAAGATAAAAGAACTTGAGGCCTTAAAACAAGACGGATCATTTTTTACATCGAGAACAGGAATTGAAAAGGCTCTTGAAAAACAGAATGCCAAATTACAGTCTCTTTTGTCAAAGCGTGTTGTTTTATTAGAAAAATATCGCGCAGATTTAAGAAAAAACACACCTAGCGATGTGCCTTCTACTTCAACTACTTCTGCATTATCTGGTTCATCTTCGGATACAACTGTGGCAAAAACAGCCAGAGCTTATCAGGATGCAACCGGCCCCGCTTCAGAATGGCTTAAATTACAACAGCAGGCCGAGCAGGTTATCCGGCAAACCCGAACGCCGCTGGAACGGTTAAATAAGTCTATTGCGCAGTATTCAACCTTGGCTGATCGAGGGCTGATCAGTCAGGAGACGCTAAATCGGGCATTAAAGCAGGCAGGTGAAGAATATAACCGGCTGAGTCATTCTGCCGATGAAAATAACAGCAAGATGACGGTTTATGCTGAACAGGCGGCGCGGAATATTCAGGATGCGTTTGCTAATTTTTTGTTTGACCCTTTTAATCAGGGCCTGGACGGCATGCTGAAAGGGTTTGCCAGGGTGCTGCAGCGCATGGCGGCGGAACAGGCCGCCTCTGCCATATTTGGTGAAGGCGGGTTGTTTGGCAAGAAAGGCTTGAATGGTCTAGTTAAGTCGGGGGCCAATGCCGCGTCGAGCGTGATTGCTGATGTGGTGGCCAGTTTTTTCCACACCGGAGGTATTGCAGGTAGCCCTGCTGTGGCACATGCTGTTCCAGCCTCTGCCTTTGCAGGTGCTCCACGGTATCACTCCGGAGGTCTTGCTGGATTAAAGCCAAATGAGGTGCCAGCGATTTTACAACGCGGTGAGGAGGTGTTAACGGCGAACGATCCACGGCATCGGAATAATTTTGGCGGTGGCTTGACTATCAATATGACGGTAGTAACCGATAATGCCGATAGCTTCAGGCGTTCTGAAGGACAGATTGGCTTTGATATGGCAGAAGAGTTAAAACGTTGGAAGGATATTAATGGCTGATTTTGATGAAGTGAGGCTGGAGCTGGGTTTTGATTATAGCGCTACGGGCGGACCTACAATCAAAACCGAGGTGGTGACGATGGATTCAGGTAGTGAGCAGGTCAATACACCATGGCTGAATATGTTAGGGGAATGGAATATCGGTACGCGCAATATGCTGAGCAGCGAAAAGGATTATTTACTGGCGTTTTTCCGTGCCCGGCAAGGGCCAGTACGGGGATTTAGATTTAAAGACTGGGTGGATTTTTCTGCAAAAAACCAGGCTATCGGTACGGGTGATGGCAGCACAGTTGCGTTTCAATTGGTTAAAAAATATGAATCTGGCGGTGTTGTGATTACCCGTGAAATCAAAAAGCCTGTCGCTGGAACATCCACTGTTTATGTGAATGGTTCTGCAGCGATGCATACGCTGGATACAACCACAGGTATTGTCACGTTGACCAGCGCACCGGCGGTTAATGATGTGATTACAGCCGATTTTGAGTTTGATGTGCCGGTCAGGTTTGCGAGTAATGCATTCAAGGTCGCGTTCAAAGCATTTGACCCAGACACGGGTGAAGGTGTGTTTTATTTGGGCGGCTTGTCGGTTAAGGAGATTTTGTTGTGATTTCAGGGGTGTATTCGGTCACGGGTACAACGGTGCATTTTACTTTTCCGCAGGGCGTTTTTTTTGTGGTGCCGCCGAGCGTGCTGGTGACGGTGTATGGCGCGGTGACAAATGTCGGTGTGACGCTGAATTATGAGGTTATCAATGGCGCCAGTGTGTTTACGTCGATGGATTTGGTCTTTGATGCGGCAGCCGTGGGGAAGGAATTTGCGTTATTGATTGTTTCAAATGACGGTTAAGGCGCATTTAAATAACATTATTTTGTGTTATCACGGTTGTGTATCTCAGCGTCATAAGGCGTTGACATTCCGTGAGCATATCAATGATTTTAAGGCGCATGTTCAGCATTTAAAAGAGGCTGGCTATACGTTTGTAAAACCCTCACAGTATTATCAGTGGCAGTCTGGCGCCTGGCAGCCAGGTTATCCTATCGCTTGTATCGAGCTGGATGACGGGCTGGAGTCGGTAAAATTGATTCTGCCCTGGCTGGCAGAACATCAGGTTCCGTATGGGTTGGCGATTATCGGCAGGCGGCAGCGTGTACATTTGCCGGAAACGGATTTTGCGTCCTGGCAGGAATTGTCGAGCTATGTTGCGGCCGGTTATTGTGAGTTGATGAACCATACCTATAATATGCATCACCTTGCGGTCGGGAGCAGTACAGGGGAAACTCGACCGGTGATGGATGGGCCGCCATGGGTGGATAATGGCGAGGTTGTTTATCAGGAAACCGGCGATACTCGCCCCTATTGGGATTTCAGTCTGATTGATGGGGTAACCTGGGGGTTTCCGTTATTTGGCTCTGATCCTGCCACATTTACGCTGGACGGCGGCAAGGTGGTGGCCGGCGCTACGCCTGTTACCAGTTCATTCACATTTAAGGCCCGCGTGACCCAGACTGTTTCTGTAATGCGTTTCTGGGCGGTGCTGCATGTGCCGTATGGTGCAGGATATGATGCTCAGGTAAAGATAACGTCGGGTTCTACCGTGTTGTTTAATGGCGTTATCAAACCAAAAGATTATGAAACACGAAGCCAATGGCCTGAGCGCGAGCATGTTTCCATTGTGTTGACCACGCCCCTATCAGTGACCGCTGGCAATAGCTATATGGTAACGTTTGAGACGTTGAATGCAGGACCCGGGCTGTTTCGCTGTGCGGCTATTCCGGATTTTTCGGGGGATTATTCACTGGTTTCTAATACTGTTTCGTTAAAGCCTGGTATTTCGTCGGGTGAAGGGATTATTGATTATCCGGCTAATAAACCCTGGCCTGCGCGATTGGCTGTCATTTTAGGGGATGGCACGGGGGTGCCATTTGATGAGGTCCAGTATTACAGTCTGGTGCAGGCGGATTTGCAGAAGAATCAGGATGTGATTCGGGATTATCTGGATGCAGTATGGACATATCATAACGATGGGGTAAATCAAAATGCGCCGCGACTGGGTGTTGCCGTTGCATTTGGAACCTATTCTGATGGTACGCTGGCCGACAGCCGGTTTCGGGTCGATTTTTCTACCCCGCATAAGGCGTATACATTGCGGTGGAAGTTTGTTAACTATACGGGCGAGTGGTACCCGATTGTGGCGGATATTTTTGTGGGGACATCAAATAGCGGACCGTGGACAAAGATTGCCCGTTGTGCACCGAATTATCATGATTATCACTGGCAGGAAATTGACCTGGAGGTGCCCTATGATTTTTCTGCCGGGACATACTGGTTCAGGTTTCAGACGTTGAATCAGTCGCCGCATCCTGGAGCGACGTTGTTGAGGATTTATAATGACAGCCCGTTTCCAGATTCCAGTTTGTTTGCGATTCAGACTGGTCATTATACAAATGGAGGCCCTGTTCTGTATGATGCTGGAAAACTCATTGATGACATCAATAACCATCCGGCTAATTTATCTTTGATTGCCAGGAGTTATTTTTCCAGTATTGAAGGCGGCGATATATGGCCAGAAGGTATTTTTAAAAGATGGCGGCATGGCAACTGGTTTTATTATTATGGTGCTGCGTACTCCGGAGGTATGGCATTCATTGAAACGGCATCGGTTCAAAAGAGTAATGCGGCTACGCCTGACGAAATGGTGTATCCATTTGGGGCATTTTATTCAGTCGGTACAGGCTCTACCGAAATCAAAAAGATCGACGATGTCAATCCGCAGTTAAAAACAGCTATGGCGGCGGTCGGCTTAAACCGGGGAACAACGATCTGGCCACGTCCTAATCGAGTGTCTGGCGGGCAGGAAGAGCCCGGAGCGCGGCATACGGAATGGACGCAGGGTCGATTGCTGATCTATGGCGATATTACGCCCGGGCTTAGCCTGAATAATATCAGCGCCTATGCTGGATCGCTATGGGAAGATGCCGGCCATCTCGGGATTGAATGGCAAACATCAATCGAGCCGGATATCGGGGGCAATTCTACGGTTCGTTATAATTATGCGGCGCTGTCGTTTATGGCGTTTGATGCGTGGTTTTTCAATCCTGCAGGCGGCCTGTTCAAGAGCCAGTTGCAAGATGGCGGCTATTACCTGGCGTTGGATAATTTCAGCCCGGGGTTTGTTGCCGGGGATGTCATCAGCGGCAGTGTTTCTGGGGCTACGGCAACGATTGTCTGGAGCAATGAGGATGTCAATAATCCGGTGCTGAAAATTCAGCCGCTGAGTGGCGTATTGCAGGCCGGTGAGACGGTGACGACGTCGCCTGCGACAGGACAAGGCGATATTGATAACTGGGGCGTTCAGCATTATCCAGATGATAAGGGATTTTTGCAGGTACGCGGTATTAAGTGTCTGTTGATTATCAGTAATTATAACTATGGGCTGGGCGATGTTGATCCGGCACTGGCTTCGACTGTTGTCAATAATCCGGCTAATTATCTTACCGATGTCATCAACGCGATTGTGGATGAAGGATTTGATGGGGTGACGATCAATCTGGAGGCAGTGCCTGCCGCCGACCGGGAAGCGGCTAGCAATTTCATCATCAGTGTGGCGAATGAGATGCACAGCCGCCATTTGTTATGTCACATGACCGCGCCAGCCAAGACTGGCACGTCATATGATTCGCAGAGTTGGGTGGGATGGTGTGACCATGGCCGCCTGGTGCGTTATGTGGACGCACTGAAAATCATGAGTTATACCGAATCAGGTGACTGGTCATCCCCTGCTCCGCATGCGCCAGATTGGTTCTGGCAGGCGGTTTATGATTTTACCGACCGGGTGATTCCAGCAAATTTTAAACGGCGGATTTTATGTGGTTGTAACGCCCATTCCGATATCTGGGGTGATGGGCCAAATACGTATCAGGATTTTCATACGGCGCTGGCTATGGGCTTGTTGCGCGGCGCTTATATTGAGAAAAAGGACGGTGAGGGCCATTGGGCGTCAGGGGCATTAGAGGCGTATATGGGTACCCCTGAAACCATGACGCGGGCGGCGCGTGAGGCGGTAGTCAGAGGCTATGGTGGCTTGGGTGCCTGGAAGGCCGATGATGGGGATAAATTCATGCACTGGCCTGTAGCCAAGCAGGTTGGTCGCTATGATAATCATGATATTCATCCGGCTACGCTCCCTGAGTTTTTATATGGTTTGATCGGTTTTTCAAGCGTTCGGGCCAATGTGGATGAAAAGCCATTTGATCATCACGAGGCCAGTCTGACATTTCGCTATTTTAAATCCCACTTGCAAGTCAATGATCGTCGTATCACAGTCAGCCAAGCTGATGAACTGGTTCACTTTGTCAGAGCGCTGGCAAAGTGGCAAGGTAGATTCCGGTTTATCAGTCCAGTCGATTGTCAATATAGCGTGACGATGCTGGCTGATGGGGAACAGCGGACGTTTTCTACCGGGTTTCCTGTGCGTTCTGTTTTAAACCGGATTAATAGTTTGAGTGTGCCAGCGGATGTAACATTTGTTGATAAAGGGCAAGTAGTGTTTTATCAGCCCCCCGCAGCTGGCAGTCTGGTGGAGTTGTATGGGGTACGCTGGCATTGGGGGCGGTTTTTAAACTGGCCCCGTTTCAAGTGGATTTGTGACGGTGTATTTGAAGTGAGTTTGGAGATTATTGAGGCATGAGACAGGTCAGCCCGGCGATGAAGCAGTATCTGCAGGAGCGGGTTTTGCATCTGGTTTACTGTTGGAAAATCACGCTGTTTGACGGCACCATTCTGGGGTTTACCAACCATCAGAAAAATATTTCATTTGAGGGTGTGGTGTATCGTTCTGAAGAGGCTGTCAGTAAAACAGCAATTACGTTCAGTGAGCGTCTGGCCCCAGATAATATTGATATTAGTGGAATGATTAAGGAGGTTCAGATTCTGGAATCTGAGCTGTTAGCCGGGCGTTTTGATCATGCTGATATTGAGATATTCCTGGTGAACTATCAGGATTTGTCGGCCGGAAAGATACCACTATCGTCCTATAACATCGGGGAAGTCAAGGTTGAGCGTGGCGAGTATCAATTCGATATTCGCGGCAAATCTCAGCTTTATAAACAGGTGTCAGGTCGTTCTTACACGAATTCCTGTTATCTGGATTATGGCAGCGCAAAATGCGGGGCGACCGATAAAGTCACTCTGACCGGTTCGGTTACTAGCATGGTAAACAGTAAAGTGTTTTCGGATTCATCTAAAAACCAGGCGGCCAATTTTTTTAACGAAGGCATTCTGGAGTGGACGTCCGGCAGTAATAAAGGGGTGAAGATGCGGGTCAAGGCGTTTGCCAATACGCAGTTTACCCTGGCCTTGCCGATGTTAATGCCGGTTTCGGTAGGCGATACGTTTACGGTGAGCAATGGCTGCGGCAAGCTGTTGAGGCATTGCCGGGATGATCATAATAATGTCATTAATTATCGCGGGTTTGATCATATCCCTGGTGAAGACAAGGTGCGCCGTCGTGTCTAATGCGATTATTGAGGAAGCCAGGACTTGGCTGGGTACGCCGTTTCATCATCAGAACCGGTTCAAAGGTGGCGGTGTGGATTGCATTGGCCTGATCGTTTGCGTTTTTGATGCGCTGGGGCTTCCTTATGAGGATGAAATGCATTATTCCCGGGTGCCTACCCGGAACATCAATGGCAGTACGATTGAACAGCGGCTGGCAAAATACTGTCATCAGGTGACAGATTATCGGCCTGGTGATATTGGTTATACGGAGATAGCAAACGGCTTTCCGCATGTGTATTTTGTTGCGGATAAAGGGCTGGCCTGCCGGTTTTCGATGATTCATGCGTATTCAACTGTCGGTTGTGTGGTGGAGCATGATTTGACGGATAAATGGATTGGCCGAACATTGTCGTTTTGGAGGGCTAAAGGATGAGCTATGCGCAACTTATAGAAGCTATTATATATGCAATTATTTCGGCCGCTATAAGTTATGGGCTGCGGGCGCTGCTAGCTAGTAATACGGATAGCAGTGCTTATCGTCGAGGTTCGCAACTTGATCAATTAACTTTGTCATCCAGTTCTAATGGCGCGTTTATTGCCCAGATCAAGGGTTCGTCCAGGGTTTCAGGGAATATCATCTGGGGCCGCGATCTGGTCAGAAAAACGCATATTTCAACGACTACCGTCAATACGGGTGGCGGCAAAGGTGGTGGCGGTGGTTCGCAGACCATTACCAATGAAACATATACTTATCATGCTACATTTGCGATTGCACTGTGCCAGGGCCCGATTACGGGTGTTACCCGGATTTATGCGGCAAATGAGATTATTTACAATGTTGGAATGGATGCTGATATTGATACATTGAGTAAGTCGCTCGCATTTAAAAACGCGCATTTAACATTCTATGACGGCACAGACAACCAGCCGATTGATCCAATTATTCAGTCATTTTTAGGTGCAGATGCCAGCGCCTATCGAGGTGTTGCGTATGTTGTTTTTAATGATTGGGACGTGACCCAATATGCCGGTATCCCACCGTTATCATTTGAGGTGGTTGAAAATGGCATCAAAATAGGCGATCAAATCCAGAAACAGATGATTCAGGTAGCCAATGTTATTCAGCAAATGTCAGCTGATGCTGGGCTGGCAGGTTTTGTTGATACTGGGCTGGTTACAGCAGAGGCGAATGGGCTGGCAATTACGCAAGTAGGCAATTATCGGGCAACGCTGGATAGCTTAATGGATGCTTATTTTTTGAGTGCGATTGAAAGCGGTGGAAAGATCAAGTTTTTTGATCGAAACCGTACGTCATCATTGATAATTCCTGCTGAGGATTTGGCAGCGAGTGCTGGAAATCCTGAGAAACCCGTTAAAGCCACATTGGTTGATGAGATTTCATTACCCAAGGAAGTTGAAGTCAGCTATGTCGATATTGATCAGAATTATCAAGCTGCAACGCAATTACGACGGACGGAATATGGCAATTCAAATAATAAATTTGCATTGTCGTTTCCATTGGTTTTGACAGCAACACAAGCGCGACAGATTGCTGATACGTTCAATGATCTGATCTGGATTATGCGTATTCAATATGAATTTAAGTTGCCGTTGAAGTATATTGAATTGGAACCCGGCGATATTGTGACAATTCCGCTGCCCGGGCGTAATGTAGATGTATATATCAATCGGATTACGCTAGGGGCGAATGGCGTGATGGAGGTAGTGGCAAATCATCATGATGTGTCTGCGTTTGTGTCATCCGTCGATGCCAGCGGCAGTAATATCAGTGCAACGACAGGAAGTATCGGTGTTGCTGGAAATAGTATTGTCGAATTCATGAATTTGCCAGCACTTTCTGACAATAGCAATCAATCCGGTTTTTTTGCCGCTGTTTCTGGGACGAATCAGAACTGGTTTGGGGCGGCTGTTTATCGCTCTGTTGATGGCGGCATAGCGTTTGATCCGTATTTTACGGTCACGAATCCGACGCCTACCGGGACGGTCGATACATTAATTCCAGCTACACGTAATCGCTATTTTTTTGATGATAAAACTACGATTGATGTTACGTTAAACGATGATTTTGAGCTAGAGTCATTTAATGATTCTGCCATCCTAAATGGCAAAAATCTGGCTATGTTTGGTAATGAGTTGATTCAATTCGGTAATGCAACAAAAATCGGAACCAAAAAATACCGCTTGTCCAGATTATTGAATGCTCGGGCTAATACGGAATCTGAAATGGCTAATCATTCTATCGGTGAGCGTTTTGTGTTAGTGTCTGCTGCCAGTTTTGTTGCGCAGAATAATGGCGAAATAAATCGTCAGTATTATTACAAAGTAGTATCGAATGGGCAGAATCTTTCTGACGTCAATGCGTTTACG
This sequence comes from uncultured Gammaproteobacteria bacterium, assembly GCA_964506945.1. Classification (GTDB taxonomy): domain Bacteria; phylum Pseudomonadota; class Gammaproteobacteria; order CAZDOC01; family CAZDOC01; genus CAZDOC01. Next base: position 13,587 of record CAZDOC010000048.1, read on the forward strand.
TTTACAAATAATGGTGAATCATTAAGACCGTTATCTGTGATTCATGTCAAAGGCAGTCGTGATGGTGCTAATAATCTAACAATTTCCTGGGTTAGACGATCAAGGGTTGCCTTTGCCTGGGTAGGTGGTGCGCCGGTGCCGTTAGGTGAGGCATCTGAAGAATATCAGGTTGATATTTTGAATGCTGGAAGCGTTGTTAGAACCTTAACTGTGAATGTGGAATCAGCCGTTTATACTGCGGCAGATCAAGTCGTTGATTTTGGTTCTGTGCAGGCATCAGTTGAGGTTGATATTTATCAAATGAGCGTCGTTGTTGGGCGTGGCCATGTTTCTCATGCAATTATTTAGGAGTTTTTTATGGCGGTATCGGGTTTTCTTGAGTTTACTCTTATGGAGCCGGCTCAATCACAGCCAGAAGTTGTGTTTAATGAGGCGGTTGATGCGCTGGACAGAGCAACGTCGGGGTGGTTTGCACTCGATGGTGCTGTCGAAACCTTTCCTTTTACAATTGATGATCAGTTGGGCCGATACCGTGTATTAAATGTCTATAATGATCCTGGCGCAACATTCACACTTATTGTTCCGTCAAAAAAACGGTTCTGGAATATCGTCAATGATACCCCACAGGATATGGTTGTTAAAACTGTCGCTGGAACTGGTGTTGTAGTACCAGCGTGGCAAAAATGCCAGGTTTATAGTGATGGGACAAATGTTTATCAGCAAGTAACAGCTATTACTACTGAAACAGCAATTACTGATGGTGTTGATTTGCTGTTAGGCACAACAAATGGGACAAGAATTGGCACGACACCGGCGCAAAAGCTTGGATTGTTTGGTGCGACTCCAGTTTCTCAACAGTCAGCAATAACACCGCCAACTGGCGGCACAACAATCGACGCCGAGGCAAGGACGGCAATTAACAATTTGATTGCAGCATTACAAGCAATTGGGATAACCGCCTAAATTGCGTTTTATTTCTCAAATTATACGCCGCTGTGACGCAAAATAATCGTCGCGTTACATTTATCCGCATTAAGTTTTGAATGAACTTATCCAGAGTTTTACCGGAATCTGCTTGAGTTGAAATTTAAATTACACAGCTGATTC
>CAZDOC010000049.1:0-133 GCA_964506945.1 uncultured Gammaproteobacteria bacterium
AACGGTGAAAGTGCAAACCCTGGAAGAGAAAAACACCAAAACGCGCTCCACTCGCGCTCGTTCTGCGCTGCCGGTCTGTTGCCCGGCAGCTGGCCGAACCCGCAACGCGGATTCTCATCCACACCGCCTCGAA
>CAZDOC010000049.1:233-13969 GCA_964506945.1 uncultured Gammaproteobacteria bacterium
ATGCCGAAGGGCCGCCCAGGGGCGACCCTTCATCATTTGGTGGAGGCGGCGGGAACTACTCGGCCCTTCGGGCCTCGCCCCTGCGGGGCCGTCGCCGCGAAGCGCCGACGTTCTGCGCTGCCGGTCTGTTGCCCGGCAGCTGGTCGAACCCGTAACGCGGATTCTCATCCACACCGCCTCGAAATGCCGAAGGGCCGCCCAGGGGCGACCCTTCATCATTTGGTGGAGGCGGCGGGAATCGAACCCGCGTCCGCAAGACCTCCGCCCTCGGTTCTACATGCTTAGCCGCTCTTTTGTTTTAACTGCCTGCAATCCGACCGGCAGGACGCACAGACAGCGATTCCGGTAAGGTTTTAACGAATCCGCGCCGGACGCGCTTCATCGCGATCCCGTGAGAGTCGACGCCTGAAATCTGGACGCACAGGCACGGCTCCAGTCAGACGGCACCCTACTGGGTTTTAAGCAGCGAGTGCGTAGTTGTCGTCGTTGGCAACTATAAGGTTTGCAGTTGGATTTACGAGGTATGCTGCACCTCGGCATGCCCCTCGGGTTTCGTGACCCACGTCGAAGCCAGGTCGCCCCCAGAGAGATTCGAGTATATGCCACCCGTGGTCCTGTAGATAGGGGTACAAGGGTGAAAGTTCAACCCCGTTTGAGGATGCGCTGTTTCTCGCGCTTCCAGTCACGTTCCTTCAGATCCGCGCGCTTGTCGTGTTCCTTCTTGCCATGGGCCAGGCCGATCTCGAGCTTGGCGCGGCCGTGGCTCCAGTACAGGGCGGTGGGGATCAGGGTGTAGCCCTTGCGCTCCACCGCGCCCAGCAGCTTGTTGATCTGTTCGCGGTGCAGCAGCAGCTTGCGGCTGCGCTGGGGGTCCGGGTTGATGTGGGTGGAGGCGGTCGGCAAGGGGGTGATCAGGGCCCCGAACAGCCAGGCCTCACCGTCCTTGAGCAATACATAGCTGTCCCTGAGCTGCACCCTTCCGGCGCGCAGGCTCTTGACCTCCCAGCCTTCCAGTACCAGGCCGGCCTCCATGCGTTCGTCGATGGAGTAGTCGTGCCGTGCCTTCTTGTTCAGGGCGATGGTGCTGCTGGGTTTCCTGTCTTTCTTCTTGCCGGACATGCGCCTTTATCGGTCCTTGCCGCGGGTTACGGCGGGGCGGGGATTATAACAGTATTGGCGGGCGCTTGAGGGGCGCGGTGATTTACCGCAGAATGGCGCGCTGATTACAATGGAGCAGGTCAGGATCATGGCACAATCGAAACGGGCCATTCATGGGCAGTGGTCATCACGCTGGGCCTTCGTGCTGGCGGCCACCGGTTCCGCGGTGGGTCTGGGCAATATCTGGAAGTTCCCGTATATCACCGGCGAGAATGGCGGCGGCGCCTTCGTGCTGGTGTACCTGGCCTGTGTCACCGCCATCGGCCTGCCGATAATGATGGCCGAGATCATGCTCGGCCGGCGCGGGCGCATGAGTCCGATCAATACCATGCGCGCGCTGGCCCGGGAAGCGGGCGCGCCACGGGCCTGGCAGTTGCTGGGCTGGGCCGGGGTGCTGGCCGGTTTCCTGATCCTGTCCTATTACAGCGTCATCGCCGGCTGGGCCCTGGCCTATGTGCTGCGGGTCGCCGAGGGCGTGTTCAATGGCATGGACGGCGCCGGGGCGGCCAAGGTGTTCGGCGATCTGACCGCCGCGCCGGAGATCCTGCTGGGCTGGCATACGCTGTTCATGGTGATGACCATGGTGGTGGTGGCGCGCGGGGTCCGCGGCGGCCTGGAGAAGGCGGTACGCTTCCTGATGCCGGCCCTGTTCATCCTGCTGCTGGTGCTGGTTGGTTACGCGATGAACACGGACAGTTTCGATGCCGGCCTGGCCTTCCTGTTCGCACCGGATTTCAGCCGTATCTCGGCCAACAGCATACTGATCGCGATGGGTCACGCCTTTTTCACCCTGAGCCTGGGCATGGGCGCGATCATGGTCTATGGTTCCTATCTGCCGGCGCATACCTCCATTACCCGCACCGCGCTGATGATCGTGGCCGCGGATACCGCCGTGGCCCTGCTGGCCGGCATGGCGATCTTTCCGCTGGTGTTCACCAATGGCCTGGAGCCGGGTCAGGGTCCGGGGCTGATCTTCCAGACCCTGCCCATCGCCTTCGGCAATATGCCGGGTGGCCAGGTGTTCGGCAGCCTGTTCTTCATCCTGCTGGTATTCGCGGCCTGGAGCTCGTCCATCTCGCTGATCGAGCCGGCGGTGGCCTGGCTGGTGGAGAACCGAGGCATGTCGCGCCACCGGGCCTGTTACTGGGCTGGCCTGGTGACCTGGCTGGTGGGCATCGGCACGGTGCTCTCGTTCAACGCCTGGTCCGGGGACGAATATCAGCTGTTCGGCAAGACCTTCTTCGACCTGCTGGATTATCTCACCGCCAATATCATGCTGCCGCTGGGCGGGTTGTTCATCGCCTTGTTCGCCGGCTGGGTGATGTCGCGCCCGGCCAGCCGGGAAGGACTGGAACTGGATGACGGCCCGCTCTACCGCGGCTGGCTGGTCCTGATCCGCTATGTCACCCCACTCGGGGTCGGCCTGGTGTTCCTGCGCGCCATGGATATGATCTAGTTCGATGACCAAGGTGGACAGACAGGCGCTGGTCCCCTACAGCGCCGGGGAAATGTTCGAACTGGTCAGGGATGTGACGTCCTATCCCGACTTCCTGCCCTGGTGCACCGGGGCCGAGATCCTCAGCGAGGAGGGAGGGATACAGCTTGCACGCCTGCATATCAGCAAGGGGCGTATCCATCAGTCGTTCGCGACCCGGAACACCCTGAAGTATCCCGACAGCATCAGCATGGCCCTGCTGGAGGGGCCGTTCCGTTATCTGCAGGGCCTGTGGCGGTTCGAGGCCCTGGGAGAGCGTGCCTGCGAGGTGCATCTGATAATGGAATTCGAGTTTTCCAGCAAGGTCCTGGAGCTTGCCCTGGGCAAGATCTTCACGCAGATCACTTCGAGCATGATGGACGCTTTCTGTCAGCGTGCCGTGGTCGTGTATGGCAGTCGCTGAGCGCATCCGGGTCGAGGTGGCCTATGCCGGGGAAGGGGGGCGGCACATCCTGCTGCCGGTGGAAGTGGATGCCGGGGCCTCTGTCAGAGAGGCCATAATCCGCTCGGGGATACTCCAGCGGTGTCCCGACATCGACCTGGGTCACAACCGGGTCGGGATCTTCGCCCGCCTCTGTGAACTGGATACCGTGCTGGAGGACCGTGACCGGGTGGAGATCTACCGGCCGCTGTTGCTCGACCCGAAGGAGGCCAGGCGCCAGCGGGCGAAGGCGGGCTAGAGTCAGCCGGACCCGGGATGGGCCATGCCCGGCTCCGGCATCCCGCTTCGTTCCCGACAGGGGACCCGGCGTGCTGGCAGTCGTGCAGGCAAGCCCTTCAGTGGTCGGGCCTGGCCACCACGGTGGCTGTATGGGATCGCGGGGGGCGTCCGATGGTTCAGGGGCCCCGCACCGGATGGGCCGGATCGGGGTTGGTCGGATCCTTGTACTTGGGATCGCCGGGGTCGTACTCGGTCTCGTCCTCATTGTCGCCGACGCCCATCTTCTCCAGCAGGCGGCCGAAGAAGCCCTTTTTCTGTTCCTTTTCCTCTTCCGCGGTGACCGTGTCGGGCGGGACGGTAATGCTCGCGACCGGCTTATCCGCCTCCGCCGCCTTGTCCGGGTGTTTCCCCGCGGTCCCGGGCTTGTCCTTGGTAGTGGTCTTGTCGTCATCGGATTTCAGCGGTGGCGCGCTTTCCTCATCGCCCAGGCCGACGCTGGCCTTGACGCGGTCGAGCAGGCTGGGCTCCGCCTCGCCGGGAACGGTGACGGTCACGTCACTGTGTTTCTGTACCTTGAGCGGGGCATCGGCCGGTTTGACGTCCCCCTCCACCCGGGTCAGGGCGTTATCCTTGAAGAACAGGGATATCTTGCGCTGCTCGCGCTCACCGCCCCCCTCCTGGAAGGAATAGATATAGTCCCAGCGGTCACTGTGAAAGGTATCCACGATCAGCGGCGTGCCCATGATGAAGCGGACCTTGTCCTTGGGCATGCCGGGCTTGAGCAGGGCCAGCATGTCCTGGGTGACGACATTGCCCTGGGGGATGTCGATCTTGTAGACCAGCGGCAGGTTGTCCTTGTCCGGCAGCGGCAGCCGCGAGCAGGACGCGAGCAGCAAGGCGCAGAGCAGGACGGAAGTGAGGCTGGCTGGTCGCGGGAACTGCATGTCGGCGGTGACCTGTGGCTCGATAGGGGGCGCCATTCTATCATTAATTCCGGCGTATCAAAGTCGGCCCGGCATGCACGGGAAAGGCGGGGGGGGATGGGTTATACTCCATCATCCCGGGGACGGACCCGGCTACGAGCGGCAGGGACCATAGTGGAATCACAAGATCTGAAGAATCTGGGCCTCAAGGCGACCGTGCCGCGCATGCGCATCCTGGAGATCCTGGAGAACAGTGAAACCCGCCATGTCAGCGCCGAGGATGTCTATCGCCTGCTGCTGGACGCCGGTGAGGATGTCGGTCTGGCGACGGTCTACCGCGTCCTGACCCAGTTCGAGGCCGCCGGCCTGGTGACCCGCCATCATTTCGAATCCGGTCATTCGGTGTTCGAGTTGAACGAGGGGGAGCACCACGATCATATCGTCTGCCTGCAGTGCGGCCATATCGAGGAGTTCTGCGACAAGACCATCGAGAAGCGCCAGCGCTCGATCGCCAGGGAGAAGGGCTTTGCCCTGGCCGAGCACGCCCTGATCCTGTATGGCGACTGTACTCGCGACAGCTGCGTGCACCGCAAGGACTGATTGGTTCAGGCGCCGGCGCGGGCCAGCATGTCGCGGGCATGCGCCAGGGTCTGGGCGGTGATCTCCAGCCCGCCCATCATGCGGGCGATCTCATCGATGCGCTGATCCGGGCCCAGCGCCTGCACCCGGGTATGCGTGCCGCCGCCGGCATGCTCCTTGCTCACCCGCAGATGCTGCTGCCCCAGGGCGGCGACCTGGGCCAGATGGGTCACGCACAGGACCTGACGCCGGGCGGACAGCTGACGGAGCTGCTGACCGACGATCTCGGCCACGCGGCCACCGATACCCACATCCACTTCGTCGAAAATCAGGGTCGGCACGCCATTGCCGGCCGCGGCGATCACCTGGATGGCGAGACTGATACGGGAGAGTTCACCCCCGGAGGCCACCTTGCTGAGTGGCGCCGGTGGCTGTCCAGGATTGGTGCTGACCAGGAAATCCACCCGGTCGTTGCCATTGGGGGCGGGCGGGCGTTCCGGGTCCAGTGGGCTGACCCGGATCTCCATGGCCCCGTCGGGCATCCCCAGTTCACGCATGTTCCGGATCAGGGCCGCGGCCAGTTCCGGGGCCGCTTTCGCGCGGGCCTCATGCAGGCGGGTGGCGGCCTGGTGGTAGGCTCGCTGACTTCGTTGCAGCTGCTGCTCCAGGGCCGCGTGGCGTTCCTCGCCGTGGGTCAGGGTCTCGAGCCGTTGTCGCAGCTGGCGCAATCGCGCGGGCAGTTCGGCCATGGCGCAATGGTGCTTGCGCGCCAGCTCATGCAGATCGGCCAGGCGCTGATCCAGTTCCTGCTGGCGCAGGGGGTCCGGCTCGGCCGAATCCAGATAGTGGCGCAGGGCACTGAGTGCCTCGTCCAGCTGGATGGCGGCGGTTTGTATCAGTTCATGGCTGGGTTCCAGGGCCGCCTCCAGGGGCAGTAATCCCTGCAGGGTCCGGCCCGCGGCCTGGACCCCCGCCAGGGCGCCACCGGATTCGTCGTTGAGCAAGGTCTGGGCCTGCTGCACCTGTTCCAGGACCTGTTGCAGGTTCGACAGGCGCCTGTGTTCCTGTTCCAGCTGTTCCAGTTCCCCGGCCTCCAGGGCCTGTTCTTCGAGTTCCCGCACCTGATAACGCAGCAGCTCGATCTCGGCAGCCCGATCGGAGACGTCCGCGTTCAGTTCCTGCAGGGCCTGATGGGCCTGTCGCCAGTCTTGGTGGAAGCCGGCGACCTCGGTCAGCAGGGCGGTATTGTCCGCATAGCCGTCCAGCAGTTGGCGCTGGCTGTCCCGGTGGAGCAGCGACTGGTGGGCATGCTGACCGTGGATATCGACCAGCAGATCGCCGATCCGGGCGAGGTTCTCCCGGGTCGTCGGGATGCCATTGACGAAGGCCCGCGAGCGGCCGTCGGCATTGACCTGCCGGCGCAGGACACAGTCGCCCTCCGCGCTGTCCAGGGCCAGTTCACGCAGGACCTCATGGACCTCGTCGTGGGCGCCGATGTCGAAGCTGGCGCTGATCTCGGCGCGTGTGCTTCCCGGGCGGATGACGCCGGTATCCGCACGCGCGCCCAGGGCCAGTTCCAGGGCGCCGATGAGGATAGATTTGCCGGCTCCGGTCTCGCCGGTGAATACCGTCATGCCCTGGTCGAGATCCAGTTCCAGGCTCTCGACGAGGGCGAAGTTCTGAATGGATATCTGGCTGAGCATGGTGGTGCGGGGGATTCAGCCCCAGTGCAGCTTGGCGCGCAGCACGGCGTAGTGATCGTGGTTGGCCGGGTGGATCAGGCGATAGTGATGCTGGTGTTTGCGCACCCTGACGCGGTCGCCATGCGAGAGTTTGGCCATCAGTTCCCCATCGCAGGTCAGGCGGGCATGATCCACCTCGCCGGTACCCACCACCATCTCCAGGTGACTGTTGCCAGCGATGACGATGGGACGGTTGCTGAGCGTATGGGGGCAGATCGGCACCAGCGCCATGGCGTCCAGTGAGGGGTCCAGGATCGGTCCGCCGCCGGACAGGGCATAGGCGGTGGAGCCGGTCGGGGTGGCCACGATCATGCCGTCGGAACGCTGGCTGTGCAGCAGGATGCCGTTGACGAAGGTATCGAAGGAGATCAGGCGGGCGATGTTCCATTTCTGTATGACCACGTCATTGACGGCCTCGTCGGTCTGGATCACCTGGCCATCGCGGACGACCTCGGAGCGCAGCAGGTAGCGGCGCTCCTCGATGAAATGCCCGGCCAGGATATCGGCCAGGGTGGTGCTGATCTCATTGGGGAGGATATCGGCCAGAAAGCCCAGGTGTCCCAGGTTGATGCCCAGCAGCGGGACATCATAGCTGGCCACCAGGCGGGCCGCGCTGAGCATGGTGCCATCACCGCCGATGGCAATCACCAGATCGCAATCACGGCCGATATCGGGCCAGTCCTTGACACCGGCGCCCGCGCCGCCGATCAGGGAGGCGCAATTGGCATCCATGCAGACCGTGTGACCGTTCGCCTGCAGAAAGGCCATCAGGGTCTCGAGTTCCGCCTGTATGCGCGGTTCATTGGCCTTCACGAACAATCCTATGCGTTCAAACATGATCCTGTTTCCACCGCTTCAGTCCCGCGCCCGGGCGGGACGTGCAATCAACTGGCCATCATTATCGTGTACTTGCCCGGGATTGACCACCATACGGACCCGGGTGTAGCGGAACATGCCGGGTCGGGCTTGAATCAGCAGACCTTGACCATAGATCCGGTCCGTGAAAGGGAATGCGCGATGCCGCCGGTTTTGCACTCTCAGGGCGAGAGTGCTAAATTCAGCCGCCGGTTCCCAAGTACTTGTCTGTTTCGCGGAGGATTATGGTCAGCGCACCCGAAATCAGTGAGCTCTCAGATCGCGCCCAGGTCCTCTTCAAGACCCTGGTGGAGCGCTATATAGAGGAAGGGACACCGGTGGGTTCCCGGACCCTGGCCCGCAATACCGGGCTGGACCTGAGCGCGGCCACCATCCGCAATGTGATGGCGGATCTGGAGGATATGGGCCTGATCAGCTCGCCACACACCTCGGCCGGGCGGATTCCGACCGTGCGCGGTTACCGTCTGTTCGTGGATTCCATGCTGACGGTCAAATCCCTGCAGGACGGGGAGGTGCGGAAACTCTATCAGAATCTGAGTACCGATCTGGATCTGGATACCCTGCTCAGGCGGACCTCGAACATGCTCTCCGATGTGACCAGCCTGGCCAGCATCGTGATGCTGCCCCGTAGCGAACACAAGTCCCTGCGCCATGTCGAGTTTTTGCCGATGGCGGATAACCGGGTGCTGGTGATCCTGGTAATCAACGAAAAGGAGGTGCAGAACCGCATCATCCATACCTCGCGGACCTATTCCGCCAGCGAACTGGAACAGGCCGCCAATTATCTCAATCGCATCTTTTCCGGCCGCGAGATCAGTCAGGTGCGCGCCGAGATCCTCAGGGAGATGGGGGCGACCCGCGAGGAGATGAACCGCATGATGCAGGCGGTGATGGAGGTGACCCAGAAGGCCATTGCCGGGGACAGTGACGATGACGATTACCTGGTGTCCGGGCAGACCAACCTGATGGGGGTGCGCGAACTGTCCGATGTTCAGCATCTCAAGCAGTTGTTCGAGGCCTTTACCGGCAAGCGCGATATCCTGCACCTGCTGGACCAGGCCCTGGATGCCAATGGTATCCAGATCTTCATCGGCGAGGAATCCGGCTATGAGGTGCTCGACAATTGCAGCGTGGTGACCTCGACCTATGAATCCGATGGCGAGGTTCTGGGTGTGCTGGGTGTGATCGGGCCCACCCGCATGGCCTATGAACGGGTGATCCCCATCGTCGACATGACCGCCCGTATCCTGGGGGCCTCGTTGAAATCCCAGGATTGACCCCAAGATCAGGCCTACGCGGATTCACGAATCACTTGCTGCTGCATAGATATCGATGAGGTTTTTATAGTGACTGAGAGCGAAAAAACGAAGCCGGAAGAGACCACGGATGTCGCCGACACGGGCGTTGACGAACAGGGCGCGGTGGAGACCCTGACCGCCGAGCTGGAGGAGGCCCGCGCCCGCGCGGATCAGTATCAGCAGGACATGCTGCGGGCCCGAGCCGACCTGGACAATGCCCGCAAACGGGCCCAGCGGGAGATCGAGAACGCGCACAAGTACGCCGTGGAAAAACTCCTGGGGGATCTGTTGCCGATCAAGGACAGCATGGAACTGGGCCTGTCAGCGGCGGAGTCCTCGGACGATGTGGCCAGCCTGCGCGAGGGCATGGAGCTGACCCTGAAGATGCTGGAGGACCTGCTGGAGAAGCATGGCGTCACCGAGGTCAACCCGGTGGGGGAGAAATTCTCACACGAGCTGCACCAGGCCATGACCATGCAGGAGAGTGCCGAGGCCGAGCCGGGGACGGTGTTGAACGTGATGCAGAAGGGCTATCTGCTGAATGACCGTCTGGTGCGTCCGGCCATGGTGATCGTGGCCAAATAGCCCTCGATCCGGCCATTGAAGTATGCACGGACGCCCCCATATTGGAGGCACTTGAATATCGAGGAAGCTCTGAATCTCCATGCCTGGATTTTCAGAGCACGCTGCGGTACGGACCGGGTTTGCGCCTTGCCGCGGAATCAATGGCTTGAAGCCATCGATTCCGGTGCTGCGACCTTGAACCACGGGAACTCTGGACAGATCGGAATTCCCTGAACGTGTACCGCCGTATGCATGGGGTGCATGGAATTACGTGGGTGGACAATGCGCACCCCGAAAACGACTTGAACTGAAAGACTAAAGACAGCTGGAGCAAGCAGACATGGGAAAGATTATCGGTATTGACCTGGGTACCACCAACTCCTGCGTGGCGGTAATGGAGGGTGGCAAGCCGCGCGTGATCGAGAACAGCGAGGGTGATCGCACCACCCCATCCGTTATTGCCTTTACCAACGACAACGAGGTGCTGGTGGGGCAGTCGGCCAAGCGCCAGGCGGTGACCAATCCGCACAACACCCTGTTCGCCATCAAGCGCCTGATCGGGCGCAAATTCACCGATGACGTGGTCCAGCGCGATATCGACATGGTGCCCTACAAGATCGTCGCCGCCGACAATGGTGACGCCTGGGTCGATGTCAATGGCAAAAAGATGGCGCCACCGGAGATCTCCGCGCGGGTATTGCAGAAGATGAAGAAGACCGCCGAGGACTACCTGGGCGAGGAAGTGACCGAGGCGGTGATCACCGTGCCGGCCTACTTCAACGATTCCCAGCGCCAGGCGACCAAGGATGCCGGCAAGATCGCCGGTCTGGAGGTCAAGCGCATCATCAACGAGCCGACCGCCGCGGCATTGGCCTACGGCATGGACAAGAAGCGTGGCGACGTCAAGATCGCGGTCTATGACCTGGGCGGCGGCACCTTCGATATCTCCATCATCGAGATCGCCGAGATCGATGGCGAGCATCAGTTCGAGGTGCTGTCCACCAATGGCGACACCTTCCTCGGTGGCGAGGACTTCGATCAGCTGATCATCGATTACCTGGTGACCGAGTTCAAGAAGGATCAGGGCGTGGACCTGACCACCGACCCGCTGGCCCTGCAGCGGCTCAAGGATGCCGCCGAGAAGGCCAAGATCGAGCTCAGCTCCAGCCAGCAGACCGACATCAACCTGCCCTATGTGACCGCCGATGCCTCGGGCCCGAAGCACATGAACATCAAGCTGACCCGGGCGAAGCTGGAATCGCTGGTGGATAAACTGGTCAGCCGCAGTCTCGAGCCCTGCAAGATCGCCCTCAAGGATGCCGGTCTTTCGGCCTCGGAAATCGACGATGTGATCCTGGTCGGTGGCCAGACCCGCATGCCCAAGGTGCAGGAGGCGGTCAAGGACTTCTTCGGCCAGGAGCCGCGCAAGGACGTCAACCCGGACGAGGCCGTCGCCATCGGCGCCGCCATCCAGGCCGCGGTACTGGCCGGTGACGTCAAGGACGTGCTGCTGCTGGACGTGACCCCGCTGTCGCTGGGGATCGAGACCATGGGCGGGGTCATGACCAAGCTGATCGACAAGAACACCACCATACCGACCAAGGCCTCGCAGGTATTCTCCACCGCCGAGGACAACCAGACCGCGGTGACCGTGCATGTCTTGCAGGGTGAGCGTGAACAGGCCACGGCCAACAAGTCGCTGGGACGTTTCGACCTGACCGACATCCCGCCGGCGCCACGGGGCGTGCCCCAGATCGAGGTGAGCTTCGATATCGATGCCAATGGCATCCTCAATGTCTCGGCCAAGGACAAGGCCACCGGCAAGGAACAGTCCATCGTCATCAAGGCCTCCAGCGGCCTTTCGGATGAAGAGGTCGAGAAGATGGTGCGCGATGCCGAGGCGCACAAGGAAGAGGATCGCAGGTTCCATGAACTGGTCGCCGCCCGCAACCAGGCCGATGCGATGATCCACGCTACCGAGAAATCCCTTGGCGAACTGGGCGACAAGGTCGAGGCGCAGGAGAAGAAGGATGCCGAGGCCGCCATCGAGGCTCTCAAGGAGGCCCTGAAGGGGGATGACAAGGCCGATATCGAGGCCAAGACCCAGGCACTGACCGAGGTCTCCGGCAAGATCGCGGAAAAGGCCTACAAGGAGCAGGCCGAGGCACAGGGGGGCGCCACGGAACAGCCCGGCGCCCAGGGCGAGGCGGAAACCGCCGGCAATGATGATGTCGTCGATGCCGAGTTTGAAGAGGTCAAGGAAGACAAGAAGTAGGCCGTCTGGCATTCGTCCGTCACACCGGACCCGAAGCAGGCCCGCCTGCTTCGGGTTCTGTCGTGTCAATGGGCGCAGCAGACGGGCCTGAGCCGGGGAACGATTGAGTCAAGACCATGAGCAAACGAGACTATTACGAGGTGCTGGGCGTATCCCGCAATGTCACCGAGGCCGAGTTGAAGAAGGCCTACCGGCGGCTGGCGATGAAGTATCACCCGGACAGGAATTCCGGGGTGGTCGATGCGGAGGAACGTTTCAAGGAGGCCAAGGAGGCCTACGAGGTCTTGTCGGATGGGCAGAAACGCGCCGCCTATGACCAGTTCGGTCATGCCGGCGTGGACCCCTCGGCCCAGGCCGGTGCCGGTTTCGGCGGGGGCTCCTTCAACGATATCTTCGACAGCGTGTTTGGCGACATCTTCGGTGGCGGCGGCGCGGGTCGTGGTGGCAGCCGCGTGTTCCGCGGCGCCGATCTGCGCTATGACCTGGAGTTGTCCCTGGAAGACGCGGTGATGGGGACCACGGTACAGATCCGTGTCCCCACCTACAGGGCCTGCGACAATTGCCGCGGCACCGGCTCTCGCGACGGCGCGGCGCCGACGACCTGTTCGACCTGCGCCGGACAGGGTCAGGTCCGCATGCAGCAGGGCTTCTTTTCGGTGCAGCAGACCTGTCCCAACTGCCGCGGCAGCGGCCGGGTGATCAGTGATCCCTGTGGCGCCTGTGGCGGCCAGGGACGGGTGCGCGACCACAAGACCATCTCGGTCAAGGTGCCGCCGGGGGTCGACAATGGCGATCGTATCCGCCTGGCCGCCGAAGGCGAGCCTGGCGAGAACGGGGGACCGGCCGGGGACCTGTATGTACATATCTTCGTCAAGGAGCATCCCATCTTCCAGCGCGAGGATGCCGATCTCTACTGCGAGGTGCCGATCAGTTTCACCACCGCGGCCCTGGGTGGTGAATTGCACGTGCCGACCCTGGACGGGCGTGTGTTGCTGAAGATCCCCAGCGAGACGCAGACCGGCAAGCTCTTTCGCCTGCGGGGCAAGGGGGTCAAGCCCGTGCGCGGGCATCAGACCGGGGACCTGTTGTGCAAGGTCGTGGTCGAGACCCCGGTCAACCTGAGCCGGGAACAGAAGGAGATGCTGCAGCGTTTCGCCCAGAGCATGGACGAGCACCATGAACGGCACAGTCCCCGCACCAGCAACTGGCTGGACGGGGTGAAGAAATTCTTCGAGGACATGAAGTTCTAGCCGGCCTGCGCCTGAACAGGCCGGCTCCTCCACCGACAGCAGGGTATGGGAAATATGGCAGAGACACGCATTGCATTGAATGGCGCCGCCGGGCGCATGGGCCGGATCCTGGCCGAGGCCTGCCAGGAGCATCCGGAGGTGGTGGTCAGCGCGGCCATAGAGCGGCCCGGTTCCTCCCTGATCGGCGCCGATCTCGGCGAGGTCGCCGGCCAGGGACATCTGGGGGTGCGTATCGGTGATGACCTGGCGGCCGTGTGCGAGGAATTCGATGTCCTGATCGATTTCAGCCTGCCCGAATCGACCCGCAGCAATATCGCCGTCTGCCGGCAGAACGGCCGGCGCATGGTGATCGGCACCACCGGCCTGGACGATGCCGATCGTCAGGTCCTGACCGAGGCCGCGCGTGATATCGGCATCGTCTTCGCACCCAATATGAGCGTGGGCGTGAACCTGTGCTTCAAGCTGCTCGAACTCGCCGCCCAGGTCCTGGGCGACACGGTCGATATCGAGGTTGTCGAGGCCCATCACCGCAACAAGATCGACGCCCCGTCGGGTACCGCCCTGCGCATGGGCGAGGTCGTCGCCGAGACCCTGGGGCGTGATCTCAAGACCTGCGCGGTCTATGGCCGGGAGGGCCGCACCGGGGTGCGCGAGCGCGACACCATCGGCTTCGAGACCATTCGCGCCGGGGATATCGTCGGTGAGCATACGGTGATGTTCGTCGGCAGCGGGGAACGCGTCGAGATCACCCACAAGGCATCCAGCCGCATGACCTTCGCCAGTGGCGCCGTGCGCGCGGCCGCCTGGCTGATGCGGCAACCCGCTGGTTTGTACGACATGCAGGATGTATTGTCGCTGCGCTAGGAGCCTGTCGGACTTAGGACAGATCTACTGCGGAAAAGCCCTTTTGGCCAG
>CAZDOC010000050.1:0-8331 GCA_964506945.1 uncultured Gammaproteobacteria bacterium
ACCTTGTAGAAGGCGCCGCTCATGTCGGCGCCCCAGCGCACGTCGTCGAGCACGAAGAACTCGGGCTCCGGGCCGAAGAAGGCCTGATCGGCGATGCCGGTGGACTGCAGATAGGCCTCGGCGCGCTTGGCCAGGGAACGCGGGTCACGTTCGTAACCCTCGCCGGTGGAGGGCTCGACGATGTCGCAGCGCAGGATCAGGGTGTTCTCTTCCATGAACGGGTCCAGCACCGCGGTGGCGGCCTCCGGCATCAGGATCATGTCGGACTCGTTGATGCCCTTCCAGCCGGCAATCGAGGAACCATCGAACATCTGGCCATCCTCGAAGATGGACTCGTCGATGGTATGCGCCGGCACGGAGACGTGCTGCTCCTTGCCGCGGGTATCACAGAAACGCAGGTCGACGAAGGTGACTTCCTCGTCTTTGATCATCTTCAAAACATTCTCGGCGGACATAACCACTCCTCCAGTGGACAGGGTTTAACGGGCGCTTGAAAAAATCGATTCAAACAAACCCTGCAATGATAGCATTTTATATGCCACATAAAAGGGCATGCGGGCTCAGGGGCTTAGCATCAGCCATCGGGACAAGGTGCACCATCATGGTGCCAGGGTGATGTTCATGCACCGCATTGGTGCGCTTACGCGTCGGGCGGCAGGCTGCGCTCGCCGGACATCAGCTCATCGATACGCTCCCTTTCGCGTATGCAATAGCACTGCGCGCCATCGACCATGATCTCCGCGACCCGGGGGCGTGAGTTGTAGGTGGAACTCATGGTGAAACCATAGGCGCCGGCGGAAAGCACCGCCAGCAGGTCGCCCTGGGCGATATCCAGTTGCCGTTCCCGGCCCAGGAAATCGCCACTCTCGCACACCGGGCCGACCACGTCATAGACCGCCGGTGCCCCATGACCCCGCCCGTCCACCGGGATGATGTCCTGCCAAGCGGCATACAGGGCCGGCCGGATCAGGTCGTTCATGGCCGCATCGACGATGGCGAAATGCTTCTCCTCACCCGGCTTGAGATACTCGACCCGGGTCACCAGCATGCCGCTGTTGGCGGCGATCGAACGCCCGGGCTCTATCAGGATCGTCTGTGTCCTTCCGTGCATCTCCCGCAACAAGATCTGCACATAGTCGGCGGCTGCCGGTGGCTGCTCGTCACGGTAACGGATCCCGAGGCCACCGCCGATATCGACCTGCCGCAGTGTAATACCCTCTTCCTGCAGGCGATCCAGCAACTCCAGGATCCGCCGCAGGGCATCGACGAAGGGCGCCAGCTCGGTCAACTGGGAACCGATGTGGCAGCCGATGCCGATCAGCTCGATCCCGGCCATGTCCGCGGCCTCGCGATAACCGTCCAGCGCGGTCTCCATGGCGATGCCGAACTTGTTCTGGCGCAGGCCGGTGGAGATGTAGGGATGGGTCCTGGCATCCACGTCCGGATTCACCCGCAGCGACACGGGTGCGCGCAGACCCATGTCCATGGCCACCTGGTTCAGGCGTTGCAACTCGGCCAGCGATTCCACGTTGAACGCGCGTATGCCCACCTCCAGGGCCCGGCGCATCTCGTCGGCGCGCTTGCCGACCCCGGCGAAGACCACCCTCGCCGGGTCGCCTCCGGCGCGCAGCACACGTTCCAGCTCACCCACGGAGACGATATCGAAACCGGAACCCAGGCGCGCCAGCAGGTTCAGCACCGCGATATTGGAATTGGCCTTGACCGCATAACAGATCAGGTGGGGATGGGCGCCAAAGGCCTCGTCATAGCTCAGCCAGGCATCCTCCAGGGCGGCACGCGAATAGATGTAGCAGGGTGTGCCATGCGCGGCCGCGATATCCGCAACCGCGACCTCCTCCGCGTACAGCCGGGCATCGCGGTAATTGAAGCAGGACACAGGCTAGCCGATCCCGTGATACGGTCCGGGAAGCGTTGTGCGTGAGGCGTGATCGGCGTCCGGCAGGTAGAGATCGCCTTTCTGGCCACAGCCGGCCAGCACCAGCAACAGACCGATGAGCGGGATCCACGAACCTCGGGATACAGGCATTTTCAATGTAATATCCTCAGCTTCACAGTCGGCACGAAAGCATAGCAGAACTACGCGCCATTGACCCATATCTACGAGCTTGCCCATGAATTCACACCGCGATGCCATCATCATCGAGCCACCCGGCGCACACTCGGCCAGTATCATCTGGCTGCATGGCCTGGGCGCCGATGGCCATGACTTTGAACCGATCGTGCCGGAACTGGGCCTGCCGGAGGGGCACGGTATCCGCTTCATCTTCCCCAACGCACCCATGCGCCCGGTGACGGTCAATGGCGGCACGGTCATGCGCGCCTGGTATGACGTCAGGGAAATCGACCTCAGCCGCCGGGAAGACGAGACCGGCATACGCCAGTCCAGCACCCTGCTGGAAGCCTATATCGCCGCGGAATCCGCGCTGGGTCTACCCGCGCATCGCATCCTGCTGGCGGGTTTCTCCCAGGGCGGGGCCATTGCCCTGTTCTGTGGCCTGCGCCAGCCGGCCCGGCTGGCCGGGATCCTGGCCCTGTCGACCTATCTGCCCCTGCCAGGGACACTGGCGAGGGAAGGCGCGGAGGCCAATCGTCACACCCCCATCATGATGGGCCACGGGACGGCCGACCCGGTCATCCCGGTGCAGCAGGGGCGCAATACCGCGGCCCGGCTGGAGGCCTGGGGCAATCCGGTCGAGTGGCATGAATATCCCGTGCAGCATGGCGTGACGCGGGATGAGATCCAGGATGTCGGCCGCTGGCTGAGGACCCGGCTGGGGTGATGCCCCGGCCTGTTACTCTCCTCACACCGCCCCTGCGCAAGACTCATAACGGCGTTTCCGCATGGACGCGGCTGACCAGGATACCTGCGGGCCATGCTCAGCCGTTGCGGCGACGGCGGGAACCGGAATGCCGGCGACCGCCACCGGAACCCTTGCGATGCTCCGGGGCGCGCTTGCGTGGCCGGTGTTTGGGTGGTTTGGGGGTCAGCAGGAGGGCCTCGCTGACCTGCTCGACCGGCAGTTTCTGATCGATGTATTCCTCGATCTCCATCAGCGAATAGACATAGGTCTCGCAGCCCAGGCTGATGGCGACGCCGCTGGCCCCGGCGCGCGCGGTGCGACCGATGCGATGGACATAGTCCTCGGCATTCTGCGGCAGGTCGTAGTTGAAGACGTGACTGACCGCGGGTATGTGCAGGCCCCGGGCGGCGACATCGGTCGCCACCAGCAGGCGCAGATCACCCTTGGCGATGCGCTCGATCAGGGCCTGCCGCTTGCGCTGCGGCACATCCCCCGAGAGCAGGCCGACATCGTAGCCATTGCCTTCGAGATAGGCGCTGACCTTCTCCGCCGCGCGCTTGGTGTTGACGAAGATCAGTGCCCGTTCCGGTGCCTCCTGCTGTAACAAGCCCAGCAACAGGGGGATCTTTTCATCCTCGGACACATGGTAGAGTCGCTGCGTAACCCGATCGGCGGTGACCTGCTCCGCCTCAATCGTCACCGCCTGGGGGTTGTTCATGTGCTCGTAGGCCAGCTCGTTGACCCGGTGCGAGAGGGTGGCGGAGAACATCATGCTCAGACGCAGATCCGGATCGGGCATGCGCCGGAACAGATAACGGATGTCCTTGATGAAACCCAGGTCGAACATGCGATCGGCCTCGTCCAGCACCGCCACCTCGATGGCGCGCAGGTCGAAGACATGCTGCTTGAAGTAATCGATGACCCGGCCCGGCGTCCCGATCAGGATGTCGACCCCATCCTGCAGGGATTTGCGCTGCTTGTCATAATCGACGCCGCCATAGACCAGGGCGACGCGGAAGCCCTGGTCCGGATCGATCAGCATCGCGTCCTTGTGGATCTGGATGGCCAGTTCCCGGGTCGGGGCGATGACGATGGCGCGTGGCTGATTGATGCGGCGCAGGGGATCCGCCGGGTTGCGGATCAGCCGATCGTAGATCGCCAGCAGGAAGGCCAGGGTCTTGCCGGTACCCGTCTGCGCCTGCCCGGCGACATCGGTACCGGCCAGCGCCAGCGGCAGGGCCTCGGCCTGGATCGGGGTGCAGCGCTCGAAACCCGCCTCCTGAAGTGAATCCAGCAACGAGGGGTGCAGGCCGAGTTCCTTGAAAGTCGTAGCGGTGAGATGTTGTTGCATGTTCGCTTCTATTTGTTGGCGTTGTTGGTCGTCAGGCTTGCATTCGCCGTCCGATTCGGATGAAATATCAAACTCTTGTTCCCATTACTGGCTGAGGCACTCAATGAGCGACACTATCGTTCACGTCACCGACGACACATTCGAAGAAGAAGTCCTGAAATCCGAAATACCGGTACTGGTGGATTACTGGGCGGAATGGTGCGGACCCTGCAAGATGATAGCGCCAATCCTCGATGAAGTCTCCGGTGATTACACCGACCGGCTCAGGATCGCCAAGCTGAACATCGATGAAAATCCCGCCAGCGCCGCCAAATTCGGTATCCGGGGCATCCCCACGCTGATGATCTTCAAGGATGGCGATGTCGCCGCGACCAAGGTCGGGGCCTTGTCAAAATCCCAGATGACCGCCTTCATCGACGGCACCATCTGACGCGCAATCCCTCCCGGGCCGGCCGTCGGGTCCGGGGCATCGCTGCCGCATATGGTGGTACGCAGGATCCCCGGGCGGGATCGGGGGCGCCGGCAAGCAGACACCGATAACTGTGGACTCGGGTCCTTGCGCGTGTTAGGGTTCCCGGCAGATCATCGTAAAGATGCGTCGCCCGTCCGGGCGTTTTCCCTCTGAACCTGACAATCCAGACCCAATCCGGCGCCTTTCCGTCGTGTGCCGTTGTATTCACACTCCCGATACAGACAGTCCCATAAAAAAATGAATCTCACTGATCTCAAACAAAAAACCGCTTCCGAACTGATGGATGTCGCCGAAGAACTCGGCCTCGAGGGCGCAACCCGCTCGCGCAAGCAGGACATCATATTCTCCATCCTCAAATCCCAGGCCAAGAAAGGCGTGGACATCTATGGCGATGGGGTCCTGGAGATCCTGCAGGACGGTTTCGGCTTCCTGCGCTCGGCGGATTGTTCCTATCTCGCCGGGCCCGACGATATCTATGTCTCGCCCAGCCAGATCCGCCGTTTCGGCCTGCGCACGGGCGATACCATCTCCGGCAAGATCCGGCCGCCCAAGGATGGTGAACGCTACTTCGCCCTGCTCAAGGTCGACCAGATCAATTTCGAAAAACCCGAGAACGCCAAGCACAAGGTCCTGTTCGAAAACCTCACCCCGCTGTTCCCGGAGGAGCGCATGGGGCTGGAGCAGGGTAACGGCAGCACCGAGGATCTGACCCCGCGCGTTATCGACCTGCTGGCGCCGATCGGCAAGGGCCAGCGTTCGCTGATCGTCTCGCCCCCCAAGGCCGGCAAGACCATGATGCTGCAGTCCATCGCCCAGTCCATCGCCAACAACCATCCCGAGGTCTATCTGATGGTGCTGCTGATCGACGAACGGCCGGAAGAGGTCACCGAAATGGCCCGCTCGGTACGCGGCGAAGTCGTCTCCAGCACCTTCGACGAGCCCGCCAGCCGTCATGTGCAGGTGGCCGAGATGGTCATCGAAAAGGCCAAGCGCCTGGTCGAGCACAAACGCGACGTGGTGATCCTGCTGGATTCCATCACCCGCCTGGCGCGCGCCTACAATACCGTCATCCCCTCCTCGGGCAAGGTCCTGACCGGTGGTGTCGATGCCAACGCCCTGCAACGCCCGAAGCGTTTCTTCGGCGCCGCACGCAACATCGAGGAGGGCGGCTCGCTGACCATCGTCGCCACCGCCCTGGTGGAGACCGGCTCGCGCATGGACGACGTCATCTATGAAGAATTCAAGGGTACCGGCAACAACGAGATCCACCTGTCCCGCAATGTCGCCGAGAAACGCATCTATCCAGCCATCAACCTGAACCGCTCCGGAACCCGGCGCGAGGAAAAACTGATCAACCCGGACGACCTGCAGAAGGTCTGGATCCTGCGCAAGCTGCTGCACCCCATGGACGAGATCGCGGCCATGGAATTCCTGCTGGAGCGCTTCAAGGCCACCAAGAACAATGCCGAGTTCTTCGATTCCATGAAGCGCTGATCGCCGCGGGAACCGCCGGATCCTGATACCCAGGCACGGATGGGGAACACGGCTATGGATGCAGCTTCGGCGGCTGGATACGGATCGACTGACCGCTTGCCTGCGCGCCCCGCTCAGGGGACGGGGTTTTCCCTGAAACCCGTATAGGATCCCTGTTCCAGCACGATATCCCCCATCCGCAACGGAAACTCATTGGCGCCGCGATCACGGAAATACAGGGCCAGCGTGTGGTGGATGGTGGCGAAGGCCAGTTCCTCCCAGGGGATCTCGGCCTCCTCGAACAGGCGTACCTCCAGGCTCTCCTCCCCCGCGGAGAAGCCCTCGTCCAGCAGTCGCGAACGAAACATGAAATAGACCTGGTCGATGTGCGGCAGGTTGAACAGCGCATACAGCCCCTGGACCTCGACCCGGGCATTGGCCTCCTCCAGGGTCTCGCGCACCGCCGCCTCCAGGGTGGTCTCACCCTGCTCCATGAAACCGGCCGGCAGGGTCCACAGCCCGGACCTGGGTTCTATCGCCCGGCGGCAGAGCAGTATTCGCCCGTCCCGCTCGGGGATACAGCCGGCGACGATCTTCGGGTTCTGGTAATGGATGGTCTGGCAGCGATCACAGACATGGCGTGGGCGGTTGTCGCCGGCCGGCACCCGCAACCGTAGTTCAGCCCCGCACTGACTGCAGTATTTCAAGGTTCCGCTTCCCTGCCCGGCTGTACCCGCGTGATGCGCGGCCCGCCATCGCGGAAATGCGGTGGCCAGGAACTGCTGCCCCGGACCGCTGCGGGAACGGCCGGGATCAACCAGGTCTCCAGTTGCGACAGGACCCCGACCGATTTGGCGATGCGGTACTTGCGACTGTGGATACACTCCTGGTGTCCGAACTCGCAGCGGTTCATGTCGGTGCCGCCACAGGCGCCATTGGCCAGCCCCTTGGGACAGGTCTCCGGACAGACATACTGGGTCGCCGCCAGCCGGCACAGGCCGCAGGTCTCACAGCCGAACAGCGGCGCCTTGATGGCGCGCTCCAGGCGCGCGAGCCGTTGATCGGCCCGCGTGTGGCGCCGGATCGGGCCCAGGCAGCGGCGCAGCAGTTGCACCAGCGGCCCACGCTCGAACACCGACCGGTGGATACGGTCCATCAGATGATATTTCAGCCGGTCGCGCAGCGGCGCCGGCCGTGGCCTGCGCGTCACCAGGTACCAGCCATCCGCCGGCGCGGTATCCACCACCTTTCCAGATGGCGGACGCAGGGCCTCCGCCCAGGCCCGGTTCCAGCTGATCCGGTCCGGGCACTTGGCGGCCAGGTAATCGACCTGGTTGTAAAGCGTGGTCAGGGTCTCCAGGGAATTGATCGCGGTCAGCTGCACGCCGGAATAACCCAGCAGCCGCAGCCCGACGATCTGCAGGGCCAGCCTGCGGGTCACGCGCGCGGCGGCGGCGAGCCGGGTCAGTTGCGCCGCCTCGGCCTGCAGCAGTTCGAAATAGTCGTCGGTAATCGTGACCCCGGCCAGGCGGTTGCGGCGGATATAACGCGCCCGCGCCGCCGACAGTGCCATCAGGTTGGCGACCATCGGCACCCGGTAGCCGCGCGCGTCCATCCAGAACAGCGCCTCCTGGTGCTTTTTGATATCGAAACCGATCTGGGTGATGATGAAATCCGCGCCCGCGCCGATCTTCTTGCCCAGTTTCAGGTACTGGGCCATGGCCTCCTCCTCGCGGTATTTGAAGGGGTTCAGGGCCGCGGCGATGTTCAATTGCGGGTACCGCTCGCGGGCGATCTGGATCGCCGGCACCGATTCCAGGTAACGTGGCCGCCGATCCAGCGGCGGGTCCTTGAGCTTGTCGCCGCTGAGCAGCAGGAGGTTCTCCAGCCCGGCCCCCTGCATGGCGGCGAGGCTGTCATGCAACTGCCGTTCGGAACGGTCCTTGCCGGACCAGTGCACCAGCGGCTGGCTGCCGCTGTGTTCCATGACCGTGGCCGCCACCTTCACCGGGTCCGGGTCCCGATCCGAGTGGACCCGGTCGGTCACCGAAAACCCGGCCACCTCGTCGCGCCGCCCCAGCTCGCGCACGAAGGCATCCAGTTGCACCAGGTCATCGCTGAGGACATGGTCACAGGAGGCGACGAACTCTATCGACCAGAAGAAACGCCCGGCGGCCAGTGCCCGGCGAATACGATTGGCTGGCGGTGGCGTG
>CAZDOC010000050.1:8431-13812 GCA_964506945.1 uncultured Gammaproteobacteria bacterium
ATTCCAGGCTGATATCGTCCTCCTCGGTCCAGGGCGGACTGACGATGGCCAGGAATTTGAGTTCGGTCTCGCCGACGCATTCTATCCACTGTTCCCGATCCGGCGGGATGCGGATCGCATCCCCCGCCTCCACCACCTGCAGTTCATCACCGATATGCAAACGGCCATGCCCGCTGAGGATCACATAGACCTCGTCCTGGCGCAGGAAATGCCTGCGCGTTCGCTCGCCCGGATGAAGCACCGCATGGGCGAGCGAATAGGGCAGATCGACCGCATCCCTGTCCGGATGCAGGACCTCGCGCAGATGGCAGCCGTCATTGGCGGTGATCTCGGGACATTCATTCATCTTCTTCAGCAACATGACAGGCCTCGCTAGTCAGGAACCGGCTAAACATTTTACCCGGGTTGCGCCGGACAGGGCTCTACCTGCAAAGTACGGAAAGGCGCGCATAGCAGGCTATGCAAGCCTTTCCCGCAACGCAGCAGGCGGGACCATGGACCGGCAAGATGGATACACATTCCGGCCCTGGCCCTTAGGGCCCATCCAGAAAGAATATCTCTCGCGGAGGCGCGGCGCTCGCGGAGTTCTATCTCATTGATTCGACATCATTCTTTCTCTGCACCTCTGCGAGAAAAATCATGGCATTTCTTCATCGGGCGCAGGAAAACACAGTTTCCCGTACCCCTCTTTCCAGATCGGCGCTCACCAAGGATCAGGACGGCCTGCCGGTGAGCCGCGCTATCCCGGTTATAATCCAAGGATATGAAGACAAAGTCTGTAAACACAAGTGGCGGAACACCATGATCAATAACCCGGAAGCCGCCCATCCCGACCGGCAGGCTCCGGCCCGTACCGGTATCCTGCTGACCAATCTCGGCACCCCCGGGGCGCCGACCCCGGCCGCCCTCAGGCGCTACCTGGCCGAGTTCCTGTGGGATCGGCGCGTCGTCGACGCACCCCGTCCACTATGGTGGCTGATCCTGCACGGCCTCATCCTGCGCACCCGTCCGCGCCGCTCCGCGGCCGCCTACCGCAAGATCTGGGGCGAGACCGGATCGCCGCTGCTGGCCATCGGACGCCGGCAGGCCGAGGGGCTGCAACAGGCCCTGGCCGACGGCGGGGACGACGGCCCCCGCGTGGTGCTGGCGATGCGCTACGGCCAGCCCTCGATCCGGGCCGGCCTCGAACGCCTGCGTGAACTCAATGCCAACCGTATCCTGGTGTTGCCCCTTTATCCCCAATATTCGGCCACCACCACCGCCTCGACCTTCGACGCCATCGCCGGCGTATTCAGGGACTGGCCGCGGCTGCCGGAACTGCGCATGGTCATGCACTACCATGACCATCCCGCCTATATCGCCGCGCTGGCGGCGTCCATCCGCGATCACTGGCGGGAACACGAGCGTGGCGAGCGGCTGCTGTTCTCCTTCCATGGCATCCCGCAGGACTACTTCGAGGCCGGCGATCCCTACCCCTGCGAATGCCACAAGACCGCCCGCCTGGTGGCCGAGGCCCTGGGGCTGCCGGAAGATGCCTGGGCGCTGGCCTTCCAGTCCCGTTTCGGCCCGCGCGCCTGGGTCCAGCCCTATGCCGATGACACCCTGCGCGAGTGGGCCGCCCAGGGCCATAAGCGGGTCGATGTGATCTGCCCGGGCTTCGCCGCCGACTGCCTGGAGACCCTGGAGGAGATCGCCCTGCGCTACCGCGCCCTGTTCCTGGATGCCGGTGGTAAGGCATTCCACTATATCCCGGCCCTGAACGATCAGGATGCCCATATCCAGGTCCTGGCCGGACTGGTGCGGGAGCACGGCGCCGGCTGGCCGGATTGAGCCATGGGCCTCGATACGATCCCGAATCTCCGCCAGCCCACGCCTGACCTGGCCACTGGCGGACAGCCCGACGAGGTTCAGCTCGCGGCACTGGCCACGGCCGGCTATGAAGTGGTGATCAACCTGGGCCTGGACGACCCGGCCTACGCCCTGACCGATGAGCGCGGCACGGTCGAGGGGCTGGGCATGGCCTATCGGCACATCCCGGTGGATTTCGAGGGCCCGACCCGCGCTGACTTCGAGGCCTTCAGTCAGTGTCTGCGCGAGCATGCCGGCCGGCAGGTCTTCGTGCACTGCCGCCTGAACTGGCGGGTATCGGTATTCGTGGCCCTGTACGGGCAACGGCAGCTGGGCTGGAACCAGACCCGGGCGGATGCCTTCATCGCCAGCGTATGGGATCCGGATCCGGTATGGCAGGCGTTCATCAGGCGGATCCGTGCGCCGGCCTGAAGAAACCCGCCCTGTCACCGGCCGGGGGGCAAGACCAGGCCGGATCCGGAATATCTGAACGCCCCCGGGGCCTATTACGCCAGGCGGGGTTCTGCGAGCGGATATTCCGGCGCCAGGTCGCCCCCTCCGGGAAGCTGCTGATTGACCAGATTGCGATCCCGTGGCGTCACCTGTTTATCGGAATACCCATCCGCTCAGGGCCCGGTGCGCCAGGCCAGAAAGCCGTGGATCTCGTAGTCGTCCTCGGCATCCCGCTGGCGGGAGACCAAGGGCACACCGACCTGGATCTGGAAGACGAGGTTTGCCGCCAGCGGTACGGACAGGCCGAAGCCGATACTGGTGAGAAAATCGTCGGAATCGATGCCGCCGGCGGCACCCTTGAAGGGGAAGGCGGCGCCGTGGTCCAGGAAGACCATGCCCTCTCCCTTTTCCCGCCAGCGCGCGGGTGCGCCAGCGAGCCGGCGGAACACCGGATACCTCAGCTCGGCGCTGACCAGATAGCCGGTATCACCGATCAACAGGCCCTCGGGATAGCCGCGTACGGTGGCATTGCCGCCTACCTGCCACTGTTCCTGTATCGGCAGATTGTCGCGATCGCTCCACTGCCCCCCCAGGCGCAACAGGCCGGTGAGATCGCCGCCCAGGTCATAGCGGGCGCTCAGCTGTCCCTGGTAACGGAAGAAGGTCTGCATGCCCCCCAGCAGGGGCCTGCCCATATAGACGGCCTGGTTGCTGCTCAGGACCCCGCCCGGAAAGAACCAGTAGCTGAGATTGTCCAGGTGCAGGGTCTGGACCCGGGAGCGGCTGATCGGGACCCCGGAGAAATCCGTGTCGGACTGTTTCCAGTCGATCCCCAGCCCGAGGTCCGAGAACAGCCGCAGGCGGGTCGCCAGCGGATAACGCAACTGCAGGCTGACATCGATCGAATCGCCGTTCACGTCCAGGGGTTTCAACGGACCCCCGACTATCCGGATATTGGTGTAGTCCAGCCGCAGCCCGGCGCGCAGGTCACTGGCCCCCAGCGGGGAGAGATAGTCCAGGTGGGCCTCGCGCGTGCCCTCGGCGAAGGTCAGGCCGATGGTGGCCGGGTCACGGCGGCCGGTCAGAGAACTGTCGGTGACCAGGAAGCCCGCCCGCAGCCGGCCGATGGAGGGCCGCCCGAAATCATCCAGAAACAGGCTGCCCCGGTAACGTGGCTGGGCCTCGCCCCGAAACACCAGGTCGCTGGTCGCGAAGGCCCGCCCCGGTTCCAGGCGGGAGCGCAGGTCGAGATCATAGAGCCAGTTCAGGCGCAGCAGGTCCTGCTCCAGGCGTTTGAGATCGACCGACTCGCCGGGCCGCAGGTGGATCCGGTCCCCGACGAAGCCCTCGCGGGTCCCCGCCAGGCGTGGCAACCGCAGGGCACCAATGGTGGGTTCGATGAGGCGGATCCGCACGCGTCCGTCCTGGACCCGCTGCGGCGGGATGTCGGCCTGTCCCAGGTAGCCTCGCTGCCGGTAGAGCGCGCTGATCGCGGCCGCGGCCCGCCGCAGCTCGGCGAGGGTCACGGTGTGGCCTTCCAGCGGGTCGGTGATGGCACGGATCCCGGACTCGTCGAGGATACGCGAAGGGTCCACCACGATACGGTGGACCGGGATCAGGGTCTCCCCACCCGCCCCGGCCGGAGCGGCCGGGACCTCCGGCAGCAGTTCCCTGCCCTGCTCCCGCTTGCGGGAAAGATCCTGATCCAGGCGCTGCCGCTCCCGCTGCTCCATGGACCGTTGCTGGACGGCGCCCGGCGAGACGGCCAGGGGTGGCGCCGTCCAGCCCGGCGCCGGCAACAGCAGCGCCAGCAAGGCGACATATTTCCATGTAGGCACGATCAGTATTCCCGGATACCGCATCCAGCGGGGCGACCCGTATCGGGCAAGGCCATTCTCATCACCCGCCGCCGGCACTGGATGCGGGGTCGGCGTGCCACCGCTACTCACGGGGCGGCGAACCCGGTGTAATCGCGCAGGTCGATCAACGCATCCCGGGAAAGCGTCCCCAGGCGGATCAGCGCCCCCCTGAACCGGGCCAGCAGGTCATCGAACTGCTGGCTGTCCAGATTATCCACCTTGCCGGCCAGACGTTCGGCGCTGTTCTCGGTACCGAAGCGGTTGACGATGAAATCGGGAAGATAGGCCAGCGCCAGGGCATTGGTCAAGACCCGGCGGCGATCACCGATCGCCAGGAACAGGTTCCGGGTATCGAGGGACTTCAACCAGGCGTCGAAACCTCCGTTGGCGCCATCCCGCCCCCCCACCAGGAAGCGCAGTCCGCCGCTGCGGATCCGCGCCACCTTCATGTCCAGCGGCGCGAACGAGACCCCACCGCCTGAGAGCAGATGCAGAAACAGGCTGTCGCCGGTGCCACCGTCGTTGCCGTGCAGGGCGAGCCGCAGCGGGCCGGGGCCGGTATGGCGGATCCGGCCGAGGCGGATGTTGTCCGCCTGCAGGGTCATGCCCGTGCCGATCCGCGCCTGGCCGATCGAGAGACTGCCGCCCTCGCCGGTCACCGTGAGGTCGAGGCTCCCTGCCCGCACCTGGTCCAGCTGCAAGCCCCGGCCCCTGAAGACCATCCGGTAGGGGCCGCTGGTGCTGATCTGCTGCAGCCTCATGCGGCCGTTGGGAACGTACAGGTCGATCGGCCCGGTGAAGGTCTCGGCCCGGTCGAGGTCGAGATCGCCAATACGCTCCTCCAGGTGGATGCCGCTGAACGCCAGCAGGCGGGTGCTGCCGCTGTTCCCGGCATCGAGATCGCCACCGGAGTCGATCACCAGCCGATCCCCGTCCCGCCCGATCGAACCCAGGGTGGAGTCCAGAGAGATATTGAAGCCACTCACGTTGATCCCGCCAGCGGGATCGGCAGCGAGCAGGTCCCCGAGGGCCGCCAGGGTGACGTCTCCGCCGGCGGCGATGCGGCCTGCCGGCAGGTCGCCGCGGGGGGCGACGATGCGGATCGCCCCGCCGGCGGTGGCGTCGACCCGGCCACCGCGCAGGGACTGGATCGCCATCCGGCTGGGGGCCAGCTCGCCGGCGATGGAACCGGCCGCGACCAGGCGCAGATCGCCGGCGTAG
>CAZDOC010000051.1:0-13535 GCA_964506945.1 uncultured Gammaproteobacteria bacterium
ACATGTTGTGCGGCGCAATAAAACCATCCCGCCGGTGATGCGAAGGGTCCCGGCATGGAGCGAAATGACGGGGGAAAGGCTACACTTGGATGAGCAGGACACTGTCATGGGTGGCTTTTCGCCAGCGCCGGCATAACAGACGGGTCAGGTCATGGATACGACGGAACAGCTACTTGAACGGACGGGATTTCACGACCAGGCGCCATTCGGATGTCTGGCCACGGACTGCCAGGGCCGGATCCTGGCCGTCAATCGCTGGTGTTGCGAGATCACGGGCTATGACCGCTCCGACCTGATAGGGCGGCCCTTGCGGGTCCTGTTCGCCCACGGGGCGGGTGGCCGTGACGACATCGACATCTTGATCGACAGCGCCCGCGGTGGTGCCGCACAAGATGAGCGGATCCTGGATCTGCGTTGTCACGGGGGCGGACAACGGCGTTTGCGGATCACGGTCGAGCCCATCATCGGCGATGGCGACAAGGTCGAGGAGATCCTGCTGATCTGGAAACAGGTCGACGGCCTCGCCGCTGCATCCGCGGAAGGGGACCGGCTCATCACCGCGGTGACCCTGATCACCGAGACCCTGCGTCATGCCCGTAGCTGGGAGCGACCGGTGGGACGGATCCTGCGCTACCTCGGCGACGCGGCCCGGGTCAGCCGCGTCTGCCTGTATCAGAAGACCGTGAAGCTGGAATCGGACGAGGCGGTCAGCCTGCGTTTCGAATGGGTCGGCGAACATGGCAGACCCTTGCTGGAAAGGCTGGATTGCCAGACCTTCTTCATGTCCTCGCGCGGGTTCTCCCGCTGGCGGGAGATGCTGGCCCAGGACCGGATCCTCTGCGGTAATGTCGACAGTCTGCCCGACAGCGAGAGACGGTTGCTGGAACCCATCGGCCTGCAATCGATACTGATCGTGCCGGTATTCATCCGCGGTGACTGGTGGGGGTATCTGGGCCTGGACAATTTCGACCGTCATCGCGCCTGGGACGCGCTGGAGCAGCAAGCGCTGAAGACCGCCGCCAGCGTACTCGGTGGGGCCATAGAGCGGACCCTGCTGGAAGATTCCGAGCGCGACACGCGGGAGCAGCTGGATCACATGCTGGGGGTCATGCCAGCGTTATTGTATACCCTGGATGCGGCGCCGCTGGAGGCCGCGCGCGCAGGCCGCCTGGAGTTCATCAGTGCCTCGGTGGAGCGCCTGCTGGGATACAGCCGGAGCGAATGCCGGCAATTCCAGGACTGGTGGCTCGACAACCTGCATCCGGAGCACCGGGAGCAGGCCCTGGCCAGACGGTCCGACCTGCTCAGGGACGGCTTCCTGGACCTCGAATACCGTTTCCGTCGCGCCGATGGCGAGTATATCTGGATCCACGATTCCATGAGACTGATCCGCGATGCGGACGGCAGCCCACGGCGCATCATCGGCACCTGGATGGATATCAGCGCCAGCAAAAAGACCGGCGAAGGCATGCGCCTGGCGGCCTGCGTCTTCGAAAATACCGAGCAGGGGATCCTGGTCACGGATGCCAAGGCCCGGATCATCGACGTCAATCCGGCCTTCAGCCGCTGTACCGGCTACCCGCGCGAAGAGGTCCTGGGCAGGAATCCGTCCCTGCTGCAATCCGGACGCCAGGGCCCCAGCTTCTACCAGTCCCTGTGGCGCGCCATCGAGGAAACGGATCACTGGCGGGGCGAGATCTGGAACCGGCGCAAGAACGGGGAGGTCTATCCCGAGTTCATGACCATCAACGCGGTGCGTGACGAGCACGGAACACTGACCAATTATGTCGCCATATTCACCGATATCAGCCGTCACAAGCAATACCAGGAGCAATTGGAGCACCTGACCCATTATGACGCCCTCACCGGCCTGCCCAACCGCACCCTGTTCAAGGCCCGTCTGGAACAGTCCATGCGCCATGCGCAGCGCAACGGCACGCGGGTGGGCCTGCTGTTCATCGATCTCGACAATTTCCGCCAGGTCAACGACAACCTCGGTCATGTCGCTGGCGATCGCCTGCTGCAGGAGGAAACCCGGCGTCTGCGGTCCTGTGTCCGCGAGGAGGACACCATTGCCCGCCTGGGGGGCGATGAATTCGCCATCGTCCTGGCTGACTGTCACGATTCACTGGATCTTAGCCTGGTGGCGCGCAAGGTGATCAGCGCCACGCAGAGGCCGTTCCCGTTGGAGATCGGTGAGGGCTTCAGCTCGGCCAGCATCGGCATCAGCATCTATCCGGACGACGCCACGGACTTCGACGGCCTGACCCAGTATGCGGACATCGCCCTGTACCAGGCCAAGTCCGAGGGTCGCAACACCTTCCAGTTCTATGCCTCGGAGATGAGCGCCTCGGCCTTCGATCGCATGCTGCTGGCCAATAATCTGCGCAAGGCCCTGAAGGAGGAGGAATTCGCCCTGCATTTTCAGCCCATCATGGAACTGGGCAGTGCCCAGCCCATGGGCTTCGAGGCGCTGATCCGCTGGCAGCATCCCGACATGGGCATGATCCCTCCGGATCGTTTCATCCCCCTGGCCGAGGAGAGTGGTCAGATCATCGCCATCGGCGCCTGGGTGCTGGAGACCGCCTTGCGCCGGATGGCCTACTGGCGACAGCAGTGGGGCCGTGATATCCATCTGGCGGTCAACGTCTCCGCCCTGCAGTTCGCCGATCCCGGCTTCCTCACGACCCTGGAATCCTTGCTGGAGCAGACCGGTTTCCCGGCCGAACTGCTGGAGCTGGAGCTGACCGAGAGCCTGATCATGGAGAACCTGGACCTGGCCCTGGAGAAGATGGCGCGGATCCGGGCGCTGGGTTGTGGTCTGTCCATCGATGATTTCGGCACCGGTTACTCTTCGCTGGCGTATCTGAAACGCTTCCCGGCCGATATCGTCAAGATCGACCGGAGTTTCGTACGTGATATCACCACCGATCCGGCCGATGCCGCCCTGATCCAGGGGATCATCGCCATGACCCACGGCCTCGGCCGGCGGATCATCGCCGAGGGGGTGGAAACCGGGGAACAGGTCCGTTTCATCCGTGAACTGAACTGCGCCTACGCACAGGGCTATTTCTACAGCAAGCCCCTGCCGCCGGAGGAGATCCCCGCCTTTATGCACGGTTTTCTGGAAGCCGGCACGAACAAGATCGAGGCCCTCGATCCCGGTGCCCTGAAGCCTTCTCCACAGGACCGGGACTGAACCCGTGGGCGCATGCCCATGCCCGCGGTGTGGACTCCGGACTCAGTCCGCGTCATAACCCAGGTTGGGTGACAGCCAGCGCTCCATGCTGGCCACGTCCATGCCCTTGCGCTTGGCATAGTCGTGTACCTGGTCGGCGTTGATCTTGCCAAGCCCGAAATAGCGTGACCGCGGGTGGCCGATGTACCAGCCGCTGACCGCGGCCGTGGGGACCATGGCCAGGGACTCCGTCAGTTCCAGGCCGATCCGCTCGTCTGGCTGCAACAGCTTCCAGAGCAGTCGTTTTTCAGTATGGTCCGGGCAGGAAGGGTAGCCGGGCGCCGGGCGTATGCCCGTGTATTGCTCATCGATCAGGGCCTCGTTGTCCAGGGACTCGTCCAGGGCATAGCCCCAGAATTCCCGCCGTACGCGCTGATGCAGGCGTTCGGCGAAGGCCTCGGCCAGGCGATCGGCCAGGGCCTTGACCATGATGGCCCGGTAGTCATCGTGCTCGGCCTCCAGATCGGCCACCAGGGCATCGACGCCGATGCCGGCGGTGACCGCGAAGGCCCCCATATAGTCGGCCACGCCGGATTCGCGCGGGGCGATGAAATCGGCCAGGCAGAAGTTCGGCTGCCCGGGCGGCCGGCGGGTCTGCTGACGCAGATGGTGCAGCACCATCAGTTCGCCATGGCGTCCCTCGTCGCTGTACAGCTCGATGTCGTCATCGCCGACGCTGTTGGCGGGGAACAGGCCGAACACGGCCCTGGCGGTCAACAGTTTCTCATCGATGATGTGCTTCAGCATCTCCTCGGCATCGGCGAACAGGCGGCTGGCCTCCGGTCCCACCTTCTCGTCCTGGAGGATGCGCGGGTAGCGGCCGGCCAGTTCCCAGGCCACGAAGAACGGTGTCCAGTCGATATATTCGCGCAACTCATCCAGGGGATAGTCTTCCAGCACGGTGATCCCGGGGTCCCGTGGCGCGGTCGGACTATAGGCCGACCAGTCCAGCGGGGCCTTGTTGGCGCGGGCCTGCTCCAGGCTGAGCCACTCGATTCTGGCCTGCTTGCCGGCGTGGCGTTCGCGCAACCGGGCGTATTCCTCACGGGTCTGGCGCACGAAGCTCTCGCGCTGATCCTCGCTGAGCAGGCTGGTAGCCACGCCCACCGCACGCGAGGCATCCTTCACATAGATCACGGGTTGATCATAGTTGGGCTCGATCTTGACCGCGGTATGGGCGCGCGAGGTCGTGGCCCCGCCGATCATCAACGGCAGTTCGTAGCCCAGGCGCCGCATCTCTTTCGCCACATGCACCATCTCATCCAGCGACGGGGTGATCAGCCCCGACAGGCCGATCAGATCCGCATCCACCTCGCGCGCGGTCTGCAGGATCTTGTCCGCCGGCACCATCACCCCGAGGTCGATGACCTCGTAGTTGTTGCATTGCAGGACCACGCCGACGATATTCTTGCCGATATCGTGCACATCACCCTTGACCGTGGCCATGACGATACGACCATTGCTGTTGTTGGCCTCGGCGGCGCTCTTTTCCGCCTCGATATAGGGCGTCAGATGGGCCACCGCCTTCTTCATCACGCGCGCGCTCTTGACCACCTGGGGCAGGAACATCTTGCCGGCGCCGAACAGGTCGCCGACGATGTTCATGCCGTCCATCAAGGGGCCCTCGATCACATGCAGGGGACGTTCCGCTTCCAGGCGCGCGGCCTCGGTGTCCTCGACGATGTATTCATCGATGCCCTTGACCAGGGAGTGGGCCAGGCGCTCGTTGACCGGGAGTTCGCGCCAGGACAGGTCCTCGACCCGTTCCCGGACCCCGGAGGTCACGCTCTCGGCGATCTCCATCAGCCGATCGGTGGCGTCGGGGCGGCGGTTCAGGAGCACGTCTTCGATGCGTTCCAGCAGGTCCTTGGGGATCTCCTCGTAGATGGCCAGCTGGCCGGCATTGACGATGCCCATGTCCATGCCGGCCTGGATGCCGTGGTAGAGAAAGGCCGCGTGGATGGCCTCGCGTATGCCATCGTTGCCGCGGAAGGAGAAGGACACGTTGCTGACCCCGCCACTGACCAGGGCATGCGGCAGGCGCTGCTTGATCTCGCGGGTGGCCTCGAAGTAGGACAGCGCGTATTCGTTGTGTTCCTCGATGCCGGTGCCGACGGCGAAGATATTGGGATCGAAGATGATGTCCTGGGGCGGGAAGCCGATCTCCTCGGTGAGGATGTGGTAGGCGCGCTCGCAGATGGAGACCCGTTGCTCCGTGGTCTCGGCCTGGCCCTGCTCGTCGAAGGCCATGACCACGGTGGCGGCGCCATAGCGGCGCAGCAGGCGGGCATGTTCACGGAAGGCCTGCTCGCCTTCCTTCATGCTGATGGAGTTGACCACCGGCTTGCCCTGTATGCACTTCAGGCCGGTTTCGATCACGCTCCACTTGGAGGAATCGATCATGATCGGTACCCTGGCGATGTCCGGCTCGGCCGCGATCAGGTTGAGGAAGGTCTGCATCGCCTCCTCGGAATCGAGCATGCCCTCGTCCATGTTGATGTCGATGATCTGGGCGCCGTCCTCGACCTGCTGGCGGGCGACCTCCAGGGCAGTTTCGTAATCACCGTTCTTGATGAGCCTGCGGAATCTCGCGGAACCGGTGACATTGGTGCGTTCGCCGACGTTGATGAAGAGGCTGTCGGCGCCGATATTCAGCGGTTCCAGGCCGCTCAGCCGGGTCTCGATCGGCAGTTCCGGTATCTCTCGCGGGGGCAGGGCGCGCAGGGCCGCGATGATGGCCCGGATATGCTCCGGGGTGGTGCCGCAGCAACCGCCGACGATATTCAGGAAGCCGCTCTGGGCGAATTCCGTCAAGGTGGCCGCCATCGATTCCGGGGTCTCGTCGTATTCACCGAATTCGTTCGGCAGACCGGCGTTCGGATGGGCGCTGACGAAGGTATCGGCGATGCGCGAGAGTTCCTCGACATAGGGTCGCATGTCATCGGCGCCGAGGGCGCAGTTCAGGCCGATGCTCAGGGGGCGGGCGTGTTCCAGCGAGTTCCAGAAGGCCTCGGTGGTCTGCCCCGAGAGGGTGCGTCCGCTGGCGTCGGTGATGGTGCCGGAGATCATGATCGGCAGGCGGAGCGCTTCGGCATGGTCCTCGAAATACCGGTCGATGGCGAACAGCGCCGCCTTGGCGTTGAGGGTGTCGAAGACGGTCTCGACCAGCAGCAGATCGGCGCCGCCCCGCACCAGGCCATCGATGGCCTCGTCATAGGCGCCGACCAGCTCGTCGAAGCTGGTGTTGCGGAAACCGGGATTGTTGACATCCGGTGAGATCGAGGCGGTGCGGTTGGTCGGCCCCAGCACCCCGGCGACATAGCGGGGCTGGCCGTCGGCGGCCTCGAAACGGTCCGCGACCTCGCGCGCCAGGCGCGCCGATTCCAGATTCAGTTCATGCACCAGGGCTTCCAGCTGGTAATCGGCCTGGGCGATCACCGTGCTGTTGAAGGTGTTGGTCTCGACGATGTCCACGCCGGCCTCGAAATATGCGGCGTGGATGGCGCCGATGATATCCGGGCGGGTCAGGCTGAGCAGGTCGTTGTTGCCCTTGACATCGCTGCCATGGGCGTCGAAACGCTGGCCGCGGTAATCGGCCTCCTCCAGCTGGTAGCGCTGGATCATCGTGCCCATGGCGCCGTCCAGGAACAGGATGCGTTGTTGCAGCAGGGCGGGAAGTCGTTGCAGGCGCGCCGTGCGCCTGGCCGCGGGGCTAAGTTCGGTCATGATTCAAGGCCATTGGGATCCGTGCTGATTCATCGGAAAAAACATGACATTATAACCGGAATTCAGGGATTTATCATGTTCCAGACCGCGTCGCGCTGGATGCGCGTGGTGGAGCCGGGCCGGCGGCTGGCCCTCGCGCAGGCGCTTGACTTGACCCAGGGCCTGGGCTATTTTTCGCGTCACATTGCTTCGGGTGCCCTCGGGCCGGTCACGGCCCCGGGGTTCAACGGGAAGTTCGGTGCGTGCTGGCAAGGCCACACAATTCCGACGCTGCCCCCGCAACGGTAAGCGAGTCAAGGTGTATCCACACGCCACTGCGTCGAGACGTGGGAAGGCGATACACCGGGCCCAGGCCCACTCGCGAGCCCGGATACCGGCCCGAGGCTCCGTAAACCGTATCGCGTGGGGCGATCGGCTGCGTGGCGATGCGTGCGTCTAGTCCGGCTCACCCCTCTCCAGGTTCCCGACCCCCTGCCTGTACAAGCAATCGAGATCCGTTGGTGCGGGGATGCCCATACGTCATTACATATTATTGCCGAGCCTCGGCCTGGCCTTCTCGCTACCCTTGCTGGCGGCGGAGCCCGATGAAGCGGCGCGCCTGGAAATGGATGAACTGGTGGTCACCGGCACGGCCGCCCCGGCGCCCATTTGGGGACTCCCTCGCAGTGTCTCGGTCATCACCCGCGAGGATATCGAGCAGGCCCCGGGCAACTCCGTGGTCGATCTGCTGGCCCGTGAGGCCAATGTCAATCTGCGCAGTTTCTGGGGCAACGACAAGTTTTCCGGCATCGATATCCGCGGCATGGGCGATACCTTCACCAGCAACGTGATTGTCATGATTGACGGTGTGCGGCAGAACAGTCCCGATCTCTCGGGGGCGGATTTGAGTGGCATCCCCCTCAGTCAGATCGAGCGCATCGAGATCATCCGCGGGGCCAGTGGCGTGCGTTACGGCGATGGCGCCGTGGGTGGGGTGATCAATATCATCACCCAGCGTGGCGAACACACCGGCACCCTGGCCTATGCGAGCTATGGGGCCTACCATAATCGCGATCTGCGCCTGCGGGGCGACCTGGCTCAAGGCGATTATCGCATCAGCGCCAATGCCTCGGATTTTCACACGGATGGCCACCGGCGCAACAGTTTTCTGGACAAGCAGGATGCCTCATTGAGACTGGACTACGCACCCTCGGGTCCGGCAAGCCTGTTCCTGGATGCGCGTTTGCACACGGACGCCTATGGACTCCCCGGTCCGGTCAGCAAGGCCGCCTTCACCACCGCCGCCGGCCGTCGAGGCAGCAACGCGCCCCACGATCGGGGCAGCACCCTGGAACGGCGCTACAGCGCCGGTGTCGATCTCGATGGCGGATCCCTGGGGCAGACACATCTGCAACTGAGCCTGCGGGCGCGCAGCAACCCGTTTCTCATCGGTTTCACCCCGGCCCGGGCGGTGTTCGAGCAGCAATCGCGCATCACCACCCACAGCCGCGAACTGGACCTGAGTCACCGGCTGGGCCTGGCACTGTTCGGCCGTCCGCTGGAGCTGGAACTGGGTTACAACCGTCGTCGCGCCTCCTATGCCCGCGAGGAAAACGGTCGTACCAGTCCGGGCCAGAGCCAGCAGAAAAACGGCCGTATCGATGATCAGGGCCTGTATGTCAGCGGTCAATGGCGACTGGGACACGGGCTGGTCCTCGACCTCGGCTATCGTTGGGATAGCTACCAGCTGCGCCGCGCCAGCCGTGGCCTGAACACGCAGTGTGATACGGTCTTCGTGATCATCCCGCCCTTGCCGATACCGGTGCCGGTGCTGACGAACTGCCGCGATGTCTGGGTCCAGGGCGCCATGCGCACGGACACCTGGCACAACACGGCCCTGGATGCCGGACTGAGCTGGTCGCTGCATCGCAACCTGATCCTGTATCTCAATCACAGCCGCAGTTTTCGCAATCCGAACCTGGATGAGGTGGTTCTGTCCAGCCCCGATCTGCACCCACAGGACGGTACGCACTGGGACCTGGGCCTGCGCTATCGTCGGGGTGGCTGGCTGGAGGGCTCGCTCGGCCTGTTCCACTTCTCGGATCGGGATGAGATCTTTTTCGATGGCGTCGTCAACCGCAATTATGACCAGGCCACCAGGCGTCAGGGCGCGGAACTCGAAATGCGACTGTACCCCGAGGGCGGCCTGATGCTGTGGGGCAATCTGGCCTATACCGACGCCCGGTTCAGTGGCAATCACGCGCGTATCCCCCTGGTGCCCTATCTGAAGACCAGCGCCGGCCTGGTCTGGCAGGCGGGGGCGGGGATGGATCTCAGTCTCAGCGCCAATCACGTCGGTACCCGAATCGATGGCCTGGATCTCGACAATACCCGCTTTGACAAACTGCCCGCCTATACCGTGGTGGACACCAGGATCCGCTACCGGCATGGGGATCTGAGCCTTTTCGCCGGTATCAACAACCTGTTCGATACGGTCTATTCCACGGTCAGCTTTGGCGAAACCTTCTATCCCATGCCGGGACGTAACGCCTATGCCGGCCTGAGCATGAAATTCTGAACGCCGTCCCGCACGGCAAGGAGACAATGATGCGATACCTCAATCTGATGGTCCTGTTACTGGCGTTCACCACGGCGCATGCCGGTCCCTTCGCACCGGCCGCGGGACAGCCCGGCAGTACCGCCATAGGCAAGGATTCCAGCCTCTTCGGCGGCTGGGCCAGCGCCTGGCAGGACTATGTCCCCGGCGCCGGCGTCGATCCGGTCTGGCAGACCCCGGGCAAGGCCCTGGGCGCGGCGGTGGGGGATTCCTTCGATGTCGTCAGCCTGGGCGAGGGCGGGCGCATCACCCTGCGTTTCGATCGACCCATCGCCGATGGCGTGGGCGCCGATTTCGCGGTGTTCGAAAACAGTTTCAGCGATACCTTCCTGGAACTGGCCTGGGTCGAGGTGTCGTCGGACGGCAGCCAGTTCTTCCGTTTCAGCAACATCTCATTTACCCCGGCTGCTGTCGGTGCCTTCGGGACCCTGGACCCCACCGACATCACCGGCTATGCCGGCAAGTACCGGCAGGGCTTCGGCACCCCCTTCGACCTGCAGGAATTGACCGGGATCAGTGGCCTGGACCTCAACGCCGTGCGCTATGTCCGCCTGCTTGACATCAGTGGCGACGGTTCTGCCCTGGATGATTACCCGCTCAGCCTGGGGGGGGGCCATCCCATCTACGATCCCTACCCGGGCAGTGGTAGCGCCGGTTTCGACCTCGACGCCATCGGCGTGATCAACCAGGCCCCCGCCAGCGTGCCGCTGCCGCCGGCCCTGTGGCTGTTCGGTATGGCGCTGATGCTGCTGGGCGCCCTGCGCCGCAACGATTCCGTCAATAACAATCAACGAAGCTGAAAGGAGCAAATAGAGATGAAAAGAATCACGACAGGCATGGTACTGGGCATGGGCCTGCTGCTCAGTGGCACACTTCAGGCCGCCACCGTCTTGCCGACGGTGGCCGGTTTCGATGACCTGTGGCTGGCACCGGACAGCCACTGGGACGGCGTCACGGGTGCCGTGGGGACGGCAAACCCCAGCACCATCCTCAGTGGACCGGCCCGGTTCAGCAATCAGAAGACCGATTGGGGGGGTGGCTTCAGCTCCTGGAGCGGCTGGTCCTATTCCAGTCACACCGACACGACGACACCGGGGTTTGGCAATCAGTACAGCGCCATCACCGGGGCAGGCTTCCATTCCGACAACTATGGCGTGGCCTTCATCGACAGTTTCGGTGGCGATCACGCCGGCATCGGCTTCAGCGGCGGTGCCTCGGTACTGGGGGCCTATTTTACCAATACCACCTATGCGGCCCTGTCCATGGCCAATGGCGACAGTTTCGCCAAGAAGTTCGGCGGCGCCAGCGGCAATGATGCCGACTGGTTCAAGCTGACCATCACCGGCCTGGATGGTGGCTCGGCGACCGGCAGTATCGACTATTATCTGGCGGACTATCGATTCAGCGACAACAGCCAGGACTATATCGTCGATACCTGGAACTGGGTCGACCTGAGCGCTCTGGGTGTGGTTACCGGCCTGGAGTTTGCGCTGAGTTCCTCGGACAACGGCGCATTCGGCATGAACACGCCGGCCTATTTCGCCCTGGACAGTCTTGTGGTCGCCCCGGTGCCCGTGCCGCCATCGATCTGGCTGCTGGCCACGGCCCTGCTGGTGCTTGCGCGCCGCAGGCGCAGGACATAAGGAAACGGCATGGCCGGGTTCCCGGGACGGCCCGTGGATTGTGGAGACGGGGGTGGCGACAGCGGATACGGCAAGGGAGCCATATCCTGTCCTCTGGGGCCGGACTCATGCTGTCGCGACGATACCGCTTGCCAGACTGGAGACCGACATGGGCAAACGCCTGACAAAGATCACCACCCGCACCGGTGACGACGGCAGTACCGGCCTGGCCGATGGCTCGCGCGTGGACAAGGGCGGGGCACGCATCGCCGCCATGGGCGAGATCGATGAACTCAACAGCCAGATCGGCCTGCTGCGCACGCTCGGTCTGCCCCCGGAGGTCGAGGATCTGCTGAATCATATCCAGCATGATCTGTTCGATCTGGGGGGGGAACTGGCGATCCCGGGCAGCGAGGTGATCGATGCCCGGCGCACGGAACGGCTAGAGGCCGCGAGCGATGGCTACAATACCGCCCTGGGACCACTGAAGGAATTCATCCTGCCCGGTGGTGGCAGGGCAGGAGCCCAGGCCCATGTCGCCCGGGCGGTGTGCCGGCGGGCGGAACGCGCATTGGCGGGATTGGCGAGTCAGGAGCCGATCAATCCACAGTCAATCGCCTATCTGAACCGCCTGTCGGACCTGCTGTTCGTGCTGGCCCGCCATCTGAACCGGGTCGAGGGAGTGGAAGAAAGCTACTGGAATAACCCATCCCGGACTGAAAAGGAAGACAAAAACGGTTAGAATCCGCCCATCCATACCACGGTGACATGATGAGAACCCGCATGAACAAGACCCGCCTGTTATTTGTACTGTCCCTGATCGCCCTTGCCGCGCTGGCGCGCCTGTTCCCGCATCCGGCCAACTTTGCCCCGATCGCAGCCATGGCCCTGTTCGGCGGGGCCTGCCTGCCGGATCGCAGGCTCGCCTATGCGATACCGTTGCTGGCAATGTTCCTTACCGATCTGATACTGGGCCTGCATGCGACCATGGCCTTCGTCTATCTGGGATTCGTCATCACCGTGGCCATCGGCGGCCTGCTGAGACGGCGCCTGAAGGCCGTGAACATCGCCCTGGCGGCGGTATCGGCCTCGGTGATCTTTTTTGCCTTGACCAATTTCGGGGTGTGGTTGCTGTCGGGCATGTACAGCCATGACCTCACCGGCCTGCTGGCCTGCTATACGGCCGCCATCCCGTTCCTGCAGAACTCCCTGGCCGGGGCCCTGTTCTACTCGGCGGTACTGTTCGGTGGACTGGCGCTGGCCGATCGGCGCCTGTTACATCGATACACCGCCTGAGCCTACTTCCGGATCAGCTCCATCACCTGGCCGTGGCGTTTCATCTCCAGACGGTTCAAAAAGGAATTGCCCAGTAAAACATGGGTCGGGCTGTTGCCCTGCAGTACCGCGGCCTGGACGTTGTGCAGCTCGATCTCGCCGACCTTCACGGACTTGACCCGGAGGTACCAGGCCCGCACCGTGCCGGATGCGGTCGAGCTCATGCCCTCCACCCCGGATAGCTTGTAGTCCAGACCCAGGCGCCGGGCCTGGGTCTCGTTCATCGCCACCAGGGTCGCCCCGGTATCGACCAGGAAGGTCAGCGGAAAACCATTGATACTGCCGGTGACGGTGTACATGCCCATACCGTCCGGCCAGATCTCGATTCGGCCCCTGGCCTGCGGGCTGCTGTAGGTGCTTTCGATGCGCCCTCCCAGATGATAGGTCGCCACCTTGCCATCGACCTCGATGACCGCCTCCCTGCTGTTCGCGGAGATCAATTTCACACCGTTCTTCAGGGTCTTGCCCGGGGTCAGCAGATAGGCTTTGCCATCGATCTCGACCATCGCCCGGTCCTTGAACAGGCCCTTGACCGTGAGCCGATCCAGGGCCGGTGATGGCAGGGCCATGAGCAGGCCGGACAGCAGTATGCAGATACGCTTCATGGACAGCTGGGTCTCCCGTCGATACACATCCTATATCGCCTCATGCCGGGAACGCGATGATATTTTTCGCATATCTCCATCAGGAGGCAAGGCCTGCGGTCAAATTATAATCGCAATCCTCCAGCATCACAGAGGAGACCGGCACCATGCAATAAAGATAGCAAAGCTTCAGGCAGAATTGTCATGGACCGCCCGGGGCACAGCGGGATATCAAGCGGCGGCATCATCTTCCGGATCACAGTTCCCTTTGGCTTGTCTCCCGACAGGGCCCTGTCGTAGTAGATGCCGGCATGACGGCTGCCGGGCTGGGGAGTGAAGGTGGTCTTGAGGGTGGGCTTGTCGGTGCCGAAGAGCTTGCGGGTGGGGACGGTGTCGGCCGGGGAGAGGCTGGGCAGGAGCAGGGCCAGGGCGGT
>CAZDOC010000052.1:0-12958 GCA_964506945.1 uncultured Gammaproteobacteria bacterium
GGCTTTGGCCTTCTTCAGGGCGGCTTTCATCCCGGCAAGTCTATTTTCTGCCGTTCCGGATTGCGCCGGTAGAGTACCGCGATATTGCCGATGCGCTGGACCAGCTCGGCGGCGGAGTGTTCGCAGAGTTCATTGATCATCCGATCGCGCAGGACGCGATCACCGACGCTGAGCTTGACCTTCAGGAGTTCGTGCTGCGTGAGGGCGGTATCCAGCTCGGTGAGCAGGTTTTCACCGATGCCATGCTGGCCGACGCGCACCACCGGATCCAGTTTATGGGCCAGGGATTTCAGGTATTTCTTGTGGGCATTGCTGAGCGGCATGGGGGTTCCTTGGTGGCGGCTGGCATGACGCCGATCATAACATCTGCCGCGATAGATGCCCGGTTTCGCCCCCGCGCTTGCGCACGGTTACGGGCGGAGGGCATCCTGCTCAGTCCCACACCAGTGGGGGTTCCTGTAACAGTGCGGCCTGCTCACGGAGTTCGAGGATGTGTTGATCCCAGTAACGCGGGCCGTTGAACCAGGGGAAGGCCAGGGGAAAGGCCGGGTCGTCCCAGCGGCGCGCCAGCCAGGCGGCATAGTGGATCATGCGCAGTGTGCGCAGGGCCTCGAGCAGGTGCAGTTCACGCGGTTCGAAGACACGGAACTGGGTGTAGCCTTCGAGCAGATCGGCCAGGCGCGCGGTCATCTCCATGCGATCCCCGGACAGCAGCATCCACAGGTCCTGGATGGCCGGGCCCATGCGCGCGTCATCGAGATCGACGAAGTGCGGGCCGGCATCGGTCCAGAGGATATTGCCGGGGTGGCAGTCTCCGTGCAGGCGCAGCCGTTGTACCGTTCCGGCGCGCTCGAAGGCCGCACGGATGGCCAGCAGCAGGTCCGCGCTGAGGCTGGCATAGCTGTCCCGCAGCTCCGGCGGGATCAGACCGGAATCGATCAGGTACTGGCGTGGCTGTTCACCGAAGGAGGCGATGTCCAGGCTCGGGCGGTGGACGAAATCGTGGGTCGCGCCAAGGTTGTGGATACGGGCCAGGAAGCGACCCATCTGCTCCAGTTGATCGGGCCGTTCTAGCTCCGGGGCATGACCGCCACGGCGCGGATAGAGGGCCAGGCGGAAGGGTCCCTGGTGGAACAGGGTCCTGCCCGAGGCATCGGCCAGGGGGGCGACGATCGGGATCTCCGCAGCGGCCAGTTCCAGGGCGAATGCATGTTCCTCCTCGATGGCCGCATCCGTCCAGCGGGCCGGACGGTAGAACTTCGCGATCACGGGCTCGGCCTCCTCGATACCGATCTGGTAAACGCGGTTCTCGTAGCTGTTCAGTGCCAGCATGCGCCCATCACAGCGGTATCCCAGGGCCTCGACCGCGTCCAGGATGTGGTCCGGGTCCAGAGTACAAAAGGCTTGTGAGGGATCCTGAATCGGGTTATTCATGCTTCGTTTTCCAGTGTTTCCCAGCGCGTGTAGGCCTGGGCCAGCTCCTGCTCCAGGGTGTCCAGGCGGGCCCGGGTGGCGGCGATGGCCTCGCCCTCGGCCTGATAGAAGTCCGGATCGGCCAGCCGCCCGTGCAGCGCTTCCCGCTCCTGCTCCAGGGCCTCGATGCGGGCGGGCAGCTGTGCCAGTTCGCGTTGTTCACGATATCCCAGCTTGCGCGCGCGGGCCGGCGGGGCCTTGCCCGGGGTCTCCCGCGCGGGCGCCGCGGGTCCTGTCGCGGACGGACGGCGTTGCCGCAGCCAGTCGGCATAGCCGCCGACATAGTCGTTGAAGCGGCCTTCGCCCTCGAAGGCCAGGGTGGAGGTGACCACGTTATCGAGGAAGCTGCGATCATGGCTGACCAGCAGCAGGGTACCCTGGTAGTCCAGCAGCAATTGTTCCAGCAGCTCCAGGGTCTCGCTGTCCAGGTCATTGGTGGGTTCGTCCAGCACCAGCATGTTGGCCGGGCGGGAGAACAGTCTGGCCAGCAGCAGGCGGTTGCGCTCGCCACCGGAGAGCTTGCTGGCCGGGGCGCGGGCGCGGTCCGGCGTGAACAGGAAGTCCTGCAGGTAGCTGATGATGTGACGCGACTGGCCGTCGATGACGATGCGGTCGCTGCCGCTGACATTGTCCTGCACGCTCTTGCTGCCGTCGATCTGTTCGCGCAACTGGTCGAAATAGGCGATCTCCAGGCGGGTGCCGAGACGGATACTGCCCGAATCGGGCTCCAACTGGCCCAGCAGCAGGTGGATCAGGGTGGTCTTGCCACAGCCATTGGGACC
Source organism: uncultured Gammaproteobacteria bacterium (assembly GCA_964506945.1). Classification (GTDB taxonomy): domain Bacteria; phylum Pseudomonadota; class Gammaproteobacteria; order CAZDOC01; family CAZDOC01; genus CAZDOC01. The sequence continues at coordinate 2,256 of CAZDOC010000052.1, forward strand.
GATGATGCCGACCTTGTCGCCGCGCAGGATGGTGGTGCTGAAATCTCGGATCAGGGGTTCGCCGGCATAGCCGTAGCCGACCCCTTCGGCCTCGACCACCAGCCTGCCGGAGCGTTCCGCCTCCTGCGCCCTGAGCCGTGCGCTGCCCAGGCGCTGGCGTCGTTGCGCCCGTTCGGCGCGCATCTGCTGCAGGGCCCGGACACGGCCCTCGTTGCGGGTGCGGCGGGCCTTGATGCCCTGGCGGATCCAGACCTCCTCGGCGGCGAGGCGCTTGTCGAACAGGGCCTGCTCGCGTTCCTCGCTGATCAGCGCCTCCTGCTTGCGACGCAGATAGGTCTGATAGTCTCCTGGCCAGTCCCGCAGGTGGCCGCGGTCCAGCTCGACGATGCGGGTGGCGAGGCGCTGCAGGAAGGCGCGGTCATGGGTGATGAACAGCAGCGCGCCGCGATAGCCGCGCAGGAAGTCCTCCAGCCAGGTGATGGCCTCGATATCGAGGTGGTTGGTGGGCTCGTCCAGCAACAGCAGGTCCGGTTCACGGAGCAGGGCGCGAGCCAGCATCACGCGGCGTCTGAGGCCGCCGGAGAGGGCCGCGAAGTCTTCGTCCGCGGGCAGTTTCAGACGCGCGACGACCTGCTCGACGCGTTGCTGCAGGGACCATCCATCCTCCGCCTCCAGCCCGTGCTGCACCCGTTCCAGGGACTCGAGCAGCGCGGGATTGCCATCCTTGCTCAGGGCCTGGCTGAGGCGGTGGTACTCGCGCAGCAGCGCGCCTATCTCGCCGAGGCCGTCGGCCACTACATCGAACACCGTGCCGCCGATCCCCTCCGGCACCTCCTGGAGCAGGGCGGCGATGCGCAGTCCCTGGCGACGCTGGATGTCACCCTCGTCGGCCTGGACCTCGCCGGTGATGATGCGCATCAATGTGGACTTGCCACTGCCGTTGCGGCCGATCAGGCAGACCCGCTCACCGGCCTCCAGGCTCAGACCGGCATGCTCCAGCAGCACCTCGGGGCCATAGGCGTGACGCAGCTCGCGGATACGGATCAGGGCCATGGGTTCATGACTCCAGGGCCTCGCCCAGTTCCAGCCATTCGTTCTCGGTCCGTTCCAGGGTCTGCTTCAGCTCGGCCTGGCGTTGCAGGGTCTGTTGCAGACGGGGCTTGTTGTCGTCGTCGTAGATCGTGCTGTCGGCAAGCTGTCGCTCCAGTCCGGACAGTTCCTCCTGGTATCGATCCAGGGCCTGTTCCAGGGCCTTGAGGCGCTGCAGCTGGGGTTGCCGGCGACGGCGCTGCTCGGCCTCCTCGCGGCGGCGCTCGCGCCGGGCCACGGCGCTGTGGGCGGGGTTGTACGCACTGTTTTCCGGGGCCTCGCTGCGGGGTGTTTCTCCCGCCAGCTGCAGGCGGTAGTCCTCCAGGTCGCCGTCATAGTCGCCGACACTGCCCCGGGCGACCAGCAACAGGCGGTCGGTATTGGTGCGCAGCAGGTGCCGGTCGTGCGAGACGATCAGCATCGCGCCATCGAACTCCTGCAGGGCCTGGGTCAGGCCGTGGCGCATCTCCAGATCGAGGTGATTGGTGGGTTCGTCCAGCAACAGCAGGTTGGGTCGTTGCCAGACCAGTTGCGCCAGCACCAGGCGGGCCTTCTCGCCACCGGAGAAATGCCGGCAGGGGCCGTCGGCCTGTTCGCCACGAAAGCCGAAGCCGCCGAGAAAGTCGCGTATCTCCTGTTCCCCGGCCCGCGGATCGAGGCGGCGCAGCAACAGCAACGGGCTGGCGGCGAGATCCAGCTGTTCGAGCTGGTGCTGGGCGAAATAGCCGATGTTCAGGTCGCGGGCGGGTTCGCGCTTGCCGGACAGGGGTTCCAGCTCACCGGCGAGCAGCCGGATCAGGGTGGACTTGCCGGCGCCGTTGGGGCCCAGCAGGCCGATGCGATCACCGGGCGCGATCCGCAGGCTCAGCCCGCTCAGCAGCGGTTCCCCGGCATAACCGACGCTGGCCTGCTCCAGGCTCAGCAGCGGCAGGGGCAGCTTGTCCGCCGGCGGGAAGCGAAAGTGGAACGGGGAGTCCACGTGGGCGATGCTGATCACCTCCATGCGTTCCAGGGCCTTCAGCCGGCTCTGCGCCTGGCGGGCCTTGGTGGCCTTGGCGCGGAAGCGGTTGACGAAGGAACGCATGTGCTGGATCTCGCGTTGCTGGCGGGTCTGCATGGCCTTCTGATGGGCCAGGTGCTCGGCGTGCTGGCGCTCATAGTCACTGTAGCCGCCGCGGTAGTGCCGGATGCCGTCGCCACTGACATGGGCGATGTGATCGACCACCGCGTCGAGAAAATCACGATCATGCGAGATCAGCAACAGGGTGCCGGGGTAGCGGCGCAGCCAGCCTTCCAGCCACAGCACTGTCTCAAGGTCCAGGTGATTGGTCGGTTCATCCAGCAGCAGCAGGTCCGAACGGCACATCAGCGCGCGCGCCAGGTTCAGGCGCATGCGCCAGCCACCGGAAAACTCCGCCACTGGCCGGGTCAGGTCTCCGGGCTGGAAACCCAGGCCATGCAACAGGCTGCCGGCCCGGGCCCTGGCGCTGTAGCCATCGATGGCCTCGAGATCGGCATGCAGCTCGGCCAGGCGGTGACCGTCGTCCTGGGCCTCCGCCCGGGCCAGCCCGGACTCGATCCGGCGCAGTTCGGTGTCACCGTCGATCACGAACTCCAGGGCGGTCCGCTGCAGGGCCGGGGTCTCCTGGGCGACAGTGGCGATGCGCAGCCCCGGGGGCAGCTTCAGGCTGCCGGCATCCGGGCTCAGCTCGCCCTGCAGCAGCGCGAACAGGCTGGACTTGCCACAGCCGTTGCGGCCGGTGATGCCGATCTTCTGGCCGCGATGGATGTTCAGATCGACCCCGGAAAAGAGCAGCTTGCGGCCGCGTCTGAGGGCGAGGTCCTGAAACTGGATCATGGGGACGGGATCATGCCGGGCGGGTCAATCCCGGAAATTGGTGAATTGCAGCGGCAGGCCCAGATCGGCGGACCTGAGTTCGGCCATGATGCGCTGCAGGTCGTCGCGCTTCTTGCCGGATATGCGCACCTGATCGCCCTGGATCGCGGCCTGCAGCTTGAGCCTGCTGTCCTTGACCCGCTTGACGATCCGGCGGGCCAGGTCCTTGTCGATACCCTGGCGGGCGGTAAGCTGCTGGTGTACCTGCTGGCCGCTGGTGACGATCTCGCCCAGCTCCAGGCAGGCGACATCGATACCGCGCTTGCTGAGCTTGTTGATGAGGATGTCCCGCACCTGATCGCACTGGAACTCGGCCTCGGCATACAGGGTCATGTCGTGGCCGGACTGTTCGACGCGGGCATCGCTGCCCTTGAAATCGAAGCGATTGCCGACCTCGCGGTTGGTCTGGTCCACGGCATTGGTGAGTTCATGCAGGTCGACCTCGGAGACGACGTCCAGGGATGGCATGATGGTGTACCTCCTGCGGCTTTCTGTTCAATGGAAGGCGCATATGATATATCAAGCCCGGCGCAGATCATGCGCGGGCATGGCGATAGTTATTTACTATCAAAAAAATTTATACAATCAATTTATAATAAGCCTGGATTTTGCGTATCATGACCGTACATGAATGCCTACCGTCATCAACCTAGCAATGGAGAAAACAATGTCCGTACTGGTTACCAAAGAAGCACCCGATTTCACCGCCGCCGCCGTGATGGGCGATGGTAGCATCAAGGAGGACTTCAAGCTGTCCGATTATCGCGGCAAGTATGTGGTGCTGTTCTTCTATCCGCTGGATTTCACCTTCGTCTGTCCGTCCGAGATCATCGCCCACGACCATCGCGCCGCCAGGCTGCGGGAGATGGGCGCCGAGGTCATCGGCGTCTCCATCGATTCCCAGTTCACCCACTATGCCTGGCGCAACACCCCGGTGGAGCAGGGCGGCATCGGCCCGGTCAGCTTCCCGCTGGTGGCCGATATCAATCACGATATCGTGCGCGCCTATGGCGTCGAGCATCCGGATGGCGTGGCCCTGCGTGGTTCCTTCCTGATCGACCGCGACGGCGTGGTCCAGCACCAGGTGGTCAACAACCTGCCGCTGGGCCGCAATATCGACGAGATGGTGCGGCTGCTGGAGGCCCTGCAGTTCACCGAGGAGCACGGCGAGGTCTGCCCCGCGGGCTGGAAGTCCGGAGATGAGGGCATGAAGCCCGACGCCGATGGTGTGGCCTCCTATCTGGCGAGTCACGCCGAGGCGCTGTAAGCGGCGCGGCCATCCGGCTGGCAGGACCGTGGCGGCATGCCGCCACGGTTCCTTGTGTCCCAATCTGACAGGAGCAGAACATGAGCAGGCATGTACGTCTATTGATCCTCGGTTCCGGGCCGGCCGGTTATACCGCGGCGGTCTATGCCGCCCGCGCGGCGCTGGAGCCGGTGCTGATCACCGGCATGCAGCAGGGGGGGCAGTTGACCATCACCACCGATGTGGACAACTGGCCGGGGGATGACCAGGGCGTACAGGGACCGGAGCTGATGCAGCGCATGCAGCGCCACGCCGAGCGCTTCGGCACCGAGATCATCTTCGATCAAATTCACACCGTGGACCTGGGCCAGCGGCCCATGAAGCTGATCGGGGATTCCGGGGAATACACTTGCGATGCCCTGATCATCGCCACCGGCGCCTCGGCCAAGTACCTGGGCCTGCCCTCCGAGGAGGCCTTCCAGGGGCGCGGCGTCTCCGCCTGCGCGACCTGTGACGGTTTCTTCTACCGCGACAAGCCGGTGGCCGTGATCGGCGGCGGCAATACCGCCGTGGAGGAGGCCCTGTACCTGGCCAATATCGCCTCGCACGTGACCGTGGTGCATCGCCGCGATAAGTTCCGCTCCGAGAAGATCCTCAGCAAAAGGCTGCTGGACCGCACCGGCGAGGGCGGCAATGTCACGGTGGAATGGAACCACGTCCTCGACGAGGTGCTGGGCGACGAGGCCGGGGTGACCGGGATCCGCATCCGCAGCACCCTCGACGACAGCACCAGGGACATCGACGTCCACGGGGTCTTCATCGCCATCGGCCACCAGCCCAATACCGGCATCTTCGCGGGCCAGCTGGAGATGGAGAACGGCTATATCCAGGTCAAGGGCGGCAGTCATGGCGGCGCCACCGAGACCAGCGTGGCCGGGGTCTTCGCCGCTGGCGACGTCTCCGATCCGGTCTACCGCCAGGCCTGCACCTCGGCCGGCGCCGGCTGCATGGCGGCCCTGGACGCGGAGAAATACCTCGATGCGCTGGGGGACTGAGGCCAGGCGATGAACACGACCGTCTTCGAGCTGCGCCGGCAGCACCGGATTGCCTCGCTGAACGTGGAGCTGAGCGAATACCGCCATCGGGCCACCGGTGCGCGGCATTTCCATATCGCCGCGGAGGATGACAACAACAGCTTCCTGGTGGGGTTCCCGACCGTGCCGATGGACTCCACCGGGGTGGCGCACATCCTCGAACATACCACCCTCTGCGGCAGCGAACGCTTCCCGGTCAGGGATCCCTTCTTCATGATGCTCAGACGCTCACTGAACACCTTCATGAATGCCTTCACCAGTTCGGATACCACCGCCTATCCCTTCGCCACCCGCAATCGCAAGGACTTCGACAACCTCTTGCAGGTCTATATCGACGCGGTGTTCTTCCCGCGCCTGGACCCGCTGGACTTCGCCCAGGAAGGTCATCGGCTGGAGTTCAGCGAGCCCGGCAATCCCGACAGCGAGCTGGTCTTCAAGGGCGTGGTCTACAACGAGATGAAGGGCGCCATGAGCGCGCCGACCGCGCAGCTCTGGCAGGCCTTGCAGAGCCGCCTGTTCCCGACCACGACCTATCATTACAACAGCGGCGGCGAGCCGTCTGAGATCCCGGATCTCAGCTATGAAGGGCTCAAGGACTTCCACCGTAGCCACTATCATCCCTCCAATGCGGTATTCATCACCTACGGCGACATCGACGCGAGCGCCCACCAGGCGCGCTTCCAGGAACTGGCCCTGGCGCGCTTCAGCGCGCGCGAGTTCGACCTCGCCATCCCGGATGAACAGCGTTACCCGGCCCCGCGCCAGGACCGCATCAGCTATGCGATAGAGCCGGATGAAGACCCCCGCGACAAGACCCATATCGTCATCGGCTGGCTGCTGGGTCACAGCTTCAGGCTCGGGGACATGCTGCACAGCGCCCTGCTCGCCGGGGTGCTGCTGGACAACAGCTCATCGCCGCTGCGCCATGCCCTGGAGACCACCGGACTCGGCAGCGCGCCGTCGGAGCTGACCGGCCTGGATGACTCCCTGCGCGAGGCGGTCTTCGTCTGTGGCCTGGAGGGCAGCAATCCCGAGGCCGCCGAGGCGGTCGAGCAGCTCGTGCTGGGGGTGCTGGAGCGGGTCGCCGCCGAGGGCGTGGACCCGGCCATGCTCGAGGCCGTGTTGCACCAGCTGGAGATGGAGCAGCGCGAGGTGCGCTCCGGTAGCGAGCCCTACGGGTTGCAACTCACCGGGCGCATCCTCTCGCCGATCCAGCACGGCGGCGATCCCTTCAAGGTACTGGAGCTGGACCGGGCCCTGGCCGAGCTGCGCGAGGAATGCCGCGATCCGGACCTGATCCCGCGCCTGGCCCGGGGCCTGCTGGAGAATCCTCACCGGGTGCGCCTGGTGATGAGTCCCGACCCGGACAAGGAACAGCGTGATCGCGAGGCGGAACACCAGCGCCTGGCGGCGATCCGCGCCAGCCTCGGCGAGGCCGACAAGCGCGCCATCGTCGAGGCCAGCCTGGCTCTGCAACAGCGCCAGCAGCAGGCCGACGATCCGGGCTGCCTGCCGCGGCTGGGACTGGAGGATGTGCCCGCTGGACTGAAGGAGATAGACAGCACCCGGCATGCCCTTGCCGCCGGCGAGGCCAGCCTGTATCAACGCGGCACCAATGGCCTGCAGTACCAGCAACTGGTGGTGGATGTTCCGGACCTGGAAGCGGAGGATATCGACCTGCTGGCGCTGTACTGGGACTGCATCACCGAGCTGGGCTGCGGTGACGAGGACTATCTGCAGGTGCAGATGCGCCAGGCGCGCATAGGCAGTGTCTCGGCCTATGGCTACTGGCGCGCCCGTCCCGATGATGCCGGCTCAGTCCGCACCCAGTTCGTACTCTCCGGCAAGGGCCTGGAACGGGACATGGAGCCGCTGGCCGGGATCCTGCGGCAACACCTGTTGCAGCCACGTTTCGATGAACGGCAGCGCCTGCGCGAGCTGATCAGCCAGTTCCGGGCCTCGGCCGAGATGTCCGTGACCGCCCACGGCCACAGCCTGGCGCTGGCCGCGGCCAGCGCCAACATGGGCCCGGCCGGGCAGTTGAGCCAGCGCTGGGACGGCCTGCTGGGTCTGCAACGGTTGAAGGCCCTGGACGATGCCCTGGACGATAAAGGGGCGCTGGGATCATTCGCCGATCGCCTGGCGGCCATCCAGGCCCGCCTGGCCGACGCCCCCCGGCAGTTCCTGCTGGTCGGCGATGCCGGCAACAGTACGGCCCTGCTGGAGAATGTCCGCCGTTGCTGGGAGGATGTTGCGCCGGGACAGGCGGGCGATGCCCTGGCCGTGGCCTGTCCCGGCGGGCCCGTGCGTCAGGCCTGGGTCTGCCCAAGCCAGGTGAATTTCTGCGCCCGCACCTACCCGACCGTGGCGCTGGCGCATGCCGACAGCGCGGTGCTGATGGTGCTGGGCCAGGTGCTGACCAACGGCTACCTGCACGGCGCCATCCGCGAGCAGGGCGGCGCCTACGGTGGCGGCGCCGGTTACGACGGCGAGACCACCGCCTTCCGCTTCTTCTCCTACCGCGACCCGCGCCTGCTGGAGACCCTGGCGGACTTCGACCGGGCCCTGGACTGGCTGGCCGCCGGCAAGGCCGACCCGCGCCAGCTGGTGGAGGCCATCCTCGGCGTCATCCGCGGCCTGGACGCGCCGGAGTCCCCGGCCGGCGAGGCCATCCGCGACTTCTACCAGCGCCAGCATGGCCGCGGCCCCGAATTCCGCCGCCGGCTGCGCCAGGCGGTGCTGGCCGTCTCCCTGGAAGACCTGCAACGGGTCGCCGAGACCTATCTGCAACCGGCGCGGGCCAATACCGCGGTGGTCTGTTCCGCCAGCGCCCTGGAGGCGGCCGGCGACCACGGGCTGGAGGTCGTGCGGGTCTGAGGTCCTGCCAGGGTCGGAACGGCAGCAAGGCCGGGTTGCCCCCCTGCTGATCATCAGGCGTATTGCCCGGGTTGAAATTATTTGCAAGAATCGGGACGGATTTGACGTCTGTTATCGTGTGAGTGAAGGATCGCTGCTCATGAACATCAAGATATCGCCATGTCTTGTCATTGTGGCCTGGGTTCTTTCCCTTCAGAATGCGTGTGCGACTGTCATCTATTCGACCGGTTTTGAAAGCGGGCTTGACCCGGTGTGGTCGACCGGTTCCACCTTGGCCAGCGAATCCACGCTGGGCTCCTATAACGGCAACTACAGTCTTGCACACGGCACGACACTGACACTGACCAGTTTGCCTTTGCATGCCACACTGGCACTGAGGTTCGATCTGTATCTGTTTGGAAGCTGGGATGGTGAGAACACGGTATGGGGAAAAGACCATTTCAGCCTGTCCGGTGATGTCGCGGGATCGTGGACCTTCACCAATCATCAGCCTGAAGGGCAGAGCTATCCCGGTACCCCTGATGAAATCCATGGAAGTGGTTCTGCTGCCACCCATGTCTATCGTGGCCTGGACCCGACCGGGCTCGGCGACCAGTTTCTGATCGATCATGCCGGCGACAGTTTCACCGTCACCTTCGGAGGTCCCACGACCCAGGCGGACGAGTGGTGGGGCATCGACAATGTCACCGTGACAGTCGATACCGTGCCATTGCCCGGTACCGCCCTGTTGCTGGCCTCTGGTCTCTCCGGCCTGATGGCTGGCGCGCGCCGGCGTGGCAACAGGTCCGGTCATGACAAGAGAAGGTAAGAATGGGGGCGGGTTTATTCATTCTCTGATGAGAGGGTGAAATCAAATCTGTCCCCATTCATCTCTAGCCGGCCGCCGCCACCTCCACCAGGTTGTCGGAGAAGGTCGGGGCGTGGCCCATGTCGACGAACTCGGCCGAGCTGATGATGTTGACCGTGCCGTTGCGGTTGAGCTGACGCCAGTAACCCAGGGTAGCGACGATCACCCCTGGCGGGGCATCCGTGCTGACACGGGCGTCACCCTCGAATTCCCCCCGGTCGTTGAATACGCGCACCGGGGCGCCATCCCGGATCCCGCGGGTGGCGGCGTCGGCCGGGTTGATGATGACGAACTGGTCGCCCTGGGCCTCGCGCTTCTGCGCCATGTTGGCATAACAGGAATTGAGGAAGCCGTGGCTCTTGGGCGAGATGATGTTGAGCGGGTAGCGCGCCGCCAGTTCGGGATTGCTCTGCGGACCTTCCCTGGGGGGGACATAGTCCGGCAGATCGTCCAGTAGCTCGCCCGGCTGCATGTCCTCGTACATCTGCCGGAACGGCGGGGCGACGAAGTTGCGCGCGCCATCCAGCTTGAACTCGCATTTGCCGGAAGGGGTCGGGAAGTTGCCCTCCCGGTGCGGGCAGCGATCATCCTTGGTGCCGACGCTGAGGCGGGCGTAGCCATGCGCGCGCAGGGTGTCCAGATCGATGCCCTCGCAGGCGGGGGCGTCCCAGTCGATGTAGTGTTCCAGGCATTCGCCATCCGTCCACTGGAAGCGTTCGTCTTCGTAGCCCATGCGCGCCGCCAGGCGGCGGAAGATCTCGTTGTTGGGCAGGGCCTCGCCTGGGGGGTTGATGCACTGGGCGTTGTAGGTCAGGTACAGGTGTCCCCAGGAGAGGATGATGTCCTCCATCTCCGCGCCCATGGCTGCCGGCAGGACGATGTCGGCATAGGCCGCGGTATCGGAGATGAAGTGCTCGGCCGAGACCAGGAACAGGTCTTCGCGCTCGAGGCCGGCGACGATCTTGTCGCACTCGGGGGCCTGGGTGACCGGGTTGGAGTTCCAGCACATCAGCGACTGGATCGGCGGGTCCAGGGCCAGCTCGCCGGTCAGGGCGCGGCCGAGCTGCAGGTTGTTGACCACCCGGGTGCCCTCGGGGATGAAATCCGGCCGGCAGATCACGTCGAAGCGATAGGGATGCTCCCATACCGGAAACTGGGTGACGCCACCCCCGACATGGCGCCAGGCCCCGGTCAGCGCCGGGATACAGGTCACCGCGCGAATGGTCTGGCCGCCGCCATGTGAGCGCTCCAGGGCCACGCCCATGCGGATCGCGGCCGGCTGCTCGCTGGCCAGTTCCCGCGCCAGCTTGCGGATGTCCTGCGCGGCGACGCCGGTGATCGTCTCGGCCCATTCCGGGCTGCGGTCGCCGGCGCGCTGCTTCAGTTCCTCGAAGCCGACGGTGTAGTTGTCGATGTAGTCCTGATCCGTCAGTCCTTCCTCGATGAGGGTATGGATCACGGCCATGGCCAGGGCGCCGTCGGTGCCGGGTTTCGGGCAGATATGCCAGTCGGCGTGCCTGGCGGTGCGTGAGGCATAGGCGTCTATGACCACCACCCGGGCGCCGCGCTTCTGGGCCTCGTGCACGATCTCCCAGTGATGCAGGTTGGTGCTGACGCTGTTGCAGGCCCAGATGACGATGTAGTTCGAGTGGC
>CAZDOC010000053.1:0-12695 GCA_964506945.1 uncultured Gammaproteobacteria bacterium
TCTGCGCCGCCTGTAGTCCATGGGGTTCCCTGCGCATGCCTGATCCGGTCAGGTCCTCATAGGAGTATAGACCCGTTGCTAGTGGGTGTGAATCGGGAGATCCCGGTCATGGGCGGGGCCGTATTGCTCCGCTTGCGCGGTTTGACCGGTGTTTCCTATGCCAGCCTGTAGCGCCGTTGCACGCCGCTCAGCGGGCAGGGGAAAGCCAGCGATGTGGCGGTCAGTTGCAGGTCCTGACCCTCCTCGCCCCGACCGTAGCGGCGATCACCGATGATCGGGTGGCCCTGTCCGGCCAGGTGGCGGCGGATCTGGTGCTTGCGGCCGGTCTCTATCTCGACATCCAGGGTGCTGTGGTCCCCGGCCCGGTCGTATTCGATCAGGCGGATGCGGCTCAGCGCCGGGCGGCCGTCGATGGCCTCCTCGATGATCAGGGGCTGCGGGGTATCGGGGAAGCGGCCGTGGACGATGGCCGTGTAGTGCTTTTCCATCTCACGCTGCTGGAACATCCGCGCCAGGGCCGCGGCCACCCGTTTGCGGTGGGCGATCAGGATCAGGCCGCTGGCGGCGCGGTCGAGACGGTGGACGATGAAGGCCGGGCGCTCAGGCTGGAGATGCTGTTCGACCCAGCGCGCGATGGTGCAGTGATCGCCCCACTTCGAGCCCTGGGAATACATGCCCCGGGGCTTGTCCCAGACGCTGTAGGCGCCCTCGTCGGCGATCAGGCGGGCCGGCGGCGGTCGCCGCGCCAGGATTTGCTCGTCGTAATACAGGTGCAGGACATCGCCGGGCCGCAGGGTCCGGCTGGCGCGGCGCAGGCGGCGCACCGCGCCGTCACGCTCCAGCCACAGGGCGCCCTGCTGCATGGCCCGCTTGATGCGCTGTCTGGACAGGCCGGTGGCCGTGGCCAGGCGCTCCACCACCGGGACGGGTTCCTGATCCGGTTCCGGGACGGGGGGCAGGTGCCACTCCCGTTTAATCTTCGGCGCGCTCGTGTTCACGGATGATGCAGACCGAGGCATAGGTGGAGACGCAATAGGGCACCAGGTAGGTCAGCAGCATCTTGATCCCGTCGTGCACGGTGAGCCGGCCACCCAGGACCACGTCGGTGTAGTTGATCACCACCAGGATGGTCCCCACCAGCAGGGCCACGCGGCGCGAGCGCCCCACCACCTCCGCCCTCAGCGCCGCTGTCAGCCACCGTTGCATGACGCCACCTCGATCTCTTCCAGGGCGAGTACCGTCGCCCGTCCCCCGTCCAGCCGCCAGCGGATATCCAGGTCATGGAGTTTCATGCCATAGACCCGCCCCGGCCGATCGCCATGATAGGCCGGCCGCGGGTCCTGTGACAGCACCGCGGTGATCAGCTCCCGCAGTTCCGGCCAGCGTTGCCGGTGGCGCTGGCAGGCGGCCTCCGCCGCCGGCTCGAAGATGACTTCGAGGACGGCCCCGGGGGCGCTGCCGGCAAAACCGGCGCGGGCGTCGGGCAGGCTGTCGGTATAGGGCACATAGGGCTTGATATCGAACACCGGGGTGCCGTCCAGCAGATCCAGGCCGCTGATCCGCAGCCGGGTCGGTCCCGGCTCGCGGTCGATACCTTCGAGGCGCACGCAGGACAGGCCGACGGGGTTGGGGCGGAACGGCGAGCGGGTCGCGAACACGCCGATGCGCTGATTGCCGCCCAGGCGTGGCGGGCGCACCGTGGCCTTCCAGTCTCGCCCCCGTGGCAGGGCATGGAAGTCATACAGCAGCCACAGGTGCGAGTAGTCGTCGAGACCGCGAAAGGCCTCGGCACGATCGAATTCCGGCAGCATCTCCAGGTAGCCGCGCGCGGCGCGCACCAGTCCCGGCTGGCGCGGGATGCCGAACTTCTCGCGGAAGCAGGTGTGCGCGATGGCGATGGGTTCGCAGTTCATGCTGGCGCGGCGTAGGGCGCGAACCAGTCCAGGCTGTCCCGCGTGGGCCCCCGGGGGAGATATTCGGCGCCGATCCAGCCCTCGTAGGCGGAGGCATCGATGGTCCGGAAGATGGCCGCGTAGTCCAGCGCGCCGCTGCCGGGCTGGCCGCGCCCGGGGTCGTCGGCGATCTGGATATGGCCGATATGCGGGGCCAGTTCCGCCAGCGTGCCCAGGAGGTCCTCGCCCATGCGCGACATGTGGTAGACGTCGTACTGCATGGCCAGGTTGGGGTGATCGAGCTCGCCCAGCACATCGCCCATCTGCACCGTGTCGTGGATCAGGAAGCCGGGCATGTCGAAGGTGTTGACGGCCTCGAACACGGCCCGGATCCCCAGCCCGGCGAGGGCATCGGCGCTGCGCGCCAGGTTGTCATGGAAGGTGGCGTAATATTTCCGCCGTCGTTCCGGTTCCGCCAGGCGACCGGCGAGGACATTCACGCAGCGCGGCTCCAGCACCCGGGCGTACTCAAGGCACAGGGACAGGGCCTGGCGGTATTCGCCCTCGCGCCCCGGCACGCAGGCCAGACCCGGCCCGCCCTGCATCAGGTCGCCGGCGGGGACGTTGATGAGGATGATCTCCACCCCGGCGGCATCGGCCGCTTCGCGGATCGCGCTGGCGGGCTCATCGTAGGGGAACTGGATCTCCACCGCCGTGAACCCCGCCCGCGCCGCCTCGGCGAAGCGCTCCAGCAGCGGGACCTCGGTGAACAGCAGGCTCAGATTGGCGGTGAATCGTGGCATGAATTGACCCGTTAAATTTCATGCGAGGGAAGGGAGACGAATCGTTTTTTATCGACCAGTTCCAAAATATGGCGCCGGGCTTTCTGGCGCTCCTGATCGTTTAAGCCAGTGTCTTGATGCCCATTGCGCTGGCAGCCATGTTCAGGTTTTTGTCGAAGCAGGCGAAAATGAACTCAATATGTTGCCGGAATACCAGCTCGGCAGCAGCCAGATGAATGCTGTCATAACCACGTAGAGCATGTTTTTCAGCAAGATTACCCGCGCGTTTGATGAGTGGAAGGTTCAAGGTAATGACTTCAAGATTATCCCAGTAATTTTCAAGTGCTGCTTTATAGGAAGCATGGCGTTTATTCGTAATGCGCTTCATCCTGGCGGCTTTGGCCAGTGCCGCACGCGCTTCCGCATACGTGATTATATGGGTGAATACCGCACCGGCCTCATCGAGCGCGCTTGCGGTTTCCTTTGTTCCTGGCTCATCGACAAACAGTTTTATCAGTGCGGATGTGTCCAGATAAACAATCATCCACGGTCTTCCAGCATCAAATCAGACATCGTGCTTTGACCGGATTCCCATACTGCCGGATCGGTGACTGGCCGCAATTTTCCACCCTTACCAGGGCGAACCCATGGCTGCGATCGAAGCCGTTCAATGGCGGCTTCTTCACTGTCATCCATCATCAAGGGCGCAAGCCGCGCTATCGGTTTGCCATGCGACGTGACCACCAACTCTTCACCGGCAGAGACGCGGTTAAGGTATTCAGATAAATGGTCTTTGAGTTCACGCACGGCCACTTTCATGGGGAAACCTCTATGCAGCTACTTTCTTGATCATTATGGCCATAGTATTTTGAATGAGCAAGGGGGCAAGGGGGCACGAGGCAAGACCTGACCCCGGGCGGTGGATTGGCGGTGAAGCGCAGCATCTCAGTTCCTCCCGGAACGCAGGCGCGGGTCGAAGGCGTCCCGGACCACGTCGGAGAACAGGTTGGCGGACAGCACCAGGCCGAACATGAACACGAAGGCCGCGGCCAGTGACCACCAGACGATGGGCTCGCGGGCCATCTCCAGGCGCGCGCTGTTGATCATGTTGCCCCAGCTCTGCATGGAGGGATCGACGCCGATGTTGATGTAGGAGAGCACCGCCTCGGCCAGCACCAGGCCGCTGAAATCCAGCACCACCGAGATCAGCACGATGTGCATCACGTTGGGCAGGATGTGGCGCACGATGATGGTCATGTTGCCGACCCCGAAGGCCTGCGCGGCCTGGATGTAATCGACCTCGCGCAGCTTCAGGGATTCGCCGCGCAGCAGCCGGCACAGGCCGGTCCAGCTGGTGATGCCGAGGATGATGCACAGGAACAGCAGGCGCAGATCGGCGCGCGTCTCCAGGTTGGTGAAGCTGTCGGCGTGGCGGGACATATAGACCTGCAGCATCAGGATGGCGGCGGCGATCAGCAGCACCCCGGGGACCGAGTTCAGGGTGGTATAGACATACTGGATGACATCGTCGGCCAGGCCGCGGAAATAGCCGGCCATGATCCCCAGCAGGATGGCGAAGGGCAGCATGACCAGGGTGGTCAGGGTGCCGATCACGAGACCGGTGCGGATGCTCTTGATGGCCTGGTAAAAGACGTCCTGGCCGACCTTGTCGGTGCCGAGGATATGGTAGTCCAGGCTCAGGCGGCCGCAGACGAAGCCGAGGATCAGCACCAGCAGCAGGGTCCCCAGGATCACCCGCCAGGGCACCTCGGTGCGGCCGCGCAGGATCCGGCCCAGCATCGGCCGGAAGTCCAGGCGATAGCGCGATCCCAGATACAGGATCCATGGCACGCCGATCAGCATCCAGGCGATCAGCCCTTCCAGGCCGGCGGCCAGCGAGGTCAGCAGGATATCCAGGCCACGGTCCTTGTCCGGATCGGCCAGGCGGGCGCCGCCATAGCGCAGGCGGGGGTATTCCCGCAGGCTGCGGCCGTCCGGCAGTTCCACGGTCTCCATCGCATACAGGTGGGTCGCGAAGGGCGCCGAATAGGTCTTCTCGGTATGTTCGCGCAGGGGCGTGACCAGGGTGTCCAGGACACTGAGGATCTGGTTGGCATAGACCGTCGCGCCATCGTCGCGGGTCTCCAGCACCGGCTGGTAATGCAGCGAGTCCAGCAGGCCGATGCCGATATAGACCGACAACACCACCGCCGCGGCCATGCCCATGCGCGAGCGCGCCACCCGCCGCCAGGGCGCGCGCAGGTGTTCGTGCCGGCGGGCATGCCAGACGAACACCGCGACCACCGCCAGCAGCAGGAAGATCAGGCCATCGGTCCAGAATATCACCGGCATCAGTTCAGCCTCACGCGGGGGTCGACCAGGGTATAGGAGATGTCGGTCAGCAGCAGGCCGATGATGTACAGCACCGAGCCCAGGAACACCATGGAACGGACGATGGCGAAATCCTGGCTGGAGATGGCGTCGATGGTGTAGCTGCCGAGGCCCGGGATGCCGAAGAAGGACTCGGTGATCAGGCTGCCCATGAACAGCAGCGGCAGGATCACCACCACCCCGGTCAGGATCGGGATCATGGCGTTGCGCAGCACGTGCACATAGAGCACGCGGTTCTCGGACAGGCCCTTGGCGCGCGCGGTGCGCACATAGTCCTTTTCGATCTCCTCCAGGAAGATGGTGCGGTACCAGCGGGTGCCGGCGCCGATCCCGCCCAGCACCCCGACCACCACCGGCAGGATGATGAACTTGATCGCATCCAGGCCGGTGTCGTAGCCGGAGATCGGCACCAGGTGCAGCAGCTTGCCGACCAGGAACTGGCCGCCGATGATGTAGAACAGGCCGGAGATCGACATCAGCGCCACGCACAGGATCACTGCCCAGACATCGATATAGGTGGCGCGGAAGAAGGCCACCAGCAGGGCGAAGCTGATATTCACCAGCAGGCCGACCAGCAGGGAGGGGATGGCGATGGCCAGCGACGGCCACATGCGCTGGCCGATGTCATAGCCGATGTCGCGGCCACCGTCGGAGCGGCCGAAGTCGAAGGCGAACAGGCGCACCGACTTGCGGAAGAAGATGGTCTCGGTCAGCCGGTCCATGCCCTGCCGGTCAGCATTGTAGATCAGCGGTACGTCATAACCGTGTTCGTGCTTCCACTTGTCCACCGCCTGCTGGGTCACGCGCTTGGCGCCCAGTTGCGCGCGCGCCATGTCGTCGGGCGAATTGACCACGAAGAACAGCAGGAAGGTCAGCAGGTTCACGCCGATCAGGATGGGGATGGCGTAGAGCGCGCGGCGGACGATATAGGCCATCATAGCGCGGTGGCCCTCTCGCGCCGGCGGTAGCTGAGCCAGGCCGGCACCAGGCTGACGGCCAGCAGGCCCAGCAACAGCCACAGCGGCCAGGTCACGGGCCGGTTCCAGGCCTGGCGCGAACGCTCGCGCAGGGCCGGGTCGACGCGCTTGTACTTGAGGGTGTTGTTGGCCATCAGGTTGGGCTTGGCATTGTGATACCAGGCATGGTGCAGGGAAAAGGCCAGCGGATGATAGCCCCACAGCCAGGGGGAATCCCGGCGCGCGATCTCCACCATGCGGTCGATCACGGCCTGGCGCGCGGGGCCGTTGGCCATGTCCTTCATCTTCACGAACAGGCGATCGAAGGCCGGATTGGCGTAGTTGGCCGCGTTCTCGCCGCCGTGTCCGACCTTGGTGTTCGGCCCGTAGAGCAGGAACAGGAAGTTCTCCGGGTCCGGGTAGTCGGCATTCCAGCCCCACTGGAACAGCTGCTCCGTGCCCTTGCGCATCTTCTCCTGGAAACGGTTGTAGTCGGTGGCGCGGATCACCAGCTGGATATCCAGTTTCCGGAACTGCTTGCGCAGCCAGTCGAGCAGGGACTTGCTCCCCGGGCCGGTGGCGGTGGTATCGAAATACAGCACCAGCGGCTCACCGGTCGTGGCATCGCGGGCGTGCGGGTAGCCCGCCTCCGCCAGCAGGCGGCGGGCCTCGGCGATCGATTTGCGCCGGGGCCGGCCCTGCACGCAGGTATAGACATAGGGATTCAGGCCGGCGCAGCCCTCGCGGGCGCCGAAGATCCCCGGCGGGATCGGCCCCTGGGCGGGATTGCCGCGGCCATTGGCGAAGATGCTGATGAATTCCTCGTAATCGATGGCGATGGCGATCGCCTGGCGCAGCTTGCGCGCCCGCTCGCCGTAGCCGCCCACCACCGGGTCGTTCATGTTGAAGCCCATGTAATAGGTCGAGGTGGTCACCGCGGTGCTGAGGCCAATGCCCTTGGCGCGCATCTCCGGGGTCAGCTGGGCCTCGCCCTGGGCGCCGAACTGGACCGCCTGGTCGAAGCTGTCCGAGCTGATCCCGGAGGTGTCGTAATAGCCCTGCAGAAACTTGTTCCAGTAGGGGATGGTCTCCTTTTCCAGCGAATACACCGCCTTGTCGATGAACGGCAGGGGGCGGCCGGCGTCGGCCAGCAGGCCGGCCTGGCGATCCCCGGGGCCGCCCGCTTCGGGATAGGTCTCGCCGTGGAATTCCGGGTTGCGCTCCAGCACCATGCGCATGTTGGGGTTGTTCTCGGTCAGCATGTAGGGACCGGTGCCGATCGGGAACCAGTCCAGGGAGATGTTGTTCTCGATCAGCCCCCCCTGGCTGTAGAAACGGTCCGCCTCCCAGGGCATGGGGGCGAAGAACGGCATCGCGAACCAGTAGATGAACTGGGGGTATTTGCCCCTGATGCGCAGCTCGTAGGTATAGCGATCGATCACCCGGGCGCCGGGGAAATCGTACTGGCGCAGGTCCAGGAAGGTATCATCAGGCTTGCCCGCCAGGGCCGCGTTCAGGCGTTTGGCCAGCTCCGGCAGGCCCAGGATATAGCCCGACATCAGCCCGGCGATGGGCGAGTTCAGGCGCGGATGGGCCAGGCGCTTGATCTGATAGACGTAGTCCGCGGCGGTCAGCTCGCGACTGCCGAGGTGCTCGAAATCGGCCAGGCTGTGATAGGCGCTCTGCTGCGCCGGGGTCATGCCATGATAGAGGTAACGGCCATTGACATCATGGGCCAGGGCCGGGTGGGGCTGATAGCGTATGCCGGGGCGGATATGGATACGATAGACGCTGGTGGCGATGCGCCCGCTGTCGGCATCGGCGGGCAGGACCCGGCCATCGGCATCCAGGTACACCGGCGTGGGGACCCCGGTCGCGGTCAGCGGCACCAGTTCGTAGGGCCGCTTGAGGAAATGGTATTGCAACGGCGGCTCATAGATCTGGCCGAGGAACAGATATTCGTTGGCGCTGTAGGCGCGCACCGGGTCCAGGTGCTTGGGGCGTTCGGAAAAGGATCCATAGAATATGTTGGCGCCCGCCTCGGCGGCCGGGTAGGGATCGTTCCAGGGCGTGCCCTGGCAGGACGCCAGGCCCAGTAACAACAGCAGCCACAGCCAGCGCCACAAACGGGCTGCCTGTTCTCCGTCACGAGTTTGCCTTATCATCACCCAGGCATTATAAAGCAAGCCCCGCCGAAATAACCCTCGGGCGGGACCGCCGTAGCAACAAAACCAAGGGACCGACTATGGGATTTCTCGAAGGCAAGCGCGCGCTGATCACCGGCGTCGCCAGTAACCGTTCCATCGCCTGGGGCATCGCCCGGGCCATGCACCGCGAGGGCGCCGAGATCGCCCTGACCTACCAGAACGACAAGCTCAGGCCGCGCGCGGAGAAGTTCGCCGCCGAGCTGGGCTCGGATATCACCCTGCCCTGCGATGTCGCCAGCGACGAGGCCATCACGGCCATGTACGCGGCCCTGGGGGAACGCTGGGACGGTCTGGACATCATGGTCCACGCCATCGCCTACGCCCCGCGCGAGGAACTGGCCGGCGGCTTTCTCGACAGCGTCACCCGTGAAGGCTTCAATACCGCCCACGAGATCAGCTCCTACAGCTTCGCCGCCCTCGGCCGGGGCGCGCGGCCGATGATGCAGGGCCGCAACGGCGCCCTGCTGACCCTCAGCTACATCGGCGCGGTGCGGGCCATGCCCAACTACAACGTCATGGGCCTGGCCAAGGCCAGCCTGGAGGCCAATGTCCGCTACATGGCCTCGGACCTCGGCAGCGAGGGGATCCGCGTCAACGGCATCTCCGCCGGCCCGGTGCGCACCCTGGCGGCCTCCGGCATCAGCGGCCTGCGCGGCTTCCTGGCATACGTGGAGAAATACGCCCCCCTGCGGCGCAACATCACCATCGACGATGTCGGCAACGTGGCCGCCTTCCTGTGCTCCGACCTGGCGGGGGCGGTCACCGGCGAGATCACCTACGTGGACAGCGGCTTCAACATCACCGGCCTGGCCGGGGATCAGGCCGGGTAGCGACTGATGCCGCATCGGCATGCGGTGATCCTGCTGGCGGCGATCGTCGTCGGCGTGATCGCCGGCCTGTGGTCTGGCTGGTACTACGGCCAGGCCATGATCTCGGTTGCCTGGCTGGGCCAGCTGTTCCTGAACGCCCTGAAGATGACCATCGTGCCCTTGATCGTGGCCGCGGTGATCAGCGGCGTCTGCTCCCTGGGGGATATCCGCAAGCTGGGCCGCATCGGCGGCGCGACCGTGGCCTACTACGCCCTGACCACGGCCATCGCGGTGCTGATCGGCCTGCTGATGGTCAACCTGATCCAGCCGGGCGCGGGGCTTGCCCATCTCAGTCACAGCATCCCGGAGCGGGTCGCGGGCAAGACCGGGACCGGCATCAGCGACATCGTCCTGTCCCTGATCAGCCCCAACCTGGTCGATGCCGCGGCGCAGATGCAACTGCTGCCGCTGATCGTCTTCAGCCTGCTGCTGGCCGCGGCCCTGACCACCCTGGGCGAGACCGGCCGGCCGGTGATCGCCTTCTTCAACGGCCTCAACGAGGCCATGATGAAGCTGGTGGTGTGGATCATGTATTTCGCCCCCATCGGCATCTTCGCCCTGATCGCCGCGCGCCTGGGCCAGGCCGGTGGTGGCGCCGAGGTGCTGGCCGAGATCCGCGCGGTGGGCTGGCACGTGGTCACGGTCCTGGCCGGCCTGGTGCTGCACTTCCTGGTGCTGACGGGGCTCCTGTGGCTGCTCGCCGGGCGCGGGCTGGACTATCTCGCCGGCATGTTGCGCGCGCTGCTGGTGGCCTTCGGCACCGCCAGCTCCTCGGCCACCCTGCCGCTGACCATGGAATGCGCGCGCGAGAACAAGGTGGACAAGCGCGCGGTGCGCTTCGTGATCCCGCTGGGTGCCACCATCAACATGGACGGCACGGCTCTGTACGAGGCCGCGGCGGTGATGTTCATCGCCCAGGCCTATGGCTATGACATGAGCCTGGGCCAGCAGGGCCTGATCTTCGTCACCGCGACCCTGGCCGCCATCGGCGCGGCCGGGATCCCCGAGGCCGGCCTGGTGACCATGGTGATCGTGCTCTCGGCGGTACACCTGCCGCTGGAGGGTATCGCCCTGCTGCTGTCGGTGGACTGGTTCCTGGACCGCTTCCGCACCAGCGTCAATGTCTGGGGCGACAGCGTCGGCGCGGCCGTGATCGACCGGCTGATCCGCAATGACGGCGACCCACACCTTACGCCGGGGAGCGCGGTCAAGGCCCGGTAGTGCCCGTCCAGGGACGTGATCCATCCCTTCTCCCTGCGGGCCGGCTCCAGGGAGGGAGGCGCCTGAATGACCCGCGCGGCCCGAATCGACAAGCCCGGAACGAGGGGAGGTAAAATCGACGGGGCGGAAACCGTCACCCCCTCACCCCTGCCCTCTCCCTGTGGGAGGCGGGAGGACATGGCGGCGCGGGCGCCGGACCCCGGGAGCAGAGGCTAGCCTGCCGCTGTCTTCCCGCTCACAGCCGATCCTCGAATATCTGGATATCCGCCTGCTGACGCAGGGCCCTGATCAGATCCGACCATACCGTCGCCACCCGTATCCCGCGGATATCCTTTTTCGCCTGTATGCGATCGATGCCCTTGATGGCGTCTCCGGCCGGAGCGCTGACCTTGCTGACCGCGATGATGGCAAAATCCCCGGTACCCATGGGGATACCGTCATAGACCGCGCCGGAATGCGGATGCCCGGCCTTGAACGCGGCACGGACGATGGCATGCGGGGCGGCATCGGAATCACGCTCCACGCCCGTCAGTTCATGCCATTCGAGACCATCGGTATCGATCACCTGTTGACGTTTCTCACCGGCCCGCAGGCGTTTGAGCAATTCATGTCCATGGGCGCTGCTCAGCTCCCTGAGCCGTTCACGGGTCAGCGCTGCAACCACCCGATCGCGAACCTCCTTCAGGGGCTGCAGCCTGGCGGGTTTGTAGTCGTCCACGCGGAGGACCACCAGGCGGTTGTTGTCCAGTTCCACCGGTTCGGTATTGATGCGCTGGCCCAGGGCCTCATCGCCAAAGGCGGCCTCGATGATCGCGGGTTCCGAGCTGATGCCGCTGTCACCCCCCTTGCGGCTGAAAAAGCCGGTGTACCGGACCTTGAGATCCAGGGCCTGGGCGACCTTGTCCAGATCGTCGGGGTTTTCGAAAGCCAGGGTGCTCAGATCATCGGCCTTGGCATAGAAGATCTCCTCGGCCTGGCTCCTGGCATAGCTCTGCTTGAGCTTGTCCCTGACCTTTTCGAACGGCTCCGTGACAGCCGGCTTTATCGCGTCGAGACGTATGATGTGGTACCCGAACGAGGTCCTGACCGGTTCACTGATCTCACCGACCTTCATCGCGAAGACCTTGTCATCGAAACCCGGGATCATCGTCCCCTTGGTGAAAAATCCGGTAGCGCCCCCCTTCTTGGCCGAACCGATGTCATCGGAATATTTCTTCGCCAGGGCCTCGAAATCCTCGCCGGCCTTGGCCTTCAGATAGACCTCTTCAGCCTTGGCCCTGGCCTTTTCCTGCTCCTCCTTGCTGGCATCCGCGGCCACCTGGATCAGGATCTGATGGGCGCTGCGCTGTTCCTTGACCTGGAAGCTCTGTTTATGGGCCTGATAATATTCGCGCAGCTTGTCCTCCGTGGGGGTAATGCCCTTGGCCAGATCGTCCAGGGACAGTTCCACATAGGCGATCTTGACCTGTTCGGTGGTCATGTACCGATCGCCATGGGCCTGGTACCAGGCCTGGATATCGGCATCGGTCAGTTTCACCTCGTCCTTGAAGCGTTCCGCGGGGATGACCGTATAGCCGAAATCACGTCGCTGCTGGCGCAGGCTGACCAGGGCATCGGCCTCGTATCCGGTCACGAAGGCGCTGTCGGCCACGCCCTGGCGCAATTCCTCGATCAGCATGTCGTCGTGGAGTTGTTTTTCGAACAATGAGGGCGACAGGCCCATGTCCCTGATGCGGCGCTCGTAGAGATCATTGGCGAAGACCCCGTCACGCTGGAAGGCCTGGAAACTCTGTATGCCACTGGCGACCTGCAGATCGCCGATGCGCATGCCATGCTTGTGGGCGGCATGCTGCAGCAGCAGGTTGTCGACGAGCTGATCCATCGCCTGCTTCTTGATCCTGGCCTGATCCAGCTTGCTCAAATCGATACGTCCGCCGAGTACGGATTTCAACTGCCGGCGGTATTGCTGGAAGGCGACCTGGAAGCGTTGCTGGGTGATCTTTTCGCCATCGACCTTGGCGACCACGACATCACCCGGGTTGCCAAAATAGCTGCTGACCCCCCAGAGCGCGAAGGTGATGCAAACCAGGCCGACGATGATACCGGCGATCCAGCCCTGGGCATGTTCACGGATGCTTTGTAGCATTCCTGATACTTCCTCTCTGCAGTTTGATGGAAATCGGACTCAGTGGGATCCCTCGAGGCCCGGGAGCCCCGAATCGCAGCCGCACAGTATAGGGAATCGGCGCGCGGATATGAAGGGCGGGACGGCCAGACCATAAAAAAGGCGTATCCACCCAGGTGGATACGCCTTGCCATATCAATGGCGGAGCGGACGGGACTCGAACCCGCGACCCCCGGCGTGACAGGCCGGTAT
>CAZDOC010000054.1:0-1751 GCA_964506945.1 uncultured Gammaproteobacteria bacterium
GGTGATCAGGACGCAGGGCAGGCCCAGATCCCGGGCCGCGTGCCGGGCTATCCGCTGCAGCATGGGGATCGTGTTGGCGCCATCCCTGCCGGTGGTCTGTATCTCATGGAGTGGGGCCCATTTCTGGTGAACTCAGGGGTGGTCGCGATCAGCCGCTGGGCTGCGCTGGGGAAGCCGGCTTCGCGATCTCCCTGCCATTCGTGGGCAGGCGTTACACAGGCGGGTTGGGGCCTGGTGGAAAACCCTGCCATTCTGTAGGGTTTGCCGTCTGTTTGTCAATCCCCCTCCTCCTGGGTCCCGGATCAGAGTCTCTCGAGCACCCGTGCAGCCGACTCGATGGTGGCATCGATGGCCGCGTCATCGTGGGCCCCGGAGACGAAACCGGCCTCGAAGGCCGAGGGCGCCAGGTACACGCCTTCCTGCAGCATGCCGTGGAAGAAGCGGCGGAAGCGCTCCTGATCGCAGGCCATCACATCGGCAAAGCCGGTGACCCGTTCTGCTCCGGTGAAGAACAGCCCGAACATGCCCGGCAGGTGATTGCTGGTCATGGCGATACCCGCCTCGGCCGCGGCCGCGGTGATCCCCGTGACCAGGCGCTCGGTGCGTCGTTCCAGGCGGGCGTGGAAGCCGGGTTCGCTGATGAGCTCCAGGGTGGTGAGCCCGGCGGCCATGGCGATGGGGTTGCCGGACAGGGTGCCGGCCTGGTAGACGGGACCGTCCGGGGCGATCTGGTCCATGATATCGGCGCGGCCGCCGAAGGCGCCCACCGGCAGGCCGCCGCCGATGACCTTGCCGAGCACGGTCAGATCGGGCTGGATGCCGTAGATCGACTGGGCCCCGCCCAGGGCCACGCGGAACCCGGTCATGACCTCGTCCAGGATCAGCAGGCTGCCATGCTCCCGGGTGATCTCGCGCAGCCCCGGCAGGAATCCCGGCAGCGGCGGCACGCAGTTCATGTTGCCGGCCACCGGCTCGACGATCACCGCGGCGATCTGCGGGCCGTATTCAGTGAATATCGCTTCGACCTGGTCGAGATCGTTGTAGGCCACGGTCAGGGTGTGCCGGGCCAGGTCCGCCGGGACCCCCGGCGAGGTGGGCACGCCCAGGGTCAGGGCGCCGGAGCCGGCCTTGACCAGCAGGGAATCGGCATGGCCGTGGTAACAGCCCTCGAACTTCAGGATCTTGTCGCGCCCGGTGGCGCCGCGGGCCAGGCGGATGGCGCTCATCGCCGCCTCGGTGCCGGAGGAGACCATGCGCAGCTTCTCGATCGAGGGCAGCAGTTCACAGACCTTCTTCGCCATGGCCGTCTCGATGGCCGTGGGGGCGCCGAAGCCCAGCCCGTGGCTGGCCGCCTCCCGTACCGCCTGGATCACCCGGGGATGGGCATGGCCGGCGATCATCGGTCCCCAGGAACCCACATAGTCGATATAGCGCCGGCCGTCCTCGTCGAACAGACAGGCCCCCTCGCCACGCTGGAAATAGACCGGATCGCCGCCCACCGACTTGAAGGCGCGGACCGGCGAATTGACGCCACCGGGAATGACTTGCCGTGCTTCGGCGAACAGGTCATGAGAACGGCTCATGGAATGACTCCTATGCTGAGTTTGACGGGTCGACCGGGGTCAGTTCTCGCATTGTAGCATCAAGGAGGACTGGCCCCATTCGTCGGGGGAGGAACAGGCGGTGATAGGCATGCGCGGCGGCGGCGGGATCGGGCTGTCCAAAGAGGCCGTGGATGGCGGCCAGCATGT
>CAZDOC010000054.1:1851-12579 GCA_964506945.1 uncultured Gammaproteobacteria bacterium
GCGGCGGCGGCGGGATCGGGCTGTCCAAAGAGGCCGTGGATGGCGGCCAGCATGTCGGCGCCCGCCGCGAGCAGTACAGCGCCGTTGGCCGGGGTGATGCCGCCGATGGCGACGATGGGGACATGCAGGGTCGCGCGGGCCTGGCGCAGGAGTTCCACCGGCGCCGGGATGGCCCCGGGCTTGGTCCGCGAGGGGAAGAAGCGGCCGAAGGCGACGTAGTCGGCGCCCTCTCGCTCGGCCCGGATGGCGCGCCCGAGTTCGTTGTAGCAGGACAGGCCGACGAGGGCCCCGGGACCGAGCAGTGCGCGGGCGCGGTCGATGGCGGTATCGTCACGTCCCAGGTGCACGCCATCCGCCCCGGACGCGGCGGCCAGTTCCGGATCGTCATTGATGACGAACAGGCGGCCGTATTCATGGCACAGCCGGCACAGGGTCTGGGCCTGTTCCAGCCGCCGCCCGGGATCGCCCTTTTTGTCACGGTATTGCAGCAGGCTTGCGCCGCCCTGCAGCACCGCGCGCGCACGGGGGATCAGGTCCCCGGCCGGCAACAGGCCGGTATCGGCGATGGCGTAAAGTCCACGTAGTGACCGCTCACTCATCACGGATCCAGTAGAATCTGTCGGGGACCCGCTGCCCCTTGCCGGGCCGGCGGGCATGTCGCAGGGTCTCCAGGGTGTAGCGCTGGGCCTCGATGACCGCCTGCTCCAGTTCCAGGCCCCGGGCCAGGAGTGCGCTCAGGCTCGCGGACAGGGTACAGCCGGAACCGTGGAATTCACCCGCCAGACGTTCACAGGGGAAGCTGTCCAGCAGCTTGCCGCCCGCGTACAGGCGGTTGATCACCGGCCCGCCATGGGCATGACCACCGGTCAGGTACACCGCGCCGGCCCCGGCGTCCATGATGGCCCCGGCGGCGCGATCGGGATCGGGGTCTGCGCCCAGGGCCCCGGCCTCCGGGATATTGGGTGTGACGATCCGGCTCAGGGGCAGCAGGGACTCGCGCATCGCCGTCAGGGTCCGTGCATCACTAAGGGCCAGGCCCGCGCCCGAGGCCAGTACCGGGTCCAGCACCACCGGGATACCGGACAGGCCGGACAGTATATCGGCGACGGCATCGACCAGGGGGGCGTCGGGCAGCAGCCCGATCTTGACCGCGTCAAAGCTGATATCCGCCAGCAGGCGGTCCAGTTGCTGTCGCAGGAGTTCCGGATCGGCGGCGACGACACGCTGCACGCCTACGGTGTCCTGCACCGTGTGGGCGCTGATCACGCAGGCGGCATGCCCGCCATTGCTGGCGATGGCCTCGATATCGGCCTGGATCCCGGCGCCACCGCCGGGGTCATGGCCGGCGATGACCAGGATATTGGGGGACAGGATCGGCATGCTGGGAACCCCGCTCTTCAGAAGGGCTTGACCACCGCCAAGAGCACCACCGCGAACAGGATCAGCACCGGCAGTTCGTTGAAGATGCGGTACCAGCGCAGGCTGTGGCGGTTGCGGCGCTGGCGGAAGTCCTGCAGCAGACGCCAGCACCAGCCATGATAGATCACCAGCAGGGTGACCAGCATCAGCTTGGCGTGCAGCCAGCCACTATGGCTCCAGGCGGCCCAGGCATAGTCGATCAGCATCCATATCCCGAGGGCGATGGTGAGCAGCGCGAACGGGGTGATGAACAGCCACAGCCGGCGCTCCATGACCAGGAAGCGCCGGTATCCGGTATCGTCCCCGGTCTGTGCGTGATAGACGAACAGCCGGGGCAGGTAGAACAGGCCCGCGAACCAGCAGACCATGAAGATGATGTGAAAGGCCTTTACCCAGAGCATCTTCAGGTCCCGACCGCGGCTCCGAGCAGGTCCAGGACCCGCTGGCGCAGGGTATGCGGATTGAACAGCCCGGTATGGCGCCAGACGATGCGGCCATCGGGGGCGATCAGCAGGGTGGTCGGGGTCAGCTCGATATCGCCGAACTGACGGCTCAGCAGGCCATCCGGGTCCAGGGCCACCGGGTAGGGGATGGGGCGTTGCCGGGCCATGCTCAGTACATAGCTGGGCGGGTCGTAGGACATGGCCACGCCGATGATCTCCAGCCCGTGAGGGGAGAGATCCCGGTAGAGCCTGACCAGCTGGGGCATCTCGCGCAGGCAGGAAGCGCAGGTGGTGGCCCAGAAATTCACCAGCACCGGACGCCCGCGCAGCGCGGCCAGTTCGATGCGGCGGCCATCGATGATGCGGAAGCTGGCCGCGGGGGCCTGACCCAGGCCGTCTTGCATGGCAAGACGCCAGCCGGCATAGCCGAGTACGCCGGCCAGCAGCAGGGCCACGACAGGGATGAGGACACGGAGGTTCATTCAGGCTGCTTGTCGGGCAGGGCCGGTGGTGGCTGGCCGGGGGGCGCGGACTGGCCGGTGAAAAAGGCACGAATACGCCGCGCCAGGCCCTTGATGGCGAGCCAGATCCTCGGCAACAGCCACACCATCAGCAACACGAACAGGGCCAGCAGGGCCACGTACAGCCAGGGATGGTTGAGCGCCGCCCACACCCCGCCGATCACCAGCAGGTCCTCGCTGATGGAGGCGGTCCAGTTGCTGAACGGTTCGGGCGAGGTATTGATCAGGACCCGCGCACCGGCCTTGGTGGCATGACTGCCGGCGGCCAGTCCTCCGCCGATCAGCACCGCGGCCAGTTCGGCGGCGGGGCTGACATCGCCGACGGCGGCCGCGGCCAGGACGGCGCCGGCCGGGATCCGGATGAAGGTATGGACGGCATCCCAGGCGGTGTCCACGCCCGGGGTCTTGTCGGCGAAGAATTCGACGCAATACATGAAGCCGGCGGCGGCCATCACCAGGGGGTTGCTGAGGATCACCAGGTCCGGCGGCAGGTCGGCATTGCCGGTCATGCCCAGATAGCCGAGCATGAAGACAGCGGCATAGAGATTGATGCCGCTGGCCCAGCCCACGCCCATGGTCAGGGCCAGGGTCTGAATACTGTCCATATCAGGGATACCCCCCTTGCTCGATGTTGCGGCGCAAGATCCGCGCCCGTGCCTGTCACATCATACCTTGAGGCCGCCGTTTACGAAAAAGATTCCCCTGGCGGTCGCTGGATCCCGCCCGCAATCGGATCGGCGCGGACGCTCGTAGCGATGATAAATGTATAGTAAAACACTGGGTTATGTGGGTCGATGGGGTCTTGACAAGGGCGATCCCCGCCACTATCCTCTCTCGGGTCTTGGCTTATCGCAAAGACATATAACAATAATTATTATTAAAGCGGCCACGGCCGCTTTTTTTCTGCCCGCGGTTTTTGTATCTAGGTCGTACTCGACTTATCATTGCCGCGTGTTTCCCCTCCCGACCAGGCAGGAAGTTCCACGATCATGATCAAGGTGGGCATCGTTGGCGGTACCGGCTATACCGGGGTCGAGCTGTTGCGGTTGCTGGTGCGGCATGAGCAGGTTGAATTGCGCCTGATCTCCTCGCGAGGCGAGGCCGGCCGGCCGGTCAGCGATCTCTTCACCAACCTGCGTGGCCATACCGATCTCCATTTCAGCGAGCCGGATATCGATGCCCTTGCCGGTTGTGAGCTGGTCTTCTTCGCCACCCCGAACGGCGTCGCCATGCAGTCGGTGCCGGAGCTCCTGGCCCGCGGCGTGCGGGTGATCGACCTGGCGGCGGATTTCCGGCTGCGGGATGCCCGCGCGTGGTCACGGTGGTACGGTCAGGAACATGCCTGCGCCGAGCTGCTGGATGCGGCCGTCTATGGCCTGCCGGAACTCAACAGGGAAGAAATACGCGAGGCCCGGCTGGTGGCCAATCCGGGCTGTTATCCGACTGCCGTGAGCCTCGGTTTCCTGCCCCTGCTGCGGGCCGGGGTGGTGTTGCCGGGATCCCTCATCGCCGATGCCAAATCGGGTGTCAGCGGCGCCGGGCGCAGCGCGGCGGTGGCCTCGCTGTACAGTGAGGCGGCGGAGAATTTCAAGGCCTATGGAGTGGCGGGACACCGCCATCTGCCCGAGATCCGGCAGACCCTGGAGCAACTCGCGGGCGAGGCGGTGGGGCTGGTCTTCGTGCCCCACCTGACGCCCATGGTGCGCGGTATTCACGCCAGCCTGTATGCGCGGCTGCGGTCCGGAACCCTGGATCTGCAGGCCCTGTTCGAGGACTGTTATGACGATGAGCCTTTCGTCGATGTCCTGCCGGCGGGCAGCCACCCGGAGACCCGTTCGGTACGGGCCGGCAATTACTGCCGCATCGCGGTGCACCGGCCGCAGGATGGTGACACCGTGGTGGTGCTGGCGGTGATCGACAATCTGGTCAAGGGCGCCGCCGGCCAGGCGATACAGAACATGAACCTGATGTTCGGGCTGGATGAACGCCTGGGTCTGGATGCCCCCGGCCTGATCCCCTAGGCCGCTTCCTCCGTCACATGCGCCTGGTCGTCAAACAACATCGCCCCATCCGCAAGCTGCTGGGGATCGCTTTCGCCGTGGTGGTATTGGCCCTGATCGTCTGGCTTTCGGTGGATTACGATCAATGGCGTTTCATCCGCGAACGCATGTCGGTGACCGCGCACCGACAGATGTTGTGGCGCGACAATCATGAACTGCAACGGGAGAACCGGGAACTGAGGCAGCAGATGCTCGGCCTGCGGCGGGAGCACGAGGTGGATCGGCAATCCTACCAGGCCCTGAACATCACCCTGATGGAACTGCAGGACAGGATCCGCACGCTCCGCGATGAAGTGGCCTTCTATCGTGGCATCATGTCATCGGCGGGCAATGATTCGGGTCTGCGACTGGAGGGCATGCGCTTTCAGCGCATGGGGGATACCCGCCGTTATCATTACACCCTGGTGCTGACCAACCTGGTGAAACGGGAACTGCCGGTCGAGGGACGCCTGCGCATCACCCTCGGCGGCAGCCAGCGGGGCCAGGCCCGGGACCTCGACCTGACCTCCCTGCCGGGTGATGCCGGCAAGCCATTGCGCTTCAAGATCAAACATTTCCGGCTGCTTGAGGGGATCGTCGAGTTGCCGGAGGGATTCGAGCCCAAGATCGTGCATGCCGAGATGACCCGCGCGGACAAGGGA
This sequence comes from uncultured Gammaproteobacteria bacterium, assembly GCA_964506945.1. Taxonomy (GTDB): domain Bacteria; phylum Pseudomonadota; class Gammaproteobacteria; order CAZDOC01; family CAZDOC01; genus CAZDOC01. The sequence continues at coordinate 6,936 of CAZDOC010000054.1, forward strand.
CGGAAAAAGATCAGGCAGACCTTTGACTGGGTCGCCGTCAGCAATTAGGGTAGGCGTTGCGCAGTGGTACCGGGATGCCGCTGGCATTCATGGTTTCCCCGACAATCTGGCCCCTGGAGTATCGAGACGATGTTTGGCAAACAGAAAAAACGCAAGGCAACCAAGGTCGATTCACTGATCGGACAGCAGACCCGTATCGTCGGCGATATCCATTTCAGCGGCGGATTGCATGTCGATGGCACCATACAGGGCAACGTGATCGCCGAGGATACGGACAGTTCGGTGCTGACCCTGAGCGACAGAGGGACCATCGAGGGCGAGGTTCGGGTACCCTATATCGTCATCAACGGGCTGGTCAGGGGGGATGTGCATGCCAGCCAGCATGCCGAGCTGGCGCCCAATGCCAAGGTCGATGGCGACGTTCACTACGCCCTGATCGAGATGGCCATGGGCGCCTCGGTCAATGGCAAGCTGGTGCATACCTCGGAGGATCAGGGGCCGCGGCTGGCGATAGCTCACGAACCGGCGGTCGAGAAGGTGGAGGGTTCCTGAGCAAAATACTCGGGAATTGGGTATAATTCGAACAGACACCGCATCAGAGAGACACAGAGGTAAGAACATGAACACTGAAACCGCCCACACGGAAAGCCTGGACGAACAGTCCCCGCTCATCTTTACCGATGCCGCCGCGCGCAAGGTCAAGGCCCTGATCGAGGAAGAGCAGGAGGCCAACCTGAAATTGCGGGTATTCATCTCCGGAGGCGGCTGTTCGGGATTCCAGTATGGTTTCACCTTCGATGAAGAGATCGGTGATGGCGATACCGTGATCGAGAAGGATGGTGTGCAGCTGCTGGTCGATCCGATGAGCTTCCAGTATCTGGTCGGCGCCGAGATCGATTATACCGAGGGTCTGGAGGGCGCGCAGTTCGTGATCAGGAATCCCAATGCCACCACCACCTGTGGTTGTGGCTCGTCGTTCTCGACTTGAGCCGTCAGACCGGGTTCATGCGGCTTCAGCCCGCATAGATCCCCCCCAGCACCACTTCCCTGTCCGCCCCCGTCACCGAGGGGATATTGCCCGGTAGCGCCTGTAGCCGGCGCTGGGCCAGCCAGGCGAAGGCCAGCGCCTCGATGCTGTCTGGGTCCAGGCCGATCGCCGCTGTCGTGCGCACCCGCATCTGCGGCAGCCGCGTCGCCAGGCCTCGCATCAGCACGGGATTCCTGGCTCCCCCTCCGCAAACCAGTAGTTCGGTGCAGCCGGGGAGGTAATCATCGAGGGCATCGGCAATCGTGCAACAGCTCAGTTCCAGCAGGCTGGCCTGGACATCCTCGGCCGGGACGGGTCTGCCGATGAGACGCAGACGCGGTCGTAACCAGTCGCGGTTGAAATAGTCCCTGCCGGAGGACTTGGGGGGTGGGCGCTGGAAATACTCATCCCGGCGCAGCACGTCGAGCAGCTCGGGCAGCACCGTTCCGCTGGCGGCCCATGCGCCATCCTGATCGAATGAGAGCCCCTTGTGCTGAAGGATCCAGTCGTCCAGCAGGGCATTGCCGGGGCCGCAGTCGAAGCCGATGACGGGCTTGTCGCCGGTGGCGGGCAGCAGGGTCAGGTTGGCGATGCCGCCGATGTTCAGGACCGCGCGATCCTTGTCGGCCTGCTGAAACAGGCAGGCGTGAAAGGCGGGCGCCAGCGGCGCGCCCTGGCCACCCGCGGCCATGTCCATGCGGCGAAAATCGGCCACCGTGGTGATCCCGGTGCGGGCGGCGATGATATTGGGATCGGCGGCCTGCAGCGTGAACGGGTGTGTTTCATCGGGACGGTGCAGCAGGGTCTGGCCATGACTGCCGATGGCATGGACCTCCGTGGCCGGGATCCCGGATTCCCGCAACAGGTGTCTGGCCGCATCGGCGAACAACAGGCCCAGCTCATGGTCCAGTTCACCATACTCACGCACACCGATCGCAACCTGCGCGCTGCGGGTGGCCTGCAGCCGGGTCTTGAGCGTAGCGGGCAGGGGATACTGGCGATAGTCCAGCAGGCGGCATCCGCCGTCTTCGATATCGGCGAGGGCGGCATCCACCGCGTCCATGCTGGTGCCGGACATCAGCCCCATGTAGATGGCCATCAGGGTGTCTTGACTGCCCCGGGGCGGCTATCGTGGGCGAGCTTTACATGCTCCAGCCGGGATCTGGCCGCCAGCTGGGGCTGATCGATCAGGTCGAGCTGGGAGAGCAGGCTGCGTGCCTGGCTGGCGAAGCGGTCCCGGTAGCGTCTTTCCAGGGGCCGCGCCTTGGGCAGCCTCACCGTCAGGGGATTGTGATGCACGCCATTGATGCGGAATTCGTAGTGCAGGTGTGGGCCGGTGGCCAGCCCGGTCTTGCCCACGTAGGCGATGGTCTGGCCCTGGCTGACACGCTTGCCGCGCCGGATCCCGCGTTTGAAGCGGGACAGGTGGGCATAGAGGGTGCTGTATTTGCCGCCATGCTGGATGATGAGAACGTTGCCATAGCCGCCCTTGCGGCCGGCGAAGACGACCTTGCCGTCACCGGTGGTCTTGACCGGGGTGCCGATGGGGGCGGCATAATCGACACCCTTGTGGGCGCGGATACGGTTCAGGATGGGATGTCTGCGGCCCAGGCTGAAACGGGAGCTGATGCGGGAGAATCTGACCGGGGTGCGCAGGAAGGCCTTGCGCATGCTGTTGCCTTTCTCATCGAAATATCTGGCCTGACCGGTATCGTCGATGAAGCGGATGGCCCGGAAGACCTTGCCGTGATTGATGAATTCCGCCGCCAGAATGGCGCCGTCCCGGGCCTTGCTGCCATCCTTCAGCAGCTCTTCGTAGATGACCGCGAAGCGGTCGCCATTGCGGATGTCCAGGGCGAAATCGATGTCCCAGCCGAAGATGCCGACCAGCTGCATGATCAGATTGTCCGACAGTCCGGCCGCCTGTCCGGCCAGGAACAGGGAATTGCGGATCTCGCCACTGGCCCGGGCGATACGCTTGTCCGGGACGAGGGCCTCGAGCCTCGCGGTGAAGCGGCCGTCAGCCCGTTTCACCAGCAGACGCCGATCCAGGGAGGGCTCGTACACCAGTTGCTGCAGCTGCCCCCGCGCGATCAGAAAGCGCAGTGTCTGGCCCGGGCGCAGGCGTTTGAGCAGGGCGGTATCCTTGCCCAGGCTGATGATCCGGTGCAGGGTGCGGGGACTGAAGCCCAGGCGCTGGAAGATCTTCGCCATATTGTCGCCGGATACGATGGTGACCTTGCGCCAGTCGGGCCTTGGCGGGCTGGGCGTCGTCGCTGGTGCCGGAGTCGCCTGGCGCTTGCTGGCGGTCGCGGGCGGAAGGGAAACGGGCGCCATGGGGGTGATGGTACGCGTGTCCTCCGGGGTCGCGGTCGGCGGGGTCGCGATGGGGGGCAGGCTCAGTTCGATGCGTCGGGGCCGGGTCACCGGGGTGGGCGCACGGGTTTCCATGCCTGCCAGCACCTTGGCGACGGGGGGGCTGGGGGCGGTGCTCCCATATATATAGGTATAGGCGGCGGCGCTGGCGGCCGTGATCGCCAGCAGTCCACCCAGCAGGGGCCGGAACCGCGATCTGCGGGGCCTGTCGTGCTGGAGTCGGATGCTGTAGTCGAACTTGATGTGTTGCCTGTAAGCCATGACAGTCCCGGCACAAATTGCGCTAACAATAGCCGTTGGTACTGGCCGGGTCAATCGTGAAAACGCGAAAATGCGTGGTCTGTGGTAGTCTTTGCGGCGTTTTCTCAGGCGCCTCGGTTTTGGCCGGATGGCAGCCAGGGCGGGGGACCCATGCCGGAACCATATCACCACGGGGACGGGGGCGCGTGTGGATATTTCGAACGATGAGGAAGGATGCGCTAATGCGGGCACAGTTGGAAGATATCAAGAGAGGGGTGGTCGAGATCCTGGTCGAGGCCGAGCTGGAGACGCGCCTGGAGGAAGCCAGGCCGCTGCGGGTCAAGGCCGGGTTCGACCCGACCGCGCCGGACCTGCATCTGGGCCACACCGTATTGCTGAACAAGATGCGCCAGTTCCAGGATCTGGGGCACGAGGTGATGTTCCTGATCGGGGATTTCACCGGCATGATCGGCGATCCCACCGGCAAGAGCGCGACCAGGCCACCATTGACCCGCGACGAGGTGATAGCAAACGCGCGTAGCTACGAGAGCCAGATCTTCAAGATCCTGGACCCGGAAAAGACCCTGGTGATGTTCAACTCCAGCTGGATGGGTGAAATGAGCGCGGTGGATCTGATCCAGCTGGCCGCGCGTCATACCGTGGCGCGCATGCTGGAGCGGGACGATTTCGACAAGCGTTACAAATCCGGGCAGGCCATCGCCATCCATGAATTCCTCTATCCCCTGATCCAGGGTTACGACTCGGTGGCGATGAAGGCCGATGTCGAACTCGGTGGTACGGATCAGAAGTTCAATCTGCTGGTCGGGCGGCAGTTGCAGGAGGCCTACGGGCAGCGCCCCCAGACGGTCATTACCATGCCCCTGCTGGAGGGCCTGGACGGGGTCCAGAAGATGTCCAAGTCTCTGGGCAATTATGTCGGCATCACGGAGGCTCCCGATGACATGTTCGGCAAGCTGATGTCGATCTCCGACGAATTGATGTGGCGCTATTTCGAACTCCTGAGCTTCCGGCCGATGGAGGAGATCCGGCAATGGCGCAAGGAGGCGGATGCGGGGGCCAATCCACGGGATTACAAGGTCCGCCTGGCGGAGGAGATCATCACCCGTTTCCATAGCGCGGAGGATGCCAGCGAGGCCCGGAGAAGGTTCGAGGCGCGTTTCCGCGAGGGGGCCATGCCCGAGGACATGCCCGAACTGTCTCTGGAGGCCGGTAGCGAAGGACTGCCTATCGCTCAGGTCCTGAAACAGGCGCGCCTGACCAGCAGTACCTCCGATGCGATGCGCATGCTCAAGCAGGGCGCCGTGCGCATCGATGGGGAACGGGTCACGGACAGGGGTCTGAGGCTGACGGCGGGGGCGTGCCATGTGTTCCAGGTGGGCAAACGCCGCTTCGCGCGCGTCAAATTGCTGTGAGCGACTATACTCTATAGGCGTATCGCAGGTTTTGAACCCGCCCGGCCATGCATCGAATACCATTGTGTGACATTGCCGGTTGACGGCTTGCGGCGCATGCGTATAATGCGCTGTTCCGTTGGTGGTACAGACCCTGCCAGCCCGTTCTTTAACAGCAAGAAATCCCGAAACACGATGAATTCGTCTGTTGACGGGGCCTGGAGCGCGTGTATAATGCGCGCCTCCTGTTGGTGTGGTACAGCTGGCAGCCCGGTCCATAACAGTATGTAATTCATAGGGTTTCGATAGTGGATTTCTGTTGTTGACGGGGCGTCTGGCACGTGTATAATGCGCAGCCTTCGTTGGTTGCGAGAGACACCAACCCGTTCTTTAAAAATTGAATGATCAAGTAATTTGTGTGGGCACTTTCGTCGGAGAAATGCTTCGCCATCAAAGAGTTATCGATGGTAAACAGCGCTTCGGCAAAGTGAACCGTCGAGTCAAGATTGGCTGCCTTCAAAGCAGCTATAGTGATTAAACTGAAGAGTTTGATCCTGGCTCAGATTGAACGCTGGCGGCATGCTTAACA
>CAZDOC010000055.1:0-12528 GCA_964506945.1 uncultured Gammaproteobacteria bacterium
GGCCTGCCAAAGAAGCGGAATTCTATGTTTTCGGGGCACGGCCTGTCAAGTACTATCGCGGGATCCGCGGAGAAATATCGCTGCGCGCGCGGCAGTCCCTGCGCAATGCCATTCCGGCCGCGCAGGCCCCTGTGCCCGATCGCCCCGGGGCGACGTCAGCGGACCCGGGCCAGCGCCGTTGGTGTGACACTACCCATTGATTTATTTCAAATAAAACAAAGCTCCCATGGCAAGGCGCGGTCCGCCGTCAGGCCCGTGGGCCTTCACCAGCGGCCTCCTTGCCCGCATCGACATCAGGACGTGAACGATCGAGCCGCCGCCGGCGGGCCTCATTGTCCGCCAGCATGCCGCCTAATCAGCCGCCCTCCGGTGCCTGCGCGACCTCCTCGCGGCTGTCGCTGTCCTTCTCCTCGACCGCCGGGAGTTCCGTAAAGGCGGCGCCGGCGTCATCTTGCTGGCGCTGCCTGTGCCGCTCCAGGTGATAGGCATAACCGGTACCGGCCGGGATCAGACGCCCGACGATGACGTTTTCCTTCAGGCCACGCAGTCCGTCTTCCTTGCCATTGACCGAGGCCTCGGTAAGGACCCGGGTGGTCTCCTGGAAGGAGGCCGCGGAGATGAAGGATTCGGTGGCCAGGGAAGCCTTGGTGATGCCCAGCAGGACGTCCTCGAATCTTGCCGGCTGCTTGTCCTCCTTCAGCACCTTGGCATTCTCTTCCATGACGCGCTCGCGCTCGATCTGCTCGCCCTTGAGGAAGCGGGTATCCCCCGCATCGACGATATCGACCTTGCGCAGCATCTGCCGCACGATGACCTCGATGTGCTTGTCGTTGATCTTCACGCCCTGCAAACGATAGACATCCTGTACCTCATTGACGATGTAGTTCGCCAGGGCATGGATCCCCTTCAGGCGAAGGATGTCATGTGGATTGGGAGCGCCATCGACGATGGTCTCGCCCCGCTCCACGTGCTCGCCCTCGAACACGGTGACATGACGCCATTTGGGGATCAGTTCCTCGGTGCTCTCGCCCTGCTTGTCGGTGATCACCAGGCGGACCTTGCCCTTGGTGTCCTTGCCATAGGTCACGGTACCGGTAGCGGCCGCGAGAATGGAGGGTTCCTTGGGCTTGCGGGCCTCGAACAGGTCCGCGACACGGGGCAGGCCACCGGTGATATCCTTGGTCTTGGCCGATTCCTGCGGGATCTTGGCGATCACATCACCCACCTTGACCTCGTCACCATCCTGCTTGTTCAGCACCGCCTTGGGTGGCAGGGGATAATAGGCCGGGATCTCGGTACCCGGGATCATCAGGGCGTCGCCATCGTCATTCACCAGGGTCACGGTAGGACGCAGATCCTTGGATGCGGCGGGACGTTCCGCCGGGTCCATGATGATGAAATCGGTCAGCCCGGTGACCGGATCCGCCTCACTCTTCATGGTCGAACCATCGGCGATGTCCGACCACACGACCTTGCCAGCCACCTCCGCGATCACCGGGTGGGTGTGCGGATCCCAGTTGGCGACAATCTGGCCGGGCTTGACCTCGTCGCCATCGGCAACGCTGAGGATGGCGCCATAGGGCACCTTGTAACGCTCCCGCTCCCGGCCGACCTCATCGACCACGGCCAGTTCTCCGGAGCGCGACACCACGACCAGGTTGCCGCTTTCCCGTTCCAGTACCTTCATGTTGTGAAGCCTGGACCGGCCCCTGGATTTGACCTCGATATTGTTCACCGCGGCGGCGCGCGAGGCGGCGCCACCGATATGGAAGGTGCGCATGGTCAGCTGGGTACCCGGCTCGCCGATCGACTGCGCCGCCATCACGCCCACGGCCTCACCGATATTGGCCCGGTGGCCACGGGCCAGATCGCGACCATAACAGGTGGCGCAGATACCATAGTGTGTCTGGCAGGTGATCGCGGAACGGACCTTGATCTGGTCCACGCCGACCTCGTCGATCAGCTCGACCAGTTTCTCGTCCAGCAGCGTGCCGGCCTCGATCAGCACCTCGTCGGTTCCCGGACGATAGACATGCTCGGCCGGGGTCCGCCCCAGAACCCGCTCGGCCAGGGGTTCGACGACATCACCCCCTTCGATGATCGGCGTCACCAGCAGGCCTTCCTCGGTGCCGCAATCGACCTCCGTGACCACCAGGTCCTGGGCCACATCGACGAGACGACGGGTCAGATAACCCGAGTTGGCCGTCTTCAGGGCGGTGTCGGCCAGACCCTTGCGCGCGCCGTGGGTGGAGATGAAGTACTGCAGCACGTCCAGCCCCTCGCGGAAATTCGCGGTGATCGGCGTCTCGATGATGGAGCCATCGGGCTTGGCCATCAGGCCACGCATGCCGGCCAGCTGCCGGATCTGGGCAGCCGATCCACGGGCGCCGGAATCGGCCATGATATAGATGGAGTTGAATGAATCCTGCAACACCTCGTTGCCATCCTTGTCGATGACGGTTTCCTTGCCCAGCTTGTCCATCATGGCCTTGGCGACCTGGTCGTTGGTATGCGACCAGATGTCGATGACCTTGTTGTAACGCTCGCCATTGGTGACCAGACCGGAGGCATACTGGTCCTGGATCTCCTTGACGCTTTCCTCGGCGGCACTGATGATGGCGCCCTTCTCCTCGGGTATGACCATGTCATCGACACCGATGGAAACCCCGGCGCGGGTGGAATGGCGGTAGCCGGTATACATCAGCTGGTCGGCGAAGATCACGGTCTCCTTCAGGCCCAGTCGGCGGTAACAGACATCGATCAGGTTCGAGATGGCCTTCTTGCTCAAGGGCCGATTGAACAGCTCGAACGGCAGCCCCGCGGGGATGATGGTGGTCAGCAAGGCGCGACCGACGGTCGTATCGACCAGGGAAGTCCTGAGCTCCCTGCCGCCGTCATCACTGAGCAGGGTCTCGGTGATGCGCACCCTGATCCGCGCGTGGATATCGGCCTCGCCACATTCGTAGGCGCGATGCACCTCGGCGACATCGGCGAAGGTCATGCCTTCACCCTTGACGTTGACCTTGTCGCGGGTCATGTAGTAAAGGCCCAGCACCACGTCCTGGGTCGGGACGATGATCGGCTCGCCATTGGCCGGCGAGAGGATGTTGTTGGTGGACATCATCAGCGAGCGCGCTTCCAGCTGGGCCTCTATGGACAGCGGCACGTGCACGGCCATCTGATCGCCGTCGAAGTCGGCGTTGAATGCGGTACAGACCAGGGGATGCAACTGGATGGCCTTGCCTTCGATCAGCACGGGCTCGAAGGCCTGGATGCCCAGACGATGCAGTGTCGGCGCGCGATTGAGCATCACCGGATGCTCGCGTATGACCTCTTCGAGGATATCCCAGACCTCGGGACCCTCGGCCTCGACCATCTTCTTCGCGGCCTTGATGGTGGTCGCCAGACCACGCCGTTCCAGCTTGCTGAAGATGAAAGGCTTGAACAGTTCCAGCGCCATCTTCTTCGGCAGGCCGCACTGATGCAGCTTCAGGGTGGGTCCGACCACGATCACGGAACGTCCGGAATAATCCACACGCTTGCCGAGCAGGTTCTGGCGGAACCGCCCCTGCTTGCCCTTGATCATGTCGGCCAGGGATTTCAACGGCAGTTTGTTGGTGCCGGTGATGGCCCGGCCACGCCGGCCATTGTCGAGCAGGGCGTCGACGGCTTCCTGCAGCATGCGTTTCTCGTTGCGCACGATGATATCCGGCGCATTCAGATCCAGCAGCCGTTTCAGGCGGTTGTTGCGATTGATCACCCGGCGGTAGAGGTCATTGAGATCGGAGGTGGCGAAACGGCCGCCATCCAGGGGCACCAGCGGGCGCAGTTCCGGCGGCAGCACCGGCAGCACCTTCATCACCATCCACTCCGGACGGTTGCCGGAATTCAGGAAGCCTTCCATCAGCTTCAGGCGCTTGGTGAATTTCTTCAGCTTGGTCTCGGATGTGGTGTTCGGCAACTCCTCGCGCAGTGCGGCGACCTCGGTGGCCAGGTCCAGATTGTGCAGCAGTTCATACACGGCCTCGGCGCCCATGCGGGCGTCGAAATCGTCACCGAACTGCTCGATGGCATCCAGGTAGGCCTCTTCCGTGAGCATCTGCCCGCGCTCCAGCGTGGTCATGCCCGGCTCGATGACCACATAGGCCTCGAAGTAGAGGATCCGCTCGATATCCCGCAGGGTCATGTCCAGCAACAGGCCCATGCGCGACGGCAGGGATTTCAGGTACCAGATGTGTGCGACCGGGCTGGCCAGTTCGATATGACCCATGCGCTCGCGACGCACCTTGGCCATGGTGACCTCGACGCCGCACTTTTCACATACGACACCGCGGTGCTTGAGCCGCTTGTACTTGCCGCACAGACATTCATAGTCCTTGATCGGCCCGAAGATCTTGGCGCAGAACAGACCATCGCGCTCCGGCTTGAAGGTGCGGTAGTTGATGGTCTCCGGCTTTTTCACCTCTCCATAGGACCAGGAACGGATCTTTTCAGGTGAGGCCAGGCCAATACGGATACGATCGAAATCCTCGACCTGTCCCTGCTGTTTCAACAAATTCAATAAGTCTTTCAAGACTGTTCCTCCTGAATCAAGAAGGCTGATGCGCCTGCAGACAGCTCCATGCGCACCGCGGGTGTTTCGGTTCGGCGATCAATCCTGTTCGAGTTCAATATCGATACCCAGGGAACGGAGCTCCTTGAGCAGAACATTGAAGGACTCGGGCATGCCGGCTTCCATGTAATGGTTGCCATCGACGATGTTCTTGTACATCTTGGTGCGACCATTCACATCGTCGGACTTGACCGTCAGCATCTCCTGCAGGGTATAGGCGGCGCCATAGGCCTCCAGCGCCCACACCTCCATCTCGCCGAAACGCTGCCCGCCGAACTGCGCCTTGCCGCCCAGCGGCTGCTGCGTGACCAGGCTGTAGGGCCCGGTGGAGCGCGCATGCATCTTGTCATCGACCAGGTGGTTCAGCTTCAGCATGTACATGTAGCCGACGGTTACGGGTCGTTCGAAGACATCACCGGTGCGGCCATCACGCAGGATGGCCTGGCCGCTGCGGGGCAGTCCGGCCAGTTCCAGCATGTCCTTGATATCCTTCTCGGCGGCGCCGTCGAAGGCCGGCGTGGCCATCGGTACGCCGTCACAGAGGTTGCGGGCCAGTTCCAGGATCTCGTCATCGCTGAAACTGTCGAGGTCCTCGGTCTGTCCCGTGCTGTTATAGATCTTCGCCAGCAGGTCGCGGATCTCCTTGACCTTGGCCTGTGCCCGCAGCATGGCATTGATGCGGTGTCCCAGACCCCGGGCCGCCCACCCCAGATGGATCTCCAGTACCTGGCCGATATTCATGCGCGATGGTACGCCCAGGGGATTGAGAACGATGTCCACGGGGGTGCCGTCCTCGAGATAGGGCATGTCCTCCTGTGGCACGATCATGGAGATCACGCCCTTGTTGCCATGGCGTCCGGCCATCTTGTCACCCGGCTGGATACGGCGCTTGACGGCCAGGTAGACCTTGACCATCTTCAGCACGCCCGGGGCCAGGTCGTCGCCGGTGGTCAGCTTGGCCTTCTTCTCCTCGAAACGCTTGTCGAAATCCTTGCGCTGCTCCTCGATATGCCTGGCGATGCTTTCCAGCTGGGTATTCAGGGCCTCGTTACGCAGGCGGATCTCGAACCACTTTTCCCGCGCCAGGTCATTGAGGTATGCCGTGGTGATCTTGGCGCCGGCCTTGAGGCCCTTGGGTCCACCGTCGGCGAGCTTGCCAACCAGCAGTTTATGCACACGCTGGTAGGTGTCGTCCTCGAGGATGCGCAACTGATCGTTCAAATCCTTGCGCACCCGGTCCAGCTCGCTGCTCTCGATCTCCAGGGCGCGGGCATCCTTCTCCACCCCATCACGGGTGAAGACCTGAACATCCAGTACCGTTCCGGTGGTCCCCGAGGAGACGCGCAAGGAGGTGTCCTTCACGTCCGAGGCCTTCTCGCCGAAGATGGCGCGCAGCAGTTTTTCCTCCGGTGTCAGCTGGGTCTCGCCCTTGGGCGTGACCTTGCCGACGAGGATATCTCCCGGGTGCACCTCGGCGCCGATATAGACGATGCCGGACTCATCCAGCTTCGACAGCGCGCTCTCGCTGACATTGGGAATGTCCGCGGAGATCTCCTCCGGTCCGAGCTTGGTATCCCGGGCGACACAGGTCAGCTCCTCGATGTGGATGGAGGTGTAGTTGTCCTGCTCCACGACACGCTCGGATATGAGGATGGAATCCTCGAAGTTATAGCCGTTCCAGGGCATGAAGGCGACCAGCATGTTCTGTCCCAGGGCCAGTTCCCCCATATCGGTGGCCGGTCCGTCGGCCATGACGTCGCCACGCTGGACCTGGTCACCGGCCTTGACCAGAGGCTTCTGGTTGATGCAGGTATTCTGGTTGGAACGGGTGTATTTGGTCAGATTGTAGATATCGACACCCGGCTCGCCGGCCTCGGTCTCGTCATCATTGACACGCACCACGATGCGGGAGGCATCGACGGAATCGATCGTGCCGCCACGCCGGGCCACCACGGTAACGCCGGAATCGATGGCCACCGTCTGCTCCATGCCAGTGCCGACCAGGGGCTTGGCGGTGCGCAGGGTCGGTACGGCCTGGCGCTGCATGTTCGAGCCCATGAGCGCGCGGTTGGCGTCATCGTGCTCCAGGAACGGCACCAGCGAGGCCGCCACGGAGATGATCTGGCGTGGCGAGACATCCATGTATTGCACCTTGTCCGGGGTGGACAGGGTGAATTCATTCTGATGCCGGCAGGTGACCAGTTCATCGGTCAGGCGCCCGTCCTTGTCCATGGAGGCATTGGCCTGGGCGATGATATAGCGACCTTCCTCGATGGCCGACAGATATTCCACCTGATCCGTGGCCTTGCTGTCGATGACCTTGCGATAAGGGGATTCCAGAAAGCCGTATTCATTCGTGCGTGCATACACGGCCAGCGAATTGATCAGGCCGATATTCGGGCCTTCCGGGGTTTCTATCGGACACACGCGACCATAATGGGTCGGGTGTACGTCGCGGACCTCGAAGCCGGCGCGTTCGCGGGTCAGTCCACCCGGACCCAGCGCGGAGACACGGCGCTTGTGAGTGACCTCGGACAGGGGGTTGTTCTGGTCCATGAACTGCGACAGCTGACTGGAGCCGAAGAATTCCTTGATCACCGCCGAAACCGGCTTGGCATTGATCAGTTCCTGTGGCATATAGCCTTCGGATTCGGCCATGCTGAGACGATCCTTGACGGCGCGCTCGACACGTACCAGACCGATGCGGAACTGGTTCTCGGCCATCTCGCCGACACAGCGGACGCGGCGGTTGCCGAGATGGTCGATATCATCGACCGTGCCGTTGCCGTTACGGATATCGATCAGCTCCTTGAGCACATCGGTGATGTCCTCCTTGGAGAGCGTACCGGAACCCGTGATCTCCTCACGCCCCAGCCGGCGATTGAACTTCATGCGCCCTACCGCCGACAGGTCATAGCGATCGGGGCTGAAAAACAGATTGTTGAACAGGTTCTCGGCGGCCTCCTTGGTCGGTGGCTCGCCCGGACGCATCATGCGGTAGATCTCGACCTGCGCCTCCAGTTCATTGGTCGTGGTATCGATACGCAAGGTGTCCGATATATAGGAACCATGGTCCAGATCGTTGGTATACAGGACCTGGACTTCCCTGATGCCCTCCTCCTGCATGCGGGTCAGCAGCTCCTCGGTAAACTCCGTGTTGGCCTCTGCCAGCAGTTCGCCGGTGGAAGTGTCCACGACATCATGGGCCAGGACCTTGCCGATCACGTATTCTTGGGAAACGGTGATGTCCTTGAGACCAGCCTTTTCCATCTCGCGGATATGCCGGGCGGTGATACGCCGGTCCTTCTCTACCAGGACCTTGCCCTTGCCATCCTTGATATCGAAGGACAGGGTCTCGCCGCGCAGGCGGTCCGGTACCAGCACCAGCTTGACCGTCTTCTTGGTCAGCTTGAGGGTGTTGGTCTCGAAGAAATGATCGAGGATCTCCTGTGTCGTGTAGCCCAGGGCGCGCAGCAGGATGGTGGCCGGGATCTTGCGCCGGCGATCGATACGGACATAGACATTGTCCTTGGGATCGAACTCGAAATCGAGCCAGGAACCCCGGTAGGGTATGACCCGGGCGGAAAACAGCAGCTTGCCTGACGAGTGCGTCTTGCCCTTGTCATGATCGAAGAACACGCCGGGTGAACGGTGCAACTGGGAGACGATCACGCGTTCCGTGCCATTGATGACGAAGGTGCCGTTCTCGGTCATCAAGGGCAGTTCGCCCATGTAGACTTCCTGCTCCTTGATGTCCTTGATCGCCTTCTCCGAGGACTCCTTGTCATAGATGATCAGGCGTACCTTGACACGCAGCGATGCGGCATAGGTGGTGCCACGAACCTGACATTCCTTGACGTCGAACACCGGTGTGCCGAGCCGGTAACTGACATATTCCAGCGCCGCATTGCCTGAATAGCTCTCTATGGGGAATACGGATTTGAATACGGCGTGCAGACCGATGTCCTTGCGCGCATCCTCCGGCACATCCTCTTGCAGGAAGGTACGGTAGGAATCAATCTGTGTGGCGAGCAGGTAAGGTACTTCAAGGATAGTCGGGCAGTTGCCGAAACCTTTACGAATACGCTTCTTCTCTGTATACGAATACGCCATAACCGTTCTCTATCACCGTGTTGTATTGCTCCATCCCGTCAGCCCTGTCACGAGCCACGGGCCCCGCTGGCCACCACTAGCTGTCGATACCGGTGGCGAGCAAGTAGAAAAAGGCCGGTGGCTTTCGCCACCAGCCGATCTAAAAGACGCGAAGTCCTTTAAAACGCAATTATCGAAATCGCGCTACTTCAGTTCCACGCTGGCGCCGGCCTCTTCAAGCTGTTTCTTGACCTCTTCGGCCTCTGCCTTGGGCGCGGCTTCCTTGATGGTGGAAGGCACGCCTTCAACCATGTCCTTGGCCTCTTTCAGGCCCAGGCCGGTAATGGCGCGAACGGCCTTGATCACGGAAACCTTGTTCTCGCCATAACTGCTCATGACGACGTCGAACTCATCCTTTTCCTCGGCGGCGGCAGCGGCGTCGGCGCCGGGCGCCATGACCACCGGGGCCGCGGCTGCGGCAGCGGATACGCCAAACTTCTCTTCCATCGCCTCGACCAGCTCGACGACTTCCATAACGGTCATGTTGGCGATTGCATCCAACATCTCTTCTTTGGTAATAGCCATTGTTAGCTCCTGAATTGGGTTACTGAATGTGGCAATACGGCTTACGCAGCCTGCTTCTGATCACGGACGGCCGCCATGGCGCGCGCCAGCTTCGCTGGTGGCTCCGCCATGGTGCGCACGAACTTGCTGATCGGGGCCTTCATGACCGACATCAACTGAGCGATGGCTTCATCGTAGGTCGGCATGCTCGCGAGCACCTTGATGTCGGCTGCATCCAGCAGCTTGCCATCGATGGCGACGAGCTTGACGACCAGCTTGTCGTTGTCCTTGGAAAAGTCGTTGATCACGCGCGCCGCGGCGCCCGGATCCTCTTCCGACATGGCCAGTACGAGTGGCCCGATCAGACCGTCGATCATGCAGGCATAATCCGTGTCAGCGAGTGCGCGACGCGCCAGGGTGTTCCTGACAACACGCAGGTACACATTGGCTTCGCGGGCCTTGTTGCGCAGTTCGGTCATTTCCGCCACGCTGAGGCCGCGGTATTCGGCCGCGATCGCAGAATGCGCGGTAGCCGCCCTGGCGGACACTTCCGCGACGATTGCCTTCTTCTGCTCCAGATTGAGACTCATAGTTTTCTCCTGGTCTTGCCCGGGGGGCGGTCGATAGAGATCCGCTCCCCGGGCCTTACCACAACACATCCACGATAGTGGATGACCACGGTGAATACCGACCAGAAAGGATTCTGTTCCGGGTCACACCGTCTGCGCAGGCAGGATTCGCACGAGGCGAGCCCGATTAAGACCGGCCGGCCGCCCATCCATGGGCAGCGACGCGGTCACCTGCGGTCTTTGACGTCCGGCGGATCGCTCCGCCGGCCCAAAGCCTGTTTGCCACCACCGACAAGCGGTCATGGCGATAAAGTCGTCGGTCAGCTGGTAAAGGGGGTCCGGTCGAGGGTCACACCCGGCCCCATGGTACTCGATACCGTCAACTTCTTGAGATAGATGCCCTTGGCGGCGCTGGGCTTGGCCTTGTTCAGATCCGCCACCAGGGCCTGCAGGTTTTCCATCAGCGCATCGACAGCGAATGAGGCCTTGCCGATGGAGCAATGGACGATACCGGCCTTGTCGGCGCGGTAGCGCACCTGACCGGCCTTGGCGTTCCTGACCGCGCCGGCCACGTCCGGGGTCACGGTGCCGACCTTCGGGTTCGGCATCAGGCCGCGCGGCCCCAGGATCTGGCCCAGTTGCCCAACGACGGGCATCGCATCCGGGCTGGCGATGACGACATCGAAGTCCAGCTTGCCGGCCTTGACCTCGGCGGCCAGGTCTTCAAGGCCGACCACGTCGGCGCCCGCGGCGCTTGCGGCCTCGGCATTGGCGCCCTGGGTGAACACGGCCACGCGTACCGTCTTGCCGGTGCCATTGGGCAGCACCGTGGCGCCACGCACGACCTGGTCGGACTTGCGCGGGTCGATGCCGAGATTGACGCTGACATCGATGGATTCGTCGAACCTGGCCGTGGCCAGTTCCTTGATCAGGCCCAGGCCCTCCTCCACGGCATAGACCTTGCCGGGCTCGAGGCGTTCCTGGATCGCCTTGTTACGTTTCGTGATGCGCGCCATCCTAAACCCCCTCCGTCTCGACGCCCATGCTGCGGGCGGTTCCGGCAATCGTACGCACCGCGGCATCCATGTCGGCCGCGGTCAGATCGGGCTCCTTGGCCCTGGCGATCTCCTCCAGCTGGGCGCGGTTGAGCTTGCCCACCTTGTTGGTGTTCGGGGTGCCACTGCCACTCTTCAGACCGGCGGCCTTCTTGATCAGGACCGAGGCCGGTGGGGTCTTGGTGATGAAGGTGAAACTGCGATCGGCGTACACCGTGATCACCACCGGGATCGGCAGGCCGGGTTCCATGCCCTGGGACTTGGCGTTGAAGGCCTTGCAGAACTCCATGATATTGACGCCATGCTGGCCCAGCGCGGGGCCCACGGGCGGACTGGGGTTGGCCTGACCGGCAGGCACCTGCAGCTTGACATAAGCCTCTATCTTCTTGGCCATTACTGACTTTCTCCTTCAGGGTGCAAGCGCCTCGCGGCTCCCCCGTGCTTGGATAAGACCGGACCAGCCGTCATGGCCGGCCGGCAAAAAAACGTTTATTCCTTCTCCACCTGGCCGAATTCGAGCTCCACCGGCGTGGAACGGCCGAAGATCATCACCGCCACCTGCAAGCGGCTCTTCTCATAATTGACCTCTTCGACCACACCGCTGAAATCGGCGAACGGGCCATCGATGACGCGCACCACCTCGCCCGGCTCGAACAGGACCTTGGGCCTCGGCTTGTCGACCCCCTCCTGGACGCGATCGAGGATGGCGTCGGCCTCCTTGTCGGTGATCGGCGCAGGCCGATCGCTGGTGCCGCCGATAAAGCCCATGACCCGCGGCACATCCTTGACCAGGTGCCAGGTCTCGTCGTCCATCTCCATCTGTACCAGCACGTAGCCAGGGAAAAACTTGCGCTCGCTCCTGCGCCGCTGGCCATCGCGCATCTCGACCACTTCCTCGGTCGGCACCAGGATGTCGCCGAATTTGTGCTCCAGCCCGGCCCGTGCGATGCGTTCCTCCAGGGAGCGCTTGACCTGGTTCTCGAAGCCCGAATAGGCATGCACCACGTACCACTTCAAGGCCATACTCAGACTCCCGTTCCTACCAGGCCTGACACCGCCCAGCCCAGCAGCAGGTCCAGCAACCACATGAAGATCGCCACCAGCACCACCATGCCGAATACGATCAGGGTGGTCTGCACGGTTTCCTGCCGGGTCGGCCAGACCACCTTGCGCACCTCCACCTGGGTGGCCTTGAAGAAGGCGCTGATCCCGCGCCCCTTCTCGGTCTGCAGGGCGATGAACGAGGCGAGCCCTGTCACCGCCAGCAGGCCGATGACCCGCAGCAGCAGGGACAGTTCGGCAAAATAGTAGAATGCGCCGATCGCCCCGCCAAGGAGCAATAGCGCGATGATCAATCTGATCGTATCTGCTGGCGAACCCGCCGCTTCTGCTTTCGAATTCATGTCCCTAATCTAGGATTTGCCACTCCAGCCCGAACCTGCCCGGCTGAATAATGGCAGGCCAGGAGGGAATCGAACCCCCAACCTGCGGTTTTGGAGACCGCCGCTCTGCCAATTGAGCTACTGGCCTTTCATAAACGAAACGACGGGCAGCAGGCGCGACGCCTGCTGCCCGTCCATCAGTAGTTACTCGATGATCTTGGCGACGACACCGGCGCCAACAGTACGTCCGCCCT
>CAZDOC010000056.1:0-12374 GCA_964506945.1 uncultured Gammaproteobacteria bacterium
GACGCGTTCTTTGCCGTTGCAGCGGCTTTCGCGGCAACACCCATGGGTTCCTTCGGCTTGCCGTTGAACAGGAATGACCACCATATTAAAATTCATCTCAAGCGTCACTGCTGTCCCGTCTTGGGCCCGTAGCCCTGCGGTGAAAGTCTCATCTTGCTGGCCAAGGCCCTGGACTGATTGGCATCGAGAAGGGGACCCATGCCGGGTCGTCCGGCGGCTCCGTGCCATACCCCCGTGGGAGAAGGCGTTGACGCGACAGGGGAGTTCAGGAATATAAGGAGGTGCGTGCACTATGCTCAGAGTCGTTATTCTTGCAGCGGTCATCATTTCTTCGACTTTCTCATCCGCATACGCCCAAGCCGCGACGATATGGACGGACTGGACAAGCGCTATCGTCGGCACTGCCGGAGGCGCCAGCGGTTCCCTGGGTTCAATCACCGTCTCCTATTCGGGAGAAGTCCTCAGCGGGTCTGTGGTCAATGGGACGGCCAACCAGTGGAACCCGGCGTCGAGCTTTGTCGGCGGAGCCGTCGACAGTTCTCCTGATGCCGTTGGTGACATCATTGGCGTGAATGGCTCCGGTGGTCCAACTCCAATCACGGGCACGATTACGTTCTCGTCTCCGGTCAGCAATCCCGTCATGGCGATATGGAGCCTGGGCCGGACCACGGTGGGCATAGATTTCACGTTCGATGAAACCCCGACGCTGCAGGCCGGCGGCCCGAACGATTCTTTCGGCGGTTCTTCGCTGGTGGTGAACGGAAATACCGTATCGGGAAAGGAAGGAAATGGCGTCGTGCTGTTCAATGGAACATTTACCGGCCTGTCCTGGACCAGCGGCAACGAACATTGGTATGGCTTCACGGTGGGAGCCGTCCAGACGGTACCGGTTCCCGCGGCGCTATGGCTGTTTGCAAGCGGGCTGCTGGGGCTGTTCGGACTGGCGAGGAGATAGCCCGCCCTTTCGCCCCGCCAGCCCGGATATCCTGCTCCCGGGCTTCCCGTTTCCTGATTTATCCCTCGAGTCACCCCGCTTGGTCCTGCGCCGGGTCAGTGCATGCCTCACCACTTTGGTGCGCCAGGCACGGCTCGGCCCGGTCTCAAGTTTCGTAATATCCCGTGGATACAGCGTGTTACAGGTTTGGTATGGGCTTTGCTTTCATACGAGACAGGTTCGCCGGTGATCGCCCTTGAGGGCTTGCCTGGCCATGCGGCCAGGCGCCGGTGAAGATATTTCCGAATCGTATGTATTCAAAGCAGACAGAGAGGGTAATTCCATGTCGTATCTAGACCCCAGTGAATTTGTCACCAAGATGGTCGATCAGGGTGAATCCAAGGTGTATATGTCTACCAAGGACACCCTGATCCGCGCCTTCATGGCCGGCGCCATCCTCGCCCTGGCCGCGGTCTTCGCAATCACCGTGGCCACCAGGACCGGTTCGCCACTGCTCGGGGCCGTGCTGTTCCCGGTCGGTTTCATCATGCTCTACCTGATGAAGTTCGATTTGCTCACCGGTGTGTTCACACTGGTGCCGCTGGCCCTGCTCGACAAGCGTCCGGGGGTCACCGTCGGTCAGGTGCTGCGTAACTGGTGGCTGGTATTCATCGGCAATTTCGCCGGCGCACTGGCCGTGGCCTTCATGATGTCCTTCATCCTCACTTACGGCTACACCACCGATGGTGGCGCTATCGCCACCAAGGTCGGGCACATCGGCGAGGCCCGGACCCTGGGTTACAAGCAGTATGGAATCGACGGCTGGTTTACCATCTTCATCCGCGGCATGCTGTGCAACTGGATGGTCTCCATGGGCGTGGTTGGCGCGATGATCTCCAGTTCCGCTTCCGGCAAGATGGCGGCCATGTGGATGCCGATCATGCTGTTCTTCTACATGGGCTTCGAGCATTCCATCGTCAACATGTTCCTGTTCCCGTTCTCGATGATCATGGGCGGGGGGTTCACCTTCATGGACTACATCATCTGGAACGAACTGCCCACCGCACTGGGCAACATGGTCGGTGGCTTCGTCCTGGTGGGCCTGCCCCTGTACTATACTCATGTCCGCACCAGCCCGGAGCGCATCCTGAAGGATCATGGCGAACCGGCCCCGCAGCTTGGCGATACGGGTGAGCTGCAGCCGGCTACATTGAAGGCCAGTATCTGATCGGCCGGTCATGACAGGCCTCCGGCGTACCGGAGGCCTGTTCCTTACAGACCATGAGCAAAGCCTTGAGAGTGACTGTCGGGCAGTGTTCCGACCCGGGCATCAAAGCCGTGAATCAGGATTTTCACGCTTGTGTGCATCCTGACGGCGCGTTGCTGGGCAGCAAGGGCGTTGCCATCGCGCTCGCCGATGGCATCAGCAGCAGCGCGGTGAGCCAGATAGCCGCGGAGACCGCGGTCAAGAGCTTTCTGGAGGATTACTACGCCACCTCGGAGGCCTGGTCGGTCAAGAACGCGGTTCACCGCGTGCTCGCGGCCACCAATTCCTGGCTGTACGCCCAGACCCGCAAGGGCCCGCATCGCCTGGATCTGGACCGGGGCTATGTCTGCACCTTCAGCGCCGTGGTCATCAAGTCCGCCAGCGCGCATCTGTTCCACGTCGGCGATGCGCGCATTGCCTACCTCACCGGCGAGCGCCTGGAGCCACTGACCGAAGACCACCGTCTCTGGGTGTCCCGGGACAAAAGCTATCTGAGCCGCGCCCTGGGCATGCGTGACCTGCTGGAGATGGATTACCAGCGATACGGCCTCGAAGAGGGGGCCACCCTGGTACTGATGACCGACGGTGTATACGAGCATGTCGCCGATGCCGATATCGCCCAGCTCATCCGGGATCATGCCGGGGATCTCGACCGGGCCGCCCGGCGGATAGTCGATGTCGCGCTCGCCAACGGCAGTGACGACAACCTCACCCTCCAGATCGTGCGCATCGATCAGCTGCCACCGGCCGATCTCGACACCCTCAACGAACAGGCCACGCAGTTGCCGTTGCCGCCGGAGTTGCGCCCGCGCAGCCTGCTGGACGGCTACCGGATCCTGCGCGAGATCCACGGCAGTCCGCGCAGCCATGTCCATCTGGCCGTCGATCAGGACAGCGGGCGACGCGTGGTGGTGAAGACCCCCTCCATCGAGCTGCGCGACGACCCCGTTTATCTGGAACGCTTCCTGATGGAAGAGTGGATCGCGGGCCGACTCGACAACCCGCATGTGCTCAAGGCCTGTGCCAGGACCGGCCGGCGCAGCAGCCTGTACACCGTATACGAATACCTGGACGGTCAGACCCTGGAGCAATGGATGCACGATAATCCCCGGCCGGAGCTGGAGACCGTGCGCGATATCGTCGAGCAGATCGCCAGGGGGCTGCGCGCCTTGCACCGCCAGGAAATGATCCACCAGGATCTGCGTCCCGCCAATATCATGATCGACCGCGACGGGGTCGTAAAACTCATCGACTTCGGATCCGTGCGGGTCGCCGGGATCGCCGAGATCGCCCGTGCCAGGCCTGCGCAACAGATCCTGGGCACCGCCCAGTACGCCGCCCCGGAATACTTTCTCGGTGAACCGGGCACGCCACGATCCGACCTCTTTTCCCTGGGCGTTATCTGCTACCAGATGCTCTGCGGCCGCTTGCCCTACGGCCCCGATGTCGCCAAGGCCACCGGCCGGGCCGGGCAGAACAGGCTCCAGTACCAGACGGTCAGCGATCCGGATCGCGCCATCCCGGCCTGGATCGACGCCTGCCTGAAAAAGGCCGTGCATCCCAGGCCGGCGAAACGCTACCAGGCCCTGTCCGAGTTCCTGTACGATCTGCGCCATCCCAACCCTGCCTTCACCCATGCGCGCGGCGTGCCCTTGCTCGAACGCAACCCCCTGCGGTTCTGGCAGGGGCTGTCGCTGTTGCTGCTGGTGCTGCTGATCGCCCTGTTGTTCACCCATCCCCTGCTGCATTCCTGATCGGCGTCTGCACGGCCCGCAGCCTTGCCTGGCTGTCGCCCAAACCCCGGCTGGCGGGTTATTATCCGGACATCCGATGACAGGGGACCGATCTCCGAGCTGGACGCTCCAGGGTCCCCGGGACTGCCACGAGGGTGTATTTGCATGCTGTCGAAACCAATGAAGAACGGGCGATCCCGGCCCGTAGCGGACGCTTGCCGGCCGTTTTCGAGCCGGTGGGAGTGACCGGCACCGATATGGCCTGGATGAAGCGGGCCATGGACCTGGCCCGGCGTGCCGAGGCCGAGGGCGAGGTGCCGGTCGGGGCCTTGCTGGTCCATGATGATGCGCTCATCGGCGAGGGCTGGAACCGGCCCATCGCCGCGCACGACCCCAGCGCCCATGCCGAGATCCAGGCCCTGCGGGCCGCGGCCGCCAAGCTGGAGAATTATCGTCTGCCCGAGACCACCCTGTATGTCACCCTGGAGCCCTGCGTGATGTGCGCCGGGGCCATCATCCATGCACGGGTCGGCCGGGTGGTCTATGGCGCCAGCGACCCCCGTGCCGGCGCCGCCGGCAGCGTCTTCGATGTCCTGGGTACGACCCGCCTGAACCACCGGGTCGGACTCACGGGCGGCGTGCTGGGAGACCAATGCGGTGCGCTGCTGCGGGCCTTCTTCGCCGCCCGGCGCTGAGTCCCCTGCCGGGGGTCTCGCATTGTAGCAATTCAAGGGGACCGCAATGGAGTGGACCATGACAACACAGACGAACATACCGCGTACTGTCGATGCGCCAGAAACGGGGTCTCGACCTGCCCGGATGCTACAATGCGAGAACTGACCCCATTGGTGGAGCAAGCCGGGGACCTGGGGCGGCTGCTCGGCTCGCGTGGGCTGCGGCTGGTGACCGCGGAGTCCTGTACCGGTGGCGGGATCGCCGAGCTGATCACGCGGGTGCCGGGCAGCTCGGCCTGGTTCGAACGCGGTTTTGTCAGCTATTCCAATCAGTCCAAGGTCGAGATGCTGGGCGTCGGCGAGGCG
The DNA here is from genome assembly GCA_964506945.1 of uncultured Gammaproteobacteria bacterium. GTDB lineage: Bacteria > Pseudomonadota > Gammaproteobacteria > CAZDOC01 > CAZDOC01 > CAZDOC01. Next base: position 4,975 of record CAZDOC010000056.1, read on the forward strand.
AGTCTGGCGCGGTATGGCGCGGTCAGCGAGGCGGTGGTCCGGGAGATGGCCGCCGGCGCTCTGGCCCACAGCCAGGCCGATGTCAGCGTCGCGGTGACCGGGATCGCCGGCCCGGGCGGGGGCTCGGCCGACAAGCCGGTGGGCACGGTGTGGCTGGGCTGGGCCTGCGAGGGCCGGGAGACCCGCGCGGAATGTCACCGTTTCACCGGTGACCGCCAGGCGGTGCGCGCGCAGGCCATCACCGCCGCGCTGGCGGGGCTGGTGTCGTTCCTGAACGAGCGGAATGACGCGGGTGCCTGAGCGCCGGCCCGCGCGGCAGCGGCTGTTCTTTGGTCTCTGGCCGGATAGCGCCACACGCAGGCGGATCGCCGCCGCCGGCCGTTTGTTCCCGGCCCGGTCCGGGCGCCCGGTGGCGGATTCGAACCTGCACCTGACCCTGGTGTTCATGGGGATGCTGGATGCCGCGCAGCGTGACTGCGCCATGGACGTGGCCGCGGCCCTCGCCCTGCCTCCTTTCACCCTGAGTTTCGGACAACTGGGTTGCTGGCCCCGGCCCCGGGTGGCCTGGCTGGCGCCCGTGGCCACGCCGGCCGCCCTGTCGGACCTGATGGTGCGCCTGCGGCAGGGCCTCGAGCGCTGCTGTGGCCAGGCGCCCGAGACACGGCCCTGGCAGCCCCACATCACCCTGCGGCGCAAGTTCCGCGGGCCCGTGCCGGAGGCGCGGATCGAGCCATTCCGCTGGCCGGTGACGGACTTCTGCCTGCTGGAGTCGGTGAGCGGGGCCGGTGGGGTGCGCTACCGGCCCCTGAAATGCTGGGAACTGACGGCGCAGCCGCATGGGAAATGAAGGCGGACCGGCCCGCCCGGCTGTCCCCGTGGGGTCCTCATATGTGATAATCTTGCCGCCTTGTTCAGGCACGACAGAAGCAGACCAGCCAAGGGGTGGACAGTGATGGATGAAAACAGGAAAAAGGCGCTCAGCGCGGCGCTGAGCCAGATAGAGAAACAGTTTGGCAAGGGCTCCGTGATGCGCATGGGCGATGCCGGCGCGATCCGGGATGTACAGGCGGTGTCGACCGGGTCGCTGACCCTGGATATCGCCCTGGGGGTCGGCGGGCTGCCCCGCGGCCGCGTGATCGAGATCTATGGTCCGGAGTCCTCCGGCAAGACCACCCTGTCCTTGCAGGCGGTGGCCGAGATCCAGAAGGTCGGCGGCACCGCGGCCTTCGTCGATGCCGAGCATGCGCTGGACCCGCTCTATGCCGAGAAGCTGGGGGTGCAGGTCGATGACCTGCTGGTGTCACAGCCCGATACCGGGGAGCAGGCCCTGGAGATCACCGACATGCTGGTGCGCTCCGGCGCGGTGGACCTGGTGGTGATCGATTCGGTCGCGGCGCTGACACCGAAGGCCGAGATCGAGGGCGAGATGGGGGATTCCCATGTCGGTCTGCAGGCCCGCCTGATGTCCCAGGCCCTGCGCAAGCTGACCGCCAATATCCAGCGTTCCAACACCATGGTCATCTTCATCAACCAGATCCGCATGAAGATCGGGGTGATGTTCGGCAGTCCGGAGACCACCACCGGCGGCAACGCGCTGAAGTTCTATGCCTCCGTGCGCCTGGACATCCGCCGGATCGGCGCCATCAAGCGTGGCGATGAGGTGGTCGGCAACGAGACCCGGGTGAAGGTGGTCAAGAACAAGGTGGCGCCGCCGTTCAAGCAGGCGGTGTTCGACATCCTCTATGGCGAGGGCGTCTCGCGCGAGGGTGAGATCATCGATCTCGGGGTCGAGTACGGCGTGGTCGAGAAGACCGGCGCCTGGTACAGCTGCCGGGGGGAACGTATCGGTCAGGGCAAGGACAACGTGCGCAGATATCTGAAGGAGAACCCGGAACTGGCGGCCTCCATCGAGGCCGAGATCCGCACCCAGGCCCTGCCCGAGGTGAAACAGGATGCCCCGGTGGCGAAGGCGGTCGCCTCTGAGTCCTGAACCCCGTATCGAGCTGCGGCGCCGGGCCATGGATCTGCTGGCCCGGCGCGAGCATGGCCATCGGGAGCTGCGGGACAAGCTGTTGCAGCGGGGCTTTGAAGCAGACCTGGTCGAACAGGTCGTCGCGGAGCTGGCCGCGGAGGGCCTGCAGAGCGACAGCCGCTTTGCCGAGGCCTATGTTCGCCAGCGCCGGGAACGGGGTTACGGGCCCCTGAGGATCCGTCAGGAACTGCAGCAGCGGGGCATTGCCGATGCGCTGATCGCCGCATCCATGGCGGGCTGTGAGGGGGACTGGCCCGAACTGGCCCGTCAGGCCCGCCGCAAGCGTTTTGGCGCGCAGCCTCCGGCCAGTCTGCATGAACGCGCCCGCCAGACCCGCTTCCTGCAATACCGGGGATTCAGCGGCGCGGACATACGCCGGGCCCTGGACCATGAGTTGACTGACGACTGAAACACGATTGATGAAAACCACAGAGATACGCAACGCCTTCCTGGAGTTCTTCCTGGCCCAGGGCCATGAGATCGTTCCCAGCAGCCCGCTGGTGCCGGCCAATGACCCGACCCTGCTGTTCACCAACGCCGGCATGGTGCAGTTCAAGGAGGTCTTTCTCGGCCGCGAGCAGCGCAACTATGTGCGCGCCGCCAGTTCCCAGCGTTGCGTACGCGCCGGCGGCAAGCACAACGACCTCGACAACGTCGGCTATACCGCCCGCCACCACACCTTCTTCGAGATGCTGGGCAACTTCAGCTTTGGAGATTATTTCAAGCGTGAGGCCATCGGCTATGCCTGGCGTTTCCTGACCGGGACCCTGGCCATACCGGCGGAGCGGTTGTGGGTCACCGTCTACCAGGACGACGACGAGGCCGCGGCCATCTGGCTGGACGAGATCGGGGTCGATCCGGCACGTTTTTCCCGTTGTGGCGAGCAGGACAATTTCTGGACCATGGGCCCGACCGGGCCCTGTGGCCCCTGCACCGAGATCTTCTACGACCACGGCCCGGAGGTGGCCGGCGGGCCGCCGGGCAGCCCCGATCAGGAGGGCGATCGCTATATCGAGATCTGGAACCTGGTGTTTACCCAGTACGACCGGGACGAGGCGGGCAATCTGAACCCTATCCCGCGGCCCTCGGTGGATACCGGCATGGGCCTGGAGCGGATCGCCGCGGTGATGCAGGGGGTGCACAGCAATTACGAGATCGATCTGTTCCAGGACCTGATCGCCGCGGTGCGTGAACTGGCCGGGGGCGCGGTTCAGGATCACAAGTCCCTGCAGGTGATCGCCGATCACATACGCTCCTGCGCCTTCATCGTCATGGACGGGGTACTGCCCTCGAACGAGGGGCGCGGCTATGTCCTGCGGCGGATCATCCGCCGCGCCATCCGTCATGGCCACAAGATCGGCATTGAAGAGGTCTTTTTCCATCGCCTGGTGGCGGCCCTGGAGCGGGTGATGGGCGATGCCTATCCCGAGCTCGGTCGCTCGCGCGCCCGGATCGAAGACGTGCTCAGGCGCGAGGAGGAGCGTTTCAACGAGACCCTGGACCAGGGTCTGCGCCTGCTGGACGGCGTGATAGCCGACATGCAGGGAAAGGTGATCCCGGGGGAGGAGGTGTTCCGCCTCTATGACACCTATGGATTTCCGGTGGACCTGACCGCGGACATCGCACGTGAGCGAGGACTTACTCTGGATATGGCCGGTTTCGAGACGGCCATGGAGGGCCAGCGGGAGCGGGCCCGCGCGGCCAGCCAGTTCAGTGGCGCCGGGGGCGGCGTCAGCCTGCCCAGCGATGTCGGCGTGGCGGAGGATTTCCATTTCGACGGATACGATACCCTCAGCGAGAGCGCCACCGTCCGGGCCATCTACAGCGAGGGCGTCGAGGTCGGGGCCCTGACACCGGGGCAGCCGGCGGTGATCGTGCTGGATCACAGCCCCTTCTATGCCGAGTCTGGCGGCCAGGTGGGTGACAGGGGCCTGCTGAAGGGTGCGGGCGGGGTCTTCGAGGTCAGCGACACCCGCAAACAGGGTGGGGTCTGGTGCCATGTCGGCACCCTCAAGCTGGGCTCCATGGCGCCCGGGGACAAGGTCGAGGCCGAGGTCAACCCGGTGTTGCGCCAGGCCACGGTACGTAACCATTCCGCCACCCACCTGCTGCATGCCGCCCTGCGCCACATCCTCGGTGATCATGTGCAGCAGAAGGGCTCGCTGGTGGCCCCGGACAGGCTGCGTTTCGACTTCTCCCATCCGCAACCGTTGAGTGCCGAGCAACTGGACCGGGTAGAGGCCATGGTCAACGAGCAGATTCGGGCCAACCACGAGGTCGAGACCCGCGTGATGTCCATGCAGCAGGCCATGGACTCGGGGGCGATGGCCCTGTTCGGGGAGAAGTACGAGGACCAGGTGCGGGTTCTGGGCATGGGGGATTTCTCCATGGAGCTGTGCGGCGGCACCCATGCCCGGCGGACCGGTGATATCGGCCTGTTCCGTATCGTTGCCGAGTCCGGAGTGGCCTCCGGCGTGCGCCGCATCGAGGCCCTGACCGGCGCCGCCGCGATAGAATGGACGCAACAGCAGTCCCGCCTGCTGGACGGGCTCGCCACACGGCTCAAGACCACCCCAGCGCTGTTGGAGGACAAACTCGCGCAGTTGCAGGAGAGGCTCCGCCAGCAGGACAAGGAGCTCCAGGCCCTGAAGGGCCGCATCGCCAGCCAGTCAGGGGGGGATCTGACGGCGCAGGCCGAGGAGATCGCCGGCATCCGCGTACTTGCCCGTGAGATCGAGGGGATGGATGCCAAGGGCCTGCGTGAATTGGCCGATCAGCTCAAGAACAAGCTGGGCAGCGCCGTGCTGGTGCTGGCCACGGTCGCCGATGGCAAGGTGCGCCTGCTGGCCGGGGTGAGTCCGGATCTGACTGACAGGCTTCAGGCCGGGGAACTGGTCAATCATGTCGCCACCCAGGTCGGGGGCCGGGGCGGTGGCCGCGCCGACATGGCCCAGGCCGGGGGCACGCGTCCGCAGGACCTGCCGGCGGCCCTGGCCAGCGTGTCTGGCTGGGTTGCGCAGCACCTGGGAGCATGACCTGTCTTACCATTACGCTCACTTTCAGGTAGAATCCCGGCCCTTTTTTGTATTCGGAATGCTATGGCGCTGATCGTCCAGAAATATGGTGGCACCTCGGTTGGTAGTGTTGAGCGCATCAACGCGGTGGCCGACAAGGTGCAAGACTTCCGCCGTCAGGGGCACGAGGTCGTGGTCGTGGTCTCGGCCATGAGCGGCGAGACCGACCGCCTGCTGGGTCTGGCGCGTGCCATTTCAGAACGGCAGTGCGAGCGGGAGCTGGATGTGTTGCTGTCCACCGGTGAGCAGGTCACCATCGCCCTGTTGAGCATGGCGCTGGAGGCGCGCGACTGTCCCGCCCGTTCCTATACCGGGGCGCAGGTGCATATCCGCACCGACAGCACCCACAACAAGGCCCGTATCCTGGAGATCGACGGCGCCAGGATCCATGCGGATCTGCGTGCCGGCAAGGTGGTCGTGGTGGCCGGTTTCCAGGGCGCCGACGAGCATGGCAATATCACCACCCTGGGGCGCGGCGGCTCGGACACCACCGCGGTGGCGCTGGCCGCCGCCCTGAAGGCCGATGAGTGCCAGATCTATACCGATGTCGACGGGGTTTACACCACCGATCCCCGCATCGTTCCCGAGGCCCGGCGCCTGGACTACGTCACCTATGAGGAGATGCTGGAGATGTCCAGCCTGGGGGCCAAGGTGTTGCAAATCCGCTCGGTCGAGTTCGCCAGCAAGTACAATGTACCCCTCAGGGTGCTGTCATCCTTCACCGAGGGTGGCGGAACCCTGATAGCATCCGAGGATAGCTGCATGGAAACTGCCCTGATCTCCGGTGTCACGGTCAATCGTGACGAGGCCAAGGTCACCATTACCGGGGTGCCCGATCAGCCCGGTGTTGCCCATGGCATACTGGGGCCGATCGCCGATGCCAATATCGAGGTCGACATGATCGTTCAGAATGTCGGCGTCGATGGCACCACCGATTTCACCTTCACCGTGAACCGGGAGACCTATGCCCGGACCCTGGACATACTCAATGATATCGCCACTCGCCTGGGGGCGCGTGATGTTGCCGGTGACGACCGCATCGCCAAGATATCCGTTGTTGGTGTCGGCATGCGTTCCCACGCCGGGATCGCCAGTCAGATGTTCGCTGCGCTGGCGCAGGAGGGGATCAATATCCAGATGATCTCGACCTCCGAGATCAAGGTCTCGGTGGTGGTGGATGAAAAATACGTCGAACTGGGGGTGCGCACCCTGCATTCGGCCTTCAAGCTCGAACAGGGGGGCGCTCAGGCACTATAATTCACAGACGGAACGCCGCAGCGACGACTGACTGTCGTGGCGGCGTCCCTGGTGGTCATTGTCGCGGTTTCCCCGTGACAGGGTCCGCCCATGGCGTGCGGGATGGGTATTCCGTGAGCCGGCCGGAGAGCAGGAGGCCCCGGCAAGGACAGGGAAGTGAGAACCATGACCGGGTGACATGGGTCACACCGATCATGACAGCAGTGTGTGTTTAACAGCCGGTCAGTTGGATAGACCCGGTGATAAATGACTTCGGAGAAGACAGATGTTGATTTTGACCAGAAGAGTGGGCGAGTCCCTGATGATTGGGGATAACGTGAATGTCACGGTCCTGGGGGTGAAGGGCAATCAGGTGCGGATCGGTGTCGATGCGCCCAAGGATGTCGCCGTTCATCGTGAGGAGATCTATCAGCGTATTCAACAGGAGAAGGCCGAAGAGGCAGCTTCAGAATAGGCCGTGACCGTGTGGTCCGGAGAGGTACGTGCCGGGCTGCGCGGAGGTGCCGCGATACACTTTACCTTTGACCTGGGCACAGGTATCCTTTGCGCCGGTAGAGGTGGTCGGGTGGCTGATCCTTTCGCCGGGAGCGAAAGGGAACGCGCGTAGCGCGGCCCGCAAGGGCGGGCGGATTTATGCTCCTGCAAAATCCGCATACATTACGTCCATGTAAATAAGGGCAGGATGCCCGGAGTAGGGCGCTCCGAGGGGAGCGCCTTGGCAAGTACTACCAGGGGCCTGACAACTTTGGTAGGACACATCCCGGAGAGGTGGCCGAGTGGCTGACCCTTTCGCCGGGAGCGAAAGGGAACGCGCGTAGCGCGGCCCGCAAGGGCGAAGGGCAGGATGCCCGGAGTAGGGCGCTCCGAGGGGAGCGCCTTGGCAAGTACTACCAGGGGCCTGACAACTTTGGTAGGACACATCCCGGAGAGGTGGCCGAGTGGCTGAAGGCGCTCCCCTGCTAAGGGAGTATACGGTTTAAACCCGTATCGAGGGTTCGAATCCCTCTCTCTCCGCCAGACGACAAAATGGGGCCCTT
>CAZDOC010000057.1:0-11980 GCA_964506945.1 uncultured Gammaproteobacteria bacterium
TCGGTGCCGGCGAACAGGCTGCCGATCATCACGCAGTGGGCGCCGGCGACGATGGCCTTGGCGATGTCCCCGGAATAGCGGATGCCGCCGTCCGAGATCACCGGGATATCGGTCCCCTTTAGGGCCTCTACCGCGTTCGACACGGCCGTGATCTGGGGCACGCCGATGCCCGTCACCACCCGCGTGGTGCAGATGGAACCCGGACCGATCCCGACCTTGACCGCATCGGCCCCGGCCTCGGCCAGCGCCGTGGCCGCCTCCGCGGTGGCGATGTTGCCACCGATCACCTGCAGTTCGGGGAAGCGCTGCTTGACCCAGGCAACCATGTCCAGCACCCCGCGGGAATGCCCATGGGCGGTATCGACCACGACCACGTCCACGCGAGATGCCACCAGCGCCTCGACCCGTTCGCGGGAACCCGCCCCGGTACTGACCGCGGCGCCGACGCGCAACTGCCCCTGGCCGTCCTTGCAGGCATCCGGGTGCTCGGTGGCCTTCTGCATGTCCTTGACCGTGATCAGGCCGCGCAGCTCGAAACGGCCATTGACCACCAGCACCTTTTCGATCCGGTGCTTGTGCAGCAGGGCCTTGACCTCCTCCTGCGAGGCGCCTTCCTGCACCGTCACCAGCTTGTCCTTCGGGGTCATGATGTCCCGCACCGGGGACTCGAACTGGGTCTCGAAGCGCAGGTCACGGCCGGTGACGATCCCCACCAGTTCCTCGCCCTCGACCACCGGCACCCCGGAGATGTTCTTGCGCCGGGTCAGTTCCAGCACCTCACGGATACTGGTGTCCGGTGATACCGTGATCGGGTTCTTGACCACGCCGCTTTCGTACTTCTTCACCCGCCGGACATGACGCGCCTGCTCCTCGCTGGACATGTTCTTGTGGATGATGCCGATGCCGCCCTCCTGCGCCATGGCGATCGCCAGGCGAGCCTCGGTGACGGTGTCCATGGCCGCCGAGAGCAGGGGAATGTTCAGCTCGATCTCGCGGGTCAGGCGGGTCTGCAGGCTGACGTGCCGCGGCATGACCTCGGAATAGGCGGGGATCAGCAGGACATCGTCAAAGGTGAGGGCATCGGCGGTTACACGCATAGTGTTGAAGACCTGTAGGCTGCTGTTGATCGGGCATTGGAATCCCTGGATTATACCGCAGTCAGGGCACGGGCGCTGCCCAAATGGCGTATGATCCGCCCATGCCCGACAGCGACGACATGAACCCGCGACCACGCGACATCTATACGGTCAGCCGCCTCAACCGCGAGGTCCGGGTACTGCTGGAGGGCGCTTTCCCGCTGTTGTGGGTCGAGGGCGAGATCTCCAACCTCGCGCGACCGGCCTCCGGCCACCTGTATTTCACCCTCAAGGACAGCGGCTGCCAGGTGCGCTGCGCGATGTTCCGCTCCCGCAATATCCTCCTCGGTTTCAGACCGGAAAACGGCGCCCAGGTCCTGCTGCGCGCGCGCGTCGGCCTGTACGAGGGCCGGGGCGATTTCCAGTTGCTGGTCGAGTCCATGCAGGCGGCCGGGGATGGCCTCCTGCAACTGGAATTCGAACGACTCAAGCGCCGGCTGGCCGCCGAGGGCCTGTTCGACGAGGCCGACAAAGCCCCGTTGCCGGCGCTGCCGCGGCGCATCGGGGTGATCACCTCGCCCAGCGGCGCCGCCATCCGCGACATCCTCAGCGTCGTCCGGCGGCGTTACCCGGGACTGGAACTCATCATCTACCCGGCCCCGGTGCAGGGCGCTGGCGCCGCGCACGCCCTCCGCGCCAGTCTGGAGACCGCCATCCGCCGGGCGGAGTGCGATACCCTGATCCTGGCCCGGGGCGGAGGTTCGCTGGAGGATCTATGGTGCTTCAACGACGAGGCCCTGGCCCGCGCCATCCACGCCTGCCCGATCCCGGTGGTCACCGGCATCGGCCACGAGATCGATTTCACCATCGCCGATCTGGTCGCCGACCGCCGTGCCCCCACCCCCTCGGCGGCGGCCGAGCTGGTCACCCCCGATGGGACCCAGCTGCGGACCCGGCTCGATGAACTGCGGCGCCGCCTGACGGCCGCCATGCAGGACCGGCTACGGCAATCCCGCCAGCGCCTGGACTGGTCCGCGCGGGCTCTGATCGATCCACGCGCGCGCCTGCAGCAACTGGCGCAACGCTGCGATGAGCTGCAGCAGCGGCTGGTACTGGCCCAGGCCGCGGCCCTGCACAGACACGAGGCCCGCATCGGCGCCCTGCAGGCGCGCATCCAGCGCTTCCATCCAGGCAGCCGGATCGCCGCCATGCAGGCGCGCCTGCGGGACCTGCGGCACAGGCTGGAGGCCGCGCTGGGACATAGGCTGACGCGGCAACAGGCCCGCCTGGCCCTGCTGGCGCGGGCCCTGGATACGGTCAGCCCGCTGGCCACCCTGGAACGGGGATACGCCATCATCACCACCCTGCCGGAGGGCCGTATCGTCACGGATACCGCCCGCCTGTCCCCGGGAGATGCGGTGCAGGCGCGGCTGGCGCGTGGCCGCATGCGCTGTGAAGTCAAGGAGATCCATGATGAATGAGCCCGGCCACGGGATACCCGCCCTGTTTCGCGCCGCCCTGATCTGGCCGGCCCTGCTGCTCGTCTGCGCCGGCGCACCGGCCCAGGACCTGCCACGCCAGGAGGCGGTCCCGGGCGGGGTCGTGATCCTGCCCCTGCCCGGTGACGACGCCAGGGCACCGAAGGCCTGGTTCGGCAAGCGCCGGGTCATGGTGGTGCATACGGACAGCGGCTGGGAGGCGGTCGTCGGCATCCCCCTGGACAGCAAGCCGGGCCGCTACCGGCTGCGGCTCGAGAACGCCGGTGACAAAGGCGCCCTCGCCTTCACCGTCAGGGACAAGCGATACGCCAGCCAGTACCTGAGCATCAAGAACAAACACCAGGTCAATCCCGACAAACGGGACATGCAACGGATCCGCAAGGAATACCGCCGCATCGCCGCGGCCAAGTCACACTGGAGCGAGGCCGGCGAGGTGCCGCTGCGCTTCCGGCAGCCGGCCGACGGCCCCTACAGCAGTCCCTTCGGCCTGCGCCGCTACTTCAACAAGCAGCCCCGCCGTCCGCACAGCGGCCTGGACATCGCCGCGCCCTTCGAGGCGCCGATCCAGGCCCCGGCGGCGGGTACGGTGATCAATACCGGCAACTACTTCTTCAATGGCAACACGGTCTTTATCGATCACGGCCAGGGCCTGGTCACCATGTACTGTCACATGAACCGGATCGCGGTCAAGGAGGGGCAGGAGGTCAAGGCCGGACAGGTCATCGGCCAGGTCGGCAAGACCGGCCGCGTCACCGGCCCGCACCTGCACTGGAGCGTGATCCTGAACAACACCATGGTCGATCCCCTGCTGTTCCTGGCGCCGCCTGAAGCCGGCGCTTCAGGCGCGACGGCGGGCCAGCAGGGCGAGCATTAACAGCGCCAGCAGCCACAGGCCCAGGCTGGGCGGCAGGGGCACCGGGGTGATGTCTTTCAGGCCGATGGAATAACCGAAGTCCCGCGGCGTGCCGAAGCCCAGCGACCAGCCCCAGTCGGCTACCGCGACGGTATAGTCTCCAGCTGTGGCCAGGCTCACGGTGATACGTGGATCACCGAAGGCGCCGGGTACGCCCGGCGGCAACTGGTCATCGCCGGTACCGATATTGCTGCTATGGAGACCATCGCGGCTCAGGCCGCTATCGATGACGGTCGCGGTGCCGGCGCTGATCCTGGCCGGCAGATCGACCGGACTGGCATAGGCATCGGTATCCGACTCCAGCCCCGACCACAGTCCCATCAGGGGGTCCATGGCGCCGCTGAGACGCTGTACGGTCAGTTCTATCAGGCGACCGGCCGGGGCGCTGAAGCGCCACAGGGCCCACTTGGCCGGGTCCGTGACATTGCCTTCCTTGAGCGTGGCGGTGAGCGTGCCGCCGAAGCCCAGCGTACCCTCGTAGACGACGGGCGCGGCCTGGACGGGGACAGCCAGGAGCGCGACCAGCAGGACACCCATGCGGGGCCAGCGGGCACGGCCGGGGGAACAGCCTTGTCGGTTGGATTCAAGCATGCCAGCAGGACCATGCAGCAATCGTGCTCAAATAGCCTATACCCTTTGGTTTCAATCACCTGCCTCCTTTCGGAGATGGCTGACGGGGCTGTTGCCAGCCACCACCGTCACCCTGGGCAGACGCTTCAGTGACGATAACGCCAGCGATACCACAGGCGCCCGAGGAACTCGTGCAGGACCTCGGCGCTGTCCTCCAGGCCGGTGGCCGAGGGGATGAAGTCCAGCAGGCCCGGGGGCTGCCCGGCGCCCGGCAACACGGTCGGCGCCGGGGTGACCTCCAGACCGCGGGCGCGGAATTGTTGCAGCGCGCGCGGCATGTGCAGGGCATGGGTCACCAGCAGGATCCGGGTGATGCCCTCGGCGGTCAGGATGCGCGCCGAATAGCGGGCATTCTCGGCGGTATTGCGGCTGTCCGTCTCACGCCAGCGCACCGGCACCCTGAACTCCTGGGCCAGCACCGTGGCCATCAGATCGGCCTCGGCCGGCTGATCGCCGCCGAACACCCGTCCACCGCTGACCAGCACCGGCAGGCCGGTCCGGCGCGCCAGGCGGGCGCCGTAGCGCAGGCGCTGCAGGGTCTGGCCCCGGACATCGCGATCGCGGTCGTATTCCGGCGCCGGACCGCGCAGGCCCCCACCGAGGACGACGATGGCCTGCGCCCGCGAGGCGCCGATGGCCTGCGCGTCCAGGGCCGGCCAGGAGGGCATGAGCGCCGCCAGGCGCGAAGCGGTATAGGGCAGGCTCAACAGCACCAGGCCCAGCAGGGCCAGGCTCAGCATGACCCGTCCCGCGCGCCGGCGGCGACCCAGGGCCAGGCCGCCGAGGCCCAGCAGCAACAGGCTGGCCGGGGGCAGTAACAGGGTCTTGAGGGCATAGACCGAGAGGATCTCCATCGCCTCAGGACGGTTCCGCCAGGGTCGCCTCGGCGGCCTGTCGATCGGCGTGATAGGAGGATCGCACCATCGGTCCGCTGGCGACATGGGCGAAGCCCAGCCCGCGGCCGTATTCGGCCAGCGCGGCGAACTCGTCCGGGTGTACGAAGCGCGCCACCGGCAGGTGTTCGCGGCTGGGCTGCAGATACTGGCCCAGGGTGAGCATGGCCACCCCATGGGCCCGCAGGTCACGCAGCACCTGGCGCACCTCGTCCATGTCCTCGCCCAGGCCCAGCATGATCCCGGACTTGGTCGGGATCCCCGGATGCTGCGCGCCGAAATGCCTCAACAGATCCAGCGACCACTGGTAATCGGCCCCCGGGCGGACCCGGCGGTAGAGGGAGGGCACGCTCTCCAGATTGTGATTGAAGACATCCGGTGGCGCCTGCCGCAGGGCCTCCAGGGCCGGCTGCAGGCGGCCGCGGAAGTCCGGCACCAGCACCTCGATGCGGATCCCGGCCACGGCCTCGCGCACGGCCGCGATGCAGGCGGCGAAGTGCCCGGCCCCGCCGTCGCGCAGATCGTCGCGATCGACCGAGGTGATCACCACGTAGCGCAGGCCCATGCGCGCCACGGCCCCGGCCAGATGATGGGGTTCACCGGCATCCAGCGGCTGTGGCCGGCCATGGGCGACATCGCAGAAGGGGCAGCGGCGGGTACACAGGTCCCCCATGATCATGAAGGTCGCTGTGCCAGCGGCGAAACACTCGCCCAGGTTGGGGCAGGCCGCTTCCTCGCAGACCGTGTGCAGGCCCTGCTCGCGCAACAGGCCCTTGAGCCGCTGGACATTGGCATCGACCGGCGCGCGGGCGCGGATCCAGGCCGGCTTGCGCGGCAGGGGGCCCGCGCTGCGCTGGACCTTGACCGGGATGCGCGCGACCTTGTCGGCGCCACGCTGCTGCCTGGCGGGCCGCGCCGGCGGGGTCTCGTCATGCTGCCGTGGGGGTTTGTTCATGTCGCTCAGGCTCTGGTCAGGGCCGTCATCATAACAGGTACCGGTGGCGGCAAGGCCCCGTCCCCCGGCCCGAGCGCCGCCTGCAGGTGCTGCAGCAGCCGCCGGGAGACCGCTTCCAGGCCCGCATCGCAGCCGCAATCGCGCATCTGGGTCACCGCCAGGCCGGGGTAGCCGCAGGGATCGATGCGGGAGAAGGGCTCCAGGTCCATATCGACGTTCAGGGCCAGGCCATGATAGCTGCAGCCTCTCCGCACACGCAGGCCCAGGGCCGCGATCTTGGCACCGCCGACATAGACCCCGGGGGCGCCGGCCCGGCGTCCGGCGGCGATATCGTATTCCGCCAGCAGGTCGATCAGGACCTGTTCCAGCAGCCGCACCAGGGCCCGGATACCCAGGCCATGACGACGCAGGTCCAGGAGCACATAGGCGACGAGCTGGCCCGGGCCATGATAGGTCACCTGGCCACCGCGGTCGCTGTCGATCACCGGGATGTCGCCGGGATCCAGCAGGTGCTCCCTGCGTCCCGCCAGGCCCAGGGTGTAGACCGGGTAGTGCTGCAACAACCAGATCTCGTCCGCGGCGTCGCCATCCCGGCCCTCGGTATAGGCCTGCATCCGGCCCCAGATATCGCGGTAGTCAGACAGGCCGAGCTGGCGGGTGCCGATGCTCACAGCGCCATCATCACCCGTTCATGAGCCGTGAGATCCCGGTAGATGGCATCCAGTTGCGCCTGGCTGGTGGCCGGCACGATCACGGTCACCGACAGGTATTTGCCATTGCTGCTGGGGCGGGCGCGGATCGCTTGCTCGACCAGCTCCGGGGCATGACGGCGCACGATCCCCACCACCAACAGCTCGAAGTCGTCCGCGTGCAGGCCCATGGCCTTGATGGGGAAATCACAGGGGAATTCCAGCAGACTCTGCTCGGCTTCGGTTTTGTCCGGGGTCATGGTGATGACGGGTCTCGTTGGGGCGTGGCCCCATGATAATCAATGCCGGCGAACCATACCAAACCTGTTTCTCCGGGGTGCCTGGTTGAAACCGGCCAATATCAAGAGTCTTGGGCAATGCAGCGGGGCAGTCGGAAATTGAACCCTCGCGCCGATCGGGATAGAATTGTCCGGTTATGTTGCATCGCCGCATGGGGCAGGCTCCGTTCCATGTCCGGGACCCGTCCCTTCTCCTCCGGGGAGAAGGGCGGGATGAGGGGATATTCACCAGGCCGGAATCCATTCGGTCCCCTCGCCCCGCGCGCGCCCATGGGAGCGCGGGGGCTTGCATACAGCCATCAGGAGAGGGCGGCGATATTCCCGCCCATCGAGACCACGCGGCCCCGGGCCGCACCGACAAAGACGAAGAGACCATGCCCCAGACCAGCCCAGACCACCTCAAGGACGCCACCCCCCTGAAACTCGGCATCCCGGGATTCGAATATGCCGATCTGCACCAGCCCGCCCGCCTGCGGGATCTGATGGCGGTATTCGACGACTCAGTCAGGCGGCACGATGCGGCGCTGTTCGAACAATTCCAGGACTATCGCCAATGTCAGGGCGAGGGCATGGCGCCCGAGGCCGTCTCCGACCTGCTGGTGCGCATGGCGCCCCTGGTCGGCACCTTCGTCGCCCGCCTGTTCGATGTCAGCGGCGAGCGTGAGGCGCAGATGGCCGATATCCGCGAGCAATTCGCCACCCTGTTCAGCTTCCGCGCCGAGGTGGTGGCCAGGCTCAAGGCCCTGCTGCGTGGAGAGGACGCCGCCGACTATGACCTCGATGCGCTGGATGCACAGCTGGAACAACTGAAGCAGGCCTTCCCCGACGCCGCCTGCGACAACGATCCGGAACGCGCCCTGGCGCGGGCAGGCGCCGCGCTGGCACGCCTGGCCGGCCACTACAAGCTCATCGCCCGCGGCAAGGATAGCGATTACGCCAATGCCGATCGGGAACAGGCCCGCATCCGCAAGGCCCTGGAGGAAGACCACGACAGCGCCACCCGCTTCAGCGAGGCCCTGGCCCTGGAGGAACCCGCCGAATTCGTCGAGGCCCTGCTGAAGGTGCCGGCGCGCTGGGCCCTGGCCGCGCGGGACCGCGCCGAATGGCGGGACCGGGTCAAGGGCTGGGTGCTGTTCCGGGAACCGCAAAAGACCGATTTCGCCCACCTGGTCGAACACCAGGATGTCGAACTCGAGGGCTATTCCGCCTGGATGGGCCCGGACCACCGCCGCCGCCGGCGTGACGGCTTTCACCTGACCGATCCGCGCTTCGGCGAGCGCCGCAGCCTGTACGAGGTCGACCACTGCATCTACTGCCATGAACGGGATACCGACTCCTGTTCCAAGGGCATGCGCAACAAGAAGACCGGCAAGATCCAGACCAACCCCCTGGGCGTGGTCAACACCGGCTGCCCCCTGAGCGAGAAGATCTCGGAGATGCACATCGTCAAACGCGAGGGCGACAATATCGGCGCCCTGGCGACCATCATCATCGACAACCCGATGGTGCCGGGCACCGGCCACCGTATCTGCAACGAATGCATGCGCGGCTGCATCTACCAGAAGACCGAGCCGGTCAACATCCCCCAGATCGAGACCAATGTGCTGACCGATGTGCTGTTCATGCCCTGGGGCTTCGAGATCTACAGCCTGCTGACGCGCTGGAATCCCCTCAATGTCACCCAGCCGGTGCGCAAGCCCTACAACGGCAAGAACGCCCTGGTCGTGGGCATGGGGCCGGCCGGCTACACCATGAGCCATTACCTGCTCAACGAGGGCTTCGGCGTGGTCGGCATCGAGGCCCTGAAGATGGAACCCCTGCCGGTCGAACTGACCGGCGACCGCGAACACGCCCCGCAGCCGATCCGCAACTTCCGGGACATCTACGAAGACCTGGCCGAGCGCCGCCTGGCCGGTTTCGGTGGCGTGGCCGAATACGGCATCACCGTGCGCTGGGACAAGAACTTCCTCAAGGTCATCTACCTGAACCTGCTGCGCAGCCAGGCCTTCCGCGCCTATGGCGGCGTGCGCTTCGGCGGCACCATCACCATCAACGATGCCTGGGACATGGGCTTCGACCACATCTGCATCGCCGCCGGGGCCGGCAAGCCGACCATCATCGGCCTGAAGAACAACCTCATCCGCGGTATCCGCAAGGCCTCCGACTTCCTCATGGCCCTGCAGCTCACCGGCGCGGCCAAGACCAGCTCGCTGGCCAACCTGCAGGTGCGCCTGCCGGCCGGGGTCATCGGCGGCGGCCTGACCGCCATCGACACGGCCACCGAACTGCTGGCCTACTACCCGGTGCAGGTCGAGAAGATCCTGCACCGCTACGAGGTCCTGTGTGATCGCTATGGCTTCGCCCAGGTGCGCGCTCGCTACGATGAGGAGGAAACCCTGATCCTGGATGAGTTCCTCGAACACGGTCGCGCCATTCGCGCCGAGCGCCAGCGAGCCGAGGCCGCCGGCGAGACCCCGGACTTCCAGCCCCTGGTGGCGCGGTGGGGTGGCGTGACCCTGTTCTATCGCAAGGGTATCAACGACGCCCCGGCCTACCGCCAGAACCACGAGGAGATCGCCGAGGCCCTGGAAGAGGGGATCATGCTGGCCGAGGGCATGAATCCCAAGAAGGCCAATGCCGATGAATACGGCCATCTGGATTCGGTGCTGTTCGAGAGAATGGTGCAGGAGGACGGCAAGTGGGCCGGCAGCGGCTATAACCTGGAGGTCCCGCTGCGCAGCCTGTTCATCGCCGCCGGCACCTCGCCGAATACGATCTACGAGAGCGAGTATCCCGGCACCTTCGAGATGGACGACAAGTTCTTCCAGCGTTACGAACCGGAATACAGCGATGGCGATCTGGAACTGGTGCCCATGCATGACCAGCCGATAGTCAAGATCGGCAGCCCGGCGCCGCTGACCTCCTATCACCGTCACGGCAAGTTCATCAGCTTCTATGGCGACAACCACCCCGTCTATGCCGGCAACGTGGTCAAGGCCATGGCCAGCGCCAGGGATGGCTATCCCTTCGTCCTCAAGCTGTTCGAGAAGGAACTTGCCGGCCTGGACCCGGCCGCGCAGGGCGAGCGCGATGCCGCCCTGAGGCGCCTGCAGGACCACCTGGACGAGCAGTTCCTGAGCGAGGTCGTGGCCATCAACCGCCTGACCCCGACCATCATCGAGGTCGTGGTCAAATCCCCGGCCGCGGCGCGCAAGTTCAGGCCCGGGCAATTCTACCGGGTGCAGAATCTGGAGGCCTATGCCCCGGTCGTGGACGGCACGGTGCTCACCACCGAGGGTATCGCCCTGACCGGCGCCGAGGTCGACAAGGCGGCCGGCACGATCTCCCTGATCGCGCTGGAGATGGGATCCTCCTCACGCCTGTGCTCGACCTGGAAGCCGGGCGAGCAACTGGTGGTCATGGGCGTCACCGGCACCCCCACCGAGATCCCCTCGGGTGGCACCGTGATGCTGATCGGCGGCGGTCTCGGCAATGCCGTGCTGTTCTCCATCGGCAAGGCCCTGCGCGCGGCCGGCAACCAGGTCATCTACTTCGCCGGCTACAAGCATGGCGTGGACGTATTCAAGACCGAGGACATCGAGGCCGCCGCCGATGTCATCGTCTGGTCGGTGGACCCCGGCCCGAACGAACACCGGATCCCGACCACCCGGCCCCAGGATCTCAGCCATGTTGGCAATATCCTCGAGACCATACTGGCCTATGCCAGGGGTGAGCTGGGCGCCCAGCCCATCCACCTGGATGATGTCGATCACATGATCGTGATCGGCTCGGATCGCATGATGGCGGCCATCAAGGAGGCCCGCTACGGCGTGCTGAAGCCCTATCTGAAACCCCATGAGGCGATCGGCTCCATCAACTCGCCAATGCAGTGCATGATGAAGGGGATCTGCGCCCAGTGCCTGTGCAAGCACGTCGATCCCAAGACCCAGCAGGAATACTTCGTCTACTCCTGCTACAACCAGGACCAGGACCTGGACGCGGTGGACTTCCCCAACCTGCACGCCCGCCTGCGCCAGAACACGGTCCAGGAGAAACTCTCCAACCTGTGGCTGGACTATCTGCTGGAAAAACAGCGGAACGAGGCCTGACAAGGACGTTCTGAATCAGGCAAATTCGCTGGCCCGGCGCGCCACTGAGTATCCGCCCGCGGGCATCCGTATGCACCTGGAACCGCCCCGGGTGCCCCTCGACCCCGGCCCTGTGCCCAGCCACAGGGCAATACCCCGCTCATGCGCCGCCGCCAGCAGCGCCTCCCGCCGTTCCGCGCCGGGTGATCCCGGCAGCAATACGGAGCAGCTCAGCGGGGCCGTGCTGTGGCGTTCATCACATTCCCGCCTCAGCGCGAGGACATGCCCGGAAACGGGTCCATCCACTGCACCTTGCCGAAGCCGGCCACCAGGTGCATGCGCAGGGGCAACAGGCGATAGAACTCGAAATCCAGCTGCAGGTAGTCCCGGGCCTGCGGAAAACGGCGCAGGTATTCCCGCTGACCGGCCTCGTCCGCACAGGCCTCGGCATCGGCCAGCAGACACAGGCGTGGGGTGTCCTGCAGGTCGGCGGCCGCCTCCGGCACGGCGCAGACGGTCAGCGACACGCGTGGATCGGCCTTGATGTTGCGGCTATGCTGGGCCAGGCGGCTGATGAGGATGATCGGCCGCCCGTCGGCATCGAGGACGTAGGGCACGAAGGACCCATAGGGATAGGCGCCCATGGCCTGCGACAGGGTGCTCAGTACGCCATGGGAACACTCGCGCAACAAGGCCATGGCCTGTGCCTGCATGGAGGTCGTCATGCGCCCCATTCTACACCGCGAAGCCGCCCGGCCGACAGTATCATCCAGGGACATGCACCGATGGAACGGCCGGCAACGGCATGATCGCCGGCACGCCGGAGGCGGCGCTGGGGCGGCACCGGCGGGAAACCGATCCCGGGACCACGACCATTCCCCCCGGCCGGGGCCGGGCCGCGGTGTTGCCACGTGAGACAAAGGGACCCCGCCCTTGCA
>CAZDOC010000058.1:0-11675 GCA_964506945.1 uncultured Gammaproteobacteria bacterium
AATCCCTCCCTCTCCGCCAAATATACCAAAGGGGTTCTCGCGGCCTCCTCAATCGGATTGATCCAGAGGGATTCGAACCCTCGGATCAGATAGCCGGTTCGACCGAGCATGGCGCAGCCGTGCGAAGGAACGCGGCCAGCGGCCCCGCAGGGGTGAGCCGCAAAGCGGCGAATAATCCCTCCCTCTCCGCAGACATGCAAAAGGACCGTGAGGCCCCTCGGTTATTTCCGGACGGACAAGGTAGCGGCACTCATGCCATATCGTCGCGTCGCTCGGGCCTGGTGAATTATTCTTTGTGTTCCAGTGGTCGTTTTTTGCGAACTTGCGTCCCGTAAGCTGCTACAATCTGGCGGGTAATCCCCCCCAATTCTATCGAAGTAAGGAGAACGACGATGAAATCATGGATTATTGCCCCTCTTGCTGCGGCCGCGTTGCTTGCCGCACCCATGTTTGCCAGTGCCGATGATGCCAACGCCGGGCTCAAGGCCGGGATCCTTTCCTGCGAGGCCATACCCGGAACCCGGGTCAACCTGCTCATTCACACCAGTGTCGGGCTCAAGTGTGAATTCTCGCGGGATGGCGCCACGGAGCGCTATAAGGGCGAGACCGGCATCGGTCTGGGACTGGACCTGAGTTTCAAGAATAATCAGAGATTCGCCTTCACCGTGCTCGCGGCCACCAAGGACGTCAGGCCGGGTTCACATGCCCTGGCCGGTAACTACTACGGTGGCGAGATATCCGCGGCCGCTGGTGTGGGGCTGGGGGCCAAGGCCCTGGTCGGCGCCGGAAACAAGAATATCTCCTTGCAACCCCTGGCCTTGGAGAGCAATACGGGCCTGGGCGCCTCGGCCGGTCTTTCCTATCTGTTCCTGGAGGCGGATTAGGCCCATCGGGCGGCGCTGGCGTCCTTGACACGGGGCGCCCGGATCATAATAATGCGCCGCTTGCATACAAGCGCCCGTAGCTCAGCTGGATAGAGTACCTGGCTACGAACCAGGTGGTCGGGAGTTCGAATCTCTCCGGGCGCGCCATTTCACTAGCTTTGCAGGTTGGCGATTACTGACACTGCACAATAGATCGGGATCTGCACAATAGATTTGCGCAGATCCCGTGCTATTTGAGCGGCCGCACCCGCTCCGGTTTCCGGCGGTAATGCCGCTCGGTGGTACGGGCATCGGCATGGGTCAGCAACGGCTGGGCATGCTCCGGGGCCGGGCCGGGTTAGCTGGTCTGCTGCCAGGACAGGGTGGGGCCTGCGAGCAGATTGTCCATCGCCGCCGCCGGCAGTGGGCGGGAGATCAGGTAGCCCTGCAGCTTGTCGCAATGATGTCGCTTCAGGAACGCCATCTGCTCCGGGGTCTCGACACCCTCTGCCACGACTTCCAGATTCAGCCGGTGTGACATGGCGATCACGGCCTCGGTGATGGCGGTATCGTCCGCGCTGACGACGATATCCCGGATAAAGCTGCGGTCGATCTTGAGGGTATGCACGGGGAAACGCTTCAGATAGGCCAGGGAGGAGTAACCGGTACCGAAATCATCGATGCTCAGGCGCATGCCCAGTTCGTTCAGGGCATTGAGGGTGGTGATAGTGGTATCGGTATCCTGCATCAGTACGGTTTCGGTGATTTCGAGTTCCAGATCCTCGGCCTGCAGGCCGGCATCGGCCAGTATCCCGGAGATCGTGTCGGCCAGTTGTTTGCCCTGGAATTGGCGACCGGAGAGATTGACCGCCATCTGGATCGGTGGATACCCCTGATCGCGCCATGCGCGGGTCTGCCGGCAGGCCTCGCGGATGACCCAGTCGCCAACCGGGATGATCAGTCCGGTCTCTTCCAGCAACGGGATGAAACGGTCCGGCGGGATCAGCCCCTTTTCCGGGTGCTGCCAGCGCAGCAGGGCTTCGACGGCGACTATCCGTTCCGTGCGGACATCGATCTGGGGCTGGTAGTGGAGGACGAACTCCTCATTGTACAGCGCGGCGCGCAGGCTGGTCTCCAGCACCAGCCTGTCGGTCGCGGCCTGGTTCAACTCGGTGGAGTAGAACTGGTAGTTGTTGCGCCCGGAATCCTTGGCGTGATACATCGCGGTATCGGCATTGCGCAGCAATATCTCCGGGTCATCGGCGTCCTCCGGGAACAGGCTGATGCCGATACTGGGGCTGATATTGATATCATGCCCCTCCAGGATGTAGGGCCGGGAGAGGCTGTTGATGATCTTTTCCGCCACCGTGGCGGGGTCATCGATCTGGCTGAAGCCTTCCAGGATCACGGTGAATTCATCACCACCGAGACGGGCCACGGTGTCCTGTTCGCGTACCGATGCCGTCAGCCGTGTGGCGACCTCGACCAGGAGTTTGTCGCCGATGCTGTGGCCCAGCGAGTCATTGATGTTCTTGAAATGGTCCAGGTCCAGGAACAGCAAGGCGACGCGTGTCTGTTCCCGGCGGCAATGTGTGATGGCATGGTTGAGGCGGTCCTGGAACAGGGCCCGGTTCGGCAAGCGGGTCAGGGTATCGAAGCTGGCCAGTTGGCGCAGACGGTCCTCGTCATGTTTTCGTTCCGTGATGTCATAGCCGGTGGACATGGAGGTGCCGTCCGGGAGCAGGAAATTGGCCCACATATGGGTTCTGCGTGTGCCGTCCCGCGCCAATGGCGTGGACTCGCGGAAAACCCCGTCATGCTGCTGGATGAATTGCGCCACGCGGCTGCGATCGCTGTGTTCCGGATAGAGCTCGGCGGAGATATTGGGGTGCCGGTTGATCTCTTCCAGGCTCCAGCCCAGGTTGATTTCCAGCTCCCGGTTCCAGAGTATGCACCGGCCCTGACGGTCGAAACCGGCGATCATCACCGGTGCGTTTTCGTAAACGGTGCGGAACAGGGCCGCGTTCTTGTGCACGTCCTCCTGGGCCTTCTTGTATTCGGTGATATCGGCGATCACCACGGTCAGCATCTTGCGACCGTCCAGGGTGATCAGGCTCCAGGAGATCCAGATCGGAAAATGTTCGCCGTGGTCGCGGATCCCCTCCTCCTCCACGCCCTGCTGTTCGGATCCCGTGGCGGCGTCACTGCGTAACAGTTCCAGGACACGCCGGATCCTGTCGCGACAGGGCTCCGCCAGAAAGCTGACCAGCCGCCGTCCCTCAAGGCTGCCGCGAGGGACCTGGAATATGTCTTCCGCGCGGGGATTGCAGGAGGTGATGCGGCCCGTGTCATCGGTGGTGATGATGCCGTCCGGGACACCGTTGAATATCGCCCGCGTCTGGGCCTCGCTGCGCTCCAGTGCCCGGGTGGTCTGCTTCAGGTTGTCGAAGGTCTGCTGATTGTTGCCGGCGAAGAGATTGAAATCCAGGGCCAGCTGCCTGAATTCGTCATCCGCCATGGCCTCGATATCGATACGCTCGCCCAGCTGGCCGCCCGAAAGGCCATGCATCGCCAGCCGCAGCTGCCGCAGGGGTCGGTTGATGCGGGTGCGCAGCACCAGCACGAACAGGGCGGTGAACACGCTCACCAGCAGGCCGATGATGATGACCAGATTGCGGCTGGTGATGGTGACCTGGCGGGTGGCGGTGCTGGCCAGGCTGCTCATCTGCCGCGCCAGCGCCGACAAGTCGGCCAGCGACAGCAGCATGTTGCCGATGGCGGCGGCGTTCTGGTCCTGGACGACGTGCCGTTCCTGGTGGTAACGGATCAGGGTCGTGCGGATTTTATAGGCGGACCGCGGGGCGTCGACGGCGAGTCCGATCAGGGTACGGAATTCCGTTTGCAGGCGATGGACGATACGGGCCAGGCCGGGACGATCCTGAAGCTGGCCATGAAGGCTCTGGAGCGCCGTTTGCACTCGTTCGGACTGTTGCCGGATCTCATTGTCGCGCAGACTGACCAGGGCGTCGGCATGATCTTCCCACAGGATCCTGTGGGTAAGGACCACGACCCGCAGGACCGCCTGGCGGATCTGCTGGACGAGACGTCCCGTGGTCTGGTAATGGCCGGAAACCAGGCTGTCCAGGGCCTGCAGGACTTCATCGCCGGTGGTCCCTGACTGCCGGAGCCGGTCACGGATGCGACGTCGTTGCCGGGCGTTTTCCAGGCTGATTCGTCCCCCTATGGATTCGACATCGTTCTGGATGAGCCGGACCTGGGACTCGATACGGGCGATCTGTTTGTCGAGTGCGGCGCGCAAGGCCAGGGAATTGCGGGTGTTGTCCAGCAGGTCGGCATGATGCAGTTTCAGTTGCCGGTAGCGTTGTTCCAGTGTTTCCATCACGCCGCGCGCCTCGGGCAGGTTCGCGGTCAGTTTCCGCAGTCTCAGCAGGGCCCTGTCAAAGGCCAGGTCCAGGGGGCTGCTGTCCGGGAGATCGGCCAGCTCGCGGCTGTTGCGCGCGGCCAGGATGCTGGCCTGCCGGGCGGTGAAGCCCATCACCGCCCGTTCGATGGCCAGGCTGTCGAGGGCGAGGGGCAGCGCGGTGTCGGTCAGACGTCGTTGTTGCTGGTGGATCAAGCGGTTGGAGATCAACGCGGTGGCCACCAGCACCATTACCGCCAGTGTCGCGCTCGCCGCCCAGCTCATGAGCAACTGGCGTATCGTCAAATGCCGGATGAAGTCGAGGCGCGGGCTCATGTCCGGTCCGGGCGCTTGAACGGCGAGGCCATGTGCCTGGGCATCATGGCATTCCGCCCCGGTCGTCGACGGACCAGTGGGTCAGGCTGAATCGCCCGCCATGATAGACGCTGGGCCAGACGCGGTGCAGGGCCTGATGATGGCCGCTGTCGAGGTGGATCGGCAGACCCAGCCCCATATCGAGTTCGCGTATGGATTCCAGCGCCTGGATGATGTGATCGGGATCCGGATCCCTGCCGGCGCGCTTGAGTCCCTCGACCAGCAGGCAGGCGGCGATATAGCCCTCGAACGCCACGTGGCCGGGCATCGCCCCGGGCCGGTATCGGGTCAGGGCGGCACGGAAGCGACGGGCGATGGG
Source organism: uncultured Gammaproteobacteria bacterium (assembly GCA_964506945.1). Taxonomy (GTDB): domain Bacteria; phylum Pseudomonadota; class Gammaproteobacteria; order CAZDOC01; family CAZDOC01; genus CAZDOC01. Next base: position 4,979 of record CAZDOC010000058.1, read on the forward strand.
CAGGTCGCCGTCATAGGGGGGGACGACCTGGGTGATGACGACGCCTTCCGCATCCGCGCCCAGGGCCTTCGCCAGGGCGCTGGCGCCGACGAAGGAGAGATTCAGGAACTCCACCTCCGGCAGGTCCTGGCGCAGCAAGTGGATGAAGCGGGCGGCGGCGGCATAGCCGGCGGCCATGAGGACCACCCGGGGTGTCACCGGGGTATCGAGGATTTCGGCCACGGCCCCTTCCACGTTGAGGCTGTTGCGGGTATAGCGGGCGTGCGTCAGTTGCAGGGTGTCATCGAAGCCCCGAGCGCGCAGGGCTTCGATGGCGCCCTGGTAGGCATCGTCGCCATAACCGTCGCGCTGGGTGAAGAAGGCGATCTCGCGCGGCGCGATGCCGCGTTCGAACAGATGCCGGATGATGGCCGCAGTCTCCTCGGCGTAGCCGGCACGCAGATTGATGACATAGGGGCGGTATCTCTCGCTGCGCAGGATGCGGGCACCGGAGAGGGCGCCGAACAACAGGGTATGGGTGGCGTTGGCGATGGGCGCGGTGACGATGGCGGTGGGGGTGCCGACGTTGCCTATGAAGACGCGGACCCGGTGTTCGTCGATGAGCCGGTGCATGTTCCGGGCCGCGCGCACGGGTTCATAGCCATCATCCAGGACATACAGATGCAAGCGATCGCCGTGGATGCCGCCAGTGGTATTGACCTCATGGAAACAGGCCTCGATACCGAGGCGCATGGCCTTGCCCAGTTCGCTCACCGGGCCACTGAGGGCGGTGGTCATGCCCAGCGGGATCTCGCCGGCGGGGCAGGCGCCGGATAACAGCCAGACGAGCAGTAACAACCATCGCCTTGCAGGATGCCCTCGGTGTGAGCGCGGGGAGGCTGGATCTCCCCAGCTGTGCATGTCGTCCATAGTCCTTGTCACATATCTCGAGGAAGCGTATCGATCCGGCGTTTCCACGGCACCGGGGAGCGGCGCGCTGTTGATCGACTCCCCCGGATAGTTCCGTCAATAGACCGTTATCGGCGGTCCCGCCACGGGCTTTAGCCTGCCGGAAGCGGCGGTTTTCGCATATGGGCTGGGGCTGTCCGTGAGCTGAGGCCGTGGAGGCTAAAGCGCTCCGGCCAGCAGCGCTGCCAGGGGGATGGCATTGCTGGGATGGGGGATGCTGTCGCTGCTCCAGATATTCGTGATCCCGATTGCATTCAGTCGCGCCAGGGCATCGTCGAGGAACAGCGCATGGGTCACGGCGACCGAGACCGAGGCCGGCCCATGGGTCCGCAGTGCGCTGGCGGCGCTTTCCAGGGTGCGGCCGGTGCTGGCGATATCGTCGAGCATGACCACATGCCGGTCGTGGAAGTCCACCGCGGGCAGGGTGACCTGGACGCTGCGATCGCCCCGGCGCCGTTTGCTGGCCACGGCATGGTCCAGTCCCAGGGGGGCGGCGGCCTGGCGGATCCACTGTGCCGATTCCCCGTCGGGCCCCAGTAACAGCGGATTGTCCAGGCGCTCGGCGACGAAGGCACCCAGGGTCGGCGCGGCGCTGAGGGCCCGGGCCCGGACTACCGGCACGGCCTGTTCCAGTCGCTGGATACGGTGCAGATGGGGGTCGACGGTGATGATGCCGTCGATGTGCTCGGCCAGCAGGCGGCCGATGATGCGCTGGCTGACGGCCTCGCCCGGATGGAAGGCGATGTCCTGGCGCATGTAGCACAGGTAGGGGGCGATGAGATGTATCTCCCCGGCGCCCTGCTCGCGGGCCGCGGCGCAGGCCAGGATGATGCCGATCAGTTTGTGATCGGGCCGGTACAGCGATCGGAACATCCAGATCCGGGACGGCAGCCCCGTGGGTACGCGGACACGACTCTCGCCGTCAGGGAATCGGTGCAGTTCGATCTGCCGGTATTCCAGTCCGGCCGCGGCCGCGAAGGCCCTTGCCTGGACGCCGTCCTCCTCGAACCCGAGCACCAGGCCGGCCATGATTCACGGGCCACCGTTCCAGGGCACGATCTCCCCGGCGCGGGTGGCGCCACGACCACCGATGCCGATGCCGCTATCCTCCGCGGCGAGATCCCTGGCGAAGCGGAAGTCGGCCGGAAATTCGGCATGGATGCGGTATAGCGGATCGCCCTTGCGTACCCGTTGCCCCAGCTTGACGAACAGGTCCACGCCGGCGCCCTTGTCCATGGGCGCCCCGGCCAGGCGCGCGATCCTGGCCGTTTGCAGATTGTCTATGGTGGTGATGACGCCGGCCTTGGGCGCGCGCAGGATCTGGCGCAGGCGGCCGGGTTTGGGCAGCCGGGGCCTGGGGCCCTGGCAGGCGATGATATCGCGCATCTTGTCCAGGGCGCGTCCCGAGTCGAGGATATCCCGGGCAATGGCATAACCGGCGCCGCCACGGACATCCGGATCGAATTCGATGATGCGGCCGGCCAGGCGCAAGGCCTTCTGGCGCAGGTCCTGTGGCGCGACGGGATCGTTTTCCAGGATCTGCATGATGTCGCGGAGTTCCAGTACCGGGCCGATGCCGCGGCCGATAGGCTGACGGCCGTCGGTTACCATGACCTCGACGTGCAGGCCCATGCGACCGCCGACGTATTCGAACAGTTTGCGCAGGGCCAGGGCCTCGCGCACATGGCGGACCTTGGCAGTGGGACCGGTGGGGATGTCGATGAGCAGGTGGGTGGCGCCGGCGGCGACCTTCTTCGACAGGATGGAAGCCACCAGTTGTCCTGGCGAATCCATCGACAGGGGGCGTTCCACCGAGATCAGGATATCGTCCAGCGGCGCCAGTCGCGCGGTGCCGCCCCAGGCCAGGCAGCCTCGCTGCTGGTGGACGATCTCCTTGAGCCGGTGCGGCAGCAACTCGACCTCGGCCAGCAGTTCCATGGTGTCGGCGGTCCCCGCCGGGGAGGTGATGGCGCGACTGGAAGTCTTCGGGATCAGTATTCCGTGGGCGGCCACGATGGGGACGATCAGCATGCTGGTGCGATTGCCGGGGATGCCACCGATGCAGTGCTTGTCCGCGACCAGCGATTCACCCCAGTCCAGGCGTTCGCCGGTATCGACCATTGCCCGGGTCAGGCCCAGGATCTCCTCGCGCTCGAGGCCGGCCTGGCTGGAGGCCACCAGGAAGGCGGCGATCTCCATCTTGGAATAGCGGTTGTCGAGGATGTCCTGGGCGATGTCGTGGAAATCCGCGTGGCTCAGGCTGTCACCCGAGATCTTGCGGTGTACCGCTTCCAGGGACTGGGGTGGCTGGGCATGGGCGACGCGCACCGGGCGCTCCTCCTTGATGCCCAGCTGGGCAAAGGCCTGCTCGCTGAGGCCGAGTTCATCGGTGGCGATGATGGTCTCGTCATCGACGACATTGAGTACCGCCAGCACCCGCCGCTTGCCGGCGACGACCTCGATCTTCATCAGCGCCTGGAAGCCCTCGGTACGATACAAGGGGCAGTCGCGGTGCAGGAAGGCGACATTCTCATGATAGGTGTCGATGGCCAGACGCCTCAGCTTCAGGGATTTTCTGCGCCGGGCCGGCATGTCTGGGCGCGCAGTCTCAGACCAGGCCGTGGAAGGCCTGGATCTGTACCTGTTCACCGGCCTCGATCCTGGCGCTCTCGCGGGGCACGACGATCAGGCAGTCGGCCTCGTGCATGGAGCGCAGCACCCCGGAGCCCTGGGCGCCGGTCGAGGTTACCAGCAGCCTTCCTTGCGCATCCCGCGACAGTCGGCCGCGCTGGAATTCCGTGCGTCCAGGAAAGGTCTTCAAGGGCGTGGTGGTGATCGCGGTCAGGGTGGGGATGTCGGTAGCGGTCTCGCCCATCATGCGTCGCAGGGCTGGCTGGGCGAACTGGTAGAAGGTCACCATGACCGAGACCGGGTTACCGGGCAGGCCGAAGAACACGGCGCCGTCGATGGCGCCGAAGGCCAGTGGACGGCCGGGCTTCATCGCCACCTTCCAGAAATCCACCTGACCGAGTTCCCGCAGGGTCTCGGTGACGAAATCGGCCTCGCCCACCGAGACCCCACCCGAGGTGATCACCACATCGGCCATGGCCGCGGCCTGTTCGAAGGCGCGGCGTGTGTCTTCGCGGGTATCCGGGATCACCCCCAGATCGAGGATCTCCACGTTCAGTCGCGCCAGCATGCCGAACAGGGTATAGCGGTTGCTGTCATAGACACAGCCTTCGTCGAGTGGCTCGCCCAGGCTGCGGAGTTCATCGCCGGTGGAGAAGAAGGCCACCCGCAGGGGGCGGTAGATGCTGAGTTCGGCGATACCGGCGGAGGCGATCAGGCCCAGATCCACCGGTTCGATGCGGCGTCCGGCCCTGAGCAGGGTCTGGCCACGGGCCAGATCCTCTCCTGCCTGGCGCACATTCTGTCCACGCCGGTGGCGATCATCGATGCGGATGGCATCCTCGTCGGCCTCAACCTGTTCCTGCATGACCACGGTGTCGGCGCCCGCGGGCAGACTGGCGCCGGTCATGATGCGCACGCATTCGCCCGATCCGACGCGCCCGGCGTAGGGATGCCCGGCCCAGGAGGTGCCGATCCTTCTCAGACTGACGCTGCCACTGGCTGGCAGATCGTCACCGTTCAGGGCGTAACCATCCATGGCCGAGTTGGTCTGGTGGGGGACATCCACCCGCGACACCAGATCCTCGGCCAGCACCCGTCCCAGGGCCTGGCGCAAGGCCACCCGCAGGCTCCCGGCCAGCGGCTGGACCGCCTCCAGTATGCGTTGGCGTGCGTCCTCCACGCTGAGTGAATGCTGGCCCGGTTGATCGGCACAGCAGGGCGTCGTCGGTAGGCTCGTGCTCATCGGTGCAGGTTTTCCTGATTGGTGCGACCGGGGTTCGCTGAGAGTCCGATTATAGCGGTAAATCCGGCCCGGCTGACAGGTCCCGGCCGCGCACGGGTATAGAATACCCATGAGGTCCATGGGAGCATGTTCATGCAGGTCGAATTGAGCCATACACTGATCGCCGGATTGAGGGACTTGCTGGCCGGTGAGCTTGAAACCGATCCCGGTTTGCGGCGGGCCTACGCGATGGACGCCTCACCCTGTTATCGTTATCCGCAGGCGGTGGCCTTTCCCCGGGATCAGGGCGATTGTGTGGCCCTGGTGCGCTTCGCGCGGGCGCATGGCCTGTCCCTGACCCCGCGAGGTGCCGGCACCAGCCTGGCCGGCCAGGCCATTGGCCGCGGTCTGGTGGTGGATTTGTCGCGGCACATGGATGCGATCATCGATATCGATCCGGGGCGGCGCCGGGCCCGGGTGCAGCCCGGCGTGATCCCGGCGCTGCTGAATGCGCGCCTGGCGGAACATGGCCTGATGTTCGCCCCGGATCCCTCTACCCGGGACCGCTGCTGCATAGGCGGCATGGCCGGCAACAATGCCTGGGGTCTGCACGCGCCCCGGGATGGCTCGACCCGCGAGCATGTCCTGGCCATGGTGGTGGTGCTGAGCGATGGCTCGCCGGTCCGTTTCGGGGCCCTGGACGGGGAGGGTCTGCGGGCCCGCTGCCGGCAAACGGACCTCGAAGGCGATATCCATCGCCGGCTTTGCGGTCTGATCGACAGTCGGCTGGAATCGATCCGGCGCCACTACCCCGGATTTCGCGGTATCCCCAGCAATGCCGGTTACGCTCTGGATACCCTGGCGCGGATGCGTCCGTGGACGGCCAAGGGGCCGGATTTCAATCTGGCGCCCTTTGTCTGTGGCAGCGAGGGTACGCTGGTGCTGGCGACGGAACTCGAGGTCAGGCTGACGCCACTTCCCCGGTATCGCGCCCTGGTCTGCCTGCCCTTCGCCACCCTGAGTACCGCGTTGTCCACGGTGGCGGGGATCATGGCCCTCAGGCCGGCGGCGCTGGAACTGCTGGATGCGCATATCCTGGAATTCGCCCGCCAGGATCCCGGGCAACGGGGCTGTCTCCACTGCTTGCCTCAGGGGGCGCGGGTGTTGCTGCTGGCGGAGTTCAGCGGCGATCACGAAGCGACCGTGGTGGATCGCGCCGGGGCGCTGCGGGCAGACCGGGCAGCCGCTGCCGGCACCCTGTTGCGGGGCGAGGCCATCGACGCGGTCTGGGAACTGCGCCGGGCCGGGCTGAAGATGATCATGGACCTGCCCCCGGCGCAGCGCGCGGCGACCGGCATCGAGGACTCGGCCGTGGCCGTCGCCGATCTGCCGGCCTATGCCGAGGCGGTGGACCGGATCCTTGGACGACATGGACTGGACGCGGTCAACTATGGTCCGGTGTCCATGGGCGGCATGCATATCCGTCCGTTACTGGGTCGCATCGAAGCTGGGCGGACGGCGCCGATCGAGACCCTGCTGGATGAGGTCGCGACGGTAGTATCGGCCTTCGGCGGCAGTCTCTCCGCCAAGCATGGCGATGGTCTGCTGCGCTGCCGGCGGGTGGCCACCACCCTGGGTCCGGAACTGGCCGGGCTGATGCCGCGGGTCAAGCAGGTCTTCGATCCCAGGGGGATCTTCAACCCGGAACAGTCACCGGGACCAGAACCGGGTGAAACCTGAGCCGTCGAGAGACCAATAATATCCACCACGAAGGGCACGAAGCTCACGAAGAGGATCTTGAAAAGTGGACGGTCTCGTGATTATTCAAGGAAGTTCGCAGGTCGGATTGGCGCAGCGTAATCCGACCAATAATATTCACCACGAAGGGCACGAAGC
>CAZDOC010000059.1:0-10718 GCA_964506945.1 uncultured Gammaproteobacteria bacterium
GTTGCTTGAGCAGGGCCTTCATCTCCGCGAGTTCCCTTTCCATCTTTGCCACACGGGCCTGCAGTGCAGTGACATCCTCCGCCGCGGACAGGGGTGGGGCGGTCAATATGAGACTGGTGCTCAATAACAGGTATGCCGCGCTTTTCGCTTTCTTGATAGGCATGGTTCTTCCTCTCTCTATGGGTGTACATGGTGATGGCTATATCATGGTTCTATCCCCCTCCTGTATCAGGGCCGAATGAAGCGCCTGCCTCGAGCTGCCAGGATCGGCGGGAGCAGGCCAGTGTCATCAGCCCTCCTTTCTCCAGGTCAGGTGTTCATACAGACCTGACCAGTAGAGCCCGAAGGAAAAGGCGAACAGGGCCTCCTCCAGGGGCAGGTTCAGAATACGGATGCCACTGATGGCATCGAAGTTCCAGACCTCGTCGATATATCCCGGCACGCTCCATTCCAGGGCCAGAATGAAGATCACGTAATAGATCAGGAACAATATCCCGCCGATGCCGATCTTCCTGCCCAGATCCGGACGGCACCAGACCGTCGCGATGGCGCCGATGAACATGGCGCCTATGGATGGGTATATGGGGTTCCAGTCCACCGCCAGATACAGGATCGGAAAGCTGAGGAACGGGGCGCTGACGGCCAGCCAGTGATAGCGATGGTGATGGCTGTGGCGTTCCTTCAGGCTCACGGGCTGAGGCGCCTGTCCGGTGATCACGTTGTACAGGACCGCGCTGACGCCACCGATGCCGAAACAGAAGATAAGGCTTTCCAGATCGAATCCGGTACGAATCGCCAGATCGAACAGGCTGGGCGGGGACCAGTACTCCGGTACGAACAGGGGCTCGGTCAGGCCGAAGGGCATGGTGAACAGACTGGCCCAGAGCATGACCCGGCGGAATTGCGGGAATTTCCAGTAGAGCAGGGCCCAGGGAACGAGGAAGGCGCTGGCCCAGATAAACCAGACATATTGAATGTTCATGGTCATGGCGATACTCAGTATCTGGTGGATTTTCCCTGTATCTTTTCAAATACGGTGGCTGTCTGGTCGGCATCGAACTGCAACACCGCGAAGCGGACGGGATGGGCGCCCTCCATGCCTGGCGAACCCATGGGCATGCCAGGCACGGCAAGCCCGCGGATCGGCATCTGTGCATCCAGCATCTTTTTTATGGACCCGGCCGGTACATGTCCTTCGATCACGTAATCACCAATTGTGGCCGTATGGCAGGATCTCAATGTTCCCGGGATCTGAAAACGACGCTTGATGCGGTTCATGTTGTCCTCGTTTTTGACGATGACATTGAAACCGTTTTCACGCAGATGATTCACCCACTTGCCACAGCAGCCACAACGGGGACTCTTGTAGACCGTGACGACGGGCGCCGCCGACACCGCTGGGCCGGAAAGGCCCCAGGCAAACAGGCCCACGGCCGCGGCCAGCGTGACGCTCATGATGTAGTAACGCCATTTCCGGCGTGGATGGCTATTGCTTGTCATTTGCATTTTCCTCGTGATATTGGGATGGGTCGGTGCCGGATGGGCACGTATGGGGCCGGCCGCTGCCTGGTGCCTGGCAGGCGGGATTGACAAGAAGGTTCCGTTTCCATGTATGTCTGCCTGTCATTGGTTGCGAAGGGTCCAGTCGTTCAGGGTCCAGTCGTGGGGGAGATAATGTATCCCCAATTTCTTTTCAGACACCCGCGTGAGTGTCTGTTTGTCGAGATAGGGCCTGAGAAAGGACATCAAGCCTTCGTCACCCTGCTTGAACCGGTTGCGGTCCTTTTTGAATATCCATGACAGCCAGAGCCCCGAGGTGGATGTCTCAAGACGCAGACCCTTGGTCGGGTTCGCCAGGAAGCGCTTCAGATTGGCATCGAGCTGTTGTTCCAGTTCCCCGGCGACATAGGGCCGCGATGGCTGGTCAGGGCAACTGATGGAGGCACAATTGAGGGCGAAGAGTATGCGGGGGTCGGCATAGACCTCGAGCAGCTTGTGTTTCTCAATCGCCGTCAGGGTGTACCAGCGCCCGCGTACCTGAATGGCCTTTTTCGACCAGGGATACAGTTTCCAGCTGATCTTGAAGCTGCGAATCGAGGCCACGGGATAGTGATCGACCACCAGGCGCAAGGCGCCGATATTGTAGGCGTTGATCCAGAATGCCTCGGCCTGTCCGGCATTCAACTGTTCCGGTCTGACCTCGGCGAGGGCGCGGATGAGCTGTCGGTACAGGCTTTGGGGATGGTTGCTGTCGCGCCAGATGGCGGTGTAATCCAGGGCAGTGGTGTGGATGCCGTTGATGGTTACGGTATCGTGCCAGTAACTGGAGAGGAATGCGCCATAGAGCCGTTCGAACCGCTCCAGGGCGGCATTGGCGCCGGCTGGACGAGGAATGAACAGGGCAAGGGTGAGTATGAGCAGTGTGGATTTCATCACGATCCGTTATCCATTGTCCGCGCCATGCCGGGAGCAACGGCACCAGGTGCAATCACAGCTTTCATCGACACACAAGCGTCCCCTGTGCTGCTTTCTGGAGTAACGGGCCAGTGGCAGGAGCAGAGCGCTCAGCCAGGTGGCCTGGTATCGCCGACGCAGCCAGGCACGAACATCACCGCATGTCGATGAGCGGCGGGCAAGATGACGGCTGGCCGCATCCCCAAATGTTTCGAACAGGTAGCGATTCACGAATCCCGCCCGCATCTGCCCCCGCAGTCGCTTGTGCCAGGAGGGGTCATAGTCCGTCAACCTGCCGGTGACGAAGGCCTTGCCGGCAAGATGCCCGGACAGCATCGCATAGCGCATGCCGAAACCGGCAAAGGGATCCTGAAATCCCGCGGCCTCTCCTACATAAAGCATGCCTCCCCGCCTCGCGGTGTGGCTCAAAAAGAAATTGCCACTACCGCCAAAACGGCGGGGTTCACGCATCCTCAGGGCCAGCCTTTCGGTAAAAAACTCCAGGGTGTGCTCCAGGTGTTCGGTTTCATTGTGGAAGTCCCTGAACATGCAGCTGGCCAGGGTGCCATGACCCTTGCATATGAGCAGGTAACTGTAACCCGCGGGGGCATAGCGGTTACCCAGAAGGGTGAAAACCCCATCGGCCATGTCCGTGCTGAAGGTATAGCCCACCGCGATCGCATCCGGCTGGTGAGGCCCGGTTGCGGCGATGCCGCCGTTGGGCATGTGCTGGTGATGGCTCTGAAAGTGGATGTCGACACCGGCATCCCGCGCTTGTCGCAGCAGCGCGGTATCCAGAGTGTCGGCATCCGTGCCGCGACGCAGCAGGTAGAAAAGTGGCTGCTCCGATCTGACTGGGTGTTCTTTTCCTTCCGGATCGAAGAGTATGGCTTCACGGAATGGGGTACAGGGAAAATCAGCCGCGATCCCCAGGCCCGCAAGTTCATCCAGGACGTCTTCCTCCGTGGACCAGTTTTCCAGTCCCTGGAAATCCCCATGGAAACGCTGGCCTGCCCGCGGATTGCGTTCATGCACGCTGACCCGGAGGCCATTGCGAGCCATGGTGATGGCGGCGGCCAGGCCGGCCGGCCCGGCGCCGGCGATCTCGATGGGTGACTCCGTCCTCTTCATCTGACGATCCGATCGGGGACCAAAGGTCCATGTCCGCCATGTTTGCAAATCGACATGCTCTCGGCGGCAGGCCGTGTTTCTCCGGACTTCATGCGCATGCCGGGGTGAAAACCTGTTGCCATGTTCAGGCGTCCTTGCGGCGGGTCGAAAAGTTATAGATCGGGACCCAGATCAGCGAGAAATACCAGCCATAGAAATAGCTTTCAATCAGGCCGATGGTGAAGGTCTTCCAGCTGATCCATTCGAATCCGGGCAGCAGGGCGCGCCAGGTCTGATACATGGCGTGCTGCGGGAACATCAGATCGAAGAGAACGCACAGGGTGAAGGATATGGCCAGGGTCAGGCTGCTGGCGTGGCCGACGCCCTTCAGGGACAGGGGCTGGTTCATTTCGGATCCTCCTCAGAGTCGTGTTCGTCGATTTTTCCGATATAGCGGTCCGGTGCCTCATCGAACTTGTCCAGGCAGCGTCGGGAACAGAAGCGGTAGAGTCGTTCCCGATACATCCTGCCATAACCTTCCTGTGGCTTGACCTGCATGCCACAGACGGGATCATGATGGTCGATGCCATCATTCCCCAGCGCGGGGCTATCGTGCTTGTGATCTCCCCCATGCGCATGATGCGAACCACAACCGACCCGCATCATCAGATAGAAGAAGACCGCGAACAGGAGTAGTGAGCCCAGGCCTTCCATCAGTGCTTCCCCGACTCGATTTCCTGTCTCATGCGCTGGTACTCATCACGATCGAGCTCGCCCTTGGCATAGCGGGCATCAAGCAGTTCCCGGGGCGAGGGTTTGTCTCCACGAATATTGGCCGGTAACTGAAACAGCTTGATCACGACCCAGATTATCAGTGCGATGATCAGTAGCCAGAAGCCCCACATCAGCAGATGCGCGATGCCGACTGCGTAATTACCGGACATGTTGAGACCTTCGTGCATCAACGGTCACCCTGGACTGAGGTCACAGTTTCACCCGTCGCAGGCGCAGGGCGTTGAGGACCACGGAGAGCGATGAAAAGCTCATCGCCGCGGCTGCGATGATCGGTGAGAGCAGTATGCCAAAAACGGGGTAGAGCACCCCGGCGGCAACGGGGACGCCCACGGAATTATAGATGAAGGCGAAGAACAGGTTTTGCTTGATGTTCTTCAGGGTCGCTCGTGACAGGCGACGGGCCCGCACGATACCCCGCAGGTCCCCCTTGACCAGGGTGACGCCGGCCGACTCCATGGCGATATCCGTGCCGGTGCCCATGGCGATGCCGACATGGGCCTGCGCCAGTGCCGGCGCATCGTTGATGCCGTCACCCGCCATGGCCACGATGCGGCCCTCGGCCTGCAGGCGCTTGACCACGTCGGCCTTTTGATCCGGAAGGACCTCGGCCTCGATGCGGTCCAGGCCCAGTTTGCGGCCAACGGCCTCCGCGGTTACCCGGTTGTCACCGGTCAGCATCACGATCTCGACACCCTCCTCATGCAGGGCGCCGATTGCCTGCGGCGAGGTCTCCTTGATGGGATCCGCCACCCCGATCAGCCCGGCAACGGTCTGGTCGATCACCACGAACATGACCGTCTGTCCCTCTCCACGCAGTCGTGTCGCCTGGGTCCCCAACTGGCCCGGGTCGACCCCGATCTCCTCCAGCAGGCGGCTGTTGCCGATGGCGACAGCACGGCCTTCAACCCGGCCGTTGACGCCCTTGCCGGTGATGGAATCGAATTCCTCGGCCTGGGGGATGTCTATGTCGCGTTCCTGGGTGCCCGTGACGATGGCCGCGGCCAGTGGATGTTCACTGGCACGCTCCAGGGCGGCGCCCAGGCGCAACACGTCTTCCTCGGAGAAGCCCGTGCTCGTCTCGACGGCGACCAGGCGCGGCTTGCCCTCGGTCAGGGTGCCGGTCTTGTCGACCACCAGGGTGTTGACCTGGCGCATCAATTCGATGGCCTCGGCATCCTTGAACAGGACACCAAAACCGGCGCCCTTGCCGGTGGCCACCATGATGGACATCGGCGTGGCCAGACCCAGGGCGCAGGGACAGGCGATGATCAATACCGCCACGGCGTTGATCAGCGCATGTGCCATGCGTGGGTCGGGGCCGATCAGCGCCCAGACGATGAAGGTGAGGATGGCGACGCCAACCACCACCGGAACGAACCACCCGGCCACCCGGTCGGCCAGTTTCTGGATCGGGGCGCGTGAACGGGCCGCCTCGGCGACCATCTGCACGATACGCGCGAGCAGGGTCTCGGCGCCCACTTTTTCGGTACGAATGGTCAGCGCACCGGTGCCATTGAGGGTGGCGCCAATGACCTTGTCGCCAGGACCTTTCTCCACCGGGATCGGTTCACCGGTGATCATGGATTCATCCACCGTGGAGCTGCCGTCCTCGACGCTGCCGTCCACCGGGACCTTTTCTCCCGGTCTGACCCGCAGCCGGTCGCCCACCTGCACCTGGTCCAGGGGCACGTCCTCTTCGCTGCCATCCTCACGGATCAGGCGCGCGGTCTTCGGTGCCAGTCCGAGCAGGGCCTTGATGGCGGCATTGGTCTGGCCGCGGGCCTTCAATTCCAGCATCTGTCCCAGCAGCACCAGGGTGACGATCACCGCCGCGGCCTCGAAATAGATCGCCACCTCGCCATTCTCGTCACGGAAGGAGGGTGGGAAGATATCCGGCATCAGGGCCGCGACCACGCTGTAGACATAGGCCACCCCAACGCCGAGCCCGATCAGGGTGAACATGTTGAGATTGCGGGTGATGACGGATTGCAGGCCACGGACGAAGAACGGCCAGCCGCCCCACAACACCACCGGAGTGGCCAATACCAGTTCGATGAAGGTCAGGGTGCGGGCCGAAACCAGGTTCGTGAAGGTGAAGCCGGGGACGTATTCGCCCATGGAGAGGATGAGTACCGGCAGACTCAGCACCAGGCTGACCCAGAAGCGCCGGGTCATGTCCTTCAGCTCCGAATTGTCCTCTTCATCCAGGACGACGGTGCGCGCTTCCAGGGTCATGCCGCAGATGGGGCAGTTGCCCGGGTGGTCCTGCACCACCTCGGGGTGCATGGGACAGGTGTATTCCGTCTGTGTCACTGGCGCGATCGTGATCTCCTGCTCCAGGGCCATGCCACACTTGGGGCAGTTGTCGGGGTGGTCGGATTCGACCCCGGGGCACATGGGACAGAACCATTTGCCCCCGCTGCCGGGCTCGTGGGCGGCCGGGGCTTGCGCCGGCTCGCCATGCTGCTTGCAGCAGCTGTGTTCCCCGGACTTGTCGGAACCCCCGGTGTCAGGCTGCAGGTAGCGAGCGGGATCGGCGCGAAACTTCTCCAGGCATGTCGTGGAGCAGAATCCATATTCGATATCGTCATGCCTTAGCCGGTGTGGTGGGTCCGGGGCAACCTCCATGCCACAGACGGGATCGGTCTGTTTCGCCGGTGTCGATTTGTGGGCGCCACATTTGCCTTCACCACAGTGGTGTTCCTGATGTTTCATCTATACTTCTCCCGTACTGGATGGCGGGGATGTGTCATCCCCCTCAAAGGATTCAATCAAGGCGCAGATGGCATTCCCGTCCGGGGCGCCATCCGGCATGCTGCGCCACTGGGACAGTGCCTGTTCCATGCGTATCTGCAAGGCCAGCGCCTGCTCCAGCTTGCGGCGGTTTTCCTTGATATGTCGCTGCATGATCTCCCGCACCTCGGGGCAGGGCTGATGGCCGTTTTCACTCTCGCCGATAAAATGACGTATCTCGGCCAGCGTGAATCCCAGCCGCTTGGCCTGCTGGATGAAGCTCAGGCGATGGAGATCGCGCAGGGAGAAACATTTATAGCCGTTGTTGCTGTCCCGCCGGGGGGTCAGCAAACCCAGGCGGGTGTAGTAGCGCACCGTGTCGGCGGTGCTGCCACTGCGGCGCGCGAGTTCGGTGACATGCATGACCGGGCTGTCCATCACTTCGGGTCCTCACCGAGGATGATGCGGGTCGATGCAATGTAGTGGTGTGGCGGGATCACCAGGTTGGTTGGCGCCGGCACATTCTTGTAGACACGCCCCGCCAGGTCATAGCGGGAGCCATGGCAGGGGCAGAAATAGCCCCCCAGCCACTTGGGTCCGAGATCGGGGGGGGCGATATCCGGACGAAAATTCGGTACGCAGCCCAGATGCGTGCAGATCCCGATACAGATATAGTATTCCGGTTTGATGGACCGCGCCGGATTCTGGCAATATTCGGGCTGCTGACTGGTGACCTGGGAATCGGGATCCCTGAGACGGGGACGGAGGATGGGTAATCTCTCCAGCATTTCCGGGGTCCGCCGCAGTACCCAGATGGGTTTGCTGCGCCATTTCACGGTGATCTGGCTGCCGGGCTCCAGCTTCGAGAAATCCACCTCGATAGGCCCTCCCAGGGCCAGGGCACGTTCGCTGGGCAGCATGGATTTGAGGAACGGCACAGCGGCCCAGCCCAGTCCCAGGGCGCCGACGGCGCTCGTGGCGGCGATGAGATAACGCCTGCGTCGGGGATCGGGCCGATCATTGTCCTGGCTCATGGCGTTCCTCCTGTTGCTGTTCCATGGCCTCGTGGGCCAGCATATGGGTCATCATCTGCTGCATCATCCACATATGCCGGTGCATCATGCCCGGATTGCCTTTTTTCATCGGCATGCCGGGGTCGTGGCCGGCGCAGTCTGCGGTTTGCTCCGCCCCTCCCATCATCCGGTTCATGCCCTGCATCATCCGTTGCATGGCCTGCATGTGTTCCTTCATCGCCTGGTGCCGGGTAACGGGGTCCCTGGCCTGGCGGGCGTGCTGCAAGGCCTGGTTCATCCGTTGTTCCATCATGGGCATGGTGTCTTCCTGCATGCCGCCGGCCATGCCTTCGGCGATGGCGGCGGCTGGCGCCAGGATCAGCACCATAGTCATCATACGAACTCTTGTGCGCATGCTTTGCTCTCCTTTTGTCCAGTCTGTGATAGCTGAAGTGTAGGACATGGGAGCAACTCCCAAGTCAAGCACTGCCTTTGACGCCGCGGATATGGCGCAGGGATTCCACCGGCAGGATGGCGATGATCCCATCCCCGGGGATACCGGTCGCCGCGGCCTGGTGGATGGTATCGGCCACGCCTTCCGCTTCATCCGCGCGACAGAATATCTCGATCCTGGCATGGGTCACGGACCAGTCATGACGGTAGAAATCCTCACATTCTCCAAAGCCGTTGACTTCCGTCAGGCTGAGTCCGCAGACCCCCGCCTGCTGCAGTTGCTCCAGGATCTGTTCCAGCAATTCCTTGCGTACGATTGCGGTGACCTTGTTGTATGCCGACATGATTCTGCCCTCACTGATTCATGGCCCGGGGGACCGAGTCTGGCCCCCCGGATGCAGGGTGTCTTTTAGTGGCTGTGCTGATGGCCATCCTCCTCGCCTTCCTCGCCAGACCCCGCGTGATCATGGTCATGCCCATTCTCGGGCTGGGGCAGGGACTGCACCCCAAGACCATAGCGGTAGACCAGTTCGCCGCCATGCCAGGCAGTGGTGATCAGCAGTCCCACGCCGGCGGCCAGCAGCAGCAGGAAGAGGCCATTGCGCAGGGCCTCACTGACCCCCTTGCGGACCTTCCAGGCGGCCCAGGTGGCCAGGATCAGGAAGGTGACGAGGGTGCTGATGGCCAGTGTTTCGTGTACTTCCATGGCCGCGTGGGATGGGTTGTCATGAGCGACGGTGTTGGAGGCATACAATCCCGCGGCCACGGTGATGATGGCAAAGCCGGCGCCCAGCCACAGGCACCAGCGGCCGGCGATAGACCATTGCTGCGCCAGCGGCTCGGGGACGAACCGGGCGACGATCAGCAGCAGGGCGGAGATCGACAACAGGGCCACGGTGAAATGGACGAAGATGGGATGCCAGTTGGGTATGATTTCGAACATGATGTTCTCCTTTTTCGTTTAGGGGTGTGGCGCTGTGGTTTCGAGCGTGGAGGATGCTGTCTGGTGTCTTCTGCGTTCCCGCCACTGCAGCACCAGACCGTAGATCACCGGCAGCACCAGCAGTGAGAGTACGGTCACGGTAATCATGCCGCCAACCATCGGCGCGGCGATCCGCTGCATGACCTCGGAGCCGGTGCCATGACCACGCATGATCGGCAGCAGGCCGGCGATGATGGCGGTGGCGGTCATGGCGATCGGCCGGACGCGCTCCGAGGTGCCTTCGTAGACCGCCTGGATGATATCCTCGGCTTCCAGCGGGCCATGATGCTTGCCGATACCCTTCTGATGGCGGATCTCCTCCAGGCGTACATCGATGAAGGTCAGTACCAGCACGCCGATCTCGGCCGCCACCCCGGCCAGGGCGATGAAGCCGACCGCCACCGCCACGGAGATATTGAAGCCCAGGTACCAGACCAGCCAGAAACCGCCGATCAGGCCGAAGGGGATGGACAGCATGACCACCAAGGGTTCGCTGATATTGCGGAAATTCAGATACAGCAGCAGGAAGATGGTCAGCAGGGTCACCGGCACCACCAGGCGCAGGCGCTTGGCGGCGCGCTCCATGTATTCGAACTGGCCGGACCAGGTCACGGTATAGCCGGCGGGGATATCGACCTGTTCGGCAACCACCTTCTTGGCCTTGGCCACATAGCCGCCGATGTCCGAGGTCTTGATGTCCACGTAGATCCAGGCGTTGGGACGGGAATTCTCGCTCTTGATCGAGGGTGGCCCACGATGAATCTTCACGTCGGCCACCTGCGCCAGCGGGATCTGGGTCCCGGTGGGTGTCGGGATCAATACCCGCTTGATGGATTGCAGGTTGTCGCGCAGTTCACGCGGGTAGCGCAGGTTGACCGGATAGCGCTCCAGTCCCTCTACCGTCTCGGTGATGTTCATGCCCCCGATGGCGGTCTGGATGACATCCTGGACATCGCCGACGGTGAGGCCGTAGCGGGCCGCCTCGTCCCGACGGATATCGAAATCCAGGTAGTAGCCCCCGGCGGCCTTGTCACCAAAGGCGGAGAGGGTCTCCGGCAGCTGTTTCATGGCCTGCTCGATATCGCCGGCGACCTTTTCCAGCACCTTCAGATCCGGGCCGCTGACCTTGATGCCGATGGGGGTCTTGATGCCGGTGGAGAGCATGTCGATGCGGGTCT
>CAZDOC010000060.1:0-10501 GCA_964506945.1 uncultured Gammaproteobacteria bacterium
ACCGGCACCACGGTCACCATCACCGACGTGGATTCCGGCGGCAACACCCTGGCCACCGCGGTGCTAACCGTGCCGGCAACAGGCATCGACGGTACCATCGTTACGGCCTCCATCCATTACGATTTCGATCCCGGCCGGGATGCCCCCGAGGAACTGCCGGCCTGGTTCTTCAAGAATGACTGGCACCACCTGGTCTATGTCGCCGAGGCCAGTGGCTATGCCCCCGATGGTGGCGGCAGCTGTACCCCCGGCACGGACTGCCTGACGGTGAACAACAGCGTGGCGCCAAGCAATGACAAGCGCCTGGTGCTGATCTCGGCCGGTGAGCGGATGCTTCGACCCATACCTACACCCCCTGCGTGTAGTACATTCGTGGATCAGGATCGCAATGCCGGCACCCAGACGGATTATTTCGAGGATGAGAATGCCGATGGTGGAACGGTATTCGCGCGCAGCCAGAGGACCGAGTGTTTCAATGATCAATTACGCTACTATCCCCCATGAGATACGGGCATCAAGGGCAGGTGACATGTTAAAGGCAGGCAGGCAGTCCGGCTTCACCCTGATCGAGCTGGCCATGGTGCTGTTCATCATCGGCCTGTTGCTGGTCGGCCTGCTGTCGCCGCTGGCGGTCAAGGTCGAACAGGAGGAGCGCGCCCGCACGCAGTCACAACTGGACGATATCCACGAGGCCCTGATCGGATTCGCCCTCGGGAACCGGCGCCTGCCCTGTCCGGATACCGATGGCGATGGCGTGGAGAACCCCGCCGCGCCGGCCGCCAGCTGTACCAGTGACGCGGGGGTTCTGCCCTGGGTCACGCTGGGGGTGGAACAGCTCGATGCCTGGGGCAATCCCTTTCTCTACCGGGTCACGGACAATTTCGCCGATGCCCTGGCGGCAGGAGAGAATGCCTCTTTTTCACTGGCGGATACTGGCGACATCATCATCCGCGATGCCGATGGAGGAAGCATCGTGGCCAGTAATATCCCCGCGGTCGTGCTGTCTCACGGCAAGAACCGGCCGCTGGCCGCGGATGCCAGCACGGATGAAGAGGAAAACTACGAGGATGCCAGTAACCCCAACGATACCATTGGCACCATCGTAAACCGTGTTTACGACAATACCTTCGATGACATGGTCATATGGATATCCCCGAATGTACTGCGGGCGAAGATGGTGGAGGCGGGCCTGCTGCCCTGAGGCTTCGGCCTCTCGTAGGAGCACGGGGGAAACCCGGTGCCCATCAGGTCGTTCTCGACGTCTCCGCGCCCCGGCGTGAGGGGACAACGGCATCAATCTCGCGAAGGCGCAGAGTGCCTTCCCTTGATGAACAGCGCATCTCCACGTAACCCGCATCCCGGCAAGGGTGCATGGATCCCCGCTACGAAGTGTCGGTTTGCGCTGCGCCAGGCCGTAGCCGCGGACTCAGCTCGGTCACGATTCATCCCTGTCCCTTGCCGTCGAAGAGGCCGTATTGCCTCTGTCCCGAGTGGACCCGGCGCAGCTCGAAACAGACCATGCCATCACGGTTCTCCACCAGTTGCAGGGTATAGCCCTGGGCCTCCGCCTGGCGCGCGGCCTGGTAGAGACCTATCCCCAGGCCCTGGGCGGAGCCGACCGGATGTTGCAGCAGATGCCCGGCGGTGGCGGCGGGGATGGCCGTGCCGTTGTCACAGACCCGCAGGCACAGCCTGTCATTGCTCGCCAGCAGGGTGATGCGAACGGCCAGGCCCGGTTCCAGCAGGCGTTTGTGACGGCAGTTTTCCAGCAGGTTTTCCAGTACGCTGTCGAACAGTTCGGTGGGGATCCCCGGATTCGCCGTGAGGCCGCTTTCGAAGACGTCCCCCTCGTTGCGGTTGCGCTGGATGACCGCTTCCCACCAGTCCTCCAGCGGCAACTGGTCATGCAGGGCCTTTTCCGGCGCCTGCAATTTGTCCAGCGCCAGTTGCAGTCGCTGGGTCAGGTGTGGGAGTTGCCGGCACAACAGTTCCCGGGCCCCGTCCTGACGCCGGCGGTTTGGCGCCGAGCCTTGCTCGCCTTCATCCCGCTGTATCGCCAGCATCAGGGTCTGCAGCGACTGCAGCAGGTTCTTGATATCGTGGGTGACCCGCGCGCCGGTCTCGTAGATGGCCTGCAGGTGGGCGCGCTGGGCAAGTTCCTGCTCGCGTTGCTTGGCGGTGTAGAAATTACCCAGCAATTGAACCAGAAGGTTGCTGTGCAGCAACAGGCCTGGGCCGGCCGGCCGATCCAGGCATAACTGGATCTTGACCTCCCCGGCCTCCAGCGGGATGCGGTGGCGGGTGATGCGGCCCGATTCGCCCTGCTCCCGTGGACTCATCCAGGTCAGGCCCGTGACCCACGGCAGGTCCACCAGGGCCTGGGTGGCGGCGCGCAGGAATTCATCCGGTGTCTGTTGCTGCGCCGCGAGGACGGCCAGTTCCTGCAGCCAGTATTCGAACGGGGTGCCGATGTTCAGCAGTGAGCGGTCCCAGAGCATGGCCAGCCCGCTGAATCCCAGCGTCGGTGACAGCAGCCAGCTGATCGCGAACAGGAACAGGGCCAGTGTCAGCAGGGACTGGAACAGGGCGTCGGGATAGTCGATGCCGGTGGAGTACATGGCCAGCAGGCTGCCGATGGCAAGCATGGCGGTCAGTAGCGCGGCGGTCACGGCGCGAAAGAAATCCACCGGATATTCGATGTGTTCGCCACCCCTGTGGCGCGGGATCAGGGCGATGATGACGGTGATTACAGGCAGGCCATACAGAAACAGCGTGTTCAGGCTGGTGGGCAGATGTGGCACCGAGAAGGTCTGGGTGACGGTGCGTATCAGCAGTTCCGATATCAGCACCACCAGGGTCAGCAGATAGGCGTAACGTTCCTGGGTATTACTGATCACCCTGCCACCGACCAGGCCGATGAGAAGGATATTCCAGAGAAACAGCAGCCACCAGTTGATCCAGATGATGAATATCAGGGTCACCAGCAGCGCCGCCAGGATGCCTCTCACGCTCAGGCTGCGGTCGCGTTGCCACAGGGGCTGCCAGATCAGGAACATGCCGATATGCGCCAGCAGCAGGGAACGGAGTATGGCGCTGTCGAATTGCGACCAGATCGCAAGATGGAGCAGCAGCAGCATGGCGGCGAGGATATGATGTTCATGCCGGCGCATCAGCTCGGTGCCGGCGTTGGCGGGATCGATGTGTCTGTGTGCGCCCATGGCGGAGGCCTCCGTGATGCCTTGTGACGGGTTTAGAGGTTATGATGATGCCCGCGCATGGCGCTACACCGTCGTCGCGGGTCCGTCCCTGGCTCGCGGCGGCCCCAGACAGTGAGGTCCGATGTCCCGGCAAATCCTGACAATCGCAGCTTATACGTTACTCGAGGCCTTTCGCAATCGCCTGCTGTGGCTGATCCTCGTGGTGCTGGTGGGTGGACTCGGCCTGGACGAGTTCATCGGCGGTATCGCCCTGACCGGGAGCCTCGGGATCAAGAGCGCCTTCCTGGGAGGCTTCCTGCGCCTGTTCGCGGTGTTTCTTCTGAGCCTGTTCGTGATCACCAGCCTGGTAAGGGAGATGCAGGACAAGGGACTGCATCTGTTGCTCTCCATGCCCTTGCCGCGCAGTCATTACTATTTCGGCAAGCTGCTGGGGTTCTCCCTGTTTGCGCTGTTGATCACCCTGCTGTCCCTCATATGCCTGTTGCTCTACGTACCGGCGGGACAGGCCTTGCTGTGGGCCGGATCACTCTACTGTGAACTGCTGCTGGTAGCCGCCTTCAGCCTGTTGTGCCTGTTCACCTTCAGCCAGGTGACCATCGCCTTGTGTACGGTCGGCGCATTTTACCTGCTGTCCCGAAGCATCGCCGCCTTCCAGCTGATGGGGCATGGACCGCTGGTCGATCGGCATGATCTGGCGCAGCGGCTGATCACGGCCATGATAGATACCCTGGCCTATTTGCTGCCGGACCTGGCGCGGTTCACGCCCACAGACTGGCTGGTCTATCATGGCGGTCAGTGGCAAGACCTGCTGCCGATCATGACCCAGACACTGATCTACCTGTTGCTGATCATGGCCGCGAGCCTGTTCGACCTCTATCGCAAGAGCCTGTAAGCGGATGAAGGATGAGCGCAGTATCCGAGTCGTACCCGCCGGGATCTTACTGTGGCTGCTGGCCGCGTTGCTGCTGCAGGCGGGCTGGCATGCCATGCAGGCGCCGCCAAAGGCCCGTGCCGAGAGCCTGCCGGCGCCACCGCCGACCCGCTATCTGCTACCCCTGAGCCTGGGTGATCCCCTGGTGCTGTCCAGGGCCCTGATGCTGTGGCTGCAGAACTTCGATGATCAGCCCGGCATCAGTCTGTCCTATCGTGACCTCGACTACGATCGGGTGATCGCCTGGCTGCAGACTTGTCTCAATCTCGATCCCCGCAGCCAATACCCGCTGCTGGCCGCGAGCCGGCTGTACGCGGATATCCCGGTACCGGAAAAACAGCGCAAGATGCTGGCCTTCGTGGAACATGCCTTCCTGCTGGACCCGGATCGCCGCTGGCAATGGCTTGCACATGCGGTCTATATCGCCAAGCATCGTCTGGGCGATCTGCAACTGGCGCATCGCTATGCCAGGGAACTGGCGACCTATGCCACGGGTCCGCAGGTGCCCGACTGGGCCAGGCAGATGGATATCTTCGTCCTCGAGGATATGGGCGCGGTGGAGGAGGCGAAGATCCTGCTGGGGGGGCTGATCGAGAGCGGCGCCATCAAGGATCCGGATGAGCTACGGTTTCTGAAACAGCGCCTCAAGGATATGCAGGCAGAGGGTGAGGCGAAATCCGCACGGTGATCGCCTGCGATCTCGGGGGGTGTCGTGGTGATCGCGTCCCTGCAGGAGCGAACCTGGCCGGAGGGAGGGTTGGCAACGGCCGCTCAGGCCAGACTGGCCGGGATATGAAAATCCGTCTCACCCTGCCATTCCTTGCCCGGGGGACTGTCGATATAATGAACGATGCGATCAAGGAACAATTGGTAATACTCTGGCCGGTCACCGCTGATCGATAGCTCCGCCAGCAAGGCACGGGCCTCGGGCCACTCCTGACAGTAGTAGTGTTTCAACGCCCGGGCATGCAGTTCCAGCCTGTGGCGGTCATGATCGTCGAGTTCGTCATAGAGGGCGACCGGCTCATAGATGCGGCTGACGTGATCCCTGCCCTTGACCCGGACCAGGTCCAGTTCCTGGAAGGCGATATCGGAAACGGCCTCGGTGGTGGCCTGACTGACGATGATGTCGTTACCATAGACCCGGGTCAATTGCTCCAGGCGGGCGCCGAGATTGACCGTATCCCCGACCACTGTATAGGCCATGCGGTATTCCGACCCCATGTTGCCGACCGCCATGGTGCCGGTGCTGATGCCGATCCCCAGTGACAGTGGTGGCCAGCCATGCTCCCTGAAGGCAGGTTCCAGGCGGCGTATCTCCGCTATCATCCTCAGTGCGGCCCGGACCGCGCGACGGGGATGATCGGCCTGCTTGATCGGCGCGCCCCAGAATGCCATCACGGCATCCCCCATGTATTTGTCGATGGTGGCGCCATGCTGGTAGAGCACGCGGGTCATGGCGGTGAAATAGCAGTTCAGCATGGCCGCCAGCTGGGGGGGCTCGAGTTGTTCCGCGATCCCGGTGAAGCCCTTGATGTCGCAGAACAGCACGGTCATCTCGCGGGCCTCGCCTTCCATGGCCAGGGCCTCGGGTTGTTCACTGAGGATATCGACCAGTTCACTCGGGATATACTGACCGAAGAGTGTCAGGATCTTCTGGCGTTCGTGGGTCTCGGTGAAGTAGCTGACCAGGACGTTGATCACGAACAGGATCAGTATGGTGAGGAGGATGTATTCCAGTGGAATATAGCGGCCCATGACCGGATTGCTATAGTTGAGATATAGCGGCACCAGCATGGTGATGAATACCGTGATGCTGGCCTGGATGGGTGTCAGTATGGGGATGGCGACGGCCAGGAGGGCGCCGGTGACCGCAAAGATAATAAAGTCGGGGCTGGTGAGTACCGGGGACAGGATCCCCTGCTGTAACAGGTCAGCGAGGATGTCACCGTTGACACTCACGCGGCTGCCGAACAGGAAGTGGAGATTGATGACCCCGATGGCGTTGCCGAGGAAGACCAGAAACACCAGCATGACCAGCATAATGCGATATTTATTGATCCTGGCGGCGTGAGACATGGCGGGATCCACGATAGCATAATTGGCGTGCGAGGTGCGCAGGCCGGCGGTGTTCGCACTCCTGGGGATTATCGACCGCGGGCGGCCGGGCTTGAGTCTGTCCCCGATATTCATCGCACATGACAGGGGTCTGTAGTCCTCAAGGATTAGTGATCACTGACGAAATATCGACACTTATGACGGGATGATGACGGGCAGGTTCTTCCCTGGATCAGGGCACGCAACAAATATATTGCAGAACAAGCACTTGCATTGTTGGCATGTTAGATGCATTCCGTCAGGTTACGTTAAGTGACGAACAGAGGTCTGACATGTATAACAAGCAACGCGGATTTACCTTGGTCGAGATCGCCATCGTACTGGTGATCATCGGATTATTGCTGGGGGGCATACTCAAGGGACAGGAATTGATCACCAGCGCCAGGGTCAGGAACCTGGCTGATCAGAATTCCGGTATTCAGGCGGCTTATTATGGTTTTATCGACCGTTATCGGCAGGTGCCTGGAGACATGCTCGGATCCGGAGCGCGGGGCGTATGTAACGTCATCGGATCCGGTGCCCCGGGTTGCAGCAGTGGCACCACCAGCATCGCCGGCAACGGCAACGGTCGCATCGACAACGAGGACTGGGGCGAGTCCTCGGCCCTGTGGGCGCACCTGGCGGCGGCCGGCTTCATCCAGGGCGCCTATCAGGGTGGCGCAACCGACGATGCCACCTATGTGGCCCAGACCGTGGCGCCGATCAATGCCTTCAATGGCCGTCTGATACTGACCCGTTCGGACGACTATGTCGGCGCCAACGGCAATTTCCGTCTGGTCCTGTTCATCGGCCAGCAGGTGCCGGTCAATGTGATGCGGGAACTGGACCTGAAGATCGACGATGGTTTCCCGGACAGCGGGGTGCTGAGGAACACCAGCACCTCGGCTACGATGGCGCCGGCCCAGACCACCGCGGCCTGCACCACCACCGCCAGCGGCACGACCATCTGGGATATCGATACCAACGAGCAGAACTGTACCGCCGCCTATCTGTACTAGCCATGACTGACGGTTTGGCCCGGGAGCATCGCTTCCGGGAGTCGCGGGGTTTGCAGACCCCGAGGGGGCGCCCGGATGGCGAGCGTCCCAATAAAGGGATCTCCTCGATCATTGCCATGCAGGCATGAGCAGAGGGGCCTGGTTTTTCTCCTCCTGACTTGAGCCCGCGTGCTAGCGGGCTTTTTTATCGGCGCCCGAATGGGATAAGCTGTCCCGATGCAGATGGCACTGAAACTGTCCGGCCTGGAAAAGCGCTATGCGGGCCAGGAGGTTCTGCGTGGCGTTGACCTGTCGCTCCCGGCCGGTGAGTCGCTGGCCCTGGTGGGGGTCAATGGCGCCGGCAAGACGACCCTGATCAAGTCCCTGCTCGATTTCGGTGACATTGATCGGGGCCGTATCGAAATATATGGCCAGGACCACCGGCAGACCCAATCGCGCGCCCGCCTGGCCTTCCTGCCGGAGCGTTTCTCCCCCCCTTATTACCTGACCGGTGGTGATTTCCTGCGTTACTATATCCGCCTGCAAGGTGGTGACTATGAAGAGACGGAAGCGATGGGGATGCTGCGGCGGCTGGATCTGGATGTCTCCGCCCTGGGCAAGACCGTGGCCCAGCTCTCCAAGGGGATGGCGCAAAAGCTGGGTCTTGCAGCCGTGTTCCTCAGCAAACGGCAACTGCTGATCCTGGATGAGCCGATGAGTGGTCTCGATCCGCGCGCGCGGGCCCTGCTGAGAAGCTGCCTCCAGGAATTGAAAGCGGCCGGCAGGAGTCTGTTCATCACCACCCATCTGCTCGAGGACGTGGAATTACTCTGTGATCGCATGGCCATACTCGGTGACGGGCGCATCCTGTTCCTGGGGACACCGGAGCGCTGTCGCCAACGCTATTCCCGGGACACGCTGGAGCAGGCTTTTCTCGAGTGTATCTCCAATGCGGAAACCGGACGATTCAAGGAATAGTCGTGTCTGCCGCTATCAGGGACAGCCAACTGATTCAGAGAGCCTGACCATGACACAGACAAGCGCCACGCCCGAGGGCCTGGATATTCTTTCCCTGGTCGATTCCTTGCCGATGGGTGTACTGGTGCTGGACGGCGAAGGCCGCGTTAGCTGGGTCAACGAAACGGTCATGGGCTTGCTGGGTTGCGAACAGAGCGAACTGCTGGGCCTGTCGGAGCGGGATCTGCCTCTGCTCAGATCCCCGGCCATCACCAGTGGGAGCCTGTTGACACCCGTCAAGCGTCCGGAGGCGCGCCTGAAGGCCGATGCGGCAAGCCTGGACGGTTTGGGCGGTGACGAATTCAGACTGATAACACTCACCGATGTCACCGATATTCTGCGCGCGGTGAAGTCGCGTACACTGGGCATGGACGGTCGGGACGCCACCCGCATGGATCCGCTCACCAGCCTGTTGACACGCAAGAGCATCATGAAGGAGCTGGTCTCCGAGGTATCCCGAAGTCGTCGTTACCAGAATCCTCTGAGCATCCTGATATTGCGTCCGTATACGGATCCGGCGGACTGGCGCATGCTCGACGAGAGCCGGCGGGAAGCCATACTGAAGGCCACCGCGCAGGCCTTGAAGGAGCAGTTGCGCTGGGTCGATGAGGCCGGGCGCTGGGACCGGGACTGCCTGCTGCTGGTACTGCCCGAGACCCATCAGGAGGCGGCCAGGCAATTGGCCGAAAAGGTCTCATCGCAGACCATCGCGCTCGCAGGCGAGGATCACGGGATCACGATCCAGTGTGTCGTCAGCGAGTGGCGCAAGGGGGATGACGCCCAGGGCCTGACAGCCCGCGCGGAGGCCCTGCTGGAGGATGCGGACGAGGACCGGAGCGCGATTGGGGGCTGACTCAGCCGCCTTCGGCCGCGATGATTTCGTAATCGTGGGTAATGCTTGCGGTCTTGCCGAGCATGATCGAAGCGGAGCAGTATTTCTCCGCCGACAGCGTCACGGCCCGCTGGACCTGGGCCTCTTTCAGGCCATGACCGGTGACGACAAAATGCACATGGATACGGGTGAATACCTTGGGGACGTCTTCGGAACGTTCCGCCCCGACCTCGACCCGGCAGTCGGTGATGCGCTGGCGCGACTTTTTCAGGATGGTGACGACGTCGTAGGCCGTGCAGCCAGCAAGGCCGATGAGCAGCATCTCCATGGGTCTCATGCCCATGTTCCGGCCCCCGCCCTCGGCGGCGCCATCGAGTACGATGCTATGGCCGCTGCCGGATTCCGCGACGAACATCACATTATCGATCCATTTGACGGTGGTTTTCATTCTGGTTTTCTCTTCAATGGCTTAGAGTGTTATCTTAATCATCGACAAATGCCGCGGGCTTGCCTAAACTGAGTCCAGCGACAGGGAGATGCGACCGAAGCCGACATGAAAAATCTTGTGCAGTCAAAAACTTCATCTCTGGGTGAGGAGGCCTTGCAACGGTTTCTTGAACAGTGTCACCGGAAACAGTATCCGTCCAAGAGCGTGATCATACGTCAGGGCGATCCTTCCTACGAGCTTTATTATCTTATCTCGGGTTCGGTGACGGTCCTGTACGAGGATGAAAAGGGCCATGAGATCGTGCTGGCCTATCTGAATGACGGCGACTTCTTCGGCGAGATCGGACTCTTCAACGAAAATTCCAGCCGCAGCGCCCTGGTGCGGGCCAAGTCCCCCTGCGAGATCGCCCAGATCAGCTATGACAAACTCAAGAACATGCCGACCATGTTCCCCGATCTGCTGTTCGCGATATCGTCACAACTGGCGATGCGTCTGCGCAAGACCAGTCGCAAGGTGGGTGATCTGGCCTTTCTGGACGTCTCCGGACGTGTCGCGCGCGCCATCCTTGATCTATGCAGGGAACCGGACGCGATGACCCACCCGGATGGCATGCAGATCCGTGTGACCCGGCAGGAACTCGGTCGCATCGTCGGCTGCTCCCGGGAGATGGTCGGGCGGGTGCTGAAGGATCTGGAAGAGCGACACCTGGTCGCCGTCAGTGGCAAGACCATCGTCGTCCACGGGGTGCGCTGAACCCCGCCTGTAGCGGCTGAGATCTCGATCCCTGGTCTTGACATCGCGGTCCCGTGCACGGACAATCCGCATCCCGCTTCACATCCTGGCTATGTAGCTCAGCTGGTTAGAGCACATCACTCATAATGATGGGGTCGGTGGTTCGAATCCACCCATAGCCACCACATTACAGCGGGGTCAGTTCTCGCATTGTAGCATTTCAACAAA
>CAZDOC010000061.1:0-10338 GCA_964506945.1 uncultured Gammaproteobacteria bacterium
CCTGGCCGACCCGGCCGTGGTCGATGAACTGATCGACCATCGCGCCAACCGCTGACGTCGGCGGCTTGCCGCGGCCACTTATGTTGCGGTGCAATATGCGCCATGATAGGATCCTGTGCGACCCGATTCGAAGTGCTTGCGGCTGGTCTGGATGGAACCGGTCAAGCCGCGGCGACAAAAGGCAGGATACTTCTCATGAGCAAACAGACAGGCCTCCCGTTTGACGGCGAAGACTGGGCCGAGGCCCAGCAGAATTACTGGAACGCATGGTCTGACCTGTGTCAGCAGGCGATGGCGGGCACGGCGCCGGGAAAGGCGGACCATCCCTGGGCGGCGGGACTGGAACAGTGGTGGAAACTCCTGTCCGGCAAGGCGCCGGAACAGAGCCGTGAATATTTCGAGCGTATCGTCGAACAGGGTCAGGGGTTCATGACCCTGGGTCAGGAAATGACCCGCTTTCTCTCCTCCATCAATGAGTTGAACAAGACCGGTGATGACTGGAAGGAGGTTCTCAGCGCACGCTTCGAGGACATGAAACAGACCCTGTCCGGAAAGCAGGGGGATCTCAATCAGCTGTTGAAGGGGATGTTCGCCTTCACGGACCTGCCACTGGATACCCTGCGTCGCACCGCCTCGGCGGGGAGTCTGCTGCCGGGAGATTTCTTCGAAAGCCTGCGCGCCGGGGCCTGGAGTGATCAGGAGGTTTCCCTGCACGAGCATGTGCAGCGCAGCCTGTCGGTGCCGGGGGTGGGTTATACGCGCGAATCCCAGGCGCAGCAGCAGAAACTGGCGAGCCTGCTGCTCGATTACCAGCGCGTGAACCAGGAGTACAACCAGGCTCATGGCCAGGTCGCCATGGATACCCTGGACCGTATGTTGCAGAAGATCCTCGATATGTCCGAGCGGGACGAGGAGATCACCAGCCTGCGCCAGATCTACGACCTGTGGGTGGACTGCGGCGAGGCCGCCTATGCGGAATTCGTTTCCTCCGATGAATATTCCGATCTCTATGGTCGCATGGTCAACGCTTTGATGGCGCTGAAGAAACAGGGTCAGAACATGGTCGATGAGAACATGGGCGCCCTGGGAGCGCCGACCCGGCGTGAGATCGATACCGTGCTTCGCCGGCAGCAGGAGGTCCGCCGCAGACTGCAGGAGATGCAGGCTGGCGATACCGGGGCGGAGCTGCAACAGCTGCAATCCGAGGTCGAGAGCCTGCGGGCCGAGATGGCATCCCTGCGCGGGTTGCTGAACCAGCCAGCCAAAGCCACCCCCGCGAAACCGGCTCCGGCGGGCAAGAAGGCCGCCTCGCGCAAGAAGACCACGGCCCGCAAGAAGACCACCACCCGCAAGAAGACCAGCACCCGGAAAAAGAAGACCCAGGCGGCCGGCAAGACAGACGGAGAATAGAACATGTTTCCTTTCCAGTTACGCGCCGATGAGGCCCTCGATGAACTTCGTTCCTTTGGCGTGCGCCTGGGCCACGGCCTGGAGACGCTGAGCGAACTGGGCGAGATCGAGGTCGGTGTCAGTGACAAGGAGGCCGTCTACGAGGAAGACAAACTGGTCCTCTATCATTACACCCCGCTTTCGGAGACGCTGAACAAGGTGCCGACACTGGTCGTCTATGCCCTGGTCAACCGTCCCTACATGGCCGATCTGCAGGAGGACCGCTCATTGATCCGTGGCCTGCTGCAGAATGATCAGGATGTCTATCTCATCGACTGGGGCTATCCGGATGGGGGCGATCGCTATCTCACCCTGGACGATTATATCAATGGTTATATCGATCGTTGCGTGGACCAGATCCGCAAGCGTCACGGTATCGACAAGATCAATATTCTCGGTATCTGCCAGGGTGGGACCTTCAGTCTCTGTTACAGCGCCCTGCACACGGACAAGGTGCGCAACCTGATCACCACCGTGACCCCGGTGGACTTCCATACTCCCAGGGACATGCTCAGTCACTGGGTCAGGAATATCGATATCGACCTGCTGGTCGATACCCTGGGCAATATCCCCGGGGAACTGCTGAACTGGACCTTTTTGTCACTGATGCCCTTCCGTCTCTCGGGGCAGAAATACCTGGACATGGTCGATGTCCTGGAAGACCCGGACTCGGCCATGAATTTCATGCGCATGGAGAAATGGATCTTCGACAGTCCGGATCAGGCCGGCGAGGCCTACCGGCAATTCATCAGCCAGTTCTACCAGCGCAACGCCCTGGTGAAGGGGGAGGTGATGATCGGTGATCAGCGTGTCGACCTGAAGCAGGTGACCATGCCGATATTGAATATCTACGCGGCCGCGGATCATCTGGTGCCGCCGGATTCGTCCCGGGTGCTGGAAAAGGTCGTGGGCAGCAAGGACTATCAGGCCCTGGAATTCCCCGGCGGCCATATCGGCATCTTTGTCAGTGGCAAGGCCATGAAGATGATACCGCCCACGGTCAGGGAGTGGCTGGCGGAACGCTGCTGACGCCTGTTTCAGGATCAGGGGAGGGCCGCGAGAGCGGCCCCTTTCATTTCTTGCCGGTGGTCTTCTTGTCCCCGGGGGCCGGCTGAGTCACCGCGTTCCAGAATTGTTCCTGCAGGGCCTGCATGGATTGCATGCCTTCGGGCAGGAAGGGCTTCATGAGACTGGCCGCATCGAAGCCTTCCACGCCGGCGGACATCTTTTCACGGATACTGTCCAGCATCTCCTGATGTAACGGTTGCAGATCCGGCAGACCGAAGAAGGTCCTCAGTTCCTGTGGCGTGGCGTCGAGGTCGAGTTTGATCTTCACCGGTATCCCCCTTCTGTAGGCATGCGAGAGTCTCCCGTGGCGGCTGATCCGTCGTCGCCGGGTTTGGTACAATAGTATCTTCAGGCCGGTTCCAGCACCAGCATGGCCTATATATGGCCCGCACGGCAATGGACTGCATGCCGGGCATGGACCGGGCCCGGCACGCAGCAGACCCACACCGGCGCATGACCCGGTGGGCCGTGCCCCGGACCGGTGTTGCGTTTACTTCTTCACCGCGCTGTTGATCGAGCTGATATTGGCCTCGACGTTCTTCTGCGCCCAGCCAGTCAGCTCATCCTTGCAGGCATTCAGGACCTCGGCGGTGTCACGCACGATGTCCATGAAACGGGCATTGTATTCCGCCGTCAGTGCGGTCTGGGAAGCCAGTACGTCCTTGGGATCCTTGGCCTGTGTCAGCAGTTCGGCCTCCTTGCTGCTGGCCTCCAGGCAGGTGTTGAGGATCTCCATCTGCTGGGCGCTGACATTCTTCAGGATGCGGGAGTTTATCTCGCTCAATTCCTGCATGGATTCGATGGCGCTCTTGCTGAAGGCGATCATCTGCTCATTGATGGGATTGCTCATAATCATTCTCCGGTTTTGTATAGTCGGGCAATGCTGCACTGCAACATCGATAGGATCAACAATAATCCGCTTCGCCATCCATGTCAAGCGCTAAGGAAGACCGGTATCGGCACGGCCGCTGAGGCCATAACACTCTGAATATAAAATGGTAAACTGGCATGGCAAGCAGAATCCGGGGCATCGGACAAAGACAGGGGCGGAGCCCGTGGGGCGCATGGGCTCCGGAGCCAGGCCGGCCACGCGCGGGATCAGTGGGGTGTGAATCAGGGCCGGGGATTGAAGATGGGCCGGGACGGCGGAGCGCAGCAGACCCCGAGGTCTTGCATGGCTGCATTGCCGCGCAGGCGGCTGCTGGCCCGGGGATTCGGCCTGCAAATGAAAATCCCCCTGCGCCACGAAGGACGGCAGGGGGAAGGGGAGGTCATTCCTTGCAAGTCGGTCGCGATTCAGGCGGCCTTCTTGACAGCCTTGGTGGCCGTGGTGTTGGCGGTCTGCAGACCCTTTTCGATCCAGGCGCTGATCTCGTCCTTGGACTCGGACAGGATGCTGGTGCCGTTGCGAGCGAAGGACAGGGCCTTCTCGTTATACTCGCTGGTCAGGGCAGCCTGACCGGCCAGCAGATCCTTGTAGCCCTTGGACTCGCTGACCAGGGTCATTTCCTTGACGCCGGCTTCGAGAACGGTGCTGACGATCTCCATCTGCTGCTGGGCGACCTTCTCGGCGATCTTGGTAGAGATCTCCGCCAGTTCCTTCAGGGAGCTGAAGGTGGTGGTGCTGAAGCTGTTGAACTGTTCCAGTATGTCTTTCTGCATGGTGGTATCTCCTCAAATTAAGTTGACCTGTCGATCCAGTGTTGCGGTGCAACATTGTTGCAATGCACAATACTACCCGATCAGGACCTTGTCAAGCCCTGCCGTGAATATTTTTTCATTGTCTCATCAGCCTCATCCCCTCTCCCGGCGGAGATTTCCAACATATTGTAATTGAAAGAATATATCTGTCGGGTTCCGATGATTATGGCGGCGGCGGCGAGCCTGGCGAGCCAGGTGAAGGGCAAAAGATACGGGCCTCACGGCCCCGGGGGGACGGTTCTGCAGGCCTGCTGCGAGCCCAGGGATATTGCGATGCGGTAATTTTACATGAGCCTGGCCCTGGGGTATGCTTTGCGGCCTTTTACATTGATTTTCTCGTCGATAAGGCGCCCGCTGGAGGCCCGTCGGCATACAGACAAACCTTGACCTATGGAGGTTAGGAATGAGTTCTACTACCAATAATGCAAAGCTCAAGGCCTGGGTGGATGAAGTCGCCGCGCTGACCCAGCCCGATGATGTCGTCTGGTGTGACGGCAGCCGTGAAGAATGGGACCGGATGTGGGAGCTGCTGGTCAGCAGCGGTTCCGCCAAGAAGCTGAACGAGGCCAAGCGCCCCAACAGCTATCTGGTGCTGTCCGATCCGGCCGACGTGGCCCGGGTCGAGGATCGCACCTTCATCTGCAGCGAGAAGGAAGAGGATGCCGGTCCGACCAACAACTGGCAGGCCCCGGCGGAGATGCGCGAGACCCTGAACGGCCTGTTCAAAGGCTGCATGAAGGGCCGCACCCTGTATGTGATCCCCTTCAGCATGGGCCCGATCGGCTCTCCCATCGCCCATATCGGTATCGAGCTTTCTGATTCACCCTATGTGGTGACCAACATGCACATCATGACCCGCGTCGGCCAGGAGGTACTGGACGCCCTGGGCGAGGATGGCGAGTTCGTGCCGGCCATCCATTCCGTCGGTGCGCCATTGGAGCCGGGCCAGCAGGATGTGCCGTGGCCCTGCAATGTCGACAATCGCTATATCGTCCACTTCCCCGAGACCCGAGAGATCTGGTCCTTCGGTTCCGGTTATGGCGGCAACGCCCTGCTGGGCAAGAAGTGCTTCGCCCTGCGCATCGCCTCGGCCATGGCGCGTGACGAGGGCTGGCTGGCCGAGCACATGCTGATCCTGAAGCTGACCAGCCCCGAGGGCGTGGTCAAGTACATCAGCGCGGCCTTCCCCAGCGCCTGCGGCAAGACCAACCTGGCCATGCTGACCCCGACCATCCCGGGCTGGAAGGTCGAGACCATCGGCGACGATATCTGCTGGATGAAGTTCGGCGAGGACGGCCAGTTGTACGCCATCAATCCGGAGGCGGGCTTCTTCGGCGTCGCCCCGGGCACCAGCATGCACTCCAACGCCAATGCCATGCTGAGCCTGCGGGAGAACGTGATCTTTACCAATGTCGCCGAGACCGACGATGGCGATGTCTGGTGGGAGGACATGACCGATGAGCCGCCGGCGCATCTGATCGACTGGAAGGGCAATGACTGGACCCCCGAGTCCGGCACCCCGGCCGCGCATCCGAATGCCCGTTTCACCGCCCCGGCCAGCCAGTGCCCGGTGATCGCCCCCGAGTGGGAAGACCCCAAGGGTGTGCCGATCAGCGCCATCCTCTTCGGTGGGCGCCGCGCCACCGTGGTGCCGCTGGTCAACGAGGCCCGCGACTGGAACCACGGTACCTTCCTCGGCACCATCATCTCCAGCGAGATGACCGCCGCCGCCGCCGGCACCATCGGTCAGCTGCGCCGTGACCCGATGGCCATGCTGCCGTTCTGCGGCTACAACATGGCCGACTACTGGGGCCACTGGCTGAAGATAGGCCAGAAGGAAGGCGCCAGGCTGCCGGGGATCTACTATGTCAACTGGTTCCGCAAGAACGACGAGGGCAAGTTCGTCTGGCCCGGCTTCGGCGAGAACAGCCGCGTGCTGAAGTGGATCTTCGAGCGTGTCAACGGCGATGCCGATGCCGTTGAGACCCCCATCGGGAATCTGCCGACCGCGGAGTCCCTGGACCTGGAGGGTCTGGATGTATCCAGTGACGCGCTGGAGGTACTGCTGAAGGTCGATGTCAAGGGCTGGTTGCAGGAGATCCCGCTGATCGAGGAGTACTATGCCCAGTTCGGCGATCATCTGCCCGAGCAACTCAGGGACGAGATCCAGGCCCTGAAGGATCGCCTGCAGGCGGAGGCCGAGCAGGCCGCCTGAGCGAAACATCGCCCGGCGATGAATACCCGCTCGTCAGTGATGGCGAGCGGGTTTTTTTATGAACGATTGCCGTCTGAGCGAGTCTCCGCGTACGCTTGTCCTGGCCCGGGGCGCGGGAACCGCGGTCCGTCATCGGCCTGGCGATCCAGATCGGATAGATCCTGGCACGGCGTGGAAAACCGATGCGGCGCCTGGGGATGGCGGTCCCTTGCGGCGCCGGCTCAGGCGGTGACGGTCCGGGAGGGCAGGTCCTGGCTGTCGGAGGAGGGGTGCGCAGCGCGCGGATCCAGGGCCATCCCGTCCCTGACGATGTCATCCAGCCGCGTCACCGGCATGCACTCCACCGTGATCCCGGATTGCGACAGCTCTGCCGACAGGGAACGGATAAAACCCGTGATCCCCGCATGCTGGAGCAGGGGCTGCTGGTCTGCAGGCTGTTCGGGCTTGAGGATGATGATCCGGCCGTGGCGCCGTTTGATCATGGCCGGGATCAGATGCCGGGTGAGGTTGTAGAGACAGTCCAGTTCGCCATCCAGCACCCCCGGGGCGCGCAGGCCCGGATCGGGCTTGATGCTGGATTGCTTGATCAGCAGTTCAACCGGGCCGATGTTCTCTTCGAGTCCGGTGATGAGCGTGTCGCAGGCCTGATAGCAACTGATGTCGCATCGCAGGGGGTCCGCGTCGAAATCCACGTACCCCGGACAGGGGTTCTTGCCCGGTTCGACGATGACCAGCCGCTGGCGCCTGTGCACGAGCAAGTCGCGCAGTTTTGCCAGGGTATCGGCATCCAGGCCGATCGCCAGGGCGACGCCGTCGCCCCTCCGTGCGGAGGCCATGGGTGGGGCAGGGAGACCGGGATAATACCAGGACCAGAATTGTCCCAGCTGGCGGCTGCCGAATTCGAAAAACAGGCGCAGTGCATCGTTACGGTTGCGCTGGGCCTGCTCAAGCCAGGTCCCACCCGCCTTCGCTACGGTGGCGTAGGTCTTGAACAGGGAATCAAGGTTGTCCAGCCAGTGATCCAGTAATTGCCTGCGCATGCTGCTGCCTCGATAAGATCGTCCGGGTGTATTCGAATCTGGCGGGAGCCCCGCTTATTTGTCCCCGGAGTCCTCTTCGCCCGGCGGATTCATGCCGGCGGCCTTGAAAAAACCCTTTTGCATGTCGCGCCAGATACTCAGATTGCGCTGAGTCAGTTCCGTGAGGGCGGTCAGGGGATCGGTGGTGACCGCCTGACTGATCTGCTCGTTGAAGCGATGTTGCTGCTCGGTGAACAGCGCCAGGCTGCGTTCAAGATAGTCGGATGCCAGGCCCTGGACCGCATTGCCGTAGAAACGGATGATCCGGGACAGGATATCGGTGGTGAAGATGGGTTCCCCCCCTTCTTCCTGCTCCAGGATGACCTGGAGCAGGATGTTGCGGGTGATATCCGCTTTGGTCTTGGCATCGATAACCGCGAAATCCGCTTCGTCCAGTACCAGGTGACGTATGTCGTCCAGCGTGATGTACTTGCTGATGGCGGTATCATAGAGCCGGCGGTTGGGATACTTTTTGATGATGCGTTTTTCGTCCATAGCGGTATTCCTGTACTTTCCCGGAGGTCAGCGCTGATTACATCATGTGCTGGCCGCCATTCTGGGCAAAATTCGCCCCGGTGATGAAACTGGCCTGTTCCGAGGCCAGGAAGGTCACAGTTGAGGCGATCTCCTCGGGAGTCCCCAGGCGACCCACGGGGATCTGGGCGATGATCTTGTTGCGGATCTCCTCCGGCACGGCCATGACCATGTCGGTGGCGATATAGCCGGGGGATACGGTATTGACGGTCACGCCCTTGCGCGCCACCTCCTGGGCCAGGGACATGGTGAAGCCATGCATGCCGGCCTTGGTGGTGGTGTAGTTGGTCTGTCCCATCTGGCCCTTCTGGCCATTGATGGAAGAGATGTTGATGACCCGGCCCCAGCCCCGGTTGGTCATGCCTTCGATCACCGGCTGGGTGATATTGAAAAGACTGTCCAGGTTGATGCGCAGGACGACATCCCATTTGTCCTTGGTCATCTTGCGCAGGGTGGTGTCCTTGGTGATGCCGGCATTGTTGACGATGATGTCGATGGGTCCCAGGTCTTGTTCGATCCGGGCGATCATGTCCCGGCAGCCTTCGGTGTCGGTGACATCGACCTGATAGGCCTTGAATGAGAAACCCCGCGCGGAGGTCTCCTTCAGCCAGGCCTGGGCCTTCTCTTCGTTGCGATAGTTGGTGGCCACCCTGGCGCCGGCCGAGGCCAGCGATTCGCAGATGGCGGCGCCGATGCCGCCGGTGCCGCCGGTAACCAGTGCAACCTTGCCTTGTAGTGAAATTTCCATTGAATCAGCTCCTCTCGATTGCGACAGCGGCACCCTGACCACCACCGATACACAGGGTGGCGATGCCCTTCTTGGCGTCACGGCGGATCATTTCGTGCAGCAGGGTGACGAGGATACGGCAGCCGGAGGCGCCGATGGGATGCCCCAGGGCGATGGCGCCGCCATTGACGTTGACCTTGCTGGTATCCCAGCCCATGTCGCGGTTGACGGCGATGGCCTGGGCGGCGAAGGCCTCGTTGGCCTCGATCAGGTCCAGGTCATCGACGCTCCAGCCGGCCTTTTCCAGGCAGCGCCGGGATGCGGGGATGGGGCCTGTGCCCATGATCGACGGGTCCACGCCGGCGCTGGCGTAGGCCTTGACGGTGGCCAGCGGGGTCAGACCCAGTTCCCTGGCCTTGGATTCGCTGGCGAGGATGACGATGGCGGCGCCGTCGTTGATGCCGGAAGCGCTGCCGGCGGTGACCGTGCCATCCTTCTTGAAGGCCGGACGCAGCTTGGCCAGGGCCTCGATGGTGCAGCCGTGACGCGGGAATTCATCGGTATCGAAGACGACCGGATCACCCCGGCGCTGCGGGATCTCCACCGGGATGATCTCGTCATTGAACTTGCCGGCCTGTTGCGCGGCTTCGGCCTTGTTCTGCGAGGCGGTGGCGAAGGCGTCCTGTTCCTCGCGTGTAATGCCGTACTTCTCGGCGACGTTTTCCGCGGTGATACCCATGTGCACGTCGGTGAAGGCGTCCCACAGGCCATCGACGATCATGGTGTCCTTGAGTGTCCAGTCACCCATCTTGGCGCCTTTGCGGGAGTTGGGCAGGATGTGCGGTGAGGCGCTCATGTTCTCCATGCCACCGGCGATGACCAGGTCGTTGTCGCCGCATTTGATGGACTGGGCGGCCAGATGCACGGCCTTGTTGCCGCTGCCGCAGACCTTGCTGACGGTCATGGAGGGGACCCCGTCCGGGATGCCGGCCTTGATCGATGCCTGGCGAGCCGGGTTCTGTCCCAGGCCGGCGGAGAGGACGTTGCCGAGCAGGAGTTCGTCGACCTCGGCGGGATCGATGCCGTGCTTTTCCAGCAGGGCCTTGATGACGGTGGCGGTGAATTCCGGGGCCGGCAGGCCGGACAGGCTGCCGCCGAATGTGCCGATGGCGCTACGTCCGGCTGCGACAATGACTACGTTTTCCATCTGATTCTCCTGTGATGATACCTGTGAGCTATGAGTCGTGGCGTGAGATACGAAGAAACCGTAAAGGACTGCTCCAGTCCACAACGGCGTGCACACCGACCCTGCCTCGGGACGTGTGCCGCGTTACCGGCCAGACCCATTACAGGCCTGGTCTTGTTGTTGTTATGGTCGTTGTCGTGATGCCGCCAGTGGTATGCCCGGTTCGTCCGGGTTTGCCATTGCCGGCGGGACGGGTTCCGCTCGTGAAGGGGCTGACATGGTCATGCAATCCCCGTGTCCAGAACCGTAACCCTCCCTTCTCGCTGCATTGCAGCAAGACCTTTAATCGTAACAGATCCCTGTCGCGGCTTCCAGTTGC
>CAZDOC010000062.1:0-9953 GCA_964506945.1 uncultured Gammaproteobacteria bacterium
GGATCATGGAGGCCTGGCTGGCGACCACCGAGAGTCTTGCCGCCAATGCCTGATACCTTGCCGGATGATGCTGCGCTAATCCGGCTAATGGCTATGTTGACGCCTTGATTTCATCGATGGGTAGTATTTGCTTACCGTGTCTGACCGTAAGGATAAAAATATTTTCACGCTTTACCCGGTAAATCATCCGGTAGTTTCCATGTATGATCTCACGAAAATCATCCTGCCTGATCTCTGGAACCATGCGGCCACTCTGCGGAAATTGTTCGAGTCGTTCGCAGATCTGGAAGATCGATGCCGCCCATTTCCGGGCGGCATCGGGGTTGTCCCTGGCAATGTATCGTGCGATCTCGCTGACACGGTCGATCGCTAATGGAGACCACCGCAGTTTCACCTTTCCAGATGATCCATGACTTGCTGTCTTGCCTCCTGATGGTCGATACCCTTTCCAGCATCGAGCTGGGCAATGGAGGCATGAATATCTTCCAGCAATTCGATCTTCTCCTGCATCGCTTCAAATTCGCCGGGATCGAGCAAGACCCCAACGCCTTTCCCGTGCTGGGTAATGATGAGGGGCCTTTTGGTGTCATGGACCTGTTTTACGAAAGATGCGACGCCTGAACGAAACTCAGACATGGGCCGAATATCCTGGTCTATGATGATTCTATGCATGGCTGTATCCTGTGGATCTCAGTATACTGTACAGTATAGCGTACAAAATAGTGGCATGGACAGCCATGGGCCGATCAGCGCAGCGTAATCCGACACGACCCTGGCCAACAGTCATGCATGCGTCAATATGAACATCACCCTCAAACTCTACGCCATGCTCGGCGATTACCTGCCGGCCCCATCCCGGGACCACACCACCGTGATGGAGATCCCTGACGATCTGAGCGTGGCGGGATTGATCGACCGACTCGGCATCCCCCCGGCCATGGCCCACCTGGTGCTGATCAACGGTGTCTATATCGAACCCGGGGAACGCCCGGAGCGGCGTCTCCAGCCCGGCGATGCGCTGGCCATCTGGCCACCGGTGGCCGGAGGCTGAGGATCCCGACGCCGGGCCTGATGCGCATCACTCACCACAGAGAGATGGGGATCAGCCATGCCGAGCTGTTCCGTTTGCTGCCCCGTCTCCTGAGTGGCCGCGAGTGGCGGCACGATGGGGGCAGCATCCGTGTGGACCATGGTCCCCGACGGCTATCTATAAGGTATGGACCCCAGAGGGAACGCCGCATCGCCGCCCTGAGACTGCCGGTGACCGAGATCAGCTTTGTATTTGACGGCTACGGCGAAGCGGAGGCCGGGAACTTCATGGCGCATTTCGACCGGACCTATCGACGGGGTGGGGGCTGAGCGCCTCATGGGGCAGATCCCTGGGCTTCCGGTTGTGTTGCGAATACACAACAATCATGATTAATCACGGCAGGATGTGGTTTTTATTTCACAAAACACCTTGCGCAAGCCGATATCTTGTATTATCTTTACCCTGTCCGCGGGAAAACCACGGATATTTAATTCTTGGCCGATCAGTCAGGCCAGGATTAAAGCCTAGGCTTTAAACCAAACGAAACATTTCCTTAATGGGAGAAATGATGATGAACTTTAACAAGAGCAAGATCGCCGCTGCAGTCGGCGCCGCCGCTCTGGCCCTGAGTACCCAGGCCGGTGCTGTCGTGGTCGTCGGTGGGGACAACGGCTGGGAAGTCAGCTTCGACGGTAACATCAATCTGTTTTACAACAACATCAACTATGACAACGTCACGGTCAGTGGCGCCGCGGTTGCCGCAACCGCCGGTGGCGCTCCGGGCGCGGTTGGTGCTGCGATCAGTGGTGAGAACTCCAGTCATCTGAACGAAGGCCTGCTGCCGGCGTTCTTCTCCTTCAACGCCAAGAGCCCGACCGTTAACGGTCTGACCGGCACCGCCCGCATCAGCTTCGCGCCGGATTCCTCCAGCAGCAAGGCCAGCCGTAACGACAAGGGTGGCAGCGCGATCGACATGCGTGAAGTCGTCGCCAGTGTCGAGGGTTCCTTCGGTACCATCAGCTTCGGTCGTACCCTGGGTATCTTCGGTCGCCAGGCCCTCCTCAAGGACCAGACCCTGTTCGGCGTCGGTGGCGTGGTCGGCAGTGATGGTGGCGGCACCACGCTGGGCCGCATCGGCTACGGTTACATCTATCCTGAGTTCCGTACCCGTTTCTCCTACAAGACCCCGAACATGAACGGCTTCCAGGCCGAGATTGGCATGTTCGATCCGCAGGAGAACACCGCGACCGGCGCGAACATCTACCAGACCGATACGCCTCAGTTCCAGGGTGAGCTGACCTATGCCAGCACCTTCAACGGTGGCGCCTTCAACCTCTGGGCCGAATTCCTGTGGCAGGAACAGGAACAGCAGATCGTGAACGACACCATCACCACCGCTGGCGTGGACGCGGGTGGCGAGATCACCTTCTCCGGCTTCCAGCTGGTCGGTCACTACTACACCGGTCAGGCACTGGGTGTCGACTTCCAGAGCGCGGGCGCCGCAGGCGCGGGCGCATCCGGAATCTTCGGTTCGCCGGGATATAACTGCGGCACCGCAAGCTGCTCCGAGGCCGATAACGACGGCTTCTACGTCCAGGGTGGTTACACCTTCAACGGCAAGACCAAGGTCGCCGCCAGCTATGGTGAAACCAACCAGAGCAGCGATGTCGGTACCGCCGCCAATGGTGGCACCTTCAACGACATCAGCCATGAGATGTGGACCATCGGTGTCTATCACGATGTCAACAGCTGGCTGAAGCTGGTCGCCGAGTACAACAACTACGAGCAGAGAGCCAAGACTCCGGCTGGCGCCGCCGTCAATGGTTTCGACGCCGACGTGTTCTCGGTAGGAGCCTTCATGTTCTGGTAAGCCCTGCGCTTATGCGACATGACAAGAGGCGTGCCGAAAGGCACGCCTCTTTTTTTATATCGACAGGCCAATGGGGTCAGTTCTCGCATTGTAGCATTTTGCCCAAAAAGGGGACGCAAGCCTTTTCCTGGGCATACTTGCACAACATTGACTAAGTCATATGACTTAGGTATGTTCTTTCCATGGAAACCGTCATCAATATTCATGAGGCCAAGACGCATCTCTCACGCCTGATTGCACGCGTAGCGGCAGGGGAAGAGATCGTATTGGCCAAGGCCGGCAAACCTGTGGCGCGACTGGTGCCTGTGGAGACAGCCATGCCGCGTAAGCCGGGGCTGCTTACGGGGCATGTACCGGACAGCTTTTTTGAACCCCTCCCGGAACAAGAACTCGAGGCATGGGAAGAGTGATCCTGCTGCTCGATACCCATGTCCTGTTGTGGTGGCTGTTCGATGATAGCCGTCTGGGGGATTTTTTCGCAGCGACAATCTCCGATACCGGGAACCGGATCTGTGTCAGCGCCGCATCGGCCTGGGAGATCTCAACCAAATTCCGTCTGGGGAAATTACCCGATGCCAAACCCCTGGTTGAAGACTTTGAGGGACTGATGGCGCGGGCGAGATTCAGTATCCTGCCCGTGTCGGCACCTCATGCGGTATTGGCAGGGGCCTGGCAAGTACCGCATAGGGATCCTTTTGATCGTATGCTTGCCGCACAATCTCATATTGAGGGCATGCCGTTGATGAGTGTCGATCGGGCATTCACACAATTCGATATGGAAATCTTTGCTTCAGGATAATGGGGTCTCGCATTGCAGCATTTCGCGTCCTTTTCACGGTGGCGCCGCTCCGAGCTTGTCTTCAAGCCAGGCCGGGATCCGTTCTTCCAGCCAGTAGCGGGGTCGCCAGGGGATGGTGCCGCTGACGAAACCGACATGGCCACCATGGCGAGAGAGTTCCAGGCTGACCACCTCCGGGAGTTCTTCCTCTGACGGCACGCTTCGGGGATACATGAACGGGTCGTCCAGGGCGTGCAGGATCAGGGTCGGTTTGCGGATCCCGCCCAGATACTGCCGGCTGCTGGCCCTGCTGTAGTAATCATCGGCACCGGAAAAGCCGTGCAGCGGGGCGGTGACGGCATCGTCGAACGCGTGGAAGGTCTTGAGACGGTGCAGTGGTGGCAGATCCAGGGGACAGGGCATGGTCTCAAACTTGAGCCGTATCTTGTGTTTCAGGCTGTCGATCAGGTGGCGCTGGTAGATACGTGAGAATCCCCGTTCCAGACGCCTGGCGGACTGTTCCAGCAGGAAGGGGACGGATACCGCGATGGCGGCATCGGGCAGGGCGGCCGTTCCCGTCTCCCCCAGATATTTCAGCAGCGCATTGCCCCCCAGGGAATAGCCCACCGCGGCCAGTGGCGTCGCGGGTTCCCGCCGCCTGAGGGTCTGGAACAGATAGGCCATGTCGCCGGTATCCCCTGAGTGGTAACCCCGGGGCAGGCGATTGCATACGCCGGAACATCCACGAAAATACATCAGCACGCCGCGCCAGCCACGTTGTGCAAGCGCCTTCAGGAGTCCGGCGGCATAGCGGGATTCCAGGCTGCCTTCCAGGCCGTGCAGAATCACCACGATCGCTCCCTGACCATCGCCCGACCAGTCGAGATCGACGAAATCCCCATCCGGCAGTTCCAGGCGCTCACGGCGGGTATGCGGCCGGACCGGTCTGCGCACTCGCGCGGCCCACAGGGTCTGCAGGTGCGGGCCGGGCAGCCACCAGGCGGGCTCGAAGGGCTTGCCGGGCTTGTCCATTGCAGACTGGTTCATCCTGAATGATCTCCTGCGTGCGGTGTCGGTTCCTTACCGGGTTGCGGTTGCGTATTTCGCGGTGCAAGGTGTCCCATCATTGTCGGATGGCGCCTGGCTAATCCGGCCTGCGGCGGGCTGTATCATCGAGGTAACGCCGTTCGAGTCCGGCATAGGCATCGATACGCCGGTCGCGCAGGAAGGGCCAGTGCTGGCGTATGCTCTCGCTGTGTCCCGGATCCACTTCAGCCAGTGTCACCGAACTGCCGCACACCGGGGCCCGTGCGAGGATCGCGCCCTGGGGATCGCAGACGAATCCGGAACCCCAGAATTCAATGCCACCCGCGCCAGCGCCGGGCGCGGGTTCCATCCCGGTCCGGTTACAGGCCAGCACGGGCAGGCCATTGGCGATGGCGTGGCCACGCTGGATGGTGATCCAGGCATCGCGCTGGTGTTGCCGCTCTGTCTCGTCATCACCGGGATCCCAGCCAATCGCAGTCGGGAACAGCAGCAGATCGGCGCCTGCCAAGGCCATCAGCCGGGCGGCCTCGGGGAACCATTGATCCCAGCAGATCAGCACGCCCAGCTTGCCGATTGAAGTCGGGATGGGCAGGAATCCCTGATCACCAGGGGTAAAGTAGTATTTTTCATGGTAACCGGGGTCATCCGGGATATGCATCTTGCGGTAGGTCCCGGCGATCCCGCCATCGCTGTCCAGCACCACCGCGGTATTGTGATAGAGGCCGCCGGCGCGTCTCTCGAACAGCGTGGCCACGATGACGATACCCAACTCGCGG
Source organism: uncultured Gammaproteobacteria bacterium (assembly GCA_964506945.1). GTDB lineage: Bacteria > Pseudomonadota > Gammaproteobacteria > CAZDOC01 > CAZDOC01 > CAZDOC01. The sequence goes on from CAZDOC010000062.1 coordinate 5,502, forward strand.
GCCAGGGCCGCCAGGGTGCCGGTGCCGGGTCCGGGGATCGGCTCGGCGAGGGAAAACCGTGAGGGATCCTCGGACTGGCAGAAATAAGGCGTGCGGTGCAGTTCCTGCAGCAGGACCAGTTGCGCTCCCAGCGCATGGGCCTCGTGTATGCCGTCCATGCTGGCCTGCATATTGGCCCCGGGATCTTCGCCACAGGGATGCTGTACCAGGGCGACATTCAGGGTTTGCTCAGTCATGGACGGGGATCCCTGCCGGTATCTGCATGGTGACGCAATGGAGCGCGCCATATTGCCTGATCAGGGGCAGGCAGTCTATGCCGACGACCTCGCGCCGGCTGAAAGACTCCTGCAACAGGGCCTGGGCCAGGCCATCCGCGGGCGAACCATAGACGGGAACGAGGATCTTCTCGTTGGTGATCAGGAAATTGGCGTAGCTGGCGGGGAGCTGTGCGCCATCCGGGGCCAGGATGGGGCCGGGGGAGGGCAGTTCGATGAGGCGGTAGGGACGACCATCCACCTGTCGCAGGCCGTGGATCTCGGTCGCCAGGGCCTGGAGCGATTCATGATTGCGATCAAGCGGACTGGAACAGCCGGCATAGGCAATGGTGTCCCGGTTGCAGAAGCGCGCGAGCATATCGACATGGCCATCGGTATCATCGCCGGACAGGCTGCCATGTTCCAGCCAGAGGAAACGCCTGAGCCCCAGATGCCGGCCCAGTTCGGCCTCCACCCGGGCCGCGGATATCGGCCCGTTTCGTCCCGGGTCTAGCAGGCAGGAACGGGTGGTCAGCACCGTTCCCCGGCCATCTGTGTCGATACTGCCTCCCTCCATGACCCAGTCGATCGGCATCACCGGGGTGGTGCCGAAGACCCCGGCCCGGGCAAGCCTGGTGGTGATGGCGTCATCCCGCCCGGACGGGTATTTGCCACCCCAGCCATTGAAGCGGAAGTCGCAAAGAAGGGGTGCGTCCCCTTTATTGACGCCAATGGGGCCATGATCACGGGCCCAGCAGTCGTTGGAGGGGGCGGTGACGAGGTGGATGCGGTCGGGATCCGCATCGCTGCCGTACAGGTATTCGCGAACCCGCCTGCGGTGTGGCCCGTCGGCGCAGACGATCAGGACATCCTGGTAGGCGCTGACATGGCCGGCGATCTCCGCGAACACCTGCTCCACCCCCGCGAGGCCGTCCCGCCAGTCACTCCGGTCATGCGGCCAGGTCAGCATGATGGCGGACTGGGGTTCCCATTCGGCCGGCAGGCGGGGTGCGGGGTTCATTCGGGGCAGGGATAGGGCAGGGCCCGGATCTCCAGCGGGGGACCATCGGCGGCACCCAGATGCAGTGGTTCATCGCGGAACGCGCGTTCCAGCATCGGTTGCAGGGCATAATGGTGGTCGCCCAGGGGCGCCGCCCGCAGTAGCGTCCCGGCCTTGTCGCCACGGCCGGTGATGAGCGCCGCGCCCGCTGCCGGGGGCGTTTCCAGGGGACATAGCGCCAGTTGCAGGCGACGCTTGACCTCGCCACGGTAGTGCAGGCGGGCGACGATCTCCTGGCCGGGGTAGCAACCCTTGCGGTAACTGAGGCCGCCGAGGGCATCGAGATTCAGCATCTGCGGCAGATACTGCCCGCTGTTGCTGTCATCGAGGGCGGGATGGCCGTCGAGTATGTCCAGCAGTTCCCAGCAGGGCCAGCCGGCCGGGCGGTACCTGGCGCCGAGTTCCTGCCATGCCGCCAGGGCCGTTTGTCTATCCAGGGCCAGGATACGGCGTGTCTGCGTACCCGGCAGGGCGAAGCCGGATGGCTGTGCCAGCGCCGGAACCTCGGGGCCTGACAGGCCCAGCAGCACGGTGTCCGCGCTGAGATCCTCGATCGAGACCCGCGAGCGCAGGATATACATGTGCAGACGGCGTTGCAGGCGGTCGGCCTGGGCCGTGGGCAGGATGATACGCATGCCGTCATCGGCCGCGGCGATCAGCATCACGAACAGGACCCGGCCCCCGGGATCGCACCAGCCGGCCAGGCTGGCGTCCCGGCCGGACAGGCTGTTCAGATCGGCAGTCAACTGGGCCTGGAGAAAGTTACCGGCGTCCTCGCCGCGGACCGCCAGGATCGAGAGTGGCGAGAGCTCGCAGCACACACTGCCATTCATGGCCTGCTGGCGTTCAGCGGCGGGATCGCCGAAGTGGATGACGGTGTCCTGCCGGCGGACGGCCCCCTGTGCGTCCAGGAAGGCGGACCAGTCGCTCATGATGCCGGCGACCGGCCCGTGTCGCGCATCCGTTCGATGAAGTCGCGGTAGCGTTCAGGTGGCGGCTCGCGTTGCAATATCCAGTTCATGATGTCCAGGTCAGGGACGTCGATCAGGGCCTCGAAGGCCTTGCATTGTGCTTCGTCGAGTGTGGGATAGTGCTGTTCCAGGAAGCGCATGAAGACCAGGTCCATCTCCTTGATGCCGCGATGCTGGCAGCGCCACTTGAGACGTTTCAGATCCGTGTCGGAGCTCATTGCCAATCACCCTGTTGCGGGGAGGGACCGCCGGCCTTGACCGGCGGTATGTATAGCGGGTGATCAGACCGTGCGCTCGACCATCAGCTTCTTGATCTCGCCTATGGCCTTGGCCGGGTTCAGGCCCTTGGGACAGGTATTGGTGCAGTTCATGATGGTGTGGCAGCGATAGGTGCGGAACGGGTCTTCCAGATCGTCCAGGCGTTCACCGGTGGTCTCGTCGCGGCTGTCGATGATCCAGCGGTAGGCCTGAAGCAGCGCGGCCGGGCCCAGGTAACGGTCGGAATTCCACCAGTAGCTGGGGCAGCTGGTCGAGCAGCAGGCGCAGAGGATGCATTCGTACAGGCCGTCCAGCTTGGCGCGGTCCTCCTTGGATTGCAGGCGCTCGGTATCCGGCGGCGGCGGGGTCTGGGTCTGTATCCAGGGTTTGATGGTCGCGTACTGGGCATAGAACCGGGTCAGGTCCGGGACCAGGTCCTTGACCACCTCCATGTGCGGCAGGGGGTAGATCTTGCATTCCCCCTCGATATCGGCGATGAACTTGGTGCAGGCCAGGGTGTTGGCGCCGTCGATATTCATCGCGCAGGAGCCGCAGATCCCCTCGCGGCAGGAGCGGCGGAAGGTCAAGGTCGCATCGAGTTCGTTCTTGATATAGATGATCGCGTCCAGGACCATCGGGCCGACCTTGTCCAGATCGATATCGAAGCTGTCCATGCGCGGGTTCTCGTTGCCGTCCGGTGACCAGCGGTAGATGGAAAAGCGTTTCTTGCGCGAGGCCTTGCCCGCCGCATCGACGGTCTTGCCGGTCCCGACCACGGAGTTCGCTGGGAGCTTGAATTCTGCCATCTTGGGTTACCCCTTGAAAGTTTAATAGACGCGTGGTTTCGGCGGGAAGGTCTCGACCTCGTCCGTCAGGGTGTTCATGTGCACCGGACGGTAGTCCAGTCGGACCTTGCCCTGTTCATCCATCCACGACAGTGTGTGCTTGAGCCAGTTTTCATCGTCCCGGTCCGGGTAGTCCTCGCGGGCATGGCCGCCACGGCTCTCGGTGCGGTTCTCAGCACCCTGCAGGCTGACCATCGCGCATTGCAGCAGGTTCTCCAGCTCCAGGGTCTCGACCAGATCGGTGTTCCAGATCATCGAGCGGTCCGCGACCTTGACGTCGCCAAAGGATCCCCAGGTCTTTTCCAGCTTGCCGAGTCCTTCCCGCATGGTTTCGGCGGTGCGGAATACCGCGGCGTCGGACTGCATGGTGCGCTGCATCTCCAGGCGCAGTTCCGCGGTCTGGCGTGAGCCATTGGCGTTGCGCAGGCGGTCCAGGCGGGCCACGGCCGGTTCCCAGGTGTCCCTGGATATGGCCTTGTGCGCTTCGCCCGGCTTGATGTTCCCGGCGCACCAGTTGGCGGCGGCGCGGCCGAACACGATCAGGTCCAGCAGGGAGTTCGAACCCAGGCGGTTGGCGCCGTGCACGGAGACGCAGGCGGCCTCGCCGATGGCCATCAGCCCGGGGACGATGGCATCCGGATCGCCGTCCTTCAGGGTCACGACCTGTCCGTGGTGGTTGGTCGGGATGCCACCCATGTTGTAATGGGAGGTCGGCAGTACCGGGATCGGCTCGCGGGTCACGTCCACGCCGGCGAAGATGCGCGCCGACTCGGCGATCCCGGGCAGGCGTTCGTTGATGACCTCGGGACCCAGGTGCTCCAGGTGCAGGTGGGTGTGGTCCTTGTGTTCGCCACAGCCGCGACCCTCGCGGATCTCGATGGTCTCGGAGCGGCTGACCACGTCGCGCGAGGCCAGGTCCTTGGCGTTGGGGGCGTAGCGCTCCATGAAGCGCTCGCCCTCGGAATTGGTCAGGTAGCCGCCCTCGCCACGGACACCCTCGGTGATCAGACAGCCGGAGCCGTAGATGCCGGTGGGATGGAACTGGATGAATTCCATGTCCTGGC
>CAZDOC010000063.1:0-9790 GCA_964506945.1 uncultured Gammaproteobacteria bacterium
TTTTCCGCCTTTCGAGCAGCGGCTGCAAGCTGTATTGCCATGGTGTGTTACCTCTCGTTTGCCCATGCCCGCCAACCGTCGAGGCGGGCGCGTAGTTCATTCAGGAAAAGTTTCAGTTTGGTTTCGCCGGCGGGGGTGAGTGCCGACGTTGCCCGGGGATCGTCTGGTGACACGAACTCGGGCGGCTTGTTGTCCAAAGGTTCCAGCAACACATCTGGCGGTGTTGCAATCACGGGGTACGGGACGCGCACTTCGACGGGCTCCTTGATCACTTTTACCTCGTTGCAGCCAGTGAGCAGGAGAACGCACAGCAACACGTATCTCATGGGAAGACTTCCCGGATGAACGCATTCAGCTCTTTTGGCCCGATTCCACCCGATTCTGCCCGTTTTTCCAGTTCAGGGCGGCGCGTGATAGCCGTCATGGCACGTTCTCTTGCTGACCTTGCCATCCTGTCAGACTTGGCTTTCAGTGCCTGTATTGCCGCGTTCTGCTTTTTGACGACAGATTCCATGGCGTAATTGGCTTCCTGTGCGTCAGTCAGATCACGCCTCAACACGATGACCTGCGCTCTGGCTTCCGCCGCATCGGCCTTGAGGGCGTTGATCCGGTATTGCTGGAAGCCGAACACAAGCCCGGCTCCGACGACAGCAAGGACGGGGATCAGCATGCCAGACAGGCGGCTGGTGATGAATGTCCAGATGACAGTAAACATCAGCCTGTCACCATGTCTATCCAGTAACCCCAGATACGTTTCACGTAGCCGGTGGTCTCGGCGGCGTTTTTACCGGTTACCCCTGGAAGACTGGCAATGATGGAAGCGTAATCATTCGTCCCGCCGGCGAGTTCCTGGGCTTTCAGGATGTTACCGAGACCGGCGTTGTAGCTGGCCAGGGCAAGGGAATATCTGTCTGCATCAGGACGCGGCGCGGTCCAGGTTGCCAGCATGCGATGCATGTAGAATGCACCGGCCAGAATGGATGCATCAGCATCTTCCGGTCTGGCGGCGTGTAATCCGATGGTGTTGGTGACTTCAACCCATGTGCTCGGCATGAACTGCGCGATGCCCATGGCCCCGGCTGGGGAGACTGCTTCGGGGTCAAGTCCCGATTCTTGATAATACTGCGCCTTCACCAGACGCCAGTCAATGCCAAAGAGGTACTTTTCCGTAGCGTTTTTAATGTCTTGGTCGTACTGACTCGGGAACTTCATCGCTTCGTGATGATGTCGATCATGTGGTCCCATCCGTACCGCACGGCCGCGCCCAGCGCGATCAGAAACAGGATTGGGCGAATGATGGTCTTTGTCACCTTGACGATCAGTGTCCCCACGCGGCCAACGGCAGCCAGGTCATCGAGCATGCCGGTCAACGGCGCGACGGCCTCTTCTATCTTCGCAACTGCCAGGTGGTTTTCCTCAACACACTTGGCCAGGGCGTCCATCTTCCCGCTGAGGGTCTCGAAACACTCGCAGGCTTCTTTTCTACGGTCACACATCGGCCACGACCTCCGCGCCAATCATGTTGCCGTCTTCGTCTCTCCTTATGACAATGCGTTTTCCTGTGCCGACTATCTCCGCGCCGGTCATTTCGCCCGTGTCATCACGCTGGACCTTGATCTGCTTCGGCCTGTCATCGGCATCAGGTTCCTGTGCCTTGTCAGCACGGTCTTCGGTCTTGTCCTCTGCCGCGTCCTCCTTCACCGCCGTCAGGATCTTGTCGTGGCCCTGTTCAATCGCGCCCATGACCTTGGCGATGGCTTCATCGTCCTTGCCCTCGTCTTCGAGCAATGCCTGCATGGTGTGGTCAACCGCCTCAGATATACCCGTGAGGGCCTCGGTCGTGCGCTGGATACTGGCCTGCGTGGCCTGTTCAATCTTTCCGCTCAGTGACTCGTTGATCTGGGCCATGCCCTGGTTGATCATCTGCATAACGATAGACAACGTGTTGCCGTCATCGTCGCGCCCCTGTATCGCCTGGGCCATGGCGTGGAACTTCTCGACCTCCGCCTGTCTCTCCATGGCGCGGTCCTGAATATCGGCGTCCTTGTCTTGCAGCTTGGCCTGCATTTCGGCCAGCGCCTGATCACGCTGCTGTAATGCCTGCTCATACTCTGCAATACGTTGCTGTATGTCAGGCGGCACCGGTGAGTTCGGATCGACGCCAGGCGGTAGCGCAACCTGCTGGCCATGCTGCGGCATGTTCGGATCGACGCCCGGGGGCAGGACCATCTGCTGGCCATCTTGCGGCGCATTCGGGTCAACAGGCGGCATCTGACCATCTGGCATCTGCCCTTCTGGCATGCCTGGCGCACCTGGCCCTTTAACCGGCATCCCCAGCGCCTGCCGCATTTCGTTGGCTATTACCTCCCGATTCGGAAGGTCTGTAGCCTCGAACACATGCGGCGCGGCCACGGCCTGCAACTGCGGGGGCAATGACTTGACCATTTCACTGAGCTGGGCCAGTTGCTGCTGCCGATAGGTCACGGTGCTGGGCACATCTGCCAGCGCCACCTTGAACTTGGTATTGGCCACCCGGTTGATGATCTCGATTTCACCGGTGTCGGGATTCTGCACCCGCTGATTCAGCACGATCTCTTTTTTGGTCATGCCGGAACCGGTCATCACCGGGACTTCATCTGTGCCGATGTCTTCCTTGACCAGCTCGAACAACAGTTCGCCCACGCGCTGCCGGGCAAAGTTGAAATTGTCCATCAGCTCCGCCAGGGTCGTGTTGCCCTGCTCCAGCAGGGACTGGATTGCGATCCCGGACTTGGCCTTCTCTTCTCTGCCCAGCATGGCCTGATAGACGCCTGAATTGCGCTGGATGCCTTCCTTGGCCATCTGCATAGCCTTGAACTGGGTCTCTGCCAATGGGGTACCGTCATCCACCTCAAACCGGCTGGACGGTCGCCTGTCCTTGCTCAGGACGATATAGGCGTCTGGACGCGAGACTTCTTCGCGGGTCAGATTATGGTCTACAACGGCATCCTCGTCCGTGATCACGCGCTTCGATGACAGCAGCCACATGGCCTTGCTCTTTCGGGCGTTGACCTCATCCTGTGGGCTCATCATCGAGCGGATCATGCCGTAGGGCACTGCGGTCAAATCTTCCCTGAATCCGAAGAACGGGACATAGGGGAACGAGTTGTGCTGATACGGTGACGGGATCTCGGTGATCTTGTGGGGGCCGACGAACCAGGCCAGCCGCATCTTCTTGTACGTGGTCTTGACCGGTTTTACGACGCCGGCAGCGATAGCGGCAATATGGCGCTCGTTCTCCATGTCCACTTCCATCACGCCGCCAGTCGGCAACCTGGCCGCATACCCGGTGACCAGCTTCCGATACCAGACCTCGTACACGCCAAGCATGTCACGCTGGATATTGCGCCATTCAGCCTCGAATATGGTGGTGTCGCGCTCGATGTTGTACGAGCGGGACATATCCAGAGAGATCGACTGGTCCAGGGACAGGGTTTCCCACATCGGCCAGCCGGCACCGATTGTTCGGATCAGCTCCGCCTTGTCTGGGAATGCCGCCGCGACCTCTTCCGTGGCATGCCAGCGCCGGCGCACCAGGTACTTTGCGTCGCTCAAATCCGGCGTTCTGTCCAGCCAGTCCCACCAGATTTCACGTCTGTGAACAGGCTGACACCGGAACTTGTACTTGAACGGGTCATGTTCCCGCGCCACTTCGACCCAGCCAAGACCGATCTTCGCCTGGTCCGCGAACGCATCGGAACAGGCCCGGTCGGCCCGGGACTCGCGTTCAGCCTCTTTCATCTTCGCGGTGAGGGCTTCGGACGCATCAACCATGGCCGACCCATCAGCCTTGACCACCCAGTCCGTGCGGGTCTTCGCCTGGGTGCCCAGCACGGTGTCGATGACCGGCTTGATCTCATTGTCGATCATGGGCGCGATCCCCAGTTCCTGCATGGCGGTCAGGGTTTCGCTGTCCAACTGGTTCCCGTCGTAGTAATCGGCCTCGATGTCGGCCTGGCGTCGCCATGTGGGTTGCTGCTGGATTTCGAGCAGCCATTTCTCGAACGTCGTGATACTCAGTCCATCATCATCCGGCAACACGTTTTCAACGGCCTCATGCTCCATTTCGGGCATGTTCTCGCCTTCTCTGATATGTACCGCGAGCATCAAACGACTCTCCAGTTACGATTAACCGCCCGGGCCGGCCGGACTTGCTGTGTGACGGACTGGTGGGTGACGGCATACCGGGCCATCATCATGGCGTAGCGTGAAGAGCAGATGAGGTCTTCGTCTTCCTTGACGATTTTGCCGTCTTCTCTCCGGTACATGCGGGCCTCCTCTTTCCAGCCTTCCAGGTGGTCGAACACTTTCCACCGATTGGTCTGCATTCGGGTCAATATCTCGGATAAACCCGCCTCTACTGAGACCCGGGACTGGGGGCGCTCTCCCTCGGTACCGGACAACTCGAACCTGGCGTGCTCATGGAGCATTTTAAGCCCTTGTTTTCTATACTGTTCTGCCAGTTGCTCGCCCGATCCCTTGTCGTGTTGCAGACCATCTTGTGGCCAGGCGAACGGCAACCAGTCGCCCCAGACCTTGAGGGCTGCGGCGTGATAGACCACATCCTTCTTCTTCACCCGGTATTCGTTGGTGACGTAGATGCAGTCTGAATCCGGGTCGATGGCCAGGTGTGTTGAGGCCGTTGGGTGGTCGTAACCGAAGTCGATCCCGGCTATCTGCGGCCAGTAACCGGGGATAGGCATCGCCGGCACCAGGATGGTGTCCCAGTCCACCGGGAAGATGACCCCGCTGCCCATGGCCGGATGGCCGTGCGCCCTGGCTTCCCGTTCATGCTCGGGATACGACGCGATGATGGCCTCGCGCTCTTCGTCCGTGTAATGCATGGCGTCTGTGATGTCCATGTGGACCATCACTGTCCCGGGCTTTTTCTCCACCAGGAACCGCTTGACCACCTTCGACATGCCTTTCAGCGGCGTGAAGGTAACAAAAACAGGGCCTTGCGTGACGTTTGTCCGCGTCAGTCCTTCAAAATAAATGTCCTCCGGCGGCTCCTCATCGAACCAGATCCAGTCCAGGGTGTCGCCCTGCCACTTTTCCCGGCCTTTCTCATACGATTTCAGGCCGATCAGGGAGATCCCGCCGGAGACGTGCTTGACCCGGATGATGTCCGCCAGCCCCGCGATCCCACGGGCGGGGGTGACTGACTCTATGCATTCCCGGGGGATGGCCCCGGTCCCGATCTCGTTCCCCCGGCCCAGCAAAATACGTTGCGGGTTGTCTCGGGTGGATTCCCCCGTGACGCCGGCCACCCAGCCATTCGTCGGCGCGCCGAACCGCTTGCCTTCCCATCCCTCCGGGTATCGCCCGGTGACGTGCATGGCCACTTCCATGCCGGCGGCCAGTGTCTTGCCGACCTGGTTGGGGGCCATCAACAACCGCTCCCGGAAATTCGCCCCCTGCGCGTGGAACTCCGCCTGCGTGGGATAGGGCCTGTAATAGGCCAGGCGGATCAGCTTACGTCGTGCCGCCTTCTCCTTCAATAACAACAAAATACGCTGCTTTGGCGGCAGATCCATGACCTCCCGCATTGTCCCTGACAGAACCGCCATCAGTGGCGTGTCTCATCGAACTCCGCCAGCTCCTCCTGGGCTTGCTCGATCATCTGGTCCAGCAAGGATTCGGGGAACTCGTTCAGGGCCGTCAGGGTGATGTCCTTGCGCTCGATCAGCAGCTTGTGGAGCTTGGCCTTTTGCTCCACCGCACGGATGGCGGCACCGTACTGCCCGGCTTCCCGGGCGGCGGCTCTATCCTGATCAAGTTCTACCGTCAGCGACTCCACGGAGACCTGCGCCCGCTCCATGGCCCGACGGCGTAACTTGTTGATATAGCTCTTAACTGTGGGGGTTGTCGCCAGCCGCCAGGCCCGATTGGTAACAGCCCCCCGGCTCAGATCGTCCGGGATTGAATCCGCATACACCAGCCGATAGGCATAAGACTGATCGCCGGTGCGGATGTACTCCTGGGCGAACATTATTTCGTTGCGGGTCAACTTCGCTCGCGCCGGGCGTCGCCTTGGCGCTGCTTTTTTGGTTGTTTTGGCCTGTGCTGCCTTGCGCTTTGAGGGCGCTTTCTTCTGTGCCTTAGCCCGCGCCGGACGGGGCTTTGCGGCTGTTTTTCTGGGCATAGGGACTCCTGGGGGATCTCCCCCTGACTTGACATTGTATTACCTTTGTGCTACGCTTGTGTTCAGGTGGTAGACGGATTTACCTCCCGCCACCCCGGAAGGAGCCGGGGGAGTGAACGGCCCACTTCAACAGGTCGGAACCTGCGCGGCCCGGATACCCGGGGACGGCAGACCCAGAAGGGTACGGGTCTGAGGAAGCAAACAGGGGTCTGCACAAGGGCAGTCGCAAGCCAAACAAGTTGCGCTGCGTGGAGACCGCCGGGTGACATTGCATGCGTGTCCCGGCACACCAAGCCCAGGATGGGCAACATAGGGGACTCGGCGTTACCGGCGTCGTGAGCGGGGATTCGGTTTAATACATCGAGCGAGACCGCACCGGTGGAATGGGTCTTTTCGAGGACTCATTCCACCCTGGCCAGTAGGGGTTACTGGCGCGACGATAGTGTAGGCACCGGCGTCTAGCGACACCAACCCACACTATTGACTAGTGTAGTCCGCCGGACATTTATGTCAAGGCCGGCAACCACTTAATGCCGATACCGGCAAAAAGGAGGAACCATGAGTATTACACTGACACCATCCGAGGCCACCGGCCTCATCCAGGCCCTGAGCCCAAAAGACCAGCCCCTGTTTATCTGGGGAGCCCCCGGGATCGGGAAATCGTCCATCGTTCACCAGGCCAACGGCCCGGTGCTGGACATCCGGCTGTCCTACTACGATCCGGTGGACCTGCACGGCCTGCCAATCGTCAAGGACGGTGCAGTAGAGTTCGCCACCCCGGCGCTCTTACCCCGCGACGGTGAGGGGATCATCTTTCTCGATGAGCTGCCGAACGCTGCCCGCGCAGTACAGTCCGCAGCCCTCCAGCTCTGCCTGGACCGGAAACTGGGCGAGTACCAGGTGCCTGATGGCTGGCAGATCATCGCTGCCGGCAACCGGCTGTCTGATCGCGCCGGCGTCAACCCGCTGATCTCGTCCCTCGCGGCCCGGTTCACGCATATCGAACTGGAAGCCGACATCAATGACTGGTCCGTCTGGGCCTTGCAGAACAGCATCCCGACAGAAGTCGTGGCGTTCATCCGGTTCCGCCGGGAGCTGCTGCACGACTTCGACCCGGCGCAAAAGGTCTCCCCGAACCCCAGGGGATGGGAGTTCGTCTCCCGTCTGCTGGGCAAGGGCCTGCCGGAAAAGGTCCAGACCGCCGCCATCACCGGTACGGTCGGCGAAGGTGCGGCCGCTGAGTTCGCGGCGTTCCTGCGGGTCTGGGGCAGCCTGCCGTCCGTTGACGAGATCCTGCTGGACCCGTCCCGGGCGGATGTCCCGACCGAGCCGGCCACCCTGTACGCCCTCGCCGGTGCGCTGGCCAACGCCGCCAACCCCGACCGCCTCAGCGGTATCCTGACCTACCTGGACCGCCTGCCGCCGGAGTTTTCCGTGTTCGGCACACAGGCCATCTTCAGCAAGGCCAAGGCCGACGGCACCGACGGGGCGCTACGCAAGACCAGTGCGTTCGTCAACTGGGCCGTATCCCATCAGGACGTGATCCTGTAACCACCCACCCACTTGAGGCCGAACCCGGCCAAAGGAGAGAGACATGAGCAACCTGAACGACAAGGCATTGCTGGTCAACCTGAAGATCAGCCAATGGACCGCCCGCAAGTACGACAAGAAAGCCACGCAGGAGGTCATCAACAATCACGGCGCGTCCGACAAGATCGGGCGCTTCAACAAGTCCCTGCTCCAGGGCGACGTGTTCAAGCGCATCGGGCAGATCGCCACTGCTGCACGGGAATTCCACTACGATCACACCCTGCCCTGGCTGGACAACGGCCTGCGGGTGCTTCCCGTCACCGCCTACGAGACCTATACCGATGGTCTGCGGCGACTCAAGGACGATTTCGACCGGGCCGTCCGGGAGTTCGTCCGGGAATACCCGGCGCTCAAGGCTGAGGCCAAGATCGCCCTCAACGGCCTGTACCGTGAGTCCGATTATCCAGTCGATGTCGAGAGCCGATACCGGTTCGATACCGTCTTTGCCCCGGTACCGTCCGGCGATGACTTCCGGGTGCATCTGCCCGACGATGAGATCCATGAGATCGCACGGCAGGCCGAGGAACGCCTGCTGGAAGCGGAGCAGGTCGCCATCCGCGACATCTGGGACCGTCTGCGCGATGCGGTCGGAAAGCTGGTCAGCAAACTGAATGACGAAAAGGGGATCTTCCGAGACACCCTGATCACCAATGTCCACGATCTGATCGACGTACTGCCCTTGCTGAACCTGGGCGACGATCCATCGCTTGACCGGGTGATCGCCGATCTGCGGGCCAGCGTCTCAATCGATCCTCAGTCGCTTCGTGAGGACCAGGGCCTGCGCAAGCAGACTGCCAGCCGCGCCCGCGACATCCTCAAAGACATTGACAGCAAGCTGGGCTTGTAAGGAGACCGTCATGGACTACACCAAAGCACGGGTCCGGGTGATCCTGGACCACCCGTTTTTCGGCTCCCTGCTGATGAAGTTGCCGCTGGTCGAAGACCCTGGCTGCGACACGCTCTACACGGACGGCACCAAGATCGGCGTCAACCCGGAATTCGCCAAGGAGCTGCCTCCGGATGAGCTCTGTGGCGTTCTCTGCCATGAGATCATGCACGTTGCCCTGGGCCATCACAAGCGCCGTGGAGATCGCGATCCGAAACGCTGGAACGTGGCCTGCGACTACGCCATCAACCCGATCCTGGAAAAGGACGGCGTGAGCCTGCCGGCGGATGCCCTGCTGGACCCGAACTACGAGGATCTTTCCGCCGAGGAAATCTACGCCCGTCTGCCGGAACCTGACCCATCAGATGAACCCAGTGGGGGACAGGGAGAAAGCGGGGAGCAAGACGGCCCCCCGGGAGAAGTCAGAGACCTCCCGGATGGCGCTGAGGAAGCCGTGGACGAAATAGACGTGCGCCAGGCTACCCAAGCCGCCAAGCTGGCCGGCAAAGGCGGTGATGCGGCCTCTCGCGCCGTCAGCAACGCCCTGACACCAAAGGTTGACTGGCGGGAGGTTCTCCGCCAGTTCATCCAGCAATCCAGGGATGATTATTCCTGGAGCCGTCCCAACCGGCGCTTTATCGGGCAGGGCCTGTATCTGCCCGGGGCGGACGGGGAGGAACTTGGGGAACTGGTCGTGGCCGTTGACACATCGGGCTCGGTGGATGTCGATATGCTGGACCAGTTTATCAGCGAGGTCTCGGCTATCGCCCTGGAGAGCCGCCCGTCACGTGTCCACGTGTTGTACTGTGACACCGAAGTTGAAGGACATGACGTGTTTGAGCGGGACGAGCCTGTCACGGCGAACCCGAAGGGCGGAGGTGGCACCCTGTTTCAGCCGGTGTTCGATGCCGTGGCCCAAGAAGGAATAACCCCGGAGTGTCTGATCTACCTGACAGACCTGTACGGGCCTGCGCCGGACGACCCTGGCTACCCGGTTCTGTGGATCTGCGATAGCCAAAAGACGGCCCCGTTCGGGGAGACCATTCATATCTAACCATCACGGCACAGGGACGCGCCTTAAACGTCAACAGACATTTATCGCGGCACCCGCCGCCACCCGCGCCTCGGGG
>CAZDOC010000064.1:0-9723 GCA_964506945.1 uncultured Gammaproteobacteria bacterium
GCCCGGCATGGCGAATACCTGCAGATCCGGCCCAAGGCCGCCACCGGCAGCAGCCTGCGCGAGGCCATCGGCAGTGAGGGTGAACGCATCCGCACCCTGCCCAGGGGGTTTTACCTGCGTAGCGGCTTCACCCGTCAGATCCTGGCCCGGCATTACCTCCAGGAGACTGCCGGACATGGGCTGGACTGGCCGCGGAAATCTACCTGAATCCGACAGGCTGGCCATTATTCAGAAACGCCAATATCCTCTCGCGGAGGCGCGGGCACGCGGGAAAGCACTTCCCTGCCTCTGCCTGCTCCGCGCCCCGGCGAGAAAAATTCTTTGATATCGCGCCACAAAATGCATACCTTGCACATGCCCCTGGGGGATCAGACCCGGCTGACTCTGCGACAGGGAGCCGACTCACCGGTATGGACATGAACGAGATGACGCCCCCAGACCCGACACCCGCCAGCCTGGACAGGCGTCTCTGCATCGCACCGATGCTGGACTGGACCACCCGTCACTGCCGCTACTTCATGCGCCTGCTCTCGCGGCATACGCTGCTGTATACCGAGATGGTCACCACCGGGGCCTTGATCCACGGCGACCGGCAAAGATTCCTGGGTTTCCATGCCGCCGAGCACCCGCTGGCAATCCAGCTTGGCGGCAGCGACCCCGGTGAGCTGGCGCGTTGCGCCCGTATCGCCGCCGAGGCCGGTTTCGACGAGATCAACCTCAACGTGGGCTGCCCCAGCCAGCGGGTGCAATCGGGCCGCTTCGGCGCCTGCCTGATGGCCGAACCGGAGCTGGTGCGGGACTGCGTCACGGCCATGCAGGCCGCGGTGTCGATCCCGGTCACGGTCAAGACCCGCCTGGGAATCGATGACCGGGATTCCTGGGAGGAACTGCTCGAATTCATCGATACGGTTGCCGCCGGCGGCTGCCGGGTCTTCATCCTGCATGCCCGCAAGGCCTGGCTGAAGGGCCTCAGTCCGAAGCAGAACCGCGATATCCCGCCACTGGAATACGACAAGGTCCGCCGCCTGAAACGGCTGCGTCCCGATCTCGAGATCATCCTCAATGGCGGCATCACCAGCCTGGCCCGGAGCCGGGAGGAACTCAGGCGCGTGGACGGTATCATGATCGGACGCGAGGCCTGTCACAACCCCTATCTTCTGTCCCAGGCCGACCGCCTCCTGTACGGTGATGACCACGCCATACCCTCACGCGTGGAGATCGTCCAGCGGATGCTGGAATATATCCAGGAACAGCTGGATCAGGGGGTTTGTCTGTCCCACATGACCCGGCCGATGCTGGGTCTGTTCCTGGGACAGCCCGGGGCACGCGCCTGGCGTCGCCTGCTCAGCGAGCAGGCACACCGGGATGGAGCGGGGATTGAAGTCGTCGAGCAGGCCCTCCGGGCCGTCAGCAGCGCGGAAATGAAAGATAACGGCGCCTGATACCGCGCACCTGGCCGGAACAGGGCATCAGACAGGGGGAGAAAACCGTCTACAGATACAATATCGCCGGGATGACTGTCACCGCCAGCACATAGACCAGCCATTCCAGGTTCTTCCGCATCAGGGTCCCGGTGAAATGCAGGATCAGGACGGTGATCGCAAAGATGTAATAAAGCGCAAAGGCCATGGTTTGTCTCCGTGGTTTATTCCTAGACGGCCGTACAGGATGGTATTGTACCCCCCGTCAACCCCTTGTGGATCCCATTCATTTCGGCAGTCTGCGGCTACCGGCACGCTGCCCGGAGCCATCGCCCTCTCTCGCGCCGACGACAGGACGATGGCGGAATTATACCCGTGCCAGGCGTACGCGGAAACACACACCACTGCCATCTGCCAGATCTTCCGCCTCGACCCCGCCGCCGTGACACTCGGCAATCAGGCGCACGATGTGCAAGCCAAGACCCAGGTGGGGTTGCCGCCCGCCCTTGTCCCTGAGCGAGACCATCGCACCGAACAGGGTATCGGTACCTGCTAGCGGCAGCCGTGGTCCAAAGTTTAGGACTTTTAGCAGGATATCCCGATCCTGTTCCATCAGTTCCACCCTGATGGGCCGCTCGGGCAGGCCGAAATCCAGGGCATTTGCGAGCAGCTTGTCCAGCATCTGCACGATCAGATCGGGCGCCAAACGCAGTCGCAATGGTCCCGGCGGGGCCACGAATTCAATCTGGCGGGACGGGTTGGCGAGACGATAGCCCTGCACGCATCCACGGATGAGCCCCACCAGGTCCACCACCTCCATCTCCACCGTCTGTACCGCCTGTTCCAGACGCGTGGCCTCGCTGAGACGATTGAGCAGCGCGCTGAGGCGATCGATACCGGTGCGCGCCCGGGCCAGACCCGGTGCGGCGCCGATGTCCCCGCCCGCGGATTCCAGGTTATCCAGGGAGGATCGCACCACACTCAGTGGTGTGCGCAGTTCATGGGCCAGACGGCTGCGCATGCCTTCCAGGTAGCTGGTGTACTGCTTCAGGCGCAACAGCAGCACGGAGAAGCGTTCCCCCAGGGAGCCAATCTCGTCATGGCCGCCATCGCCGATCCGGGTCTGCAGCACACGCCCATGCTCATCGATGGCGGCCGCGGCCTCACGGCTGAGGCGCGACAGGCGTAGCGACAGGCGGGAGGCGAAGATCAGCAGCAGCACGGTGACGCCGATGAAGGCCAGCAGGGTTCGGTTGAAGACCGTCGCCAGGGCCTGGCGCTGCACCGTCTGGATACGATTGGCGGTCTCTTCCACCACCACCGCGCCCACCACCTGGCCACCGATCCGTACCGGGCTGGCAGCCGAGACGATGACCGCCCGTCCACCCGGGGCGGAAC
Source organism: uncultured Gammaproteobacteria bacterium (assembly GCA_964506945.1). Classification (GTDB taxonomy): domain Bacteria; phylum Pseudomonadota; class Gammaproteobacteria; order CAZDOC01; family CAZDOC01; genus CAZDOC01. Next base: position 2,820 of record CAZDOC010000064.1, read on the forward strand.
GCCAGCGCCGTTCCGCACGGCCCTCGAGTGCCGCGCGGATCTCCGCGCCATCGAGTCTGGCGGCGCCGGCCAGATCATCACTGAACTGCTCGTCCACCGGTGGCAGGATCAGGGTGTAGAGCAGATTCAGGGCATGCCGGGGCAGATCGCGCTTCAGTGATCCGACACTGGCCAGCACCTGGCCCTGCCGGCCGACGATCCACAGGCGTCTTCCGGGACCGAGCTGCAGACCGACAAACAATTTCCGCAGGCCGGGCAGGGGTCGCAGCAGACGCCCCGGTTGTTTCAGGGTCGCCTCTCCGGCGGTGCCGACACGGCGCGTCTGCTCTGGTGTGCCGGGATCCACATCGGTGACGATGAACCCCAGTCGCGCGCCCAGCAAGCGGGCCGGGATCGCGAGTTCAACCGTATACCCCCCCTGTTGCTCCTGCCAGGCGGCACGGATATTCGGGATCGGCCTGGCCTGCAGCTCACCCAGGGCATCGTAGGCCAGGCGGTAGGGGCTGAAGCCTCCGGGCGCGACGGTGGCGATGTGAAAACGATGCCAGCGGCCAGCGGGATCGGTGAATACCATCAGGATCGCATCACCCTTGCGTGCGGGGTGTTCCGGACCGGCAGGGACCCGCTCGCCGTCATCGACCCGGATACGGACATACACGCTCCGTCCCCGCATCCCGGCCAGCAGGGTAAAGCCATTGCCCACCGGGCCATAGTGCTTGGCCCAGTCCAGCCAGGCCTCCCAGTCGCTGCTGTAGCCATCGATCTGGATGGGCTGATCCAGGCTGTGCAGGTAGATACTCGAGTGGCCATCGACCAGGGTGGTAAACGCGGCCGGCAGCAGATCCTGGCGATCATGCAGCAAGGCCGCCAGATCGGTGGCGGCAAACTGCACCGAGGCCCCCAGTTCCTGGCGCAGGAAGCGTTCCATTTCACGCACATACTGATAACCGGCCAGTGGCAGCAACAGGATCGCCAGCGACAGCAGCAGTAACCGGATACGGATACTCATGCATCGGCCCGCCAGCGATATCCCAGTCCATAGACCGTCTCGATGGCCGCGAAACCCGGGTCATGGTGGTGAAACTTGCGACGGATGCGCTTGATATGTGAGGTGATGGTGCTGTCATCGACCAGCACATTGGCCTCATCCATCAGCTGTTCGCGCTGCCTGACATGCCCGGGCCGTCGGGCCAGGGCATGCACGATCCAGAATTCCGTCAGGGTCAGATCCAGATCCCGGCCCTGCCAGCGGGCCAGGATCCGGTCGCTGTCCAGGTACAAGCCCCCGCACTCGACCACCGTGCTCGCCTCATCCGGTGATCGCAAGGCTTCCAGACGCCGGAACAGGGCCGCGATGCGCGCCAGCAGATGCGGCATCGAGGTGTCCTTGCTGAGATAGTCGTCCGCGCCCAGGCGCAGGCCGGAGATGGTATCGAGATCGCTGTCGCGGGCGGTCAGAAAGATGATCGGCAGACTGCGTGACAGGGCGCGCAGTTCCCGGCAGAGTTCAAAGCCCCCTTCGCACTCGTCCCCCAGACCGATATCCAGGATCGCCAGCTCCGGCAGGCGCAGGCGAAAGGCCGCCAGGGCCTGTGCCCGATCGGCATGGGTCTGTACCTCATAGCCCTGGCGCCGCAACAGCTCGGCATAATTGTCCCGGATCGCCGCTTCGTCTTCCACGATCGCAATACGTCTGCCCAAACCCTCACACCTCCGGTGAACACTCTACCGCAAAGCACCCGCCGGGGCAGGGTCACGGGAGCATTTTCCATGATTTCGCCACAATTCGCCCGCGCCCGGCCCCTTTTCATCCCCGGGATGGACAGATCCCGCTGCTGTAATGCCATCCAACAAGGAACCCAGGAGACGCACATGTCCTTATCGGCAAGCCATCACACCCGCCCCGGCGATCGCCCACCACACCCGGAGGGCATCGCCAGCCGCCCCCCTTTCCTGCGCCAGGCCCTGGAGTGTGTACTCGCCGGGATCGTCGCCGGGCTGGCCTCGACCCTGGCGCTGATGGCCGTGGTCATGCTGCTGTCGACGCTGGCCCGGGCCGGGGAAACCGACGCTGCCCGGCCACGGTTCACCAGCCCCGGCGATATCGGCCATGCTGGCCTGCTGTGGTCCGATCCTGACAGGGGCTACCGTCACAGCCCGACCCTGCACACCGATGTACGTATCCAGGTCAGCGGCATGCTGGCGCGGGTCAGGGTCAGTCAGCGTTTTCACAACCCCGACGAGCACTGGCGGGAGGGCATCTATGTCTTCCCCCTGCCGGAGACCGCCGCGGTCGATCACCTGCGCATGCGCATCGGCGGACGCATCATCGAGGGTGAGATCCGGGAACGCCAGACGGCGCGCAGACACTACCGGCGGGCCAGGGCCGCAGGCCAGCGTGCCAGCCTGATGGAGCAGGAACGGACGAACATCTTCACCACCTCGGTGGCCAACATCGGCCCGGGCGAAAACATCACCGTCGAGATCGAGTATCAGCAGGACATCCGCCACGACCAGGGCAGTTTCCACCTGCGCTTTCCGATGGTGGTCGCACCCCGTTATCTCCCCGGCCACACCACGCGCTACCGCATCGAGGATCTCCTGATCGCCGATGCCTCCGACACCGCCCCGCCGCGGGACGACCGGGACAGCGCCAGCCTGATCCTGATCACCTGCTATCCCTTCGACGCCCTGGTCCCCGGGGGTCCATGGCGCTACCTGGTGCGCGCGCAGGCCTTGGCCGAACCGCGAACCATTGACGACGGAGTCACGATATAATGGCCGTATTGATGCTGGAGGAATTGAACGTGGACCTGGATGACACGGCCCCAAAGGCCGGGATGATCGAGACCCTGATGGCCGATCTGGAACGTGAGCACGAGGCCCATCCCCCCGTACTGATCGAGACCCATATCTCCTGGATCATCCTCCAGGGCGATTCCGCCTGGAAGATCAAAAAACCCGTGGACCTGGGCTTTCTGGACTTCTCGAGCCTGGAGAAACGCCACCAGGCCTGCCTCGACGAACTGCGTCTGAACCGTCGCCTGGCGGCGGATATCTACCTCGATGTCATACCCGTCACCCGCACCTGGGGACGCCCCCGTCTGAATGGCGAGGGCGAGATCCTCGACTACGCGGTACACATGCGCCGTTTCGACCCGGACCAGGGCCTGGACCGCCTGCTGGCCAGGGGAGATTTGCCGGATGAGACCTTCGATGGCCTGGCCAGGCAGATAGCGGAATTCCATGCCGGCGCCGCGCGCATCAGCGTGGAACAGGCAAAGGGGCGATCCCCTGTCGACCCGGCACTGGAGAACCTTCCGCCCCTGGCCGCGGCGCTGGCGGACGACCCGGATATGCGACTGCGGCTGAAACGCCTGGAACACTGGACCCGGCAACAGGCCGAGCGCTTGCAGGCGGTGTTTGCGCAACGCCTCGCCGACGGTTTCGTACGCGAATGCCATGGCGATCTGCACCTGGGCAACATGGTCCTCTACCAGGGTCGGCCGCTGATCTTCGACTGTATCGAATTCAGCCCCGCCCTGCGCCGGATCGATGTCATCTCCGACCTGGCCTTCCTGCTGATGGACCTCGATCACCAGGACCGCCCGGACCTGGCCTGGCGGGTACTGAACGGCTATCTGGAGGAGACCGGCGACTATCCCGGGCTGGCGCTGCTGGATTTCTACCGCGTCTACCGCGCCCTGGTGCGGGCCAAGGTCAATGCCATGCGCCTGGCCCAGCCCGGCCTCGGCACAGCCGAGGCCGATGACCGCAGGATTCAGTGTCTCGCCTATATCGAACGGGCCGAATCCTATATCCAGCCCCGCCAGGGCGCGCTGCTGATCACCTGCGGCCTCTCCGGCAGCGGCAAGACCTGGTACAGCCGGCGCCTGTCCCGACGACTGGGTGCCGTGCACCTGCGTTCCGACATTGAACGCAAGCGGCTCCACGGACTCAAACCGCTGGCGCCAAGCACCGGCATGGATATTTATACCCGGGAGGCCAGCGAGCGCACCTTCGCCCGGCTGCGGGAACTGGCAGGCAAACTGCTGCTGGCCGGTTACACGGTGATCGTCGACGCGACTTTCATCGACCAAGAGACCCGTGACAGCTTCCGCCAACTGGCGCGGGAACACGCCCTGCCCTTCCTGCTGCTGCTGTTCGAAACGGACATGGCGACACTCGAACGACGCATCCAGCGACGAAGACGGGCCGCGAACGACGCCTCCGAGGCCGATCTCGAAATCCTGTCGGCGCAACGGCGACGCTTCCAGCGACCGGCAGCGGACGAGGCGGTCATCCGTGTGACCGGCAAGGAGGTGGACAGCGTCGAAATCGAAGGGATCAGACGCCTGCTCCAGCGCCAGGCGGGCGCGAGGAAGGGCAGCGATTGATGGCGCTCAGCGAATGACCGGCCAGAACATCCTCATCCGTCCTCACCCCGGATGCTACAATTCGAGAACCGACCCCGTGCCACGCCAACCATCGTGCTGATTGATTTCATCCTCAAGGAATGGCTCCTGCTCGCCTCCGGCGCGGGCCTGCTGCTGACATCGCTCCACGCCGGTCATCCACCGGCGTATTCGGCACTGGAGATACAGGTATTATTCATACTCTTCGCGCTCCTGGTCACCGTCAAGGGCTTGCAGCGCAGCGGCATCATCGCCTGCATCGCGCACGGTATGGAAAGGGGAAAAGTCATTCCCCTGAAGCTGGTGGCCGCCACCTTCTTCCTGTCCATGCTGGTGACCAATGATGTCGCCCTGATCGTCATCGTGCCCCTGACCCTGGCGATCGATATCGACAGGCGGGATATCCTGGTCATCCTGGAGGCGCTGGCGGCCAATGCCGGCTCGGCATTCACACCCTTCGGAAATCCCCAGAATCTCTTTATCTACTGGTTCTATGATCTGCATCCGGCGGCGTTCATCACCTCGATCGCTCCCTTTTCATCCCTGTTTCTCGTCCTCCTGCTCGCCGCTTCGCTGGCCCTCAAGACCCGCGCCGGGATCCAGGAAACAGCGGCGGCGCCCGCGGTCCATGTCTCCGTCTATCCCTACGCGGCCGGTCTGGCAATCGTACTGCTGAGCGCCCTGCACGGACTCCCCGCCGCGGCCGGATCCGTGGTCATTCTCTATGCCTTGCTCCGCGACAGGGCCACACTTCGTATCGATTACCCACTCCTGCTGACATTCTTTTTCTTTTTCGGCCTCGCCGGAAATCTTCAAGGGATGCTGTCCTCCGGGATCCGTGAATCCGGGCATGTCTTCCTGTTGTCCGCCCTCGCCAGCCAGATCATGAGCAATGTGCCGGCGACCCTGCTGTTCACGAGATTCACCACGGACTGGGAAGCATTGCTCTGGGGCGCCAACGCCGGGGGCTTCGGCAGCCTGTTCGGCTCATTGGCGAACCTGATCGCCTACAAGATATACATCACCGATAAATCCACGGACAACCCCGCTTCGTTCACCATGAAGTTTCTGCTGTTCGGATATCTGGCTTTCTTCCTGGCCATGGGCCTGTATTTTTCGCTACGGACGACATGAGACGGCACGCCACGAGGCCGCGCCTGCCCCGCCACGAGCAGCGCCGAAATCAGCCAGGGAGCCCACGCAACAAGGTTTCGAGCCCCGGATAGGACCCGGCCTGGATCAGGTATTTCCTGGCCGCTGTACCCAGGCCCTGCTGATGGCGCAAGCTGCGGATGACGCCGGCCGCATCCAGGATCTCCGTGCCCCCCACCGCCGTGACCCCGTGCCTGAACAGCGGGTCTGGAAGAAAGCCGGCGGTGGGACCCAGGATGACGAGGACATCCGCATGGTCGGAATAATGCAGGATCTCGTCCACACTGTCGTTGAGCATGACCGTGGCCGTGGCAAGGATCTTGTTGCAATGACGCAAGGCGCGTGGGTCATGGGTCAGCGAGAGCCGGGCATCTCCCCGCCCGATATCCCGCTGTTTTTCGATCACCGTCATGCGAATACCGCGCCGGCCCAGGCGTTCCACCAGGGGAGGGAAATAACCCACCATGCCCAGGTGGTCGTCAGGACCCGGTTCCAATGCGCCGAAGGAGTCTGGCGCCGGGTCTGGCGCGTACGCCGCCCGTCGCAGGAAACTCTGGCTGACGGCATTGATCACCGCCAGGCCCAGTGAGCAGTCGGCGGGATGTTCACTGAGAAAACAGGGCACGATATCCATGGGATCCCGGCCCAGGATCCTGTCCTCGGGATGGCGTCTGGACATGTCCCGCTGGGACGCATCCAGCCAGGCATAGTAGAGTCCGGCGGCGCCATCCTCCAGTTCGATCACCCCGAATTCGGTATGCCTGTCCGGGCCGGGATGCGCTTCGGGCAGATACACCCGCCGGATGCGCGGCAATGGCAGGCGACCCGCCAGCGCCCCGATGTGGTCGTACAATTCCTGCTTGATACCCATGCTCACCCTCTCATCCCGTGGGGCCAGCCCGTGGGGTCAGTTCTCGCATTGTAGCATTTGCTCCCTGACTGCCAGGCGGCTGCGATTGCTGCAGCCCTGCCTGCATGGCTGCCCGATCCACCCGGTACATATGGGTGCTGCGTGTTGTTGCTACAATACGGAAACCCATACCGTTCAGCGAGGCCCCGGACACTCGTATGCATGCATACAGCGACAGGATATATGCATCGGCTTGCCTCTGTGTACTCGCATTGCTGATCACGAATTTACAGCCAGCCGCGGCAGAGGCGGACGATGATACAGCAAACTCGGCAACCATCCGCTTGAACATCACAAATGTCGATCCTGACAGGGGAGGTTATCTGGAGGTGTTGCTATATGATCGTCAGGGCTGGCTGCATGCGGAAAAGGCAATCCGCCACATCGAGCTTCCCATCGGCGGGCAGCGGGAATTCAAGCTTGGCAT
>CAZDOC010000065.1:0-9088 GCA_964506945.1 uncultured Gammaproteobacteria bacterium
AACCGGTTGGCGCCCAATCAGGTTTCTTCGTGCGCTTCGTGTCCTTCGTGGTGAACATTCTGATTGATAATCAACGCCATCACCGCTCCCGCAGGGCATTGCTGCGCGCCTTCAGGATCGGTTTGAGGATGTAGTCCAGCACGGTCTTGTGCCCGGTCAGGATCTCCACCGTGGCGACCATGCCCGGGATGATGGGCAAGGGGCCGCGGGTTCCCTGCAGATGGGCGTTATTGGTGCGCACGATGATGCGGTAATAGGTCTCTTTCGGATTGCGCTCATCGCTGATGGTATCGGCGCTGATCTGTTCCAGCCTGCCCTTCAGGCCACCATAGATGTTGTAGTCATAGGCGGTGATCTTGACCGTCGCCGGCAGGCCGGGATGCAGGAAGGCGACATCGGCGGGGCGGATCCGCGCCTCGATCAGCAACTGGTCCTCCAGGGGCACGATCTCCATGATGTTCATGCCCGGCTGGATCACGCCGCCAATGGTGGTCATGCGGATGTTCTTGACCGTGCCGCGTACCGGTGAGCGCACCACCGTGCGCTTGACCTGATCCTTGCGCGCGCGGTTCTTCTCCCGGATACCGGCCAGTTCCGCCTCCTTCTTGGCCAGTTCGCCGCGCGCCTCGGCGCGAAAGGTGTTCACCCGTTCCTGGATCTTGCCGCGCATGTCATTGACCTGCCGTTTCAGGCGCAGCACCTCGACCTCGGACACGGCGCCTTGGGCCACCAGCGGCTCGGTCATGCGCAGTTCCTGGCTGGCCAGATCCAGGCTGCGCTGCAGGGCCCCGGTACTCTGCCACAGGGCGTGCCGGCGTGAATCGAACAGCTTGCGCTCGGCCTCGACCAGGTGGGCGGGCAGGTCCTTGGGGAACACCGGTTCGCCCTTGCTGGCCTCGGCCTTCAGGCGCGCAATCGTGGCCCTGAGGTCCTGTTCGCGCAGGTTGCCTTCGCGGTAGGAGGCGTCGAAACGGGTATCATCGATACGCAGCAACACCTGGCCCTTCACCACGGTATCACCCTCATGCACCCGCATCTCGGCCAGGATGCCGCCCTCCAGGCTCTGGATCACCTGCTCGCGGCTGGACGGGATCACCTTGCCACTGCCCACGGTCACCTCGTCCAGCGTTGCCCGCGAGGCCCACAGGAAGAACCCCCCGACCGCCAGCACCAGCAAAAGCAGGCTCAGACCGGCCAGGGGCTGATGATCGATCAGGGTCGCCGCCCGGGCGTCGGCCAGGAAGGCCGCGTCCTTGCGGGCCTTGAGGCGATCACGATGCCGTCTGAATTTTAAGATTAAATCCATACACTTATCGAATTTATTCGTGCCGCTCTGATTGTCATATCTTTACCAGAATAACTAATTTTCAGGTTACACAGCCCGATTGAAACGGGTTCCCGCACCCGAAGGCGGGGTACTTTCTTTTGCGCGGCCAAAAGAAAGTACCCAAAGAAAAAGCCGCCCAGTGTCCCGCCCTGCGGGTTCCCTGTGCTTCTCGCGCCATCACGGGGCCGTCCGAAGGGCCATCCTGGCCCACGGACGGCGACGCGCATCCATGCGCGCCCCCTTACGGGCCTGTTCGCGATGGCACTGCGATGCTCGGCGGGCCACAAGGGATGTAGCCACACCTGCTGCGGGGAAAGGATCAGGGCTGTACTCTTCATGGTGGTCATGACCACCACGGAATATTGAAAATCGAAGGCACTTTCATGCTGAAGTCATCAACTGCTTCAGTACCTGCTCCCTGGGTCCGTCCATGGCCACCCGGCCGGCCTCCATGACGATGATGCGATCGACCAGGTTCAGCAGGGTCGGCTTGTGGGTCACCAGCACCAGGGTGCGATCCTGGCTGAAATCACGCAGGCCGGCGATCACGGCCTGCTCGGTGCTGTGGTCCATGGCGCTGGTGGGCTCATCGAAGAGCAGGATCGGCGCGGCCTTGAGCAGGGCCCGGGCGATCGCCACGGCCTGTTTCTGGCCTCCGGACAGGCCCTCGCCGCCCTCGCTTATGACCAGATCGAATCCCATCGGGTTCTGCTCGATCAACTTGTCCAGCCCGGCCAGTCGCGCCACTTCCAGGATCGCCTGGTCATCGGCCAGCGGCGCGCCCATGGTGATATTGTCACGCAGGCTGCCGTGAAACAGCCGCGTCTCCTGTTCCAGGTAGGCGATGTTACGGCGTAGATCGGCGGGGTCGAACTGCTGTTGATCGGCACCGTCGATGCGTACGGCGCCGGCCGTTGGTCGATACAGGCCGGCCATGATCTTCAGGAGCGTGGTCTTGCCGGATCCGATGCGACCCAGAAGCGCAACGTGCTCACCTGCCCGGATCGAGAAAGCGACCCGGTTCAGGGCCGGCAGGTTCTGCCCGGGATAACTGAATTCGACCTCCGCCAGGGTGATCTCTCCACGCAGCTCCGGGCGTTGCAGATAGGTCCTGCCGGGCTCCCGATCGGTGGGTTTTTTCATCAGTTCACTGAGCATGTGATAGGCCACGCGGGCCTGCTGGAAGCGCGCCATGAGCGCGGCCACCTGGCCCAGGGGCGCCAGACCGCGGCCGTTGAGGATCACGCAGCCGATCAGCGCCCCCAGCGAGATATCGCCCGAGCCGATCAGATACACCCCCCAGATGATCAAGGCAATGGTGCTCAACTGCTGTATGAGAACGGTACTGTTGACCACCAGGGAAGAGATGAACCGCGATTGGGTCGCGGTCTGTCCGGTGAGGGCGGTGTACTCCTCCCAGCGCGACTGGATCTGGCCCTCGGCGGAGAGCATCTTCAGGGTCTCCATGCCGGTAATGGCCTCCACCAGCAGGCCATGTTTCATGGCGGTCTCGCGCAGGTGACGGTTCATCACCCAGGCCAGGGGCAACTGGGCGATCAGGCCGATCACCACGACCATGGGCACGGCGATCAGGGGGACCAGGTACAGGGGGCCGCCGATCAGGGAGATCACCCAGATGAAGAAGAAGATGAAGGGGATATCGGTCAGCGTGGTCAGGGTCGCCGAGGTGATGAAATCACGCAGGGTCTCGAATTCACGCAACTGCGCGGCAAAGCTGCCCGGCGAGCCGGGCCGGGCCTCCAGGCGCAGACCCAGGGCATGGCTGAACAGGCGCGATGCCAGCATGATATCGGCCTTCTTGCCGGCCACGTCGATGAACCAGCCCCGCAGGTTGCGGGCCAGGAACTCGAAGACGATGGCCATGACCGTACCCGCGGCGAGCACGTAGAGGGTGTCCAGCGCGGTATTCGGCACCACCCGGTCATAGACGTTCATGATGAACAGCGAGGTGGCGATGGTGAGGACGTTGATCACCACCGCCGAGAGCATGGCCTCGGTGTAATAACGACGGAAATGCCACAGCGTGGCCCAGAACCAGTTGCGGCCCTCCTTCCACAGGGGGTGTTCATGCAGGTCGTCGCCACGCGGGCGGGGCTGGACGAACAGACAATAGCCACTGTAGTCCTGGGACAGTTCGGGCAATGGCAGCGTGCGCTCCCCGGCCCCGCTCTCCGGCTGGATGATGCGGGCCATGCCCCTGTCGTCGAGACCGGCGAGAACACAGGCGGAACCATCGCGCAGCAACAGGATCGCCGGCAGCACCAGTGAGGAGATCTTGTGCAAGGGTCGCCTCAGCACCCGTGCGGAGAACCCCTGGCGTTCGGCGGCGCGCACGCAGAGCCTGGGGGTGAGGCGGCAGTCCTTCAGGGGCAGGCCGGCGATCAAGCCATCGGCCGACTGGGGCCGATCATGGATGCGACAGAGGATCACCAGGCAATCGAGCAGCGGATCATCGACCGGCTGCATCCCGGGCTCCTGGGCCTGCTTGATGGGATTGCTGCTGTTCACGCGATTTCCTGCGGCTTGTGGCATCGACGGCAACGAATCCGGCGGGCTTGCGGCATCCACGCCCCGAGGGGGGGACGACTAACGGGAGCTGATGCTGAGGCTCTTGACCAGCAGGCCCTTGCTGGCATCGACGAAATACTGGTTGAGGAGATCGTCATAGACGCCTACGGTGTGATTGGAACGCGCGGTGAACAGTTCATTGACGGTATTGAGCATGTCCAGCAGGGTCCTGCGACCCAGCTTGAACTGGGCCTTGTAGGATTCCAGGGTCGCCTTGCTGGCATCCACATGCTGTTGCAGGAAGGTCAGACGCTGTTCGCTTGTGGCCTTGGCCTTGAGGGCGATCTCGACGTTTTCACGGATGGCCCGCCGGGTATCCGCCACCGCCTGCAGGGAGGCATAGCGGCGTTCGGAGAGGGCATTGACCCTGGCCTGATCCGCCCCCCCCCGGAACAGGTTCCAGTTGGCGACCACCATCAGGGCGTCGGTATTGCGTATGCCGGTGACGCCCGAGGTATTGCGATCCCGGGTGAGGCTGTATTCCAGGTTGATGCGTGGCTGATAGGCCGCCTTGGCCGCCTCGGCCGCGGCCATGGCCGCGCGTGACTGGGCATCGGCCGTGGCCAGCGCCGGATGGGCCTGCATGGCCTCCTCGGTGGCCTGGGCTATGGCCTGCCGCAGGGCCTGGTCGTCCAGTTCGCCGTCGTGGCTGAAACCATAGCTGCGTGGCTGGGGCTCGAGCAGGTCCATGGGCGCAGCGCCGACCACCCGCTCGTAGGCACTGTTGGCGGCCCTCAGGGCGCCTTCGCGGGCGGTAAGGACACTGCGGGCCAGGGCCAGGCGGCCGATGGCCTGCTGCAGATCGCCACGATGGCTGATGCCGCTGTCCACGCGCAACTTCACCTCGGCGAGGGTCTTGCGATGGTCGGCCACGTTCTGCTTCGCCAGTTCCACCAGGTGCCGGTTCTTGAGTACGTCCAGATATGCCTTGACCGTGTCGAAGGCGACATTCTCGACGGTATCGCTGGCGCGGTCCTGGCTGGCGTTGAGCAAGGCCTTGCGCCGATCCACCTCATTGCGGGTGGCGGAACCGTCCCACAGCAGCTGGCTGACCACCAGGCTGACCTCGCGCTTGCCGAGGGTGCCCTTGGCGGTGCCCGCCGCCTTCAGTTGTCCGATATTGGTGTGTTCCGGGCCATAGCCGGCGCGCACATCGACGCTGGGCAACCAGGCCGCCCTGGCGTTGCGCACGTCCGCGTCCGCGGCGCGGCTGCCGGCCCGGGCTCCGAGGACCTGGGGATTGGAGCTTATGGCCTCATGCACGGCGTCCTCCAGGGTGGTGGCCATGGCGGCGCCGGCCGGGCCCAGCACCAGCACCAGGGCCGGGATCCCCAGCCTTTTCATGATCTTCCGGCAAGGCAGGCGGGACTCCGGCAGGATCCCCGCCCCGTCGTGCGATGCTTCCCCTTGCTGCCAGGTCGATGGCATGACGCTCATCCGGTATCCCCTCCGATGGCCTCGGTAAACAGCGGTCATCATACACCCGCTACATGGTCATTGCGCAAAGCATAACCCAAAATCCGCCCTATATAAAGTAATAGACGATATAATAGTTTCAAATATATGTTTTTTAGATGTTTATTCCATTTCACCGCCGTCCCGCCCACACCGTAATAAAAAAGGGTAGCGTCCCCTTTTTATGGCGTGACGCCATATTTCTTCATCATGTGGTAGATGGTCGGCCGGCTGACGCAGAGCAGTTCCGCGGCCGCGCCGATATGGCCATCACTGTGGGCCAGGGCCCGGCGCAGGGCGTCGGCCTCGGCCCGGTCACGGATATCCTTGAGGTTCAGCCTGGGCGAGGCGTCCCGGTCCTCCTGCTGCAGTTGCAGATCGGCGGCGCTGATCAGCTTGCCCTCGGCCATGATCAGGGCCCGCTTGATACGGTTTTCCAGTTCCCTGACGTTGCCTGGCCAGGCATATTCCTCGATGGCGCGGATGGCCCCCGGGTCCAGCTCGCGGTGGCGGGCCTGCCCCCCCGCCACCTGCTTCTGAATGATGGCGCGGGCGATCAACACGGGATCGCTGCCACGTTCGCGCAGGGGCGGAATGGTGACGGAGATCTCGGCGATGCGGTAGTACAGATCCTCACGGAATTCTCCCGTGCCCGTCAGTTCTTGCAAATCCTTGTGGGTGGCGCAGATGACGCGGATATCCACCGGGATCTCGCCACGACCCCCGATGCGTTCGATCACGCGCTCCTGCAGGAACCGCAACAGCTTGGCCTGCAGGGCGAGGGGCAAGTCCCCAACCTCGTCCAGCAGCAAGGTACCGCCGTTGGCGTATTCGATCTTGCCCAGGGTCTGTTTGCCGGCGCCGGTAAAGGCCCCCTTCTCATAGCCGAACAGTTCACTCTCGAGCAGGTTTTCCGGGATCGCGGCGCAGTTGATGGCCACGAAGGGCTTGTTGCCGCGCGGGCTCATCTGATGCAGGGCGCGCGCCAGCACCTCCTTGCCGGTACCGCTTTCACCCAGCAGCAGGATGCTGGCCTCGGCCGCCGCGAGCTTTTCGATCATGCGGCAGACCTCCAGCATGGCCGGGCTCCCGGCGATGATGCCCTGCAGCGGCGAGTCCGGCGCCGGACTCGCGAGACGCCGGTTTTCCTCCTCCAGGGCATAGAGACGGTAGGCCCTGTCGACGATCAGTTTCAGGGTGTCGGCATCGACGGGTTTCTGATAAAAATCATAGGCGCCGCGCGCCACCGCGGCCAGGGCGTTGGCGCGGTCATCGTTACCGGTGACGACGATGACCTTGGTATGCGGTGCCTCCGACAGGATCTCGTCCAGGGTCGCCAGACCTTCGCTGGCATTGGCCGGATCGGGTGGCAAACCCAGGTCCAGGGTCACCACCGGGGGACGATACTGGCGCAACGAGGTGATGGCCGCATGCCTGTCCCCGGCGATCAGGGGCTCATAATCGCTGAGACCCCAGCGCAGCTGTTTCTGCAAGCCGGGGTCATCCTCGATGATCAGCAGACGGGAACTGTGTGACGATCTCTTGCTACTCATTGGTAAGACCCTGTAAATCCGGCTCGGAAACCGTTGTCGCGGCATGCCTGACATTCGGCAATTCGATATGGAATGTCGTCCCCTGTCCCGGCTTGCTGTCCACGCTCAAGCTGCCACCCAGCTGATGCACGAACTCGCGGCACTCGAATGCGCCAATACCCATGCCGGCATTCCCCTTGGTGGTATCGAAGGGCCGGAAGAGTCGTTCCTGAACGAAAACACCATCCATGCCCGCGCCCGTGTCGGCAACGGTAATATGGGCCCCGCCGTCGTCACAGCCAAGCGTCACCACGACCTGGCCGCTATCCGGGGTGGCCTCCTGGGCGTTCTGGATCAGGTTGTCCAGCACCGATCCCAGCCGGTCGCCATCGGCCTGGACCACGCAGTCCACTCCATTGAAACGGAATTCCGGCACGGGCCGAGCGGAAGCGCGGTCCGCCACCAGTTTACGCAAAAGTTGCTCCAGATTGCAGTACTTGCCCTCGACCGGCAGGTGGCCCTGACGCAGATGCGCCAGCAGGCGGTTCATCTTGGCCACCGCATGGGCCACGGTAGCGAAGGCATCGTCTATGAATTCCGGATTGTCACGGTGTCTCTCGGCATTGGCGCTGACCAGGGACAATTGCGCCACCAGATTCTTCAGGTCATGCACGACAAAGGCCGAGAGACGGTTGAAGGCCTCGAACTGACGCGCCTGGGCAAGGGCCTCGGTGGTCTGCAACAGGGCGATATAGCCGGCCGTCTGACGGCCCACGGTCTTCAGCAGATCGCTGTCCTCCCAGCCGAAATTGCTACCGGCATTGGAATGCAGCAGGAGAGCGAAACCTGTGAGCCGCTCACCCAGCAGCAGCGGCACCAGCAACCAGGCATCATCGATCTCCAGGAGTTGCGCGGGGATCGCGACGTCATCGTAGATCTCGCTATCGCGGCGGTATTCATCCAGATTGATGACCCAGCCCCGCTCCCGGAAGTAACGGATCAGGGGCGCATCCTCGGCCAGTTGTGGCGCCCCGGCAATGTCGGCATTCCAGCTGCTGCGCAGCAGATATTGCCGGCCGTCCCCCCGCAGCCACAGCTGCCCGCCACGACAGTCCATGATCTCGCAGATGGCCCGTATCACCGTTTCACACACGGCATCCGGATCGTCTCCCGCCCGGGCCAGGGTACGGGTGAACTTCAGCCACTCTTCCCGGTAGTCATATTTGTTGCGATAGAAATGCTTGGCCAGGAAGACCTTGGCGCGGGAACGCAGCTGGGCGGAGAACAGCAGGATGAACAGGAAGGCCAGGGCGGCAAAGAAAAAAACCGCCTGCAACGCGCTGCCCCAGGCGCCGCCGAATTCCCGCACATAATAGCCCACCGCGGCCATGCTCAACAGATACAGACCCGCACCGAGGATCGCGGTACTGTGGAAAACGACCTGACGGGAGATGAACAGGTCCAGTTCCCACTGGCGATTGCGGGCGGCGGAGATGGCGATCAAGGGGACCACCAGGGCATTGATGAAGCCCCGCGAGACCCAGAAATCGAAGTCCAGCTGACTGACCAGCATGGCGTTGGCGTACAGGAAAAAGTCATACACGAACAAGCCGCCCAGGCCCAGGCACAAAAACTTGATGGACCAGCGCCTGTCCACCAGGGTATTGCGATAGAGCATCTCCACCAGCAACAGGCCCAGCAGGGACAGCCCCAGAAAACTGGGGAACAGGACCTGATGCCCCTGTATGCGGGTGGTGCCGGTCAGGATCAGGCCCGCCAGCAGGAGCACCAGCAAGGCCCCCAGGACCAGCGGCAGGCGCAGTCGCCTGTATCCGGCGCTGTGAGCGATCAGGGCCACCAGAAAGAACAGCCAGGCGCCACTGCGCGCGACCTCCAGCAATTGCAGCAGCCCCAGGCCGACCGGGAAGGGACCCTGCAGGAAATAACTCAGTTGCAGGCCGAACCACAGCGCCGACAGCAGGCTGGCGGCGATCAGCGACAGGCTGACCGGATTGCGCCGCAGCCCCGTGGACAGGCCCAGCAGCAGGCTGAACAGCAGGAAGAAGACCAGACTGAGGGCGTTGCTGAGGATCCCGATTCCGTTCATGGGCTCATTGTAGCAAGGACTGGGGGCTTATCCAGAAATATGGCTTGATAAAAGCCATGCACCACGAAGAACACGAAG
>CAZDOC010000066.1:0-8525 GCA_964506945.1 uncultured Gammaproteobacteria bacterium
AGCGGATCTCCTCGACCCCGTGATCGGTGGCCACCAGCAGCAGGTCGGCCGGGCGGTGGACGAAAAGGCCGCAGCTGACCACCCCGGCGATCAGCTCGATGCGCTGTTCCAGCGCCGCCGGATCGGTGATGTCCAGGTGATGCACGTCCAGGATCGCGTTGCCGTTGTCGGTGGTGAAGTCCATGCGCAGCTCCGGTTGCCCCCCCAGACCGACCAGCTCGCGGGCGACATAGCTGCGCGCCATCGGGATCACCTCCACCGGCAGCGGAAAGGCGCCCAGGCGGTCCACCAGCTTGCTGTCGTCGATGATGCAGACGAAGCGGCGGCTGGCCGCGGCGACGATCTTCTCGCGCGTCAGCGCGCCGCCGCCGCCCTTGATCAGGTGCAGGAAGCGGGTGGCCTCGTCGGCGCCATCGACGTAGAGGTCCAGCTCGCCGGCGTGGTTCAGGTCCATGACCTCGATGCCGTGCCCGCGCAGGCGCGCGCTGCTGGCCTCGGAACTGGACACCGCGGCCTCGAAACGGCCCTTGATGGTGGCCAGGCCGTCGATGAAGTGATTGACCGTGCTGCCGGTGCCGACGCCGATGATGCCGGCATTGTCGATGAGGTCCAGCGCGGCCGCGGCCACCTGGCCCTTCTTGTCGTCCTGTTCCATGTCCGTTACTCCCGAAAGCGTGAAAACTGTTATCTTATACCGATGCTGGAACAATACATGAAAATGATCCTCAAGGCCCATGTCGTCTATGACGTGGCCAAGGAGACCACGCTGGATTATCTGCCGGAGATCTCCCGGCGGCTGGACAACCGCGTGTGGCTGAAGCGCGAGGATCAGCAGCCGGTGTTCTCCTACAAGATCCGCGGCGCCTACAATCTGATGTCACGGCTGACGGAGGAGGAAAAGGCCCGCGGCGTGATCGCCGCCTCGGCCGGCAACCATGCCCAGGGCGTGGCGCTGTCGGCCAGCTACCTGAACCTGAAGGCCATCATCGTCATGCCCAAGACCACGCCGGAGATCAAGATCGACGCCGTGCGTCGCCTGGGTGGCGAGGTGGTCCTGCACGGCAACAACTATGACGAGGCCAGCGCCCATGCCCATGGCCTGGCAGAGACCCGGGGCCTGAGTTATATCCCCCCTTACGATCACCCGCTGGTGATCGCCGGCCAGGGCACCGTGGCCATGGAGATCATGCGCCAGCATCGCGGTGCCCTGGACGCCATCTTCGTGCCGGTCGGCGGCGGCGGCCTGATCGCCGGCATCGCCGCCTATATCAAGTATCTGGAGCCCGGGGTGCGCATCATCGGCGTGGAGGCCGCGGACGCCCCCAGCATGTACGAATCCCTGGCCGCGGGAAAACGCGTGGAACTGGAGTCGGTAGGGATCTTCGCCGACGGCGCCGCGGTCAAGCTGGTCGGCGAGGAGACCTTCCGCGTGGCGCGCGAGCTGGTGGACGAGATGTTGCTGGTGACGACCGAGGAGATCTGCGCCGCGGTCAGGGACACCTACGAAGACACCCGCGCCATGCCCGAGCCGGCCGGGGCCCTGGCGCTGGCCGGACTGAAGCAGTACGTGGCCCGCGAGGGCGGCAGCGGGGAATCACTGATCGCCATCTTCAGCGGCGCCAATGTCAATTTCGACCGCCTGCGCCATATCGCCGAGCTGGCCGATCTGGGGGAACAGCGCGAGGCCCTGCTGGGGGTCACCATCCCCGAGCGGCCCGGCAGCTTCCGCGATTTCTGTCATGCCCTGGGTCCGCGCGCGGTGACCGAGTTCAATTACCGCTACGCCGATGACCAGGATGCCCAGGTCTTCGCCGGGGTGCGCCTGAAGCAGGGCGTGGACGAGCGCCGGCAGTTGCTGGAGCATCTGCGGGCAAAGGGCTTCCCGGTGGTGGACCTGTCCGACAACGGGATGGCCAAGCAGCACATCCGCTACATGGTCGGCGGCCACAGCACCGGGGTCATCCACGAGCGTATCTTCCGCTTCGAATTCCCCGAGCGTCCCGGCGCCCTGCTGCACTTCCTGACCACCATCGGCGATCGCTGGAACATCAGCCTGTTCCACTACCGCAACCACGGGTCGGCCTACGGGCGGGTACTGATGGGGATCCAGGTGCCGCCGGCGGACAGCGACGCCTTCGAGGCCACGCTGGCCGCCACCGGCCTTCAGGCCAGCGAGGAGAGCGGCAACCCGGCCTACCGGATGTTCCTGGGCTGAAACGCGATGGACCGGGCTGAACTCCGCCAGCGACTGATCGACGCCGGCCGGCGCATGAACGCCAGCGGCATCAACCGAGGCCAGGCCGGCAATCTCAGCGCGCGGGTCGCGGCGGGCTTCCTGATCACCCCGACCGGCATGGCCTATGAGGCGCTGGAGCCGGCCGATATCGTCCACATGGCCAGCGACGGATCCATGGCGGCAGGCCAGCGGCGGCCCTCCAGCGAATGGTTCTTCCACCGCGACATCTACCGGGCCCGGGCGGACGCCGGGGCCATCGTGCACCTGCATTCCCCTTACGCCACCGCGCTGGCCTGTGCCCGCCGGTCCATCCCGGCCTTTCACTACATGATCGCCGAGGCCGGCGGCGCGGACATCCGCTGCGCCGAATACGCCACCTTCGGCACCCAGGCCCTGGCCGATGCCGCCGTGGCCGCACTGGCGGATCGCCGCGCCTGCCTGCTGGCCAACCACGGCATGATCGCCCTGGGGAAGGACATCGACGGGGCCCTGGAACTGGCCCATGCGGTCGAGGACCTGGCCCGGCAGTATTGTCTTACCCTGCAGATCGGCGGGCCGGTGGTCCTGGACGATACCGAGATGCAGCGCATCCTGAAAAAATTCGAGGACTACGGCCGCCAGGATTGAATAGCGGGGACAGCCTGTCTAAGGTGAACCGGCAAATAGGCGAGCGGGCAGGGAAACCGCCAGGGACGCGAAGGACGCAAAGGCGCAGGGGTCATGCCCTATACATTTTCTTCGTGTCCTTCGCGAGCTTCGTGGTCAACGCTGCAATTTCATGGCGCCAGCCCGCAGAGGGATCAGCGCAGCGTGATCCGACGAGTAGGCTTCACCCTCCCACCCGGTAGGCCAGCACCCTGCCATCCTTCATCATCGGGATCAGCAGCAGCCCGAGCCGGCGCGCATAGCCCAGATCGGCGCTGCCGGGATCCAGATCCAAGAGCTGTTCGAGCTTGCCGCCGGCGGATACGTGCAGCAGTCCCCCGGCGACCCAGTCGGTCAGGTAATAGCCCCCGGCCCCATCGCCCTCGACCCCGTCCAGGTTGCCGATCGGCTTGCCGCCGGCAAGCACCCGGATCGTCTTGTCGGCAAGGCCGATCGACTTCAGGTGCCCCGGCGCGGAGGTCGAAAATCCCTTCGTGATCGGTCCCCAGCAGCCGACAATCAGCCGCTCACCCTGCACATACAGCCCATTGGGGTTCTCCAGCGCCGGGTCCTCCAGCCAGACCTCGAAGCGGCCCGCGCGCAGGCGGTGGATGCGGTTGGTCATCATGTCCGAGACGTAGATATCGCCGTCCGGGGCCGCGGCGACATCGTTCAGGAATACCGCACCCGGGGCCGGGTAGCGTTTCAGGATCCGGCCGCTGGCGATATCGATCTCGACCAGCTTGTCGATATCGGCGGCGTACAGGCGGCCGTGGCTGATGGCCAGGCCCTTGGGCGCATCCAGGCCCGTGACCCATTTCAGCTCCAGGATCCGTCCCTCGGGGTCCAGCCGGGAGATATAGCCGTTGCCGTCGTGCGCGGTGCCGGCGCCATTGATGCTGGAGACATACAGCAGCCCGCGGCCGGCATCGTAAACCACCGACTCGGGCTGTTGCAGTTCGGCCGGGCTCCGCCAGGCCAGGACGGGTTCGGCCGCGAGGCCCGTCAGGGGCAGCAGGGACAGGAAGAGGATCAGGATACGCCGGTTCATGGTCTCGTTATCTCCGCGATGGTCGTGGGGTTCCACCCCGGGCGTCGTGGCCGGCGACCGGGGCGCCATACTCACCGGAAGTATAGGCGCCAGACCGGCGGGGCGACAGCGGCAGCCGGGGTGGCGGGCCGAAATGCCCGGCGTCATGGGCGGATCCCGGGGTGAACAAGGACGGACGTCGTATCAGCGGATCCCCGCCGCGACCAAATCATCGCTGTAGTGCTTGTCCACGCGATAGATATGGTCGATCAACCAGCCCTTGAGAAAGAACAGTAATTCCAGCAACTCATCCTCACCACGGGTCTGCTGGTAGCGGCTGACGTGGGCGTCCATATCCTTGAGCAATTGTTGATGGACCCGTTTGTGGGCCTCGAGGCCGGAGTACTCCGCCTGTTGCATCAGCGCTTCCTCATCGGTCAGGTGCTGGCGGGCGAAGTCCACGAGTTCACCCAGGGTGCGATCGAGATCCGCGTCCGTGGCATCGTTGCGGTATTCCCGATAGGCGGTATTCATCAGCGCGAACAGGCGTTGATGCTGACGGTCGATCGAGGGGACGCCGACCAGGAAGCCATCGTTCCAGAAGGCGAGGGCGTCCTCGTCGGTTTGCTCGGGCTTGTGCGTGACCTTGAACTGGCTCATGAGCATGTCGATCTCCTGCACCGTGAACAGGGCGGCGATGATCTCGTCACGGTTGCCCATGGTGGCATCGACCACCTGCTCCGAGATCTCCTTGACCCCGGTGACGTTGCGGTTGATGTCCTCGGCGACGGTGGCCTGTTCGTCCGCGGCGGTGGCCACCTGGGTGTTCATCTCGGCCATGCGCGCGATGATGCTGTTGATCTGCTCCAGCGACGCCCCGGCCCGGCCGGCATGGTCCACGGCGCTGGCGCTGTCGCCGGCGGTCTTGTCCATCTGTTCGACCGCATCCCGGGTACCGGTCTGCAGGCGCTCTATCATCGACTGGATCTCCTCGGTGGATTCCTGGGTGCGCCTGGCCAGGGTGCGGACCTCGTCGGCCACCACCGCGAAACCGCGACCGGATTCGCCGGCGCGGGCGGCCTCGATGGCGGCGTTCAGGGCCAGCAGGTTGGTCTGATCGGAGATCTCCCGGATGACATTGAGGATGGTCTCGATCTGGGCGCTGTCCTCGGCCAGGCGGTTGACGGTCTCAACGGCCCGGTTGATGCTCGTCGCCATGCCCTCGATGAGCCTGATCGTATCCTCTACCACGGTCTGGCCCTCGCTGGCCGCGGTTTCGGCGTCATTGGCGCAGACGCGGGCCTGCTCGGTGTTGCCCGAGACCTCGTGCACCGTGGCCGACATCTGGTTGATCGCCACCGCCAGCTGATCGGTGTTGGTCATCACCTGTTTCATGCCGAGGCAGGTCTCGTCGAAGGCCTGGCGCACCGCCCTGGTCTTCTGGCTGGCCTGTTCGGTGACCGCCAGGGCGGTGCCGTTGAGGCTGTCCATGCCGGCGATGAATTTGTTGAAGGCGCGGGCGATATCGGTCAGCAGGCCACGGCCCTCTTCCGGCAGGCGCCGGGTCAGGTCCTTGTCGCCCTTGTGCAGGTCGATCAGATTCCGCAGCAGACGCCTGAGGCTGCGGGACAGCCGCAGGTGGATGAGATACAGGGCCAGGATCGTCACGATCCCGAGCAGCAGCATGATGGCCAGTTGCTGGCTGCGCAGGCTCCGCTGGGCATCCAGCGCCACGGACCGCGCCTGTTGCAGTTGCGCCATGGAGTCCCTGACCCAGGTCTCGGTCTGCGCCGCGATCCTCGCGGAGAGGTCATCGAAACGCGCCATCGACCGGGCTCCCCGCTGCCGGTCGCCACCGCCATAGGCCTTGTACATGACCTCGCCCACACTCAGCTGCTGATCCACCATGCGGCCGATCTCCGTGGCCGAGGCCCGGAGTTCGGGAGCGTGTTCGATCAGCCGGCCAATCGTCTCCGCGGCGCGGTCGTGGAACTTGCGACTCTCGGCGTAGGCCTCGTCTTCCCCCGTCAGGGAGGCATCGGTGATGAACTGCTGCACCTGGGTGGTGTAGTAGCGCAGGTTCTGCATCATGATGGCCTGGGCGGACAGGGTATGTTCAGCGGATTGCGCCGCCTCGAGCTTGTCCAGTTGAAGATGGACCAGTACCCCGGACAGGACGAGCAGGGCCACGACGGTGGCTCCGAGACCCTTGACCAGGTCCAGCAGCGGGGTCTGCCTGAACAGTCTATCCATTGTGTCCTCCTGTGTCGGTAGCCCGGCGGCGTATGTCGGTCGCCGGCCTGATGGTAATTTTTATTGCCGTCGTCAACGGGACGGACCGCACGATGGGGTGCGGCCCGTGACCGTGACTCCACGGGACATGCCCGCGAGAAGGGAATGGTTTGCATGCGCGCTATAGATAACGGCGGCCCAGGGCGGATCTTTAGCCCGGCTCGCGGCGGCGGGCCGGAGCCGAAACGCATCCCGGTCATCGCTCTGGTCAGGGACACATCGCTATGAGAGAATCCCGTGCCCACTGGTATTTCAGGTAGCCGCAAGCATGACCCATATCCCCGAGGCATTGTTCGAATCCCGTATCGAAAGCCTGCCACTGATCCAGCGCGGCAAGGTCCGCGACATCTACGCGGTCGATGATCGGCACATGCTGATCGTGACCACCGACCGCCTGTCGGCCTTCGACGTCATCCTGCCGGACCCGATCCCGGGCAAGGGCGCGGTGCTGACCGCGGTGTCCAACTTCTGGTTCGGGCGCACCCGCCCCCTGATCGCCAACCATCTTGCCGATATCCCCCTGGAACGGGTACTGCCCGACGCCGCGGAACGCGCCCAGGTCCAGGGCCGCGCCATCGTGGTCCGGAAACTGCGGCCGCTGCCGGTGGAGGCCATCGTCCGCGGCTACCTGATCGGCTCGGGCTGGAAGGACTACCAGGACAGCGGCAGCGTCTGCGGCATCGCCCTGCCCGAGGGTCTGCAACAGGCACAGCAGCTGCCCGAGGCGATCTTCACGCCCTCGACCAAGGCCGAGGTCGGTGAACACGACGAGAATATCGATTTCGAGCAGGCCACCGGGCTGCTGGGGCGCCAGCGCGCCGAACAGGTCCGGGACATCAGCCTGAAGATCTATACCGAGGCCGCCGCATACGCCCGCGAGCACGGCATCATCATCGCCGATACCAAGTTCGAATTCGGCCTCGATGATGACGATAATCTGGTGCTGATCGACGAGGTCCTGACCCCGGATTCCTCGCGCTTCTGGCCGGCGGACTCCTACCGGGTCGGCATCAGCCCGCCGAGCTTCGACAAGCAGTTCGTGCGCGACTACCTGGAGACCCTGGACTGGGACAAGACCGAGCCGGGTCCGCGCCTGCCCGCCGAGATCCTGAAAAAGACCGCGGACAAGTACCGCGAGGCCCAGCGCCGCCTGACCGGGGATTGAATCAGGCGGACGGCATAGCCATTTTGCCTGACCCATCGCTCCCGGGCCGGCCGAATCAGGCATGCTGGCACCATCGTGGTGTCAACCAGGGCGGCACTGCTGCGTTGTAGGTAATACATCCACAACGGGAGTGCATCCATGAAACTGATCCTCACAGGCCTGGTCCTGCTGATGCCATTGACCACCCTGGCTGCCGCCGCCGGGGGACAGCCGCAGCGCCTGCGTGACAATCCCGAGGTCCGCGCCCTGTTCGAGCGTTTCAGGGCCACCGAATCGGAATCCCACCAGGCCCGCATCCGGATCCTGCAACAGGCCGAGGCCTGTATCCGTCAGGCCAGGGATCGCAAGGCATACCGCCGGTGCGAGCGCGAAGAGGGCGCCGCGCGCCGGGCAGCCAGGGAGCGTACCCGCACCCAGCGCGAGGCCATACGCGAGGAGGCCATGGCCCTGCGCGAACGCCTCAGCGCGATGCGCCAGGAACAGGGACCGGGGCCAGGACAGTAAGCCGGTGACAGGCCGGGAAAGCCTTACATCACCTGGCGCAGGGGGCTGCGTACCGCGTTGGGCCCCCGGTTCAGGACATGGGTGTAGATCTGCGTGGTCCTGATGTCCTTGTGGCCGAGCAACTGCTGCACCGTGCGGATGTCGTAGCCATCCTCCAGCAGGTGGGTGGCGAATGAATGGCGAAAGGTATGGCAGCTGACCGGCTTGCTCAGGCCAGATGAGCGGGAGGCCTGCGCCACCGCCCGTTGCAGGGCCTGTGGGTTGATATGGTGTCGCCGGACCCTGCCGGAACGGGGGTCCGTCGAGCGGCGGGCGGCCGGGAACACATACTGCCAGCCCCAGGACGCCGCCGCGCGGGGATATTTCCTGGCCAGCGCGAAAGGGAGGTATACTTCACCGAAGCCTTCGGACAGGTCAGCATCGTGCAGGGATTTCGCATAGGCAAGCTGTCGACGCAGGGGCTCGACCAGAGCCTCCGGGAGCAGTGTTGCCCGGTCCTTGCCGCCCTTGCCATCCCGCACCAGGATACGCAGGCCGTCGAACTCCACATCCTTGACGCGCAGGCGGATACCCTCCATCAGCCGCATGCCGCTGCCGTACAGCAGGGCCGCGAGCAACCACATGCGGCCATCGAGCCGCGCCAGCAGCGCCCG
>CAZDOC010000067.1:0-7659 GCA_964506945.1 uncultured Gammaproteobacteria bacterium
CTGAACAAGATCGACCCCAGGCACTGCAAGAAGTCCATCGAGCCTGATGAGGGCAAGCGAGCCCTGTTCTGAACTGAATTGAATCCGGCCGGGCCACGATACGGCCCAATCATGACCCGCCTTCGAGCGGGTTTTTTATTGCCCGCAATCTGCGGGTTTTCATCAATCACGCAACCAACGCGATACGTGGAGACAAAGTGATGGGAGAAGAAGCGAAAGACCTGGACCACTACCTGCAAAACCCTGATGCACTGCCGGAGAACCCGGAAGATGCGGCTGAACTCGTCAAAGACGAGCTGAACGCCGTTGTCAACTGGGGCAAGGAACAACCGGAACCTGAAGCGGCTGAAGAACCCGAAAAGGCGGAAACGCCTGAGCCGGAAGCCGAACAGGAAACACCGAAGGCTGAAGAGCCCGAGGAGGACGAAAAACCTGCCGCGAAGCAGGAAGGCGAGTCGTCCGACGCCGATGCCGATGTCCTTGCGAAAGACGGGAAGCACGTCATCCCGTACTCCGTCCTGCGTGAAACGCGCACCCAGCTCTCTGCCGCCCAGGAAATGATCGAGCAGCAGCAGAAGATGATCGAGGATCTGAAAGCAGCGCCTGATGATGCGGACAATCGCCCCGCACAGGAGCCGAAGCCTGAGATCAGCGACGAGGACATGGCTGTCCTCGAAGAGGAGCTGCCCGCCCTGGCCAAGATCCTGAAGACCCAACAGCAGACCATCGAATCGCTCAATGAGCAAATGACGGACAAGCTGAAAGGCGTTGAGGAAAAGGCCGAAGCCGCGCACAAGACCCAGCAGGAAATCGAGGCTGAACGCCAGCAGGCGGTCAGAGAGCAGGTACAGGAAGCCATCGACAACAACGAGGCGCTGTCTCGCTGGTCCGCCGAAGATCCTGACAGGTGGCAACGCGCCATGGCTTTCGACGATACGTTGAGACAGGACCCGATGTGGTCTGACAAGACGTTCGCCGAGCGGTTTGAAAAAGTCGTGGAGCTGGTCAACGCGGTACTCCCGGAGGACAGGCAAGAGGCCCCCAAGCCCGAAGAAAAGCCGAGTCCCGAATCACTCAAGGCAAAGGCGAAGGAGAAGCTGGGCGAACAACCCCCTCCCGCGTCTCTATCCGACCTTCCCGGCGGCGTTCCGCCCGAGTCAGATGATGTCAGCAAGCTGGAGAACATGAGCCCGACCCAAATCGAGGCCATGTTCGACAAGATGACTCCTGACCAGATGGAAAGCTATCTCGCCGGGTTGTAACCACAACTTAATGAGGTAACTCAAAATGGCAACACAAATCCCTTACGGCCACGCGCTGGCCGGCAAGGTCTACAGCGTTGGTCTCTTCAAGCAGGTCCAGTCTCGTCCGGGGTTCATGAACCTCCTGTCGGGCAATCTGCCGCAGCAGAGACAGGCTGAGGCAAAAGCGAAAGGGCAGACCTCTGCCGACATGCCGATCGTCAAGGCAACAGACCTGGCGCACATGGCCGGCGACTCCGTGAGTGTTGATCTGTTCAACATGCTCAAGGGCAAGCCCGTCATGGGTGACACCCGCACGGCTGGCAAGGCCATGTCCCTGACCAGTTCCAGCATGGACGTGATCATCAATCAGTACCGTGGTCTGGCCGATGGCGCGGGTCGCATGGCGCAGCAGCGCACGAAGCACAATCTGCGCGGTATCGCCATGTCCGAGCTGGTCAACTACATGGGGCGGCTGGAAGATCAGCTCTGCCTGGTGCATTTGGCGGGTCAGCGCGGCACCCAGAACACCACTGACTGGGTGGTCCCGCTGGATACTGACACGGATTTCACGTCCATCATGGTCAACTCGGTGCAGACGCCGACGTTCAATCGGCATTACTACGCGAACAATGCGAGTACGCCGGCGAACATCGACACGGCCGATTACCTGACGTGGATGGACATCGAGCGGGTTGCCGCTTCGATCAAGGAGTCCACCGTGCCGCTCCAGTCCGTGGTGTTCAAGGACGACCCGTACTCATGGAACGACCCCCTGTGGGTCATGTTCGTGTCCGAACGCCAGTGGCTGTATCTGAAGGCGCAGGCGTACTACCGCGACGCCTTGAAGAACGCCTACGAGCGTCGTTCCGGTGGCTCCAAGCATCCGCTGTTCTATGGCGACTGCGGTTTCTGGTCTGGCGTGATCGTCAAGCCGCTGAACCGCTATGCCATCCGGTTCCCGACCGGTACGTCGGTGAACTACTACAGCGATGCCTCGACCGCGACATCGGCGAATACCGCCGTTGACGTTGACCGGGCGATCATCGTGGGTGCGCAGGCGCTCATCAAGGCGTATGGGCGGTCCAGCAACTCGGACTATCACTACGACTGGGACGAGGAGCTGATCGACCACAAGAACGCGGTCGAAATCTGCGCGGGCATGGTCGGTGGCGTGGCCAAGCCACGGTTCACCGTGGACGACGTGCTTACCGATCATGGTGTCGCTGTTCTCGACAGCTATGCGCCTGATCCGGCCAGCACCGCCGGCGCAACCCTCCTGGCAACCGCCAAGACCTTCTAATCTGAGCGGGGCGAAAGCCCCGTCTCATTCAACATGAGGAAACCAAAATGGCAAATGTAGATGCTGCCGATCTGGCAAACCGTGTCCTTCCCTCCGGGGAATGGGGCACCGGGCATCCCGTTCACGGCCAGGTGACGATGGCGGGGGAAGCCGCTGGCTCTACCCTGCGATTCGTCAAGATCCCGGCCTATTCCCGCGTCATGCGGGTGGAACGGAAAAGCGCGGCTCTCGGGACTGGCGTGACCATGAGTTACGGCACCCTGGGCGCTGATACCGGGACTGCGAACGCGACCGCACTAGCCGCTGCTGCTTCACACGCATCGGCCGTGGCCCGTTCGTCCCTGGACTTCGTGCCTTTCAAGGTCACTGAAGACACCTATATCACCGGTACGTCCGGTGGTGGCGCTGGGACAGGCCAGGTGGACTTGGTGGTCGATTACGTCTACGAAGGCGTGTAACCAAGAGAGGGGGAGAAATCCCCCTCTTTTTTGTATGGAGGGTGCTATGGCACTTATCAAATACATCGGCAAGAAAGAGACCTGTATCGATCGTGTTGCAGGCACTGGTCTGATCTGGGAGAACGGTGGCGTACAGGAGGTGAAGGACGAAAAGGCCGTCGAGGTGCTTTTGTCATTCCCGGATGTCTGGGCTCCCGTCGAAGAGGTGATGGAGGCCAAGGCGAAGCCACGCGCAAAGGCCAAGCCCAAGGCGAAGCCAAAGGCAGAAGCGTCATTCGACGATTCCTACACCGTGGACAATGATTGATGGCCACCATTCAGGACATTATCGACATTGCGAGAGTCACGCTGCAAGACACTGACTCGACCGCATACCGGTATTCAGATCCTGAAATGCTCGATGCCGCAAATCTGGGCATCAAGGCCATCAAGCGCATGCGGCCAGACCTGTTCTTTGGCGGTTACGCAACGCCACTGTCTGACTTGACCGCTGCCGGCACCTACCCGCTGGCACCAGAGTATGAGCCCGCCCTGGCCAATTACATCGTCTACTGGGTCAGTTCCCGGGACGAGGAATACACCTCGGACGGCAGGGCTCCTGCGTTCTATTCACTGTTCAAAGAGCAGATCCTGGCTTGAGGAGGAAACCATGAAGATCCTGGCAATCATGCTGATCGCAATCAACGCTCATGCTGCTGACATACGGCAGGTCATTGTCTCCCAATGCCTGAACGATTCCGCCCTGGCGGCGAGGATACAGCAGATCAGGCAGAAGTTCGGCACCAGCCACGATGTTTTCAACGCGACCATCAGGAAAACGGCAAATGGCGAGGCACAATACGACAAGCAGTTGTCAGTAGGCCGTGAAGTCTACAGCCTGCCGGCGGATGTTTATCCTGGCAAGGTTTACGGGATCTACCTGCGTCAGTGCCTGAAAGATGCCCGTGACCATCTTTCGGAACTTCAGTGATGTGGTGGTTCATAGGCGGCCTTGCGCTGGGGGTTGTGTTGGGGATCGCCGTACTCGTCTGGTGGTTCAATAAGTACATCGGGGGGTTCTGATGGCAAACCTGACCGACTGGTACGATGAGGTGTTGCCGGATCTACCCGGGGCGCAAACGGACATCGTGCTCCATGCTATACGCCGGGCGCTGATCTACTTCTGCGAGCGATCGCTGGCCTATTGGCATACCCCTGCCGACATCGACGTGGTATCGGGGACGCACACCTATACCCCGGCGGTTCCGACTGATACCGAGATAGCGAAGGTCCGGCAGGCATGGTACGACAACAACCAGCTACACATTGTCAGCAGTGATGATCTGAACAACTTCTATCTGGATTGGCAAAACGAGAGCAACCCGCCTGAGTACCTGACTCAGGAAAGCGTGAGCACTGTCAGGCTGGTGCCCAATCCGAGCGCCGACCTGACCGCCGGCCTGTCACTACGGCTGGCGCTGAAGCCGACTGCCACGGCGGCAACGATAGGCGGGGACATATTTGACCGTTACTACGACGTGATCGGCTATGGTGCCAAGGCGCGGCTGATGGCCTCGCCGAAGAAGCCCTATTCATCGACCGAGCATGCCTCGTACTTCGACCGCAAGTTCAAGGACGGGATAGCGTCAGCCGCGATCGATGCCGCCAAGGGCTTTACCCGGGCACCACTGAGAACCGCCGGGTACTACGGTCTGGTCCAGGGGACGGGATTCTCTGGTCCACGGTCGCGGAATTACAACAACTGATGGTCGGGATCGTCATAGAAAGGTTTGGTGGCGAGCGGCCGCGTGTAGACGCCAAGGAGCTACCCAATAACGGCGCTCAGAAGGCGGTCAATGTAAAGCTGTGGAATGGGGTGCTCGATGCTCTCAAGGCCCCGTTGCCACTTGTCAGCACAACGAAGTCCGGCACGATGCTGTCCATCTACCGGCAGACCGACGGGACCAACGACTACTGGATGCACTGGCCGCGTGATGTTGACGTGGTGCGGGCACCGGTGGCCGGGGACGACAAGCGCCGGCTGTACTACACAGGTGACTACGAGCCCCGGGTGTCCAGCCTGGAAATGACATCGAGCGGCACAGACACGGTAAACGGTGTTGACAACTACCCGTCCGGGTTTGTGCGTCCGGCCGGTGAATATCCGCTCGCCGTTTATGCCCTCGGTGTACACAACCCGAACACCGCCCCCACGGTAGGGACGCCGACAGGCGGCACAGGGACGGACGAGACGAGAGTTTACGTCTACACCTTTGTCACGGCATGGGGGGAGGAATCCGGCCCGTCTCCGGCCTCTACAGAGCAGACAGGCAAGCCCGATGGCACATGGCCGTTGTCTGGCATGGACACGGCCCCGCTCAACACCGGTTCGATCAGCGGAGCGACGCACAGCGCCGGGGTTGTCACAGTGACGACCACGGCCGATCACTGGCTGAAGAAAGGGCATCGGATCGATATTGCGTCCGTTGCTGGCATGACAGACCTGAATGGCTCATGGACCGTGGCCAGCGCCCCCAGCGCCACGACATTCACCATCGCGCTGACCACGGCGCAGACCTACACATCGGGCGGCACATGGACCCGTGATGCCCCGTACAACACCGGCAACATGCAGAAGCGGATCTATCGCTCTGTCACATCGGGCTCGGGCACCGATTACCAGTTTGTCGCGGAAATATCCGCCGCCACGACCACGTACAACGACAGCCTGACACCGGCGTCCCTTGGGGAAACCCTGCCGTCATTGACCTGGGACATGCCGCCGGGGGACATGATTGGCCTGATTTCATTACCGAACGGTTACCTGATGGGGTTTTCCGGCAACGAAATCTATTCATCAGAGCCCTATTCGCCCTATGCCTGGCCGACAGCGTATGCACTGACAACAGATTACAGCGTGGTAGGGATGGGGGCCATTGGTGGCACGGCCGTTATCTGCACAACAGCGTTCCCCTACCAGACATCCGGGTTCCACCCGGACAGCCTGACGCTCTCCCGCGTCGATGGCGCGGCATATCCGTGCATGTCGAAGCGTGGCATCGTGAGCATGGGTTTCGGTGTCGTATACCCGTCAGACCAGGGGCTGGTGATCATTGGCCCGGCCGGCA
This sequence comes from uncultured Gammaproteobacteria bacterium, assembly GCA_964506945.1. Classification (GTDB taxonomy): domain Bacteria; phylum Pseudomonadota; class Gammaproteobacteria; order CAZDOC01; family CAZDOC01; genus CAZDOC01. The sequence goes on from CAZDOC010000067.1 coordinate 6,110, forward strand.
ACCGGCTGGCGACTGATCTTCAATATGACCGGCAATCGTGGGACGACACGGTAGTAGCGAGCGACTTCACGGCGTTCACGATGGATGATCGCTATTACGGCTTCTGGAAGGATTCGGCCGGCAACAACAAGGGCTTGATCTTCGCCCCGAGCGAAGCGGACGGCGCACTGACCGAGAATTCGGAAGCTGTCGATGCAGCCTGGCGAGATCCTGAAACCGGGTGGGGTTACATTCATGCAGGCGGGAAGGTCTGCCGATGGGACTCGGATTACGCTCACAAGGAAACCTACGAGTGGAAGTCGAAAGCCTATGTCATGCCGCGCCCGGTGAACTTCGCCTGGGCAAAGCTGATCGTCGATTTCACGCAATCGGCGGATGAGGCGGCCGCAATATCCACGGCCAATGCCGCCACCATCGCAAGCAATACAGCCCTGATCTCAAGTATCCCGGTTGGCGTTGACAAGGTATCCCCGCTGGGCGGGTGCCCGGGCGGCGCGGCCATTGGAGTTTATGCCGTTGGTGAATCCGCGCTTGGCAACCTTCTGAACACCGAGATCCAGTCCGTGCAGTTCCAGTTATACGGTGGCGGTGATTTGAAGATCACCAAATCAGTATCCTCAACCGATCCGTTCAGGCTGCCATCCGGGTTCCGTGACGAGGTTTACGAGGTCCGCCTGCTGGGGAATGTGCCCGTGCAGGGGGTTCAGATGGCAGAGCGAATGGTGGAGCTTTCACAGGTATGACTATCAAGAAACCCGGCATATCGCCACCGGCTGCATCCCTTCCATTTGATGCGCGGAACGGGTTCGACCAACTGCGCCAGTGCCTGGAGATCATCATGGGGAGACGGGCCGGGAAGGACGCCCGGCTGAACCCACTGTCTGCGACAGACCTTACTGTCGCCCCGACGGCGGCTGATTACAACGCATTGCTGGCCGATGTCCGGGCGATCCATGACAAGGTGAACAATCTGATCGAGAGGTTACAAGACTGATGGCCCTTCTGGTGACAAACAACGCCGTATCGACACTCGCTGCCGGAATAGGCACGACAGATACGGCGATCACACTAGCGACCGGGGACGGTAATCTGAAGTTCCCGACCCTGGCGTCCGGGGACTACTTCAAGGCGTACCTGGTGAACTCGTCGAACCAGTACGAGATCGTGAAGGTGACAGCGAGAAGCGGGGACAGCCTGACCGTTACCCGTGCCCAGGAAGGCACGACTGCCATGACGTTCTCAGCGGGGGATGCGGTAGAGCTGCGGCTGACCGCAGAGGATTTCAATGCCGTCATGGGTGCCACTGCATACGCCAAGACGTTGCTGGATGATACGGATGCGGCGACAGCAAGGGGGACACTGGGCCTTGGTGATGTCGCAACCCGCAACGTCGGGACGGCAGCGGGCACGGCGGCGGCTGGAGATCATGTTCATACCCTGGCAGACGTTACTGATTCCGGCACAGCGGCAAGTCTCAATGTAGGCACGTCTGCAAATAACGTCGTTCAACTGGACGCCTCCGCCAAGCTCCCGGCTGTCGATGGCTCACA
>CAZDOC010000068.1:0-7419 GCA_964506945.1 uncultured Gammaproteobacteria bacterium
GCACGGTGCGAGAAGGGATCGTCGGGAGAGAGGGCGTCGCCGTCGATTCCGCGCGATACGCTTTGCCGACCAGCTTCGCAAGATCGCGCGCCGTACGGAACGGATCGACTTTGCCGGCGAGCAGCTTTCGCCAAAAGGCGATCGATGCGAGGCGGCGTGGATAATAATGCTTAAGGCGCGTTCTCGCCGCGCCCGCATCCGTTCGCACCCAAGGATTGACGAGCACAAGGCCGCAAACGCGATCGTCTCCGGCGGCATAGAAACAAAGCGCCGAGGCTGCGTCGCACAGGCCCCAAAGAATGACTTCTTTTACCTCTGGAGCGCGGTCGAGAAAGGCATCGATAGCGGTGCGGATATCTTGATCGATATGCTCGAATCCCAAAAAAGCGCCGCCGCTGTCTCCCATGCCGCGATAGTCCATGCGCAAGACGGGGTATCCAACCGTGGCCAGATCCCTGGCGAGCAGCAGAAACTGTCGGTGAGCGCCGACCCTGTATTGTGGTCCTCCGACCACGATGACCACGCCCTTGCGAGACGCCCTCGCAATCTCGTCCGCAGGCTGATGCAGAATGCCGAGAAGCTCGGCATTGTCGCAATGGAACACAAAGGGAATCTCGCCGCTCATGCGTCGTTATCAAAGGCAGCGCGCGCCGTTGCTTCGACAAGCGTTGGGGCGAGGGTGATCTCGCTCGTCGTCCAGAAGGCGTCAGCGACGACCGTCTCAGAGGTGACGGGACGTCCCGAATCTTGCCAGGAAGAGACCAGCGCGCGCCCGGCCGGAGAAGGCGCGCTGTTTTCGCTGGGCGCAATGTCGATCCAATGGACGGGCGCTCCGGGCGGCGGCGGCGCAGCATCGAGCGATGCGTGATCGATGGCGTGCGCCAATTCGGGAGAAAGCGCATACCCCGCCACCTCGATTGTCTGACCAGAGCCCAGTTTCGCGCGCAGCGATTGGGTTGTCTCCTCTTTGCTCCCTTTGAGATCGGCGGCTAGACGGAGGCGAAGGAACTGGGTGAGGAACGTTGCGCCGCGAAGGACCGGTTGCCACAGAATGGCGCCGTCAAAAGCATTCGGATGGGAAGCCCAAGCCGTCATTCCCAATAACGCTCCAAGCCGCAGGCCAATAAACCGAACTTCAATTCCTGGATGTCTTTGTCTGATCCAGGCGCCCGCCATGGCTAAGTCGGCGAGCCAAGTCTCCCAACGGGCATCGCTGAAGTCGCCGCCGCTGTCGCCTGTGCCGTAAGGGTCGAGAATCAAGGCGACGCCCCCGTGGGCGGCGAGCCGGCGCGCCGTATCGGCCATGACGCGGCGCGCCCGGTTCATCTCTTCGGCGAAGGCGGGGATGAGAAGAAAGGCTCGTTGGGGTGTTGTGCGTTTTGGCGGCGAAAAGCAGATAGAGAAGATAGGCCCGGCCACCCCCTTCAGAAATCGCGGCTCCATGACCCTAGACCGGCTTCAGCCGGCGAGTTTTTTCTCCACAAACGCGACAAGGCTTCCGATGGTCTGGAATACCTCGGCCGTGATATCCTCGTCGTCGACGATAATATCGAACCGTTCTTCCAGGGCCGTGATCACAGTCACGACCGCCATGGAATCGAACTCGGGAAGGCTACCGAAAAGCGGTGTGGAAGCATCGAACGCATCGACGCGATCGCCGAGCTGCAAGGCGTCGCGCAAGACGGTTTTGACATGGTCGATAGTCGCCATTTCTGGATCGTTCCGTGTCGATAAAACAGGGCCGGCGCTCCGTGAGAGGACTAGCCCGATAGGCTTCGTGGTCTGGTTCCGTCGATTCCCGATCTCACGAGTGGTCGTGGAACGAAAGTGTTTATAAGGGAATTCGTTGCAAAAGGCTTGATAGGATTTTTCATACCGGTTTCTCCGGTTTTTACAACCGGTTTATCGGGATGGACATTTCTCGCGAGATTTGGAAGTGCTGCGAAAAATCAAAGGTATTTTCAATACGTTTGGTCCGATTCTCGGGCTGCTTTACGGACTTCACCGTATTTTGGCCCTATCCGGCAGATGGGCCGATCTTTATTTATACGAGCTCGTCGCCCAACCGGTGGCGAAAAAACCATTGTTGCCGGGCCGCCGCGGCCGTTCCATTATCGTGCGTCGTGTCGATCCCCGTTCTTCCCTGTTTCATGCTTTAGAGCTTTCGGACGAAGTTTTGGCCTATCGAGCCGCTCTGGACTCGGTGGCATTTGTAGCGTTCAAGGATGATTTACCTATTGGTTGCATATGGTTTTGCCTTGGCCCTTACCTGGAAGATGAAGTCCGCTGCAAATTCTTTCCAAAACCCGTGAAAGAGACGGTTTGGGATTTTGGAATTTACCTTCTTCCCGAGCACCGAAATGGACTGGCTTTTGCGCGGCTATGGGATGCGGCCAATGCATTTCTGCGAGAACGCGGCGTACAATGGACCTTGAGCCGAATTTCGGCCTTCAATCCGGCATCGTTGCAATCGCACAAGCGTTTGGGGGCCGTACGGTTGGGCTGGGCGGCATTCCTGCGACTAGGGACGATGCAGCTCATGGTGGCCAGTCTGCGCCCCCGATTCCACCTTTCCTTCACGAATCAGGCGATCCCCTGCATTCACTTGACGGCCCCTTCGGACCGTCAGCCGAACGAAAGATCACCCGTTTCCAAGATATCTCGGCTATCGTCGCGCGCCGATCCTTGAGCCCAAGATTTGCGCTATGAGCGATTTGTTACACGAACTGATCCGCCACCAGGCCGCCGCTCGGCCGGCTTCTGGGGCCCTTACCTTCCAGGGGCGCACGCTATCCTATGAGGAGCTCTGCGGCCGCATGGACACGTTCGCCCAGGCGTTGATCGGCCTGGGACTCGAGCGGGGCGAGCGCGTCGGCATTTATTTAGACAAGCAGTTCGAGACCATCGAAGCCATATTCGGGACCGCGGCGGCGGGGGGCGTATTCGTACCAATTAACCCACTGCTTAAGGCCCGACAGGTCGGTTATATCCTGCGAGACTGCAATATCCGGATTCTGGTCACCGCCCGCGCGCGATTCGAGATTCTTGGCGATGAAATCGCCCGATGCCCCGATCTGGGCACGGTTATATTGGTCGACGGCGCATCCAATTCGAGCGTCCACAGTAAACGTCAACCCAAACTAGTTTCTTGGGGGGAGATTCGCGCCGCAGCCGATCCTGCGCGCGCGCCGCATCGGGTGATCGACGCTGATATGGCGGCGATTCTCTATACTTCGGGTAGCACAGGGCGGCCGAAGGGCGTCGTTCTCAGCCACCGGAACATGGTTGCGGGCGCGAAAAGCGTGAGCCAGTACCTGGAGAACAACCCCGATGATGTCATTCTGGCGGTTTTGCCTTTGAGTTTCGATGCCGGTTTTTCGCAGCTTACAACGGCATTTACCGTAGGTGCGCGAGCCGTTTTGATGAACTACCTTTTGCCTCGCGACGTGGTGCGCATGTGCGCGGCGGAAGGCGTGACCGGTCTGACTGGCGTGCCCCCGCTGTGGATTCAACTCGCCATGCTCGACTGGCCCGAGGAGGCCAGCGCAACCATGCGTTATTTCGCGAACACGGGCGGGCGCATGCCGCGAGCGACGCTCGATCTCTTGCGCAAGCGCCTGCCTGCGGCCCGCCCGTATCTGATGTATGGGCTGACCGAAGCATTTCGTTCGACCTATCTTCCGCCGGAAGAGGTCGACCGCCGACCTGATTCCATTGGCAAAGCGATCCCCAACGTTGAGGTTATGGTGGTTCGTTCCGACGGCGCGCTTTGCGCGCCTGGCGAGGAAGGGGAGCTTGTTCATCGGGGCGCACTCGTCGCCATGGGCTACTGGAACGACCCCGAGCGCACTGCTCAGCGTTTTCGTCCTGCGCCCGGGCAATCGTCCGCCCTGTGCGCTCCCGAGATCGCGGTCTGGTCTGGTGATATCGTGCGCATGGACGAAGACGGCTTCCTTTATTTCGTGGGCCGAAATGACGAGATGATCAAAACATCGGGCTACCGGGTCAGTCCGACCGAGATCGAAGAGGTCTTGTACGAATCCGGCCTCGTCGGCGAGGCCGTGGCGCTCGGCCTGCCGCATCCGACCCTGGGCCAGGAGATCGTTGTCGGCGTGACTGCGCGCGGTACCGCCAAGCTCGATACTGAGCGCCTGATCGAGATCTGCCGGGCGGAACTTCCCCTTTACATGGTTCCGGCTCGCGTCGTGGAGGTCGATGCTATTCCCCGGTCCCCCAACGGGAAGATGGATCGCAGGGCGCTTGCTGCCCTGTTGGCCGGGAAGGACGAGGAGGGCGACGGATGACCTCGATAACGGGCCATCCCGCCCTCGATGGGTTCGCGATTGCAGACGGCGATCTCGTGATCGGCGGAATTCCTCTTTCCCGTCTTGTCGAACGGGTCGGGCGCACGCCTTTTTTCGCCTACGACCGGACGCGGCTTGACGCCCGCATCGCGCATTTGCGCCGGTGCCTTCCGGCCAGGCTTCGCCTTCACTATGCGGTGAAAGCCAACCCTATGCCGGCGGTCGTTCAGCATCTCGCGAGCGCTGTCGATGGCTTCGACGTGGCTTCGGCCGGCGAGATGAAGGTCGTTCTCGACGCCCCGGTTGTTGCAGCGAACGTAAGCTTTGCTGGGCCGGGCAAACGACGGAGCGAGCTGCGTCAGGCAATTGCTGCCGGCGTGATCATTCACATGGAATCGGAATCCGAGATGCAGATCCTTGCCGAGGAGGCCGAAAATCTTGGCATTCGCCCCCGAGTCGCCATACGCGTCAATCCAGATTTTGAGATCAAGGGCGTCGGCATGCGGATGGGCGGCGGCGCGCAACAGTTCGGCGTCGATGCCGAGCGCGTTCCTCAAATGCTGGGCGAGCTCGGCAAGATGGATCTCGAGTTCATTGGTTTTCATTTTTTTACCGGGTCGCAAAATCTGCGAGCGGACCATTTAACCGAAGCGCAACGTCGCGTTATCGATCTTGCGATAGCGCTCTCTGAGTATGCCCCAGCGCCCGTGCGCCATTTGAACATTGGGGGAGGCTTCGGTATTCCTTATTTTCCAAATGACAAACCGCTCGATCTTGAACCGGTCGGGGAGGGCCTCGCCCGTCTGCTCGATCGCCTCGATCAAGCCCTGCCCGAAGCGCAGCCGATCATCGAGCTCGGGCGTTACATCGTCGGCGAAGCCGGCGTCTATGTCGCCCGTGTCGTCGATCGCAAGGAGTCGCGCGGGCAAGTCTTCTTGGTAACGGACGGCGGGCTCAATCATCACCTCGCCGCATCCGGAAACTTCGGGCAGGTCATCCGTCGCAACTACCCGGTGGTCATTGGCAATCGGATGAACGAGCCGGTGCTGGAAACGGCCACCGTCGTCGGCTGCCTCTGCACGCCGCTCGATGTTCTCGCTGAAAAGGTTCAGCTGCCTGAGGCGCGAATTGGCGATTTCGTCGTCGTGCTTCAATCGGGAGCCTATGGACGGACGGCAAGCCCGTCGGCTTTTCTCAGCCATCCCGAGGCCTCCGAGGTTCTGGTCTGACGAAGGATGGCTAAGGCGGAGCAACAGTGAGCGGGATCTGCGGGTGGGTCGGTTCCTTTGCGAGCGGACGGCCCGCCGACGTGCAGCTTGCAGAAATGGCCGCAGGACTGGTGCGCTGCGGTCTGCGGTCTGCGGAAAGCAGCGCCGCCCACCTCGGCGAAGACGGCGCCCTTCACATTGAAGGGGCCGAAGGCACCGTATGGTTGGCTGTCGACGGTCCGCTTTGGGCCGCGATCGAGGGCGCGCCGCGTTGGACCGAAGCATCGCTTGTCCGCCGCGCTCGGGATCTTGGTCATGCCGAAGCGTTGATCGAGGCTTATCGCAGCTATGGCGAAGGCTTGTTTAACCGGCTGATGGGGACTTTTTCGCTCGTTATCGTCGATCGGGTCGAAAAACGGACGCTTCTCGCGATTGATCGCTTTGGGGTCGGAACCCTGTGCTATGCGCAAGATCTTCCGGGCGGCCTCGTGTTTGGGACGACGACCGACGCGGTCAAGGCGCATCAGGCCGTTACAGGAACGATCTCCCCTCAGCAGATTTTTTCCTATCTCTGCTTCATGGTGGTGCCCTCGCCCCACACGATCTACGCCGATCAAATGAAGCTTCTGCCGGCGCAATGTCTTGTTTGCGAAAACGGCCGGCTATCGAGGCGGTTCTATTGGGAGATCCCTTATGACGAATGCCGCCGCCCGTTTGCCGAGCTCGCCGAGGAGCTCATGGCTCTTCTTCGTCAGGCGATGGCGCGAGCGGTCGACGGCGCGCGGCCGGACGGGCTCGGGGCCTTTCTGAGCGGTGGGCTCGACAGCTCGACGGTGGCGGGGCTTCTTAGGGCCGCTGGCGCCGATCCGGTGCGCACCTTCACCATCGGCTTCGACAGTCAAGGCTTTGACGAGACCGACTATGCGGAACTCGTAGCGCGACATTTCGCGACCGAACATCGCACATACGACCTTAAGCCGGCCGATGTGGTCGAGGTGTTGGCAGATATAGCGGCGGCCTATGACGAGCCTTTCGGGAACTCTTCGGCTGTGCCGGCCTATTTTTGCGCCCGCATGGCGCGCGAAGCAGGCGTTTCCCGGATTCTTGGCGGCGACGGCGGCGACGAGATTTTCGCCGGGAACGCGCGCTACGTGGATCAGCTTATCTACGGCGTATACGGCCGTTTGCCGCGAATTCTCCGGGCCGGCCTCATCGAACCGCTTGTTCTCGGCGCGCCGGCATTACAAAAGTTCACCCTGTTTCGGAAGGCGCGCAATTACGTAAATCGCGCCAATATCCCCTTACCGGATCGGCTGGGCGCGATGAACCCGGTGCTGCAGTTGGCTCTTGAGGAACTCTTTGAGGCAGCCGTTCTCGACCAAATCGATCGCACGCAGCCAGTCGCGAGTTTGCGCGAAGTGCATAGGCGCAGCCGTTCTAAGGAAGCGCTCAAACAGATGATGCACCTCGACATGAAGATTACGCTTGCCGATAACGATCTGCGCAAGGTGCGGCGCATGTGCGAGATGGCAGGCGTTGTTGTGCGTTTCCCTTTTCTCGACGAAGACCTCGTCGCCTTTTCAGCGAAGGTGCCGGCGGATATGCTCATTCGAGGCTTCCGGCTTCGCGATTTCTACAAGCGGGCGATGAAAGGCTTTCTGCCCGACGCCGTGATCGGCAAGAAGAAGCACGGGTTCGGCATGCCCTTCGACGCTTGGCCGCGCGAGGATGCCGCTCTTCGTGCGATCGTTTGCGATTGCCTCGATAGCCTTAAACAACGCGGTTATTTCGCACCTGCGTTTCTCGACCGGGCGCTCGCGCCTCCCGCAGAAGTCGACGGCGAGCCGCTCGGAGACATGGTCTGGGATCTCATGATGCTCGAGCTATGGCTCCGCGCACATGGATGA
>CAZDOC010000069.1:0-7257 GCA_964506945.1 uncultured Gammaproteobacteria bacterium
CGATCCCGAGGTCAGCGAGCGCGCTGGCGATGGCGGTACAGTCACTATTGGTGCGGCAGAGGATGGCGATATCCCCGGCCCGGGCCTGACGTAGCTGTCCGGAGGGCTTGTCGAAGACGGTATGCTGGCCTGCATCGAGCAATGCCTTGATGTTGCTGGCGAGCGTGGCGGCCCGATCGTCTTTCCTTCTGTCCGCCAGTCGCCACAGGGAGATGACCGTGGGACTGTCCGGTATGGGTTCCCGCTGGGCCTGCAGTTGCACCCGTCCGGCCGGCAGCCAGTCGTTGAATACCCCGGTGAACAGCGTGTTGCTGAAACGGACCAGTTCGGGGACCGAACGCCATGACTGATCCAGGATCTCGATCTTCCCCGGGTCGACAGAGGCGACGACCGCATCCATGAGGGCGGGATCGGTGCCGCGGAAGCCATAGACGGCCTGTTTCTGATCACCGACCCAGAGGTTGCGTTCGGCCAGGCCGGACAGGCGGGTGAACAGCGCCAGCTGGATGGGGCTGGTGTCCTGGAACTCGTCCACCATGATCAGGTCGAGACGCTCCGCCAGGCGTTCGCGTGCCGCGGGTTGTTCGAGCAGCCCGAGCAGGCAGTCTTCCAGATCGACGAAGTCCATCAGTCCGTAGCTGCGCTTGTAGGCCTCGTAGGCGGCCATTGCCTCGGCGGCACAGTCGAAAACCACTTCGATGAGTTTCCTGATATCAGCCTGCAGTAGGGGGTGACGGGTCATGCTGGCGGCACACGTCCGGAGTTCCTCGACCAGGGACTCACTCTTTTTCGCTACCTTGACTCGCGTGAGCCGACGCCACAGGTTCCAGGGAACTTCTTTCGACCTGGCAAGCCCGGCCGCATCCTTGCGCAGTTGTTCCAGCGTATCGCGGGTGGTCTTGGTGGTGTCCTGTTCATTGGCCTCCAGGGTCGCGATGGTACGGTCCAGGATGCGGGCCAGCGCCCGGGTGAGCTCCCCTGCTAGCGGCGTACCCAGATAGGTCTGGAATGTCTCCCAGGAGGTTTCGGCAAACTTCGAGAGGCTGGCCGCATCGATACTGTTGAGCCGGGCCTGATCAACCAGTTGTCGCACCTGCGCCTGCCAGTCCGGATCCTGGTGATATCTATCACCACCACCATCATGACTGAGCCGGTGGGTGATCTCGGCGAGATCGGCGTGCCGGCTCCCTATTACCTGCTGTGAGGACAGGCGGAAGATACGTTCGACATCCTCCTCCGGGATGATCGAAATGGCCGGGGAAATTCCGGCCTCGAAGGCGAATTCCCGTAACAGGCGTACGCAGATACTGTCGATGGTGCCGATGTAGGCGTCCGCGATCCGCAGCGCCTGCTGCCGGACCGCGGGTTCTGGCGATTGCAGCAGGTGCTCACGGACTCGTGAGATCAATTCGTCCGCGGCGCGGTTGGTAAAGGTAATGGCCATCACCTTTTCCGGGGCGGTACCCGAACCGATGGCCGCGACTATCCTGCTGGCGAGCAGATGCGTCTTGCCGGTACCGGCACCAGCACTGAACAGGGATATCTTATTCAAGATGCGTCGCTCCCCTGAGTCCACACAGATTGATATGGGGGCAGTAGTCGCAGGGGGGATCCAGCCGGATCAGATTGCCGGGAGCATCGTCTTCCGCGGGCGTCGGGTCGTCCAGTCCGGCGACCGTCACACGACCGGCCCGCAGCCGTTCCCGCGAAAGGCGCCAGCTGTCGTGCAGGCGTGTCCAGGCGCTGTCCAGATCGTTCTCAGACTTGCAGACCTGGACCCCGAACTCGCCGAAGATCGTGACCAGCTCACGCCGGGGGATGAGGTAGTAGGCCACCGGGGTTAGCTTGACCGGGTCCAGCATGCGGGCATAGGCGATGAGCTGGATGTCCGTACCCTGTTCGATGCTTTCCTGGTAGTGGCCGAGACGCCAGGAAAACTTGAAGTCGATGATGAGGTCATGGCCGTCCTTGCCGGTGGCGATCAGATCGGCCCGCCCGCGGAGGGGGATATCGTCGAGCCGGGTCTCCAGCCACTGTTCCGGTGAGACCGTATGGATGTCGAGCGCACTGAGGCGCACCGCCAGATCGGCCGCGGAGGCTTTCACCAGCCACTGCGCCCGGCGGCGGGCAAGATCATTTTCAGGCAGCAGCAGTTCACAGGCGAGTTCAGGGACGTAGCGGTCAAAGAGTTCATCGGCGCTACTGGCGGCCTCGTCCGGATCCCAGCGGGGCCGTTGCCGGAACAGTTCTTCCAGGACCTTGTGGGCGAGTGTCCCGATCAGCAGATTGCCGGAGGGCAATTCCGGCAGTCCTCCCGGCTCGATACCGTACTGCTCGGCGAGCCAGTGGAAGGGGCAGCCGAACAAGGTCGCGAGACGGGTAGGCGAGAGGCTGGCCGGATCGGCCAGTGAACCGGGAGCAATATGGCGCACGGGCTCACGGGCCGGGATGATATGGGTTGCTTCGATTTCAGCAAGCCAGGGCCTGCGGCCTGCCAGGGCGGGTCCTTTCTGTCCCAGGAAACTGTACGCATCTACCGTATCGATCTCCACTCCGGGACGCATTTTCAGCAGGTCCAGCAGGGGATGGTGGCGAACCGCTTCCCCATCAAGCCGGTGGGGGAGTACCAGGAGCAGGTTCTGGCTGAGTTCCAGCAGCCGGTCTAGCTGCCAGGCCTCCCGTCGGCGCTGATGCCCGGGCGATTCGGGCTGGCAGTCATGTTGCGCGAGCTGTGCCAGTTCATCATTGGACCAGATCCATTCCCGCTGGTTGCCGGGATCGACAAAGGGCCACCAGATCAGGGTGCCGGTCCGGTCCAGGAGTTGGCCTGGCGCCCGGATCACGCCCCATGGCGCCGCCTCGCGGAAGGCAGGGCCTACGCTCCCCCGGGCCAGGATCTCATCGAGGATCCGGGACAGGAGGGGACGATCCAGACTCGCCAGTGAGCCGATAACATCCGCCAGCACGCGGCAATGTCCCAGCGCAATAGCAGCCAGAGGGGTTTTGGTACGGTAGCGGCCCAGCGCCTTCCTGACCCGGGCGATGATCCCCAGGACGGCCTGAACGGTATTGTCCGAATCCGCGCCCTGGCGGGAAGTGTGCAGCCAGTTGTCGAGATCATCCGCCAGCCTGCGCCCCTGGTCTTCCGCCTGGCGGCGTCCCTGGCCCTTGCGCTCCAGATAGTCGGCATGTTTGCCGGCAATACGCGCCAGGGCCTCCCGCCAGCGTTCGCCGCCGAGGCCCGGTTCATCGCTGAGGGCACGGATCAGTTCCCGCGCGGCGAATCGCGGTACGGGTGAACAGGGAAGTGACAGCAGTTCCAGCAGTTTCCCGGGCCTGACCGGTTTCCACAGATTGTCGATGGCCAGGGGCAGGAGTTGCAACAGGTCACGCTGGGACGATGCTGTCGTCTGCCCCGGGGCTGGTAGCCCGAGACGGTGGAGGCGATGATCCAGGGCGGTCGTCTCGCCCTGGCAGAGCAGGACAACCTCATGGTTATCCCCGGCCGTGCTGGCCGGCCGCTCTTCGAGCAGATCCGTACTCGTCGCGAGCCAGGCGGCAACCGTGCAGGCGCAGGACCATTCGTCATCGGACTCCAGCAGGGTGACGGCGGGGAGCGTGGGGGCCTTTTCCATGACGGGTGCCAGGATCCGCGTGCCGAGCGTTTCCAGCCTGTTCAGCAACTCCCGCCAGGGCGCCGGCAGCAGGTCACGGGGCGTGCCGAGCTGGAGGGTATCGAGATCCAGGGTATCGACCTCCCCCAGGCGCGCGATCAGCAGGCGCAAATGGTCAGCCGTGCCCCTGGCCAGTGGGTGTTCCAGGGACTCAAGCCGTGCCAGGGTCTCCAGGCGCTCCAGTCCCCCCTGATCCAGTTCCGGTCGCCATCCATGGAGGACCAGTTCATCTCGCCATGAGAGCAGGGTCCGGGCGCTGGCCCAGGGATCGGTCTGGAATGAGGCGCTGTACCAGAGCCTGCCATCGTCCAGGGCCCGCATCCGCTCCAGTTGCTGGGAGATGCGTACCGCCTGCGGGACCTCCCGATGGCCCAGGCCCAGCATGGTCTGCAGCAGGGCAAGCAGGCCCTGGGGGCCCAGGATCGCACGGCCCATCACGGCTTCCCTGGCGGTCAGCAGATCGGGCCAGTGACCACCGTCCAGGTCCAGGTCAAAAAAGATGTGCATGTTCGGCATCAGGAGTTCGGGATATCGTATTGTATGTGGCTAGTGCGACAGCATACGTCGTAACCGGTGCTTGATATGGTGGTCCCGGGTGATCCTGGATCATCCGGGACTGTTTGAACCGGCAAGGAGGGATCATCCCGGTCTCAGACAGACCGGGGTGCCGGCGGTCCGCTTCCCGCCACGGATCTGGAGCTGGAGATCCGGCCCCGCATCATGCATCCACCACCGGGTAGCAGGGATCCCCCCATAAGGCCTTGCTGTCACTCATCATCAGGTGGATTATGATGGGCACCAGCCGGCCCATGATGCTGGCCCCGTCCCGGATCTGGACCCGGTTGACCCGGCTGTTCCAGGTGCAGCCGCCATGAACCAGCTGGTTCCTGAGTACATATAGACGTTCGAACAGCACCGCGAGGATCTTCCTGGTATCCATCCGGCCGAGCGCCCTTTGTACCGCCTGGGTATCATGTCTGAACCGCACTTCCCAGTCGTTGTCAGGGTCCTTGCCACCATGGAAATCCCAGAACGGCTGGTAGATGTACTTGTTGTCCAGCAACAGGCGGATGGAATTGGGGAACTGCTCCCAGACGGTGTGGTAGAGCAGTTTGTCCCGGTCACTGGCGATGAGTCTGTTGAGAAAGCCGACATGCAGCCGTTTTTCAGAAAACCGGTGGTTTATGCTGACATCGTAGGCATAGGCGGCATTGAAGGCGATCCAGAGGAAGATGAAGCGGGCATCCTGATCATCGGGTTCCTGCTCCGCCCGGTTCAGCCAGCTCAGGGCGCGGTGGGTACGCAGGGCAACGGACTGGCTGTAACCATCCCGTTCCGCCCGCTGGCGTGCCTTCAATGTTGCGTAGCTCAGATCCATGCCCGGGTCGTCCATGCTCATCCTGATCAGGTGGCTTGCGCGGTGCCACACTGTCAAATCCAGAACTCTGATTATGGACCCGGTCACCCTCTCAGGCAAAACCTATCGGTCGCCGGCGGCCGTCCTCCTTCATCTCGCATTCAGCCACCAGCATGTCCAGGAGATCGCCGGGGTTCACCGGGGCCAGGAACTGCGCCTTGCGGGAGACCGCGCTGAAGTCCCCCGGGGTCAGCACTTCCAGCTTGCACACTGAGCGTTGTATTTGCGGGTCCGGCTCCGTCAGTCCCAGTTGCTCCGCATGATGACGGAACAGGGACCAGGCCTGCTCCGCTTGCAGGTAGTCGAAACGCAACTTCAGGTCGAAGCGCCGCAGCGCGGCCTGGTCCAGGCCGTCCATGAGATTGGTGGTGGCGATCATGACACCCTTGTAACTCTCCATCTGGGTGAGCATTTCGTTGACCTGTGAGACCTCCCAGTTATGCTGGACGTGACGCCGGTCCTGCAGGAAGCTGTCGACCTCATCGATGATCAGCACCACCCCCTCGCGGGCCGCGCGCTGGAAGGTCTCCGCGATCAGTTTCTCCGTCATGCCGACAAAAGGGGAAAGCAGATCGGAGCCCCGCTTGATGAGGATCGGCCGGTCCAGGTGCTTTGCCAGCCACTGACCGTAGGCCGTCTTGCCCGTACCGGGTGGACCGTAGAGACACATGCGGGCCACCGGGTTCGCCTTCAGCGCCTCGGCCATGGCCAGCAGATCGGTAGGGCAGTTGATGTACCCGGGGGTGTAGAATGCCGGCAATTCCTGGGCGATCAGTGGGCTGATGGGGGGGCGGCCCTGGGCCTGGTGCGTGTTCTCGATCAACAGGCCGATTGCCGTGGAGGTCTCGTCCTCCGACATATCCGTGGCCAGCCCCCGGACCACGTCCGTCGCGCGGGTCACAACGGCCGGCGCCAGATCCGCGGTCGCGGTCAGCCGCCGCGTCATCTCCTCGGTCAGCAGTTGTCCGCATTCGGTTTCGATGATCTCATGACGCCGCCGCTCCGGCGGCACGTCGAGGTGGATCACGACATCGAAGCGGCGCAGGAAGGCGGGATCGATCCCGTAGTGGATGTTCGATATCCAGATGCAGGGAACGGCATTGTTCTCCAGCAACTGGTTTATCCAGGCCTTGTTCAGGCGCGGCCCGAGTCTTCCTTCGTTACCCAGTTCCGATATGACCAGCACGTCCTCGGCCTCATCGAAAACGAGCAGATTGGGTCCATTGGAGAGCACGATCTGGGCGATATTGCAGGCGCACAGGCGATCGACGGGGTAATGTGGTTTGCCATCCTCATCCTGGCTGGACACCTCATAGAGCTGGGTGTTCAGGGCCGTGGCGACGACCCGCGCCAGCTGGCTCTTGCCGGTTCCCGGCGGGCCGTAGATGAAGGCATTGACCCCGGGGGATCTTTTCTCCAGGGCGAGACGGAAGTGGCCAATCAACACCTCCCTGAGGGTCTCGATATGCCTGAAATCCTCGCAGCCAAGGACAGGGGCCGGTAATTGGCCGAAAGACTCGGCAAACAGTTGCGCGGGATCCGCCTCGGCGCAGGTCATGCGATAGGGGAAACGGTTATTGAGCAGATCCATGGCACTCTGGAGATTATTTCCACAAAAACGGAGATCGACCTTCAGCAGTCCGGTGCGAGCCAGGCGGCCGTTGAAGTGCATTACCTCCCTGACCACATGCTCTGGAAGATCGAGAATCGTGGCGATCTTGATGATCAGATAGGCGGAGCTGGTACTCCTGTTCGGAAAGTCCACCTCGCCCAGGATGGTACAGTCATGCAGTACGATCGCGAACTCCAGTACCCGGCATTCCGCGGGTTCCAGATTCAGGATACGGGCGAGATGCGCCACATTCTCCGCCAGGATCTCCGGGACCTCCCGGCTGATGGACGCGGTCTCAAATTCCGTATGCAACTGGCGTAATTCCTTGAGCCTGGCCTTCTGGTCAAAGTCCTGAAAGGAATCGTCCAGCCAGTGTTCAAGGCCCAGCGCAAGGGCGATATTGTCATCATTGATGCCACCTTCAGTTATCCAGCAGCGGTGTGCGCCGAGAGGGACCAGCATCCGTAACAGCCACAGGCGGTAGAGATCCGGCAGGTTCTGGTACTTCTGATAGCAGGGCAGGGTGGATAGTGTAGCCATGATGACCTCCCGAG
>CAZDOC010000070.1:0-4540 GCA_964506945.1 uncultured Gammaproteobacteria bacterium
TCCTTCCGGCCCGGTGGTGGCGCCCGCCGCGCCGCTTCCCATGCCGGAAGTCCGCCCCGCCCCGTGACGGGGACCGGGCGTCCTGGTCAGGGCCACGCGGGAGGACCGCGGGCCGCGTCATTCACTCCGGGCCACGACCGTGGAGGCTGGGCATCTGCTCGAAGTAGGGGCGGATGATGACCGAGTCCGAGTGCTCGAAGTCGGCGAAAGCGCCATCGAAAAAGACCCTGCCTTCATGCAGCATCACGGTCCTGGGGCGCAGGCGGCCGAGCAGGTCCTTGTCGTGGGTGATGATGATGCTGGTGACCGGCTCGCATCCCGGCCGACGGGCATGATGTGTCTGGTAGATCAACTCATGGATCTGCGCCGAGCTGACCGGGTCCAGCCCGGTGGTGGGCTCATCGTAGAAGATCACCCGGGGCTGCATGGCGATGGCGCGGGCGACGGCGAGACGCTTGGCCATGCCCCCCGACAGCTGATCGTGGTCCAGGGCCAGGAATTCGGCATCGCTGGGCAGGCCGACATCCTCCAGCGCGGTACGCGCCAGCGGCAGCACCTCCGCGTCGTCCAGACCGCGGACCTCCTTCAGACCCAGGGCGATATTGTCATAGACACTGCCCGAAAACAGGGCATTGCGCTGGAACACCATGCCCCAGTGGCGATGAATGCGATCCACCTCCTCGGCGTCCAGCCGGGAGATATCGCAGAGCGCTTCATCCTCACGATCGTGATCGACAACCAGCACCCGGCCCCGATCGGGCCGCAGCAGACCCAGGATGTGGTTCAGCAACACGGTCTTGCCGCAACCCGAGCCGCCGACGATGGCGATCACGTCGGCGCGATGGATATCCAGGGTGATGCCACGCAGGACCTCATGCTCGCCGAAGGCCTTGTACAGGTCCTCGA
Source organism: uncultured Gammaproteobacteria bacterium (assembly GCA_964506945.1). Lineage (GTDB taxonomy): Bacteria > Pseudomonadota > Gammaproteobacteria > CAZDOC01 > CAZDOC01 > CAZDOC01. The sequence continues at coordinate 907 of CAZDOC010000070.1, forward strand.
TGCAGATCTCGGTGGCCCCGCTCATCCCTGGCGTTTCCATGCGGTCGCGGCGCGAAGCCCGGCCTGGACCTCGCCCTGGCCCCAGTGCCGGTGGTAATCCTGGTAATCGAAACGCTTGCACAGCCGCAAGCCGCCATGCCCATCCCGGAGATAGACATCGGGCAGGTTGTGGCCATTGAACCGGTGGGCCTTGATCAGGCTGTAGGCGCCCAGCCCGCCAAAGGCCACGCGTTGCCCAATCCGGGGCGGCCGGGGAAAACGGTATTCCCCGAACACATCCCCGCTGAGACAGGTGCCGCCGGCGAGCATGACCCGGCAGCCCGCCGCGGGGTCCTCGCCCAGCAGGCGCGGCCTGCGCTGATATTCAAACGCCTCGGGATGATGATTGACCGAGGTATCCAGGATGGCGATGCTGCGGCCATCGGAGTCGAATACATCGATGATACTGGCCACCAGGGTCCCGGCCTCCCCCACCAGGGCCTTGCCGGGCTCGATCCAGACCCGCAGCCCGTATTCGTCATGCAGGTGTGCGCCCAGGCGGTACAGCTCGCCCAGATCGGTAGTGGAATCGTACAACTGGCCGCCACCCAGGTTGACCCAGCGCAGCTGTCTCAGCAGGCCGCCGAGCCGCGCCTCGATGAGCGCCCAGGTCTGCCTCAAGGGGGCGAAATCGCGGGTTTCGAACAGGGTATGACAATGCAGCCCGGACAGGCCCGGGGGCAGTTCGCGTCGGCGCCAAGCCTCCGCCACGGCCTCGACAGGGGCCCCCAGCTTGGAATATCTGCGGCAGGGGTCATAGCGGGGATCGGCGAGGAAGGACAGCCCCGGGTTGATACGCAGACCGATGCTGGTGTCCGCAGGCAACAACGGGGCCAGGCGTTGCAACTGACCCAGGGAATTGAAGCTGACGGCATCGCACAAGCGTCCCAGTTCCGCCATATCCGCCGGGATCAGGCCCGGCGAGGTGATCTGCACCGCTCCGTCCGAACCCGCCAGCTCACGGGCCAGGCGGGCCTCGAACAGCGAGCTGACGGCAAAGCCATCGACCCTTGGCCGCAAGCATCGCAATACCGGCGCCAGAGGCAGGGCCTTGATCGAATACAGCAGCCCGCAGCCGGCGCGGCCGCGCCAGCCCTGCAGGATGTCCGCCTGATCTTCGATCATGCCCCTGTCATAGACGAAGGCCGGGGTGGTGGGGGTGTCGGTCGGGCAATTCATGTCGAGCAGTTCACATTTTCAATCTCCGGCGCTCCAGCAATTCGCCGCCCGGCCGTAGATTATCGGTGCGCACAAGCATAAACGAGAAACCATGTCCTCCGCCGCCTCCATCCGCGTCGCCGAAGCCGATACTGCCACCACTGCCACCGAGCAGCCGGGCTGGACCATCACCCTGGACCTGGCCGCGCTGGCGGAGGTCGGACGCGGCGAGCGGATCCGGGTCCAGGCCCCCAGGGACCGGACCCTGGAACTGTTCGACCAGACCCTGCGTCTGCTGGCGGAGATACCGCGTGAGCATCATAGCACGACCCCGCCGGGCGACCGCTTCATACCCCGTCACCGGGACTTGCGCAGCCGTTTCTTTTTCGCCGAGGCCCTGGGCGGTTATGACATCCTCAACGACGTCATCGACCGGCATGCCGCCATGCTCCGGTATTCCACCGCCTGCGAGGGCAAACTGTGCCTGCAACGCCTCAGCGAGGGGGAGCTGCGCCGCCTGGAAGAGTACCATGAGCACCTGCAACTGGCGCTTGGGCATGCGCACCGGTACCTGCTCGACAACAGCACCCTGGAATTCAGCGCGGAGGAATTGCGGGAACTCCACGATCTGCTGCGCAAGGCGCGCGACCGGGTCAATCGCCTGACCTCGATCATCGGCGCCCATCTGATCCGCGAGATCGAACGGGCGGTGCAACGACTGCATGAATATCATGCCAAGATCCGCCAGGTACAGAAATCCGTGAGCGGCATCTTCCTGATCGACCGGGAGGTGATGTTCATCGACACCCACGAGTTGATCCACTGCATCAATACCGTCTTCAGGGGGGTGGGCAACCCCTATCTGGCCGACAACATCGATGGCATGCTGCTGCTTGCCGCCCGCAACCTGCTCATCGAGGTCATCTCCTTCTACTCCTATTACGGCAAGGAGCAGGTCTACAGCCTGTTCAGGAAACGCCGCGGCGGGATCAGTCCGCATGTCGTCACCTACCATATCCGCCAGGAGATCGCGCAATTGTTCGATGCCTGCCAGCAGGACAACAAGCTGGTGCTGACACGCGTCATGCAGGATGCCCACAGGGATTTCGAACTCTCCATTGCGGCCATCGGCCGGGAGGCGGAGACCCGCGCCGTGGACAAGGTCAGCGACCTGTTTCCCGCCCAGGTCGCTGACCCGGCCCCGCGCCCCGGGCCCCGCTGGTGGCAGCGCCTGTTGCGGGCATTGTGGTGACCACGCCCGCCGTCCATGGGGCAGACGGCGGGGCGCCGCCTTTTTCACCATGGCGTGACGCGGATCTCAGTTTCTCGTCCTGATCCGCGCTTTAATACTCCCGGGGGTTCATCCAGGGACAAGCCGGCCGTGTCCGCCACGACCGGGCGCAACGGAATGCACGGACCATCAGGGGCAGGCATGACATGGCCACGATCGACAACCGCAAGCTGGATATAGACCTGCTGCGCCAGGTACCCTTGTTCCGCGACCGCGATCCCCAGACACTGCAGCACATCCTGCGCGCCGCCGCCAACCGTATCCTCCGTTTCGAGCCCGGCGCCCGTATCCTCGATCAGGGCGCGATCGCCCATAGCATGTTCATCATCCTCGACGGTACCGTCGAGATCCGCATCCGCGCGATCAATGGCCGTGAGATCGGCATCGGCCATCTCAGCGCCGGTGATTTCTTCGGTGAACAGGCCCTGATGAGTGACAGCGGCGGCACCCGTAACGCCGGCATCCGCGCCATCACCCCGGTGCGGGTATTCGAAATCCAGCAGCAGAGCATCAGCCGTAGCGGGTCTGCCGCCACGCGGCCATCGGCGCAGCCCTTCGCGGAGGACGACACCCTGCTGCAGCTGAAGAACTCGCGCCTGTTGCAAGGCCTGGACGAAGAGGCCCTGCTCAAACTGAGCCATCGCCTGGATATCCGCTATTACGAGCCCGGCCAGGTGATCCTCGACCGCAACTGCCACACCGACCATGTCCATATCCTGCTCAAGGGGGAAGCCGAGCTCCTGTGCCTGGCCCCCAGGGGCCGCGAGGTCCCCTGCGGGACGTTCTCCAGCGGCAGGCATTTTACCCGGGAAGTCCTGTTCAGCGCCCGCACGCCCCGGGGCAATGCCTGTGTCCGCGCCATCAATGTGGTGTTGCTGGGCCGGATCCCGCGCTCCTGCATCCACCCCGGGACCCTGCCGGGGGTAATATCCCAGCCCAAACGGCAACCCCAGCCAGGATCACGCAGCAAGGTTTCCTGAACCGGCATAATCACAGCGCAGTGTCCAGAGGGTCAGAACACTTGAATCCCGGAAAGACCCATATTCTCTCGCGAAGGCGCAGGGCACGCAGAGTGACAAGATTCAAATCCATGCTTCCTCTGCGAGCGCTGCGCCTCCGCGAGCATCATCCTTACTGAATGCGCGG
>CAZDOC010000070.1:4640-6853 GCA_964506945.1 uncultured Gammaproteobacteria bacterium
TGCTTCCTCTGCGAGCGCTGCGCCTCCGCGAGCATCATCCTTACTGAATGCGCGGTGACGCACAGGACGTAAGGCTCCCCACCTTCGGATACGGAGCCCCGATTCAATCAAGCAGTGGCACAAGACTGAATCTCCTGCTTGCTGTGCGAGGGCGCGTTCAAAGGGTCAGAACACTTGAATCCCGGAAAGACCCATATTCTCTCGCGAAGGCGCAGGGCACGCAGAGTGACAAGATTCAAATCCATGCTTCCTCTGCGAGCGCTGCGCCTCCGCGAGCATCATCCTTACTGAATGCGCGGGGCAATGAACGCGGGACGCAACAACCCGGCATGAATGCCGGCCCCGATCCATAGTACAATCGCGCCTGCTCCTGATGGGACCCCACGATGCAGGCATTATCGATCTCCGCGCTCGGAAAGACCTACAAGAATGGCTTCGAGGCCCTCAAGGGGATTGATCTGTCCGTCTCGGAGGGTGATTTCTTCGCCCTGCTGGGACCCAATGGGGCCGGCAAGTCCACCACCATCGGCATCGTCACCTCGCTGGTCACCAAGACCGCCGGCAGGGTCGAGGTCTTCGGCCATGACCTGGACAGCGAGCTGGAGGCGGCCAAGTCCTGTATCGGCCTGGTGCCCCAGGAGATCAATTTCTCGCAGTTCGAATGCCCGCTGGAGATCGTCCTGAACCAGGCCGGGTATTACGGTATCGGGCGCAAACTGGCCCGTGAACGGGCGGAACGCTACCTGCGTCAGCTGGGCCTTTGGGAGCGACGCAAGGCGCCGTCGCGGAATCTGTCCGGGGGCATGAAACGCCGCCTGATGATCGCCCGGGCGCTGGTACACGAACCCCGCCTGCTGATCCTGGACGAGCCCACCGCCGGGGTCGATATCGAACTGCGCCGCTCGATGTGGACCTTCCTGCGCGATATCAACGCCCGTGGCGTCACCATCATCCTCACCACCCACTATCTGGAAGAGGCCGAGTCCCTGTGCCGCAACATCGCCATCATCGATGCCGGTGAGATCATCGAGAACCGTTCCATGAAGGAACTGCTGGATCGCCTGCACATGGAGACCTTCGTGCTGGACCTGGAACGGCCCATCGAGACCCCGCCGCCACTGTCTCCCTTCGCGGCCCGCCTCATCGACGCCACCTGCCTGGAGGTCGATATCCGCAAGGGCCAGTACCTCAACGAGGTCTTCACCCGCCTCAGTGAGCAGGGCATACAGGTCAAGAGCATGCGCAACAAGAGCAACCGCCTGGAAGAGCTGTTCATCGACCTGCTGGAACGGCACGACCCCGGCGAGGCCGCCTGAGATGGACATGCCCCGCTACTGGATCGCCTACCAGACCATCGTCATCAAGGAGGTCTCGCGCTTCCTGCGCATCTGGTTGCAGACCATCCTGCCGCCGGCGATCACCATGAGCCTTTATTTCATCATCTTCGGCAACCTGATCGGCCCGCGCATCGGCCACATGGACGGCATCCCCTACATGGCCTATATCGCCCCCGGCATCATCATGATGTCGGTGATCACCAATTCCTACGCCAACGTGGTGTCGTCCTTCTTCGGCTCGAAGTTCCAGAAACACATCGAGGAGATGCTGGTCGCGCCCATCCCCAACAGCCTGATCCTGGCCGGCTATATCACCGGCGGCGTGGCCCGCGGGCTGATCGTCGGCGCGGTGGTCACCACCGTGGCCCTGTTCTTCACCCGCCTGCACATCCACGACCTGACCATCACCGCCAGCGTGGTGCTGCTGACCTCGATACTGTTCTCCCTTGGGGGCTTCATCAACGGCATCTTCGCGCGCAAGTTCGATGATATCTCCATCGTCCCGACCTTCGTGCTGACGCCGCTGACCTATCTGGGCGGGGTCTTCTATTCCATCGACCTGCTGCCGGAATTCTGGCAGCGCGTGTCGCTGTTCAACCCCATCCTGTACATGGTCAACGCCTTCCGCTACGGCATCCTCGGCGTCTCCGACATCCCCATAGGCCGGGCCTTCCTGGTCACGGGGGCCTTCATCATCGTCCTGACCCTGCTCTGCCTGTGGCTGATGCGGCGCGGCACCGGGCTGAAGAACTAGCCGCCCGCGGATCCCGGTGAGCGGTCACCGGCTCGACGCCCTTCCAGCCAGCTCAGCAGTTCGGCCTCCGGCAACGGCCTGCTGATGACATAGCCCTGGGCCTTGTCACAGCCCATCTCCCG
>CAZDOC010000071.1:0-6755 GCA_964506945.1 uncultured Gammaproteobacteria bacterium
ACAAGGACATGGTGCGCTTCTGGGGCAAGCTGTTCGGCATCAATTTCGCCATGGGCGTGACCACCGGCCTGACCATGGAATTCCAGTTCGGCACCAACTGGGCCTATTACTCGCATTATGTCGGCGATGTCTTCGGCACACCGCTGGCGATCGAGGGCCTGATGGCCTTCTTCCTGGAATCCACCTTCGTCGGCCTGTTCTTCTTCGGCTGGGACCGGCTCAGCCGGGTGCAGCATCTGCTGGTGACCTTCCTGGTGGCCCTGGGTTCCAACCTCTCGGCGCTGTGGATCCTGATCGCCAACGGCTGGATGCAGAACCCGGTCGGGGCCGAGTTCAATTTCGACAGCATGCGCATGGAGCTGGTGAGCATCGCCGATCTGTTCTTCAACCCGGTGGCCCAGGTCAAGTTCGTGCACACGGTCTCGGCCGGCTATGCCACCGCGGCCATGTTCGTGCTCGGGATCAGTTCCTGGTATCTGCTCAAGGGACGGGACCTGGCCTTCGCCCGCCGTTCTTTCGCCGTTGCCGCGGGTTTCGGGCTGGCGGCGGCCTGCTCGGTGATCGTCCTCGGTGACGAGAGCGGCTATACCGTGGGCGAGGTCCAGAAGGTCAAGCTCGCGACCATGGAGGCTGAGTGGGAGACCGAGCCAGCCCCGGCCGCATTCACCGCCTTCGGCTTCCCCGACATGGAGACCATGGAGACCGACATGGCCATCAGGATCCCCTATGTAATGGGCCTGATCGCCACCCGTTCCACGGATGAGCCGGTCACCGGCATCAAGGATCTGATGGACGAGCATGAACTGCGCATCCGCGATGGCATGGTCGCCTATCAGCTGCTGCAGCAGATCCGCGCCGGCGATCGCAGCGCACCGACCCTGGAGGCCTTCAAGTCCCACCAGCCCAACCTGGGTTATGGCCTGTTGCTGAAGAAATACACCGACAGGGTAGTGGATGCCACGGATGAACAGATCGCCCGGGCCACGCGTGACACCATCCCCAATGTCGGGGTGATGTTCTGGTCCTTCCGGGCCATGGTCGCCTGTGGTTTCCTGATGCTGTTCATCTTCGTCGCGGCCTTCTACTATTGCGCCAGGCGGCAGTTCCAGCACCGCTGGCTGCTCAGGCTGGCGCTGCTGGGGATCCCGCTGCCCTGGCTGGCCTGCGAATTCGGCTGGATCGTGGCGGAATACGGCCGCCAGCCCTGGACCATCGGCGGGATCCTGCCGACCCATCTCAGCACCTCCAGCCGCACCGCCGGGGAACTGTATTTCAGTATCGGCGGCTTCGTGTTCTTCTATACCCTGTTGCTGGTGGTGGAGCTGTTCCTGATGTTCAAGTACGCCCGCCTGGGCCCCAGCGCCCTGCACACCGGGCGTTACGCCCATGAGGGTGGCGCCGGGGTGGCCTCGTGAGCCGCCGCCAGGGCCGATCGACTGCACGGAGGACGGGCCATGTTGCTGGATTATGAAACCCTGAAACTCATCTGGTGGCTGTTCGTGGGCGTGCTGCTGATCGGTTTCGCCCTGACCGATGGTTTCGATCTCGGGATCGGCACCCTGTTGCCGTTCCTGGGGAAATCGGACGATGAGCGGCGGGTGATCATCAACGCCATCGGGCCGACCTGGGAAGGCAACCAGGTCTGGTTCGTGACCGGCGGCGGGGCGTTGTTCGCGGCCTGGCCGCTGGTCTATGCGACCGCCTTCTCGGGCTTCTACGTGGCCCTGCTGCTGGTGCTGTTCGCGCTGTTCTTCCGCCCGGTCGGCTTCGAGTACCGCAACAAGCTCGCGGATGAACGCTGGCGCAACTTCTGGGACTGGGGCATGTTCGCCGGCGGCATGGTCCCGGCGCTGGTGTTCGGCGTGGCCTTCGGCAACCTGCTGCAGGGCGTGCCCTTTCATTTCGACGCGGACATGCGCTCCTGGTACGAGGGCGGCTTCTTCGGCCTGCTGAACCCCTTCGCGCTGCTGGCCGGGATCGTCAGCCTGGCCATGCTGGTGATGCACGGCGCCTGTTACCTGCAACTGCGCACGGAAGGGATCATCTATGAACGCAGTCGCCGGATGGTCAGCCTGGCCGGCCTGGTATTCATCGGCAGTTTCGCGCTCGCGGGGGTCTGGGTGGCCTTCGGCATCCAGGGCTACCATATCGAGTCCATGCCCGCCGCCGGCAGCGCCTTCGGCCCCCTGGCCAAGGAGGTCAGCCGTGGTACCGGTGCCTGGCTGGACAACTATACCGCCTGGCCCTGGGCCTGGTTGGCGCCTGGCGCGGGTATCCTGGGCGCCCTGCTGGCGATGCTGCTGACGCGCCTGGATCGCCCGGGAACCGGCTTCGTCTTCAGCGCCCTGTCCGTGACCGGGGTGATTCTGACCGCCGGCATCTCTATGTTCCCGTTCGTGATGCCGTCGAGCACGGATCCCAACAGCAGCCTGACCCTGTGGGACGCCGTCTCCAGCCACTACACCCTGAACCTGATGTTCTATGCCACGGTGCTATTCCTGCCGCTGATTGTGCTGTATACCGGTTGGGTCTATCGTGTCATGCGTGGCAAGGTGACCGAGCAGGTCATCCGCGAACAGCAGCATACCCTCTATTAGGAGACGATTGATGTGGTACTTCACCTGGATCCTCGGCGTGTTGCTGGCCTGCGCCTTCGGTGTCATCAATGTCATGTGGCTGGAGGCCAGTGATGCGATCGATGCCGACAACGACTGACCGTTTCACAGGCGGGTCTCCCGCCTGGCCGTGCTGACCGATGCCACGGCTCCCGGGCAGTTACAGCAGGCTGTTGTCCACCGATACGGGGCAATTGCTCAGCCGCACGACCGATGCCTGGGAGGTCTTCGTCAGCAGCGGCCGCTTCTCACGGCAACGCCCCCGTTCCGTGATCGCCGAAAGCTGGCAGCGCTGTCTGTCGGCGGGGATCAAGCATACCGAACAGCGGGCCCCTGGGCACCTCAGCCCTGAACGGGTCGAATACCTGATCCGCACCGGGGCGTTCGGCCTCGCCGGGCGCCAGACCCTGGACAGCTATGCCGCCATGCTGGACGAGACCGGACTGGCCATCGTACTCGGTGACGCACAGGGTCATATCCTCTATGCCGTGGGCCAGCAGCGGGTCCTCAGGGGCCTGGAGAAGATCAATTTCATGCCCGGGGCCAACTGGAATGAGTCCGTGGTCGGTCCCAACGGGATAGGCACCCCCCTGCAACTAGGGCACCCGGAACTGATACTGGGTACGGAGCACTATTGTATCGGCTGGCAACCCTGGGTCTGTTACGGCGCGCCGGTGCGCGATCCCGACAGGGGCGAGATCCTGGGCGTGGTGGATATCACCGGTCCGGTACACGGCACACAGATCGAGGTACTGGCGCTGACCACCGCCATCGCCCGGGGTGTGGAACAGTGCCTTGAACTCATGCACCTCAAGCGTGGTGAGCGGCTCAATGCGGCCTTTCGCGACGCCCGCGAACGCTGGCCCGGGGATGGCCTGGTCCTGCTCTCGGCAGGCGGCCGGGTGCTGGACCACAACGGGCAGGCAGCCGATCTGTTGCACTGGTCGGAAAAGTCGGCAATACGCAGGCACCTGCAGCAATTGAATCCATCCTTGTGGCAGGCCCTGGAGGACCTGTGGGATGCGGGAGGCAAAGGGGAAGTGCGTCTTGACGGGGACGAATCGGCGCTTCAGGCCGCCGTACTGCATTGCCGGGTGGAACCCGTGCATGGGGGAAACGGGGTCATCGGCGGCATACTCAACATCAGCGGCATCGGCGGTCTGTCGCGGCAGCCCCGACGGGCCCTGGCACGGTCCCCGGCGCACTACCGCTTTGCCGATATCCTGGGCCGTTCGCCGGCCCTGCTCGATGCGCTGGCCATGGCCCGGGCCGCCGCCCGTGATCCCGGGGCGCATCCGGTACTGATCACTGGCGAGACCGGCACCGGCAAGGAACTCGTGGCCCATGCCATCCATGCCGAGGGCCTGCGTGGCGAGGGCCCCTTCATCTGCCTAAACTGCGCGGCCCTGCCCGCGGATCTGGCCGAGGCGGAACTGTTCGGTCATGTCGCCGGCGCCTTTACCGGCGCCAGCCGTCAGGGCCGGCAGGGCCGTATCGAGTCGGCCGATGGCGGTACCCTGTTCCTGGATGAGATCGATTCATTGCCGCTGCCACTACAAACCAAGTTCCTGCGGGTGCTGGAGGACCGGCAGGTGAGCCGCCTTGGCAGCAGCACAAGCAAGGCCATCGATTTCCGCCTTGTCACCGCCAGTGGTTCGGACCTGCAGGTGCGCATCGACCAGGGCACATTCCGTCTCGACCTGTATCACCGGCTGAATATCCTGGAAGTCTGTCTGCCACCATTGCGTGAGCGTGGCGAGGATATCATCGAACTGGCGCGGAAACTGCTGCGAGAGGCCGGCAATGGTCGGGCGGATGCGCCGCGGGATTTCAGTACCCAGGCCCGCGAGGTCCTGTGCCGCCATGCCTGGCCGGGCAATATCAGGGAACTGCGCAACCTGTGTACCCGCCTGGCGATCACCTGCGGGGGGCCGGAGGTCACCCTCGACATGCTGCCGGATACCCTCGTCAAGGCACGCCGCTCCGGGCTCACGACATCGCCACCCAAGGAGGATCTCCGCAGTATCAGCGATGCCATCATCGAGCAGACCCTGGCGGAACAGCGGGGACATATCGGACGCACCGCCACGGCCCTGGGCATTTCACGTACCACGGTCTACCGTCGCCTGAAACACCGCCGCGGAAGCTGAACCGGGGCCCGCGCCACACGGTTTCATTTTGCAACAGGCGTTGCAAAATGAAACCGAAAGCAACATGCCGCGGTCACCTGAACGTCCCTCTGGCCATTCCTTCCCTATCAAATTAAACCGTTTTATTTCAAACGGATAAGATCTTTCCCCACTGTTTTCACCCGGCCCGGAAAAGGTGCTGGCATGCATGCTGCTCCATGACTCCTGTCGCAAGTCGCAATCAGCGAGATTGCCAGAATGGTGGACCCCATGGGCCACCGAATTCAAACCACAGTAGCGAGGAGATCGATGATGAGCGTACCCGCAGAGAACCTGGAACTGGTCGGTCCGGCCAGGGTATTCCTGAACAAGTCACAACTGATGCTGATAGACGGCCAATGGGTCGAAGCCGCCTCCGGCAGACGTTTCGAGGTACAGGACCCGGCCTCGGGCGAGACCATTACCAGTGTGCCCGAGGCCGGTAGCGAAGATATCGATCTCGCGGTCAAGGCCGCCCGCCGGGCCTTCGCCAATAGTCCCTGGTCGCGCATGACGGCTTCGGAGCGCGGCCGCATCATCTGGCGCATCGGTGATCTGATCCTGGAACATCTGCAGGAACTGGCCATTATCGAGTCACTGGACAATGGCAAACCCGTCAGCGTGGCCAGCGCCGCCGACGTGCCGCTGGCCGCGGATATGTTCCACTATATGGCAGGCTGGGCCAGCAAGCGCCATGGCAATACCATGGAACTGTCGGTGCCTTACACCCCGGGGGTGAATTATCATTCCTATACCCGCCCTGAACCGGTCGGTGTGGTCGGTCAGATCATCCCCTGGAACTTCCCCTTGCTGATGGCCGCCTGGAAGCTGGCGCCGGCGCTGGCCACGGGTTGCACCGTGGTCCTGAAGGTCGCCGAGGAGACCCCCTTGTCGGCCCTGAGGCTGGGCGAACTGCTGCAACAGGCCGGCCTGCCCGATGGGGTCGTCAATATCATCACCGGCTTCGGCGAGACGGCCGGCGCGGCCCTGGCGGGGCATCCGGATGTCAACAAGATCGCCTTTACCGGATCCACCGAGGTCGGTCGCCTGATCGTGCAGGCGGCCACCGGCAACCTGAAGAAGGTCTCGCTGGAGCTGGGCGGCAAGTCACCCAACATCATCCTCGATGATGCCGATCTGGAACTGGCCATACCCGGCGCCGCCAGCGCCATCTTCTTCAACCAGGGCCAGACCTGCTGTGCCGGCTCACGCCTGTATGTCCAGGAGTCGGTGTTCGAACAGGTGGTCGAGGGCCTGGCCAGGGAGGCCACCCATATCCGCCTGGGTCACGGCCTGGATCCGCAGACCCAGATGGGGCCGCTGGTCTCGCATGACCAGTTCAGCCGTGTCAGTGGCTATCTGGAGACAGGCGCCCGGGAAGGTGCGCGCGCCGTCTGTGGCGGCAAGCGATTTGGCGACGATGGTTATTTTATCGAGCCCACGGTGCTGGTGGATACCCGCGCCGACATGCAGGTGGTACAGGAGGAGATCTTCGGTCCGGTATTGACCGTGATGCCCTTCAAGGAGGTCGATGAGGAACTGGTGAGGCAGGCCAATGATTCCATCTATGGCCTGGCGGCCGGGATCTGGACCCGCGATCTCAGCAAGGCCCATTCCCTGGCCGCGCATCTCGAAGCCGGTTCGGTCTGGATCAATTGCTACAACATCTTCGATGCGGCACTGCCATTCGGTGGTTACAAGCAGTCTGGCTGGGGCCGCGAGATGGGCGAGGCGGTACTCGATAACTACACGGAGACCAAGGCGGTAACGGTCAGGCTCTGAATACAGGCTGGAGCATATGGCACGGGCGGTATCTGCCGCCCGCGCCTCACGGGTTGTGGAGGATAATGCATGTCATCGGCATTCAGTACATACAGGCCGGAAATGGATGGGCCGGCACTCATGGACAAGGCGGGATACGAGGCCCTGTACCAGCGCTCGATCAACGATCCGGAGGGTTTCTGGGCCGAGC
>CAZDOC010000072.1:0-5700 GCA_964506945.1 uncultured Gammaproteobacteria bacterium
CGGGGACTACGCCCATGGTCCCCGGCCCAGCGCGCGGCCAGCTTGACCGCCTTGATCGACAGCCACAGGTATAACCAGAAGAACAGCAGGTAGAGCAGACCGATCATCGGCCGCATTCCTTGACCCAGGAAAGCCATGGCACAGGCATGCCAGCTGATGCGCCCTTGCGTGGCGCAGGCCGCCGATTGCACGGGGAAGTTTTTGGCAACGTCCTTTTCATTTGCAATCCTTGCTCATTCCTTCAAGGGGATCCTCGAATCCAAGCATAGCCCGTCACTGATGAACATCAACCCGATGGAGCGACATGATCGGCCCCTTGTAACAGAGATCCGTTGCGAATACAGGGGATGATTTTCCCTCTGTGGAAGGGAATTTTTCTCTGGGCGGCGGGGTCAGTTCTCGCATGCTAGCATCCGGCCCGAACCGCGATCAGTACCGCATCCTGTCTGCTGAAACCAGTGCTACAATATGACGGGAACGAACCCCAGCACAGACAGAATGAGGACAGTGGCCATGGTGGGCCTGCCAGGCACGCCAGCCCTTTACCAGAACAAGGACGCGTTAGCATGGGCCAGCTATTCAAAATCTCCGGTTTCCTCCCCTACATCCTGATCGTGTTTCTGAATGCCTTCGTCGATCTGGGGCACAAGATCATCATCCAGAACACGGTCTTCAAGACCTATGACGGTCCCCAGCAGATCGTCCTGACCGCGATCGTCAATGCCCTGATCCTGCTGCCCTTCATCCTGCTGTTCACGCCCTCGGGCTATCTCTCCGACAAGTACCCGAAGAACCGGGTGATGCGCATCAGCGCCTGGATCGCGGTGGTCATCACCTTGCTGATCACCCTCTTCTATCGCCTGGGTCAGTTCGAGGCGGCCTTCGCCATGACCTTCCTGCTGGCGGTACAGAGCGCGTTCTATTCCCCGGCCAAATACGGCTATATAAAGGAACTGACCGGCAACAGTCAGTTGACCGCGGCCAATGGCCTGGTGCAGGCAGTGACCACCATCGCCATCCTCGCCGGCACCTTCGTGTTTTCCATCCTGTTCGAGGCCCGCCTGGCCGATCAGGCCTACCAGGACCAGTCTGAACTGCTCCAGCGGATCGCCCCGATCGGCTGGCTGCTGGTGTCCGGTTCGGTCCTGGAACTGATCCTGGCCTATACCCTGCCGCAAAGACAGGATACGGTCACGGCGATGCGTTTCGACTGGCGCGGCTATATCCGCGGCCAGTCCCTGGGCCGCAATCTCGGTCTGCTCAGGAGCAACCCGGTCATCCAGCTGTCGATCATCGGCCTGTCGATCTTCTGGGCCATCTCCCAGGTCGTGCTGGCGGCCTTCCCGGCCTATGCCAAGGCCCATCTGGCTATCGACAACACGGTCCTGATCCAGGGCATGCTGGCCTGCGCCGGGATCGGCATCATGCTGGGCTCGCTGATCGCCGGCCGGGCCAGCCGCAACCATATCGAGACCGGCCTGATCCCGATCGGCGCCCTCGGCGTGGCCGCCAGTCTGTCGATCCTGCCGGGCCTGAATCACGTCTTTTCCCAGGGCCTGAACTTCATCGCCCTGGGACTGCTCGGCGGCCTGTTCATCATCCCGCTGAACGCCCTGATCCAGTTCCATGCGCGCGAGCACGAACTGGGCACCATCCTGGCCGGCAACAATATGATCCAGAACATCGTCATGCTGGCCTTCCTGGCCCTGACGGTGGCCTTCACGCTCTATGGCGTCAACAGCCTGCAACTCTTCACGCTCCTGACCGTGGTGGCGCTGGGCGGGGCCTTCTATACCCTGTACAAGATCCCGCAGTCCTTCATCCGCCTGCTGGTGCGCCGCCTGATGGCCAGCCGCTACCGCCTGCAGGTGCTGGGCTTCGACAACCTGCCGTCCAGCGGCGGCGTGCTGATGCTGGGCAACCATATCAGCTGGATCGACTGGGCCGTGGTGCAGATGGCCTGCCCGCGGCCGGTACGTTTCGTGATGGAACGCGGCATCTACGAGCGCTGGTACCTGAAGTGGTTCCTGGACCTGTTCGGTGTGATACCGATCTCCGGGGGCGCCGCCAGGACCGCCCTGGAGGAGATCACCCGGCTGCTGAACCGGGGCCAGGTCGTATGCCTGTTCCCGGAGGGCACCATCAGCCGCACCGGCCAGTTGTCCGAGTTTCACTCCGGCTATGAACGCGCCGCCGCGGAGGCCGAAGGCGTGATCCTGCCCTTCTACCTGCGCGGCCTGTGGGGCAGCCGCTTCTCCCGCTCCAGCGACAAGCTCAAGGGCAACCGCAAGTCCGGCGCCCGCCGCGACCTGATCGTCGCCTTCGGCAGTCCACTGCCGATGAATACGACGGCGAAGGCCCTCAAGCAAAAGGTTTTCGAGTTGTCCGTCGATTCCTGGGAACGCTACACCCGCAGCCTGCCGACCCTGCCCGTGGCCTGGCTGGATACCCTGGGACGCCAGTCCAGCGAACTGGCCGTGGCCGACGTCAGCGGGGCCGACCTGAGCCGCGCCCGCTTCGCCACCGCCTGCCTGTGCCTGGCGCGCCTGATCCGCCGCCGCAGCCGTGAACAGAACATCGGCCTGTTGCTGCCCACCAGCAGTGCCGGGGCCATGGCCAACATGGCCGTACTGCTGTGTGGCAGGACCATCGTCAATCTCAACTACAGCGCCAGTCGCGAGGCCCTCCAGGCCGCGGTCAGGAAGGCCGACATCGCGACCATCTACAGCTCGCGAAAATTCCTGGAAAAGCTGAAAAAGAAAGGCATCGACCTGGATGGGGCCTTCCCCGGGGCCGAACTCGTCCATATGGAGGACCTGGCTGCGAGGATCACCCCGGCGGCGAAGTTGCTGACCGCGCTCGCGATCCGCCTGTTACCCGGGACGCTCCTGAAATGGTCCTGCTGCACCTGTGTCGATCCCGAATCCCCGGCCGCGATCCTGTTCTCCAGCGGCAGCGAGGGCGAGCCCAAGGGCGTGATGCTGAGCCATCGCAACATCCTCGCCAACGTCAAACAGATCTCCGATGTCCTCAATACCGAGGACAGCGACGTGGTCATGGCCAGCCTGCCGCTGTTCCACGCCTTCGGCCTGACGGTCACCACCTTCATGCCCCTGATCGAGGACATGCCCATGGTCTGCCACCCGGACCCCACCGATGCGGTCAACATCGCCAAGGGCATCGCCCGCTACCGCGCCACGATCTTCTGTGGCACTTCCACCTTCCTGCGCCTGTATTGCAAAAACCGGCGCATCCATCCGCTGATGCTGGAATCGCTGCGCATCGTCGTGGCCGGCGCGGAGAAGCTCAGCCCCGATGTGCGCGAGGCCTTCAAACTGAAATTCAACAAGGATATCTACGAGGGCTACGGCGCCACCGAGACCACCCCGGTGGCCAGCGTCAACATCCCCGACCACCTGGACACGACCTACTGGAAGGTGCAACTGGGCAGCAAGCCGGGTACCGTTGGCATGCCCCTGCCGGGCAGCAGCTTCCGCATCGTCGATCCCGACACGCTGGAGGAACTGCCGCGCGGCGAGGATGGCCTGATCCTGATAGGCGGCACCCAGGTCATGCTGGGCTACCTGAAAGACCCGGAAAAGACCGCCGCGGTGATCACCGAGATCGACGGCCTGCGCTGGTACAAGACCGGTGACAAGGGTCACCTGGACGAGGACGGATTCCTCATCATCGTCGATCGCTACTCCCGCTTCGCCAAGCTGGGCGGCGAGATGATCAGCCTGACCGCGGTGGAGGATCAGATCCGCCTGATCCTCAAGCAGCCCGAGCTGGAACTGGTCGCGGTCAACCTCCCGGACGAAAAGAAGGGCGAGAAGATCGTCTTGCTGATCGCCGCCGAAATCGATCTGGACGGCCTGCGCAAGGCCCTGCTGGAGGCCGGCATCAATCCCCTGATGCTGCCGGCCGAGCTGCGCCGGGTCGCGGAGATCCCCAAGCTGGGCAGCGGCAAGACCGACTTCAAGGCGGCCAGGAAACTGGCCATGGCCGCGGCCTGAGTGCTGCTGCGGCGATCATCGACCACTACCGGGACGGCCCGGCGCCAGGTGTCATTGGATATCCGGGGTTCCGGAGCACGCGGGTGCGCGTCAGGGGCTTGCGCAATGTGACGGAGACCGGCCCCGGCCTTGGGCGATGCCGGGGACAGACAGACCGGTTACGGTATTCCACAAACAGTTGCACACAGGCACGATTGGATCAAAAATGAACCGAACGATTCCAAACCCGACTCAATCTATCAGGAGCCTGACCATGAACAGAAAACTCCCCCTCATCGCCCTTGGCCTCGCCATGACCGCCTTCGCCGGCACCACCATGGCCGGTGGCGCCGAACTCTATGCCGCCAAGGGCTGCAGCGCCTGCCATGGCGCCGATGCCAAGAGCCCGATCGCTCCCAGCTATCCGAAACTGGCCGGGCAGAACGCCGAATACCTGCTGGCGCAGATGAAGGACATCAAGAGCGGCGCCCGCGCCAATGGCCAGGCCGTGGTCATGAAGGGCATCGTCGCCGGTGTCTCCGACGATGACATGAAGACCATCGCCGACTGGCTCGCGACCCAGTAAGATCCTCTACCGGACATAAAAAACGCCCTGCCGGTCTCCCGCGCAGGGCGTTTTTTATGTGCCTGCGACAAGCCGGGCCCAGACTATCCCATCATGCAGAGATGCGCCGCCGGCCCAGGCCAAACAGCCCCAACAGGGCCCAGCCCAGCAACCACACGGCCGGTGGCAACGGCACGGCACTCACCGAGGTCAGCACCACCGAGTTGGCATTGTAGATGACCGAGAAGCCCTGGACCCCGAGGTTCGGGCTGTCGAATGTCCCGCTAACACCACCGGTAGCCACCAGGATCTCGAAACTGTCGCCAATGGTCGGGACATAACCGCCCAGCAGGCTGATCTCCAGCGAGCCGGCCAGGCTTGCGGTGCCGGATATCTCCAGGCGATCGAATGCCCCCGTCGTCAGGCCGGCGAGTTCGATACTCAACATGCCGGCGGCATCCTGGCTGTAGTCGCCGTTGACGGTCAGGGTCCCCGGCGAATGACCGGGCGCCACGCTGCCGGCATTGAACAGCCCCCCGATGATGGTGCCTGTACCCGTGAGGCCGCCACCCAGCACATTCACCGCACCGGCCACCGGCGTGATGGCCGCACTGCCGATGATCAGCGCATTGCCGGCCCCGTTCATGTCGATCACGCTGGCAGCGTCCAGGGAGACGGCATTGGCCAGGCGGACATTGGCGGCCCCGGCAGAGGCATCCATGGTAATGCGGCTGTCAACCAGGCTGGCGATGCTGTCCAGCGCCACGGTACCGTTGTTTTTCAGGATCACCCTGGCCGTGCTGAGTCCCGTCAAGAACCCGAGATCGATATGACTACCGGCCTTGTCGGCGGTGATCTCGATCATCCCATTGCCGGCGGGATTGTCCGTAAACGCGGTCAGCGCGCTGAGGTCGACCGTACCCCCATCGAGGGCCTTGATCCGCAGGTCGTTGGCAAAGCCGCTGGGGCGGGTCAGGCTGGTCAGGGCGGACATGAGCAGCTGGGTGCCGGGACCATCGGCGGTAAACTCGCGGTCGAGTCCGGTGCCCGTGGTACCGGTATAGGCGCTGGCGCTGACCACCAGCTGGGCATTGCCGCTGCCGCTGAAACTCTTGCGCGCGATCAGGGAAGCCTGGTCGA
>CAZDOC010000073.1:0-5683 GCA_964506945.1 uncultured Gammaproteobacteria bacterium
CCCACCGGCACGGATGGAGTCATGGCCCGTTTGCCGTTACAATACGCGCCCTGAAACACCTCGCCAGACCAGACCATGAGAGCAGACCAGGCCATCCTTCTGGGCGTCAACATCGACCATATCGCCACCCTCCGGCAGGCCCGGGGAACGCGCTATCCCGACCCCATCCAGGCCGCCTTGCTGGCCGAGCAGGCCGGCGCAGACAGCATCACCCTGCACCTGCGCGAGGACCGTCGCCACATCCAGGACCGCGACGTGGAACTGCTGGACGGCATCCTGCAGACCCGCATGAACCTGGAGATGGCCGTCACCGACGAAATGCTGGCCATTGCCTGCCGGCTGCAACCCGCCAGTTGCTGCCTGGTGCCGGAGAAGCGCGAGGAACTGACCACCGAGGGCGGTCTGGACGTGGCCGGCCGTTTGCCACGCATGCGGGAGGCGGTACAACGCCTGCAGGAGGCGGGGATCGCGGTCTCGCTGTTCATCGATGCCGATCCGGAGCAGGTTGGCGCCGCCTGCAAGTGCGGCGCGGAGATGATCGAACTGCATACCGGTCACTACGCCGATGCCACGGACGGACAGACCCGTGAACGCGAATACCGCGCCATCGCCGCTGCCGCCGCGCAGGCCGATGAAATGAGGATCCAGGTCAATGCCGGTCATGGCCTGCATTACCATAATGTCCAGCCGATCGCCGCGATCCCGGAGGTGGTGGAACTCAATATCGGTCACGCCATCATCGCGCGGGCGGTATTCACCGGCCTGGAGGAGGCCGTCCGGGAGATGAAGCGGCTGATGCGCGAGGCGGCCGCTTGATCCGGGGCATCGGTGTGGACCTGGTCCGCATCGAACGCATGCGCGAGGCCCTGCAGCGCTTCGGTGAACGCTTCAGCCGCCGTATCCTGACCCATGACGAACTGGAGGATTTCCGGCGCTGCCCGCAACCGGCCCGTTTCCTGGCCAGCCGTTTCGCCGCCAAGGAGGCCTGCGCCAAGGCCCTGGGCACCGGCTTTCGCGCCGGCCTGTCGCTGCGGCATATCGGCGTAACCCACGATCCATCCGGCAAGCCGCTGTTGACGAGCAGCGACAAGGCCTCGCTGCTGTTGCGGGAGCGGGGCATCACCGCGACCCATGTCAGTCTCAGCGATGAACAGGCGCATGCCATCGCCTTCGTGATCCTGGAAAGCGGCACCCCCTGAGCCACGGCTCCGACCCGATCCATCCCTTCAGAGACGCCGTCAGGCGCAGGTAAAAACAGCACACATGACCGACTTGCAGAATGAAATCGCGCGGCGACGCACCTTCGCCATCATCTCCCACCCGGATGCCGGCAAGACCACGGTGACCGAGAAGCTGCTGCTGCTCGGTGGCGCCATTCAGATCGCCGGCACGGTCAAGGGCCGCAAGAATACCCGTTATGCAGCCTCGGACTGGATGGAGATCGAGAAGCAGCGTGGCATCTCCGTGACCTCGTCGGTGATGCAGTTCGACTATGCCGGCAGGGTGGTCAACCTGCTCGACACCCCCGGACATGCCGATTTTTCCGAGGACACCTACCGCACCCTGACCGCGGTGGACTCGGCGCTGATGGTGATCGACGCCGCCAAGGGCGTGGAACCGCGCACCATCAAGCTGATGGAGGTCTGCCGCCTGCGCGACACGCCGATCATGACCTTCGTCAACAAGCTGGACCGGGAGGGCAGGGAACCCCTGGAACTGCTGGACGAGATCGAGAATATCCTCAAGATCCAGTGCGCCCCCGTTACCTGGCCCATTGGCTCCGGGCAGCGCTTCCGCGGGATCTATGACCTGCGCAGCGGCAAGGTCCGGCTGTACGGCTCCCGCGGTGAATCCAAACAGGGTGAAGGCCAGCTTCACGACAGTATCGATGCCCCCGCCGTGGTCGCGGCCCTGGGTCCGCAACTGGATGAGTTGCGCGACGAGATCGAGCTGATCTCGGGGGCCGGGGTTGAATATGAGCGCGGGGACTATCTCGCCGGGCGCATGACGCCGGTATTCTTCGGCTCGGCGCTGAACAATTTCGGCGTTCGCGACCTCCTGGATGCCTTCGTCGAAGAGGCTCCCCCACCGCTACCCCGGCAAACGACCACCCGCATCGTGGCCCCTGACGAGGAGAAGTTCAGCGCCTTCGTATTCAAGATCCAGGCGAACATGGACCCCGCGCACCGGGACCGGGTCGCCTTCATGCGTATCTGTTCCGGGCGTTTCGAACGCGGCATGAAGATCCACCATGCCCGCATCGGCAAGACCATCCAGGCCTCCGGGGCCATGAGTTTCATGGCCGGTGACAGGGAACAGGCCGAGGACTGCTGGCCGGGCGACATCATCGGCCTGCCGAATCACGGCACCATCCAGATCGGGGACACCTTCACGCAGGGCGAGGACATCAAGTATATCGGCGTACCCCATTTCGCCCCGGAGCTCTTCCGCCGCGTGATCCTGCGCGACCCGCTGAAGAGCAAGGCCCTGCTCAAGGGCCTGGTCCAGCTCAGCGAGGAGGGCGCGACCCAGGTGTTCCGGCCGCTGACGAGCAACGATCTGATCGTCGGCGCGGTCGGGGTGTTGCAGTTCGACGTGGTGGCCTGGCGGCTGAAGAACGAATATGGGGTGGAATGCAGTTTCGAGAATATCCAGATGGCCTGTACCCGCTGGGTCGACAGCGATGACCCACAGGAACTGCAGCGATTCCGCGACAAGGTCCAGGACCATCTGGCCCTGGACGGCGCGGGCAACCTGACCTATGTGGCGCCGACCCGGGTCAACCTGGACCTGTGCATGGAACGCTGGCCGAAGATCCGCTTCCACGCGACCATGGAGCATTGAGTCGCGTTACCGGCCCACCCAGGCGTCATCAATCCCCCGGGTCTTTATTGCCCTGTCCGGCGCCCGCCCGATCATCCCCGCCCTGAGGGCGGTCGGCCACCGCCGTGCGGGTGACATCGCTCCGTTGCTGGCGGCCCTGTTGGCGATCCCCTACGGCAACGGGACCCGATCGCGCTGGCCTGACCCTTTCGCTCTCCGCGGGTTTCGTGTCTGCGGGAGTCACCGCGGGGGCTTTTTCCACCGCTTTGTCATGGACCGGGGCCACGGGTTTTTCCGCCGGGGTATCCGCCCGCGGGGAGGGGTTCGCCGGCGTGGCCTGTGAGGCGCCGGTGGCCGGAGTCGCGGCAGCGGCCTCGGCCTTGTCCGTGGAAGAGGGTTCTCTGGCGGCCTTCGGGGACTGCGATACGGACTTGGCCTGGCCGGTGGCCTCCGTTGATTTTGCCTGCCGTTCTTCCCTGTTGGCCGCGGTGCGGCCACCACGGGAGCGGCGCCGGCGTCGTGATCCGGAACGGCTGGATGTGCGCGTCTCATCACTGTCCGCCTTGCCTCGATCCTGCTGGCCGGCTGCGTTGGCCTGGGCGGTAGTGTTCGCGCCACCACGCTTGCGGTTCTCGTTGCGACCCGTATCATTGCGGCGCTGACGTGTTCTGTCCCCGCCGCCATTTCTCGCGGGATGCCGTCCGCCCCGGCGGGAGTTCTCTTTCGCGGCCGGTTTTTCCGGCGCCGGGGACGACTGCTCCGCGGTCTTCTGCTCGCCGAACAGGCTGCCGAAGATACGCCGTATCAGGCCTGTCGATGTCGTTGCGGCGACGCCCTGCTGCTCCACAGGCACCCGGGCCTCGGGGACGATGGTCTTGACCGCGGCCTCCTCGGCCGGGGCTTTTTCCGGAACCGCCTCGATGTCGACCTGCGCCTGCGCGTCGGTGACCATGCGGTAGCTCTCGCGGCCGGCGTCATCGTCCCCGGCATCCTGCCGGCGGATACGTTCGACGTGATACTGGGGGGTTTCCATGTGCGGATTGGGGACGATCACGATCTCGCAGCGCTGCCGTGACTCGATGTCGGTGATGTTGTCGCGCTTTTCATTGAGGATGAAGGTGGCGGCATTGACCGGCAACTGGGTCACGACCCGCGCGGTCATGTCCTTCATGGCCTCCTCCTCGATGAGCCTGAGGACGTACAGGGCCAGCGACTGCACACCACGGATCGAGCCCTGACCGTCGCAACGCGGACAGACGATATGCGCGGCCTCACCCAGCGAGGGCCGCAGGCGCTGGCGCGACATCTCCAGCAGGCCGAAGCGGGAGATGCGACCGATCTGGACCCGCGCCCGGTCCATCTTCAAGGCCTCGCGCAGGCGGTTTTCCACCGCGCGCTGGTTCTTCTGCGAGGACATGTCGATGAAGTCGATCACCAGCAGGCCGCCGATATCCCGGATACGCAGTTGCCGGGCAACCTCCTCGGCGGCCTCGAGGTTGGTGTTCAGCGCGGTCTCCTCGATGTCGCTGCCCTTGGTGGCGCGGGCGGAGTTGATATCGATGGAGATCAGGGCCTCGGTGTGGTCGATGACGATGGAACCCCCGGAGGGCAGCGTGACGCTGCGCTCATAGGCCGAACTGATCTGGCTTTCGATCTGGTAGCGGGTGAACAGCGGCACGCTGTCTTCATACAGTTTCAGGCGGCTGAGATGATGCGGCATCACATGCTGCATGAAATCACAGGCCTGCTGATAGAGTTCGGGGTTGTCGATCAGGATCTCGGCGATGTCGTTGCGGAAGTAATCCCGGATCGCGCGGATGATGATATTGCTGTCGTGATATACCAGGAACGGGGAGGGGCGTTCCCGGGCCGCCTCGTCGATGGCTTCCCACAATTGCAGCAGATAATTCAGATCCCACTGCAGCTCCTCGGAGGATTTGCCCACTCCGGCGGTGCGCAGGATCAGGCCCATGCCGTCCGGGGTCTCCAGACCGCTCATGGCCTCCTTGGCCTCGCTGCGATCGGCGCCCTCTATCTGGCGCGATACGCCTCCGGCGCGGGGGTTGTTCGGCATCAGCACCAGATAGCGGCCGGCCAGGCTGATAAAGGTGGTCAGGGCCGCGCCCTTGTTGCCGCGTTCCTCCTTCTCGACCTGCAGCACCAGTTCCTGACCTTCCGCCAGAACGTCCTTGATATTGATGCGCTGGCCGGATTCCGGTTGCTTGCGGAAGAGGGAGCGCGCGACCTCTTTCAGCGGCAGGAAACCGTGCCTCTCAGCGCCGTAATCGACGAAGGCGGCTTCCAGACTGGGTTCGATCCTTACGATCTTGCCCTTGTAAATATTTGATTTCTTTTGCTCTTTTGCGGTTGACTCGATATCCAGATCATATAGCCGCTGGCCATCGACCATAGCGACACGCAACTCCTCTGGCTGAGTTGCGTTTATCAGCATTCTCTTCATGTTGTAAAAATCCTGTCCAGCGCCCGGCGCGGGTGTCCGGCTGTCCGACAGCCGTTGTCCGGCATGCAATGCCAGGGACGATCGTTCCGCGTTTGGGCCTGGTGCCGTGTCCTGTTGCGACCGCGGCACCATTGATATTCATTGAATGCATCCACAGCGGGGATGCTCTCTTCGATCGGGTCGTGCGCGCCTACCTGGCGATCCGTATCGCCTTGTCCTCGATCCCGGTGGGATTCACGTCGGTTTCGAGCACGATGCGTGCATGGATGTTGAGCGGGCTCAGCCGAGCCTGCATACTGGCAATGGCCTGGAAGCGTCGTATTGCCCGGGCCATCGACGATGCACTGCGTCAATCGACGCCTGAATATAGCAAGATTAGCGCCAACCGGCAATTGGCAG
>CAZDOC010000074.1:0-5395 GCA_964506945.1 uncultured Gammaproteobacteria bacterium
GGACGTTAGTGGATACTATCGCGGAAACGTAGCCATGATGGCGTCCCCAAGGGGATTCGAACCCCTGTTGCCGCCGTGAAAGGGCAGTGTCCTAGGCCTCTAGACGATGGGGACAAAAATCAAAGAGGCTGGTCGCTCCGGCCAGCCTCTCGAGATTTGGTGGAGCCAGGCGGGATCGAACCGCCGACCTCTTGCATGCCATGCAAGCGCTCTCCCAGCTGAGCTATGGCCCCGAAAGAGGGCGAGAATTTACGTCAGTCAGTGAAGATTGTCAAGCCCGGGTACCGGGCGCTCGTGCGGGATCCCGGTTACCCCTGTTGCTCGATCCGGGCCCAGGAATCACGCAGGCCGACGGTGCGGTTGAAGATGGGCCGCCCCTCCAGGGTACGGGCCGGATCGACGCAGAAATAGCCTTCCCGTTCGAACTGGAAGCGGCTGCCGGGGGCCGCATCAGCCAGGGAAGCCTCGACCAGGCAACGGGTCAGGGTACGTAGTGAATCCGGGTTCAGATGCTCTTTGAAGTCTGTCACCGAACGGTCCGATTCCGGGCGGGGATGGGCGAACAGGCGGTCGTACAGGCGCACCTCTACCGGCAGGGCATGGGCGGCCGAGACCCACTGGATCACGCCCCGGACCTTGCGGCCCTCGGGGTTGGCGCCCAGGGTGTCCCGATCGACGCTGCAATGCAGTTCTATGACCTCGCCATGTTCGTCCTTGATCACCGCCTCGCATTTGATCACATAGGCATAGCGCAGGCGTACCTCGCCACCGCTGACCAGGCGCTTGAATTTCTTGTTGGCCTGCTCGCGGAAGTCTTCCCGGTCGATATACAGCTCACGCCCGAAGGCCAGCTCACGGCTGCCCATGGTCTCGTCCTTGGGATGATTGGCCGCGGTGAGCCTCTCGACCTGGTCTTCGGGATAATTCAGCAGCACCACCTTGAGCGGGTTCAGCACCGCCATCACCCGCGGCGCGCGGCGGTCCAGATCCTCGCGGATGGCGCTCTCCAGCATGCCCATCTTGACGCTGCCCTCGGCCTTGGTGATGCCGACCCGGCGACAGAACTCGCGGATGGACTCCGGCGTATAACCACGCCGCTTCAGACCCACCAGGGTGGGCATGCGCGGGTCGTCCCAGCCCTCGACATGGCCCTCCTCGACCAGCTGGGTCAGCTTGCGCTTGCTGACCACGGTATATTCCAGGTTCAGGCGCGAGAATTCGATCTGCTGCGGGTGACACTCGACCTGCAGGGTATCCAGGAACCAGTCGTACAAGGGCCGGTGGTCCTCGAATTCCAGGGTACACAGCGAGTGGGTGATGCCCTCGATGGAATCACTCAGGCAGTGGGTGAAATCGTACATCGGATAGATACACCAGGCCTCGCCGGTCTGGTGATGGATCACGCCGTGGCGGATACGGTAGATAGTCGGATCGCGCAGGTTCAGGTTGGGCGAGGCCATGTCGATCCGGGCCCGCAGGACCCGCTCGCCGTCGGCAAACTCGCCGGCGCGCATGCGCGCGAACAGGTCCAGGTTCTCCTCCACACTGCGATCGCGGTAGGGACTGTCCCGGCCCGGCTGCTGCAGGGTGCCGCGATACTCGCGCATCTGCCCGGCGTCCAGGTCGCAGACATAGGCCTTGCCCAGACGGATCAGCTGTACCGCGTAGTCGTAGAGCTGCTCGAAATAGTCCGAGGCATAGAACTGCCGCTCGCCCCAGTCATAACCCAGCCAGTGTACGTCCCGGCGGATGGCCTCGACGAACTCGACATCCTCCTTGTGCGGGTTGGTATCGTCGAAGCGCAGATTGCAGAGCCCGTGATAGTCCTCGGCGATGCCGAAGTTCAGGCAGATCGACTTGGCATGGCCGATATGCAGGTAGCCGTTCGGCTCCGGCGGGAAACGCGTATGCACTCGGCCACCGTGCTTGCCGGCGGCGATATCCGCATCGATGATGTGCCGGATGAAATTCGATGCTGGTTCGTGTCCTGGATCACTCATGATGTGCCTGGTCTCTCTATTGATTGGCCTGGCGTTCACGCACGAAGGCGATGGCGCGGTCGATACGGCGCAGGGCGGCCTCCCTGCCCACCAGTCTCAGGGTCACGTCGATGCCCGGTGAGGCAGCGCGCCCGACGATCGCCACCCGTAGCGGCTGGGCGACCTTGCCCATCTTCACATCGAGTTCCGCCGAGACCTCGGCCACCGCCGCATGCAGGGCCGCCTCGGACCAGTCCTCCAGGCCCGCCAGCACCTCGCGCATGCGCAACAGGGGCTCCAGCGCCACCGGGCGCAGGTGTTTCCGGGCCGCCTGGGGATCATAGTCGTCGAAATCCTGGTAGATGAAGGCGCTGATCCCGGCCATCTCCTTCAGCGTCCGGGCGCGCTCGCGCTGGGCCAGAACCACCTCGACCAGCTCGGGACCCGTGGAGGGGTCGATACCGAGCTGGCCCAGGTGCGGGCTCAGCAGGTGGGCGATGCGGGCCGGATCGGCCTGCATCAGGTACTGCTGGTTCAGCCACAGCAGCTTTTCGGTATTGAAGCTGGAGGCGGCGTTGTTGATCTGCTCGAGTTCGAACAGCTGGATCATCTCGTCTATGGAGAAGATCTCCTGATCCCCATGCGACCAGCCCAGGCGCACCAGGTAATTCAGCAGGGCCTCGGGCAGGAAACCCTCGTCACGGTACTGGATCACGCTGACCGCGCCATGGCGCTTGGACAGGCGCGAGCCATCGTCGCCCAGGATCATCGGCACATGGGCGTAGACGGGTATGTCCCGGCCCAGGGCCTTGAGGATATTGACCTGCCGGGGGGTGTTGTTGAGGTGGTCGTCCCCGCGGATCACATGGGTGATGCCCATGTCCGAATCATCCACCACCACGCTCAGGTTGTAGGTCGGCGAGCCATCGCTGCGGCGGATGATCAGATCATCCAGCTCCGCGTTACGGAACACCACCTCGCCGCGGACCAGGTCATGGACCACCACCTCACCCTCCCGGGGGTTGCGGAAACGCACCACGTGAGGCTTGTCGGCGTCGATCTCCCTGTCCCGGCAGCAGCCGTCGTAGCGGGGCTTTTCCCTGGCCGCCATCTGCTGCTCGCGCAGCGCGTCCAGGCGCTCGCGGGTGCATTCGCAGCGATAGGCCAGACCCTTGTCCAGCAATTCGTCGATTGCCGCCTGGTAGCGATCGAAGCGCTCGGTCTGGAAGAATGGGCCCTGGTCATATTCCAGCCCCAGCCAGGTCATGCCCTCGAGGATGGCATTGACCGATTCGGTGGTGGAGCGTTCCAGATCGGTATCCTCGACGCGCAGGATGAACTGGCCGCCATGCTTGCGGGCGAAGAGCCAGGAGAACAGCGCCGTGCGGGCACCGCCGACATGCAGATAACCGGTCGGGCTGGGGGCGAAGCGGGTACGGATGGTCATGGACAGGCTTACCGGTGGAAAGATCGGCCGCTATTGTAACAGCAAGCCCGAACATCGGCACCGCATTGACCACGGGCGGAACTGATCATAGAATCGACACCCCTTCAAGAAGGGCGATTAGCTCAGTGGGAGAGCACTGCCTTCACACGGCAGGGGTCGCTGGTTCGAACCCAGCATCGCCCACCAATAAAATCAATCACTTAAAACCTGTTCGCATCCCCGATAGGGTTTCAAAGTGATTATTTGTCACAGCGTTGTCACACTCGTTCGCGAACCGGCGGAGTGTGGCAATGGCGACATTCAGAAAGCGCGGCCCTTACCAGTGGCAGGCACAGGTCAGGAAAAAGCCCGATTGATCGGGAACCGTTTCAACAAGGATTCGTATTAACCTAGCTCCTCAGTTTTCTCTTCGGCTAATTCCGATCCTTCCGTCCGCTGATGGCGATTGTGCGCCAACTGCACGGCGGGAAGGATTAGCCTCGGCAGATGCATCCGGGCGCACTGACCGCTCGACAGCTCTCTCCAGTAGGGCCAGACATGGTAACTGGCATTTTTTAGGGAGAATTCATCAATGGCCGCTTGCTCCAGCGCCTTGGTCATTCGGTATTCGGCGATGAACTCCGCCTCGATCAGAGCCCGTATGGAATCCTCTTCGCTCGACTCCTTTGAATCCACCCAGCGCACTCCCAAACGGACAAACACCCTGAGCAACCGCTCATCGCCTTCGATTTCCGCTACTTGCGCTTGCCTGACAAGATGCATCTGCTGAACGGTCAAGTCAGCGAGGTCATCGGCATATTTGGGATCGAAATCACCCAGGCAACGGGCATCCAGCTCGCGCAGGTAAACATCCTGGATCTTCAGGTTGTCGATAGCCTGCTGTAGCTCGGCGCTAATCGTCATGCCGCATTGCCCCAAGGTGGCTCATCCACGTCCATGGGAGTGGAGCTGGAAACCAAATTCAACCGTGGCCGCTTGTCGCCGGGTTGGAGAACGATCTCCGATGACCACTCTACCGCTTCCTCCCAATCCACTCCGGGAATCTTGTCCTCAAAACCCGCCCGCCTGGCCAGCAGTACAAAGGCAGCGGGCAGCTCGTCGGCCAGGCGCAGCAGCTTGTCCATAGCCTCGGATTGGGCTACGTCGTCGCTTTCGTATTTGGAGAAAGCCACCGGGCCACCACCGAAGATCCGTGCCGCCTCGGCCTGGCTCAGGCCCAGCCGCTCGCGCAGCGCGCGTACCTCCGCACCCGTCAGGAGGCCGTCCACGCGCTTTTTGAACGCCATCATGGCTCGTTTGTTGGCGCGCAACTGCGCGGCATTCGACTGCTCACTCCCACAGGCGTCGCAGAGGGAGAAATGGAATTCCAGCTCTGCAGTCTGCCCTTTGTATTCAACCGAGTTCTTACCGACCTGTGGCTGCAAATGCCCTTCACTACAGATAGGGCACAGCTTGTTTGAATCGTTCATCTTGTCTCTACCTCCTGTCTTCTGGTGGGTGACAGGAAACCACCAACAGCACCTTCCCCGTCTTGGCAATCGCGAACTTGATGTAGTACTCCATGTCCATCTCCCGGTGCGCGTACTCTACCCATTCCCGGCGTACCAGCGAGTAGGCATCACAGGCCGCCCATGGGCCATTTGGCCGTTGAACGCACCACTCTGCACCCCGAAAACGGCTGGTTTGCAACGCGATTCCCAGCAGCTCGCACAGATCGTCCGCGTCCAACGCCCACTTCTGCATATCCCTAATGCACTTATCGGTCCAAGCGTGAACCGCTTGACCACCCAAATCCGCCAGCAGCGCTCGCACCTCTTCAGCGGGATAGAGGGGACCACCCGGAATCTTGCGGCTTGCCCCCGCCTCCAGAGGGAGCTTGCCCGTGTAGCGGCTGACGATTGTGGTATTTACCATTATGGTAAGTCAATCCATTTTATTCAAGCGGGTATAAAATATTTTTATGATATTT
>CAZDOC010000075.1:0-4058 GCA_964506945.1 uncultured Gammaproteobacteria bacterium
CAGGCTGACGAATCCAATCTTGTGCATGTGTGAGGGATATGGCGCCGGACGCCTGTGGACAGGCTGGCGATTATACACGGGGGTGGGCGAATCCTTGACCTGCCCTGGATGTGGTACTTGGTCAAGCCGGATGAAATGTCTATAATTTTACTTATTGTCAGTCAATATGGAAATGGTAAAAATGAGTACCGCGACATTATCCAGCAAGTATCAGCTCGCCATTCCCAAGGCCATTCGCGAAGAACTTGGGATCAAGGCTGGCCAGAAATTTACCATGATCTCCAAAGGTGGGGGGATCGAGCTGATACCGCAGCGCTCTATCGAATCCGCACGGGGCATGCTGAAAGGCGCTAATCCGCGGGATTACCGTAATCGGACCGATCGTTACTGATGGCCGTAGTCGTCGATACCTGCGGCTGGATCGAATGGTTGATCGATGGCGAGCTGGCGGTTCGATACGAGCCCTGGTTGACGGATATCGAAGCAGTACTGGTACCGACATCGGTACAGTTCGAGCTGTACAAATGGGTCTGCCGGGAAACCTCTGAGGCCAGGGCACTGGATGCCGTAGGGCTGACTGAGCAGGGCCAGGTCGTACCCTTGACCACCAGTATTGCGTTACTGGCTGGAGACCTGGCCTTGGCACACCAGCTTTCATTTGCAGATGCACTCATTTACGCTACTGCACGGTACCATCAAGCAGGTTTAGTGACCTCGGACGACCATTTCCAGGGTCTGCCCGGTGTCGAGTATTATTCAAAGGCCGACTGAGTCGTTCCTTCCGGATCCCGGTACAATCATCGCGACCCCCATCGCGGCCAGGTCCGCTCCTGCAAAACATCGAAGCGATCCGTTAGCAATATACACTCGCAGTTCGGATGAGCGCAGTGTCATCCGACAATGGTGCCTACAACTTCTTCAAGGCCGCTTTCGCCTTGTCCAGCCCGGGGTACTTGACACCCTCCCCGGTCGCCAGTTTCAGCTCCTCGCGGGCCTTGTCCTTGTCGCCCATCTGCAGATAGACCATGCCGAGGTGGTAATGCATCAAGGGCTCGGCCCTGGCCTCGATCGCACGCTTGATATAGTCCACGGCCTCCGCGGCATTGCCATTGCGATACAGCACCCAGCCGACGGTATCCAGCAAGGATGGGTTCTTGTGTGATTTCAGCGGTTCGATCAGCTGCAGGGCGCGCTTCTTGCTCGCCGCATCGTCCTTGTTGTCCACCAGCAGCATGGCCAGATTGTTGGCGGCAAGATTGGACTCGGGGTGTGACAGCATGACCTCTTCATACAGCTTGATGGCCTTGTCGTATTCCCCATCCTGTTCATACAGACTGGCCAGACCCATGACCAGGGCCGGCGCGCCCCGGGTGGCCTCGATACCCTTCTCGAAGGTGGCGATCACCTGCTTGTGATCCTTCTTGCGGGCATAGGCGCTGGCCAGGTTGCGATACGGCGTCGGCCAGTCCGATTTGACCTCTATGGCCTTGTTGAAGGCGGGGATGGCGTCGTCGGGCTGGTTTTTCAGGAGTTGTATCTCCCCCTTCAGGTTCCAGGCAACGAAATTCTCGGGATTCCCGGCCAGCACCTGGTCCAGACGCGCGCTGGCATCGTCCGCGCGTTTCAGCGCCAGATAGCTCTTGACCAGCTGGGTCAGCGGCTGGATGGTGTCGGGAGCCAGTTCCACGGCCTTTTCGAGTTCCGGAATGCTGTCCTCGAAGTTCTTCTGGGCCTGATCGATCAGGCCGGCAAAATAATAGCCCGCGGCCTGGTCCGGCCGCTCACGCTTGATCCGTTCCGCGATCAGCGCGGCGCTGTCCCAGTCCCGCTTGCGCGCCTGGGCCTTGAACAGGGCCTCGAGCACGGCCAGGTTCCTTGGCGTTTGCTGGATCAGCTTGTCGAGCTGCTGCTGCAATGCCTCGGTCTTGCCCATCGCCGCCAGCAACTGGATATAGTCGGTCCGCGCGCCGACGTCCCTGGGGGCGAGTTCGATGGCCTTCTTCAGGGCATCCTCGGCCAGCTCGTTGTTCTTGTTGAGCACATGCGCCCGCGCCAGTTGCCGCTGCAGGGCGATGGAATTCGGATTGTCGCGCAGGGCGGCGCGAAAATCGTTGATGGCGTCATCCGGCCGGTTCTGCAACAGGGCCAGATCACCGCGCAGGGACAGGGCCTTCTGATCGTGCGCGTTCTCCTTCAGTACGGTCTCCAGCAGGGATGAGGCGGCATCGAAATCACGCTTGCGGATATCCAGCTCGGCCATCAGGGTGCGTGCGCGCAGGCCGTTGGGGCCGATGCCGTCACGCTCGACGATCGCCTGCCAGGTGGACATGGCCTTGCCATAGGCGCGCGCGGCGATATACAGCTTGCCCAGCGCGAAGCGCAGCTCGAAATTGTCGGGCTCGGCCTCGATGAAGGCCTCAAGCTCCTTCTCGGCCTGCGTACCGCTGCGCTGGCCGGCGATGAACTCGATCAACGCCAGCCTGGCCTTGGTATCGTCGGGGAAGGCCTTGACCGCGTCACGCAGGACCTTCTCGGCCTTGTCCAGGTCCTTGCCGGCGACCTCGAAGCGGGCCAGGCGGATGCGGTGACCGAGCTTCTCCGGCTCCAGTTCGATGACCCGTTCAAGCAATGCCACGGCCTCGTCCTTCTTGCCGGTGCGGGCATAGATCCCGGCCAGCAGGGTGCGCAGGCTGACATCCTCGGGATTGGCCTTGATCCCGTCTTCCAGGGTCTCGACGGCCTTGTCCAGATCCTTGTCCCGCAGGTAAAGCGAGGCCAGCAGGGCCGTCGCGCCGACATGCCTGGGATCGATCTTCAGCGCCGCCTCGGCATCCGCGCGGGCCGCGGTCTGATCGCCCTGCTGGGCCCTGACCGTACCCCGGAAGGCCAGCGCGTCGGCGTTGTCTGGCGCCAGCTCCACCGCCTTGTCGGCCATCTCCGCGGCCTTGTCCAGGGCCTTGCTGAGCAGGTAGAACTGGCCCATGCGGATGCGCGCATCGACATTCTTGTCGTCCAGCTCGATGACGCGCAGGTATTCCCCCGCGGCCGCGCGCCAGTTCCGCAGCTTCTCCATCACCTGACCGAGCTTGTAGTGCGCCTGCACATCCTTGGGGTCTATCTGAATGACATTCTTGTACTCCAGCCTGGCCTTTTCATAATTGCCCTGGTCGTAGAGCTGCTGGGCCTTCTGCATATAGGCCGCCTTGCGGTCCTCGGCGCCGCCACAGGCGGTCAGCATCAGGGCCAGGGCCAGCACGGTAAACACGCGATAGTGGGTCATTGTTGATTCCATCATGATTAAAATTGTTTGCATCATCCCCTCCCCCGCAAGCGGGGGAGGGTCAGGGTGGGGGTTAAAAACCAGCCAATCTTGTCATACGACAACAAACCGGCACTGCATAAATATCCAGCAACTTCATACCACCAGGCCTATCCCAGCCCCTTCACCCCCATTATCACCAAGGCCAGCACGCTGGCGATACTCAGGCTATTGATGGACTGACGCATGCGCCCCAGCAGGAACTCACAGGCATACAGCAGCACCATGCCCTTGCCCACTATCATACTGATTTCCCTGATCTGGAGATAGCGCGTACTGAACAGGGCTATGGTCACCACCACGAACACCATAAGATAATCCAGCGGCGTGGCGCCGAAGGCCTGATCGCTGTGGAAACGCACGATCAGGGCGATGGTCAACGCGACCACGCCAAAATAGACCAGGTCCAGAGTCTGCATCGCCAGCCACGGCAACTCGGCATGACTGGACAAATAGGCGACGAATAGCGCGGTTACGGCGATCACGGCATGGCTGGCCAGGGTAATGCGTTCACGATGCAGGAAGATATCCAGCAGCAGCACCAGCATCAGGGCCACCGAGACATAACCGAAATCCTCCGGCACATCCCTGATCCAACTGATCCCGATGATGAAATAGACCGGGATCGCCACCGCCACCAGAATGAAGCTGGCATTCCTGAGCCGCTCACTGTTCTTGAGCCAGTACACCAGGCGCGTTACCCGCGAGGTCTCGTGCAGGGCATGGGCGCGCCAGCCAT
>CAZDOC010000075.1:4158-5259 GCA_964506945.1 uncultured Gammaproteobacteria bacterium
CCCACACGCGGGATCGGCGTCTTGTGCACCTTGCGTGGATCCGGCTTGTCGATCATGCCGAAACGCGGCGCCAGGCGGATCATCACCGGGATCACGGCCATGCTGATGGCCATTGCGAGAATAAAGATCAGCAGGGGATTAATCATAGTCCTTTCAACAGATTCCAGTCATAGTGCCAGGGCAGCATTCAAGCATGCCACAATCAACGACAGCGATCCCAAAACCCATCACATTCCTGGCACGCGAAGGCCGCGTCCACAACAATACAACAGGTTGGCTCAGCACAGCGCAAGCCGACAAAACCATTCCCACGACATAACTCTTGCCATGTCCACCGAAGGAGCAATACCCTTGACACATCGAACGGTATGACCAATAATCATACCATATACCACGGAGGCATATCATGGCCACAAGCAAGATCGCCATCACCCTGGAGACCAGCGTGCTGTCAGAGGTCGACGCATTGGTAAAAAACCATACATTCCCAAACCGTAGCCGTGCAATCCAGGAGGCTGTGAAAGAAAAACTTCTCCGTATGAGCCACCATCGCCTCGCGCAGGAATGCGAAAACCTGGACCCAGACTATGAACAGGCCCTTGCAGAAGAAGGCTTGATGGACGATGGGTCCGCATGGCCAGAATATTAAGGGGTGAGGTCCGTTGGGCCGACCTGAGTCCAACGCGGGGGCACGAGCAGGCTGGTCGCAGGCCGGTGGTCATCCTGAGTCAGGATGTATTCAATGCTCGTTCTGGTACCGTCATCGCGCTGGCCATCACCAGCCGGCCACAGAAGGCCGCTTTTCCCCTGACCTTAGCCCTTGGGCCCGATCAGCTATCCAAACCATCCTGGGTAAAAATCAGCCAGATACGCACATTATCGACAGAGCGGATTGGAAAAAGGCTGGGCATGCTAACGCCGGAACAAATGGTGGAAATTCTGGATGGTCTGAACCAGATAATAGGCACATAACCCCAGCACCCAGCAAATCACCCTGTCAAGCCGAGTCTGGACACGAACTCCGCCTCCACTCATCTGCAGGGCCGCGACCACGCCCCTGAAACCTCGAAACGTGGCCAGTCCCCTCCCCCGCGAGCGGGG
>CAZDOC010000076.1:0-4295 GCA_964506945.1 uncultured Gammaproteobacteria bacterium
GCGCCCTGGACAGGATTCGAACCTGTGACCTTCCGCTTAGGAGGCGGATGCTCTATCCGGCTGAGCTACCAGGGCAATTGTGATCCCATGAACAGCATGCGCGACCCAGGGATCCCTGACCGGGACCGATGAGCCCGCATCAGTGTCTATCTTAAACATTTGCCCCCGGCAGGGAAAGACGGGCATGGCGGGAATGTCATGCCTGCGCGGGGCGTCTCCGCGGCGGGTGGCGGCAATATTTCTCTCCATCCTGCGGTCCGGATTGGGATGCCGGTATGCCCTGCAACGGCCTGGCGGGGCATGAGTCCGGCTAAAGTACCGCGTTCCGCCGCCGATAAAGATCGAATACGTGACTGTGTGACAGCGAGGGTCCGGGTATGCCGGGATCGGCGATGAGTGCATGGATGTTGCCCGTCATGGCGCTGCTCTTCGCCTGCGCCGGTGTCTGGTTCGCCCTGGGCATGGCGCAATCCTCCCGGGAGGGTGGCGCCGGGGCACTGATTTCCGCCGCCCTGGCGCTCGCCGCGGGGACCTTCGCCAGCAATATATTGTCTCACGCCGCCCTGCTGGGACCCGCGGCGGTGCAGGTCTTCAGCCATGAATTATTGGCGATCTTCGTGCTGCCGCTGATGGGCGCGCTGGCCTTTGCCTGGGCCGTGCCGCGCGGACACGGGCCGTCGGCCTGCCTGGCCCTGACGGCGGGGGTTACGGCGGCACACGGGGTCGTTGGCACGGACCATGCCGCCTGGCAGTGGCTGCTGTCCGCAGGGGTCTTGCTGATCAGCTGCGTAATGGCCCTGCGGCTGGCGCAGGGCCGGCCGCCCCTGGCATCCTGGAAGGCGCGCACGCGCAGGAAGCTGGCGGTGTTGTTGCTGGGGCTGGGCCTGACGGTCAGCCACCTGCTGCCCGAGACGCGCGCCGTCGGCTCGCAAGGCGGCCACGATATCATGGTCTTGTCGGGCCTGATCGCCGCCTCCGGCCTGCTGCTGCTCTACCTGTATTTCTTTCGTGCCCTGGGCGACCGGGGTCTGGGCTTCTGGCGCATGCTGGGGGCCATCGTCGCCGCCGAACTCGGGATCATGCTGCTGTTGCCGGTGCTGCTTGCGCCCGATGCGCCGGCCTGGCTTGAGGCGGTTTCCGACGGCGCCCTGCTGAGCCTGTTCCTGGTGCCCCTGCTGCGGCGCGAGCGGCGCGTGGGACTGAACCTGGGCAGGGCCACCCGGCGGCTGCGATACGAGTCGGATCTGCAGCAGGCCGTGAACACCCTGCTCGCCCTGCGCCTGGAGGGCATGAGTCTGGAGGGCCTGGTGTCCCATTCCCTGGAGACGATACTGGCGCTCTCCTGGCTGCCGGTCGAACCCCGGGCCGGGATCTTCCTGCGCGAGGCGGATGGCGGCCTGCGCCTGGCGGCCCAGCGCAATCTCTCCATGGAGGTGCGTGAAAACTGCGCCCGCATCCGCCCAGGCTATTGTCTCTGCGGGCGCGCCGCCGCCACCGGGAGGTTGCTGTTCAAGTCCTGCCTGGATGCCGAGCATGAGTTTCGCCACGCGGGCATGGGGGACCACGGCCACTACAACGTGCCGCTGAACAGTGAGGGGGGTGTCGAGGGCGTGCTGGTGATCTACCTGGAGGCCGGACACCGCCGGCGACAGTGGGAGGCCGATTCCCTGCTCACCCTGGCGCGGACGGTAGGGGAACTGATCAGCCGCAAGCGACTGAATGACCGGCAGCGCCTGGCCCAGGAAATCGTCAACTCGGGCGCCCAGGGGGTGATGGTGACCGATGCGGATCTGCGTATCGTGGAGGTCAATCCCGCCTTCAGCAAGGTCACGGGCTACGCCCCCGGGGAGGTGATGGGCAAGACCCCGGGACTGCTCAAATCGGGGCGCCACGACGCGGATTTCTACCGTGTCATGTGGGCCGCTATCGAACAGGACGGCAGCTGGCAGGGGGAGATCTGGAACCGCAGGAAGGACGGCACGGTGTATCCTGAATGGCTGACCATCACGCGGCTGGACGACGGCGACGGCCAGCGGCGTAACTACATCGGCGTGTTTACCGATCTGACCGCGATCAAGCAGGCGGAAGGGCGCATCGAGGCGCTCGCCTATTACGATACCCTGACCGGCCTGGCCAACCGCAATCAGCTGCTGGCGTACAAGGCGCAGGCCCTGGCGCGGGCGCAGCGGTCCGGGCATCAGGTGGCCTTGCTCTTCATCGATCTGGACCGGTTCAAGATCATCAACGACAGCTTCGGTCATGCCGTGGGCGATGCGGTATTGAAGGCCCTGGGCGGGCGCATCGAATCGGTGCTGCGCAAGGGCGATCTGGCCGCGCGCCTGGGTGGTGACGAGTTCGTCGTGCTGCTCGAGTCCGACGGCGACGGCGAGGTCGCGGTGGAGGCCCGGCGGGTGGCGGGGAAGTTGCTGGCCGTCATCGCCGCGCCGATCCGGCATGCCGGGCATGAGTTCCACCTCACGGCCAGTATCGGCATCGCCTTGTATCCCGAGGATGCCGAGCGGGCCGAGGATCTGTTGCAGTTCGCCGATGCCACCATGTACCTGGCCAAGCGCCAGGAGCCGGGGCAGTACCGCTTTTTCTCCCACCAGGCCAACGCCGGACTGCGGCGGCGCGTACAGATGGAAGCGGCACTGCGCGAGGCCATATCACGGGGCGAGCTGGAGTTGCATTACCAACCCAAGTATCGCTTGCAGGACCATACCCTGATCGGGGCCGAGGCGCTGTTACGCTGGCATTCGGCCGAGCTTGGGGCGGTCTCACCGGCCGAGTTCATCCCCCTGGCCGAGGAGAGCGCACTGATCCTGGAGCTTGGAACCTGGGTCCTGGAAGAGGCCTGCCGGCAGAAGCGGGCGTGGCTGGATGAGGGACTCTGCGCGGGGATCGAGTCGGCCCATGTCGCCATCAATATCGCCGCGCGCCAGTTGCAGGCACCCGGCTTCGCGGCGCAGGCCAGGGCCGTGCTGGAGCGCCATGGACTGGAGGCCGGGGCGATCCAGCTGGAACTGACGGAGACGGGCCTGATGAAGCACTCCGAGATCATCGTCAAGAAGCTGCGCGCCCTGAAAGAGGCCGGTTTCAGCCTGGCCATCGATGATTTCGGCACGGGTTATTCCTCCCTGGCGAGGCTGAAGGATTTCCCTATCGACCTGATCAAGATCGATCGCGCCTTCGTCCGGGATATCACTACCGATGCCGGTGACGCGGCTATCGTCCGCGCCACCATCGAGATGGGACGGGCCCTGGGCATCTCGATCTGCGCCGAGGGACCGGAGACCCAGGAGCAGATCGATTATCTGCGCCAGTATGGCTGCGATTACGCCCAGGGCTATTTCTTCAGCCGACCCTTGCCGGCCACGGATATCGAGGCCATGCTGCGAGAGATTTCCTCCGGTGCCCAGCGGCGGGTCTGAGCGCGGCGGCCCCGGCGCTCATCGTCTGGACGTCTCCCGCAACAACTTCCGCGCCAGGCTGCCGGCGGCGTGGATCTGCTCCTTGCTCATCTGGCCGCTGATCCGGCTCCGGTTGCGCGCCGCCACCTGACTGCCGGTGGCGGCGGCGATGCTGTACCAGGCATAGGCGCGCACCGGATCCTGGGCGATACCACGGCCCTCGCCGTACATGTTGGCGAGATTGACCTGGGCCTCCTGCAGGCCGTGACTAGCGGCTCGCCAGTACCATTTCACGGCTTCGGCCTCGTTTTTCAGCGTGCCCATGCCTTTTTCCAGGGCCACGGCCAGGTAGAACTCGGCGGCCGGATAGCCTTGATCGGCCGCGCGCTTGAACCAGGAATAGGCGACCGTGGTATCGGGATCGACATTGAGCCCGCTGGCATAGGCCAGGCCGATCTTGAACTGGGCCCGGGGCAGGCCGGCATCGGCGGCCTTGCGGATCCAGGCCAGGGCCCGTTCCATGTCCTGGGCCACACCCTGCCCACCGGCATACATGATGCCCAGGTAGTACTGGGCGGTGGCGTCCCCCCCTGCGGCGAGGCGCCGGAACCGGGACAAGGCCTGAGTGAAATCCTGGTCCTGATAGGCGCGGATGGCCTCGCCGGTATCGGCGCGGGCCGCAGGTGGCGGGGATGCCAGGCACAGCAGCAGCAAGACCGACAGGGACCTGATCACCATCATGACCCTGCCGGTATCGGCATCGCCGGCCTTGAATTCGGCTGCCCGGGCCCCATTTGAACCTTCAGACAGACCCGTTGTCTAGATGGACAGTGAGTTTTCATTTCCTCCCTCCCTTGGGCCCGCTATGCGGGCCTTTTTTTTGGT
>CAZDOC010000077.1:0-4264 GCA_964506945.1 uncultured Gammaproteobacteria bacterium
TGGTGCCGGAAAGAGGAGTCGAACCTCTGACCTTCGCATTACGAATGCGCTGCTCTACCAACTGAGCTATTCCGGCAACTGAACTATCCCGGCAACGGTGCTGTCCCGGGCAAACGCGGGATCCCATGCCCGGGGCGGCGAAAGTATAGGGATATATCCCGGCCGGCGCAATTCCCCTGTGACTCAACCCGGTGCGGTGAAAGGCCGGTAGACCGCGGCGTCGAGACTCGTGGGCCGGTCCAGGATCAGATCGGCGAGCAGGCGGCCGGAGGCCGGGGCGATCAGGATCCCGTTGCGGTACTGGCCCACATTCAGATACAGCCCCTGGAGCGAGGGATGGGCGCCGATATAGGGAATGCTGTCCTCCTTCCCGGGCCGCAGTCCGGCCCAGTGGTCCGCGATTGTGCAGCCCTCGAGGGCCGGCACCAGCCGCTGCGCGGCCTGTTGCAGGCTCTGGCTCGCCGTGCTGGTAATCCTCAGGTCGTAACCCACGTCCTCCAGTGTACTGCCGGCCAGAACACAGCCGTCACGTCGTGGGATCAGGTATTTCTCCCGCTCCAGGATCATATGCCGGATCGTCCCTGGCGCCAGGCGGTAGCTGATGATCTGGCCGCGCATGGGCCGGATGGTCGGCAAGCCGCCATAGGCATCCAGCAAGGGGGGGCTCCAGGCCCCGGCCGCCAGTACCGTGGCGCCGGCATGCAGGGGGCCGTCATGGGTCATCACCCCCAGTACCCGTGCATCCCGAACCAGCAGGTTCTGGCAGTGCGCCCGCAACGACTGTACACCGAGCTGCCGCAGACGTTCCTGCATGGCCCTCAGCAGACGTGGATTGCGGATGTGCGCCGCGCCCGGATACCACAGCGCCGACTCATGCCCGGGACGCAGGCCGGGTTCCAGCTCATAGAGCGTGGCGGCGTCGATCTCCAGCAGTTCCTCACCACTGCGACGGGCCCAGTCCAGCGCCCGGGTCCGTTCGCGCTGCTCCAGCAGGATCATGCCGCAGGCCTCGTATTCCGGATCGATGCCGGTCTGGCGCGGCAGCTCCCGGGACAGTTCCCGATAGCGCCGCTGGCTCCAGCGTATGGCCGGGTCCAGCACCGCGGGCATGCGCCAGGGGTGCATGGGCACCAGCAGGCCTCCGGCGGCCCAGGAGGCCTTGCCACGGGGTCCGGAATCATCCACCAGGGTGACGCGCTGCCCGGCGGCGGCCAGCTCGACCGCGGAGAAGAGTCCGATCAGTCCCCCGCCGATGACAATCGTGTCCCTCATGATCCCCCTGCCGCCCCGTCGCCCGGCCGCATGCATGTCTCCCGGCCGCCGCCGGGGTACCATTCATCGTCCACAGACGACCGCTCGTCGGTTTTCACGCGACAACACCCACCTCCACTGCTAAACAGTCTGTCATGAAGACGAAAATGCCAAAAGGCTTCACCATCATCGAACTCATGCTCACCATCATCGTGGCGGCGACGCTGCTGGTCATCGGCGTGCCGAGCATGCGCTCGATGATACTCAACAATCGCCTGACCACGGCGGCCAACACGTTCATCGCCGATCTCAATCTGGCGCGCCTGGAATCCATCAAGCGCCGCCGCAATGTCTACATCACCGCCACCGCGCCCGTCACGGCGAATGAATTCGGTGGCGGCTGGACCGTATGGGCCGATATCGACGGCGATGGAGTCCACGACACCGGCGAGGATCTGCGCATCACCCAGGCGCTGCCGGGCGCGATGACCCTGGACAGCCCCACCGGGGTCAATGCGATCCAGTTTACCAGTTCCGGGGCATCGAGCAGTCCCGTCACGCTCTTTTTCAATCTCTGCGACGACCGCAGCGGCGAAACCGGCCGCCAGATATCCCTGTCGGTGGTGGGCCGGGTCAGCCTGAACCGCCAATACGCCTGTCCCTGATGCGATGAACAGCACCGGAGTCCGCCCATGATACCCCGTATGCGAAAACAGCACCCGCGCTTCCAGCCGCCAGCACGCAGCGCCGGCTTTACCCTGCTGGAGGCGATGATCGCCCTGGTGGTGCTCTCCGTCGGCCTGCTCGGCCTGGCGGGGCTGCAGGCCCAGGGCCTGCGCTTCAACCACGATGCCTATGTGCGCAGCCAGGGCACCATCCTGGCCTACGACATGATCGAGCGCATGCGCACGAATGCCGCCAACGCGGCCAGCTATATCGGCGGCGCCCCGGCCACCCTGTGTGGCGCCGGCGGCTCCCTGGCCGAGAACGACCGCGCCTGCTGGCATCAGATCGTGGCCCAGACATTGCCTGGTGGCAGCGCCACCATCACCGCCGGTGGAGGGGGGCTCTACGACATCACCCTGACCTGGCTGGACCGCAGCAGCGGCAACAACATCACCCAGAGCTGGGCGGTGATCATCAACTGAACCCATGCGCAGACACATGAACAGAAACCACACCCATCCAGGCCGCCAGTCCGGCTTCAGCATCGTCGAATTGATGGTCTCCATCACCATCGGCCTGTTCCTGCTGGCCGGCGCCACCTCCCTGCTGGTCACCAGCAAGAGCAACTACCAGATCAACGACGACCTGGCGCGGATCCAGGAGAACGCCCGCATCGCCATGGAATACCTCAGCCGCGACCTGCGCATGGCCGGATACTTTGGCTGCGCCGACAACATGTCCGCCGTGTATGACCATATCAACGATCCCATCGCCGGCAATATCTTCGACACCAGCAACCCGATCGAGGGCTACGAGACCGATCCGGTGGACAACGTCTGGGAGCCCAGCAAGAGTACCGACCAGGTCGCCCTGATCACCCCCGGCACCGACGCCATCACCGTGCGTTACCTGCAACCCAGCAGCATCAGCCTGACCGCGGCCATGCCGCAGCCCTCGGCGGTATTGCAGATCGCCACGCCGAACGACCTCAAACAGGGCGAGATCGTCGGCGTTACCGATTGCAGCAGCGCCGACATCATCCAGATCAGCGGACCGGCGGGCAACACCATACAGACCACCGGCAACCTGGTGCATCAGACCGGCAACAACCTGACGCCCGGCAATGCCAATCTGCTGTTCCCGGGCTGCCCCGGCGCGGCCGCGAACTGTCTGTCCAAGATCTACGACACCAATGCGCAGATACTGCGTTTCGTCGCCTATCGCTACTACATCGGCAATGACGAGAACATCGACGAGGACGGCGATGGCGACCCGACCAACGACGGCGATGCCGACAACACGCCGGACCCGGTGCTGGTCCGCGCCGGCATCAACGTCAACGGCACCACCGCCGCGATCTTCCCGGTGCAACTGGTCGACGGCGTCGAACAGATGCAGATCACCTACGGTATCGATACCACCGGTGATCGCATCCCCGACACCTATATCTCCGCCAACGGCAGCAATGGCGGAACCGACCTGAAGACCACCAATGGCTGGAACAACGTGGTCAGCGTGCGCGTGGGCCTGTTGATGGCCAGCAGCGACGAGATCGCCACGGATTTCGACAACAACACCTATGTCGTCAACGGCCTCACCGTCTGTGAGACCGGCAATACCAACGCCGGCTGCAACGCCTTCCACGCCGTCGATCGCAAGCGCCGCAAGGTCTTCACCAGCACCATCCTGCTCCGCAACCTGCAATGAACGAGAGGAAAAACAGCGTGACGAGAACCCCCCTCCCCCTGTCTTCCCGTCCCCCGCTGCGCCAACGGGGCGTGGTCCTGATCATATCCCTGATCCTGCTGGTGGTGCTGACCCTGCTCGGGGTCGCCTCGCTGAACACCACCACCCTGCAGGAAAAGATGTCCAGTGGCATCCAGGAGGTCAATCGCGCCTTCCAGGCCGGCGAGTCCGGCCTCGATGATGCCTTCAACGATGCCAACGCCTTCGATCTGAACGCCCCGGTGACCGGCAAGACCGCCCTGCTCGGACCCTACGGCGCCGGCGCCAACTACAGTGTGCAATTCGTGCAGACCAGCAACCCGCCGGTCGGCTCGCTCTACAGCGCCAGCAGCTTTTCCAGCTACCACTTCCGCATGGACGCCACGGCCGGCAGCCGGGTCACCGATCCGGGCGGGAATGGCGCCCTGACCATAGACAGCAATGCCGCCGAGGTCGTACTCGCCGGCGGTGCCTATCAGATCGGCCCCAAGGCCAACTGACACCGGATATCAGGACCGAACTGCCTGAAGGATGACACCATGAACAAGACCCTATTCAAGAGCTTCGTATTCGCCCTTATCACCGGCCTGCTGGCGGGCATGTCCACGCCGTTGCTGGCCGA
>CAZDOC010000078.1:0-4140 GCA_964506945.1 uncultured Gammaproteobacteria bacterium
AAAAAAACGGGCGCTCGCGCGCCCGTTTCCTGCTTGCAGAACAGCTGTGTCAGAGATTGTAGCCGCGCTCGTCGTGCAGCACCAGGTCGAGACCCTCGGTCTCTTCCTCTTCGCTGACGCGCAGTCCAATCACGGCATCGATCCCCTTGAGGATGATGAAGGTCAGCACGCCATCGTAGATGATGGTGGCAAAGATACCGAGGAACTGCTTGCCGACCTGGGCGCCCATGCTGACGCCATCGGCCAGCCCCGCGCCGCCGAGCGAGGCGTCGACGAACACACCGGTGAGCACGGCACCGATGATGCCGCCGATGCCATGCACGCCGAAGGCATCCAGGGAATCATCATAGCCCAGCATGTGCTTCAGGCCGGTGGCGGCGAAATAGCAGCCCAGACCCGCGGCCACGCCGATGGCCAGGGCGCCCATGGGACCGACGAACCCGGAGGCCGGGGTGATGGCCACCAGGCCGGCGACCGCGCCGGAGGCGATCCCCAGGGCACTGGGCTTGCCATGCCGCATCCATTCGATAAACATCCAGGCCAGGGCCGCGGCGGCGGTGGCGATCTGGGTCACGGCCATGGCCATGCCCGCGGTGCCGTCGGCGGCCAGTTCACTACCGGCGTTGAAACCGAACCAGCCCACCCACAGCATGCCGGCGCCGACCAGGGTCAGAACCAGGCTGTGCGGCCGCATGGCGACATTCGGGAAGCCCTTGCGCTTGCCCATGACGATGCAGGCCACCAGACCGGCGATACCGGCATTGATGTGCACCACGGTGCCGCCGGCAAAGTCCAGCACGCCCTTGTCCCCCAGCCAGCCGCCGCCCCAGACCCAGTGGCACACCGGGGCATAGACGATGGTGACCCAGATCCCCATGAACCAGAGCATCGCCGAGAATTTCATGCGCTCGGCGAAGGCGCCGACGATCAGGGCC
The DNA here is from genome assembly GCA_964506945.1 of uncultured Gammaproteobacteria bacterium. Lineage (GTDB taxonomy): Bacteria > Pseudomonadota > Gammaproteobacteria > CAZDOC01 > CAZDOC01 > CAZDOC01. The sequence goes on from CAZDOC010000078.1 coordinate 936, forward strand.
GGGGTGATGATGGCGAAGGTCAGCTGGAACATCGAGAACACGGTCTCCGGGATGGTGCCGCTGAGACTGTCCACGGTCACACCGGCCATGAAGGCCTTGCTGAGATCGCCGAAATACATGCCCCCTTCACCGAAGGCCAGGCTATAGCCGTAGATGACCCAGAGTACGGTAATCAACGCGGTGATGGCGAAGCACTGCATCATCACCGAGAGGGCATTCTTGGCCCGCACCATGCCGGCATAGAACAGAGACAATCCCGGCACGGTCATGAACAGCACCAGGGCCATGGATGTCATCATCCAGGCGGTATCGCCGGAGTTGAGGGTATCTTCGGCCATGACCACGCCTGGCAGAAGACTGAGCCCCAGGGTGGCCAGGGCCAGCCCCGCGGTCTTGAACATACTGCCCCTGGCAGCGCTACTGGAGTGTTTCATTGCCTGTTCCTCCGAGTGTGTATTTACAGGGCCTCCGCGCCGGTCTCACCGGTGCGGATGCGGATGACCTGTTCCAGGTCCATGATGAAGATCTTGCCGTCGCCGATCTTGCCGGTATTGGTCGCCTTGCTGATCGCCTCGACCACGCTCTCGACCCGGTCGTCATCGACGGCGACCTCGACCTTGACCTTGGGCAGGAAATCGACCACGTATTCGGCGCCGCGGTACAGTTCCGTATGACCCTTCTGCCTGCCGAAGCCCTTGACCTCGGTGACGGTGATCCCCTGTACGCCAATCTCGGCCATGGCCTCTCGGGCATCATCGAGCTTGAAGGGTTTGATGATGGCTGTTATGAGTTTCATCGTTGTTTCCTCCTGTTGACAACCCGCCGAACCCAGGTTCTTCAGGCCGTTCCATCCCCTGCCCACCCGGGCATGCGTGGAGACTGTTTTACGGGAATAGCCCCCTCACCCGGTCCAGGGCGAGGGGACGCCAAACGCTTTACCAGCTGCTGGAGACGGTGAAGACGACACGTGAATCGCAGATATCTCCACTGCCACAGGCATCGGCCTGATCGGATACATCGTAGTAGGACAGGTCCAGGTTGAACTTGCCCACGTCGCGGGACAGACCAAGCTTGTAATCACCATAGTTGTAACCCGCGCCCGCGATGCCCTGGACGTTCTGATAGCCGGCATGCATAGCCAGGGTCAAATCATAGGGCAGGGACAGATCCACGCTCAGATCATAGTATTGGGCATCGTTGGTCCCACCGAAGAAATCAGGGGAATAGTAGACCGTCAGACTGGACGAAGGCTTCAGCGGAAGGGTATCGAAATCGTAGCCAAGACCACCATAGTACTCGATATAATCCTCGTTGGCGGCGGTAGACCCCCCCGGATAGTTGTAATAGAGCACGCCGATATCGTAACTGACGCCGGTATCGAGGATCTCGTTGCTGATACCACCGTAATAATCGATCTCCGCAGCGGTTCCATCCCCGGCGCCGAAATCGACATTGGAGGCCCAGACCCCGAGATAGGCGCCCAATGGCGTATAGCTGTAATCAAAGCCGCCCTGAACCGCCGGCTTTTCATTGGTCTGAGAGATCCCCCGGAATACATAGTCCGTGGTCAGGGCCACATTGGCGCTGAACTCATGCGGCGAATCCTCGGCCATGACCATGGGCGCGGCGCAGATCAGGCCGGCCGCGAATAAAATCACATTCTTTTTCATCATTACTCTCCCGATGTTGATCCACTGATCACGCGATTGAACCAGCGAGTTACCATTTACAAAGCTGTCCCAAGCAACAGCATTTACTATGCCAACCAAAGTATAGTCATTATTTAAAGTTATATTTTCAAGCAGTTAAAATAATATCCTAAATAAACTCAAAGCATTATCCAGGCGTATCGCCAAGCCTGGCGCAACATCTTGGTGCGTGCACAGGTTTTTGCGCACCATATTCGTGCATACTGGCTCCGATTTGCGGGAACCCAAGCCCTTGGCGCACGAAACCTCTTGCGCGCCGGGTGGCTTGGCTGCGAAAATCCCCCCTGACACCAGCCGGATAGACACCATGATCAATACCTCGAGGATCGACCGCTTCGCCACCCGCCTGCAGAAGATGCTGCCACCGGGAGCCGAACAACTGCGCGAGGATCTGAAAAAGAACCTCGCCGCCATGGTCAATGCCGCCCTGGCGCGCATGGACCTGGTCACGCGCGAGGAATTCGAGGTGCAGAAGGCCCTGCTGCTGCGCACCCGGGAGAAACTGAAAGACCTGGAGGCGCGCGTGCAGGAACTGGAGCAACGACAGGACTGAGGCTCGATGGGCAGGAGGCCCTCCATGATCAGCCGCGCAAGACACCGCAAGCGATCCAGCAACAGGCGCATGACGTACGCGGACATGCAGTCCCATGCCCGTCGCCCGCATCTATAGCCGCGCCGGCGCCGGCATCCGCGCGCCCCTGGTCACCATAGAGGTTCACCTGTCCAATGGCCTTCCCAGCCTGTCCATCGTCGGCATGGCCGAGACCGCGGTCAGGGAAAGCAAGGATCGCGTGCGCAGCGCCCTGCTCACTTCCGGCCATGAGTTCCCGCGCAAGCGTATCACCATCAACCTGGCACCGGCCGACCTGCCCAAGGAGGGGGGGCGCTTCGACCTGCCCATCGCCGTCGGCGTGCTGGCCGCCTCCGCCCAACTGCCGCTTGCGGGGTTGGCGCGCTATGAATTCTTCGGCGAACTGGGTCTGGGTGGTGAGCTACGACCCGTTCAAGGCCTGTTCCCGGCAGCGCTGGCCACACGGCAGGCCGGACGGGAACTGATGGTGAGTACGGGCAGTGCCGCCGAGGCCGCCCTGGTGGAAGGGCTGACGGTACTGCCGGCAGGTCATCTGCTGGAGGTGTGCGCTCACCTTCAGGGCCGCGCGTCCATCCCGCCTCAAGCCGTGGAGGAACCGCCGCCAGCGGCGATCACGGCTCCGGACCTGCGTGACATCCAGGGCCAGTCCCAGGCCCGCCGGGCCCTGGAGGTGGCCGCAGCCGGCAACCATCACCTGCTGATGCTGGGGCCTCCCGGCACCGGCAAGACCATGCTGGCTACGCGCATGGTCGGGATCCTGCCGCCACTGACCCTGACAGAGGCCCTGGAGGCAGCCGCCGTGCGCTCGATCAGCCGCCAGGGATTCCAGCCCGAACAATGGCGCCAGCGCGTCTGCCGCAGCCCGCATCACACGGCCTCGGCCGTGGCCCTGGTCGGGGGTGGC
>CAZDOC010000079.1:0-3896 GCA_964506945.1 uncultured Gammaproteobacteria bacterium
CCCAGTCATGGCCATCGGCGAAGCGGATCCGCTCGATGGCATCGCCAACATACCAGTTGCGCAGGATCAGCAGGTCCTTGCCCGGGTTGCCGAACAGATCGTCCAGGCTGAGGTGCAGGTCATCGCCCACGGCGCGCAGGTGGATGTCGTTGATGCCGATCCCGTCGCCCAGCTCAATGGCGTCATCGACGCCGCTGAGCTCGTCGATGACATCGGTGCCCCAGCCGCGCGAGAAGTAATAACCGTCACTGCCGCTGCCGCCACTGAGGATGTCGTTGCCCGTGCCACCGTCGAGGCGGTCGTTGCCGGCCCCGCCGAACAGGCGGTCGGCCCCGGCGCCCCCAGCGAGCTGATCGTTGCCGAAGGCATCGGGGCCATCGGGGTAGGCGCGCAGGCGGTAGCTCCAGGGCAGGCCATCGATGGCCGCGGTGCCGCTGGCAAAGATGGCCTGGCCGGCGGTGGCGCTGGCCGGCGCGATGTCGCCATAGAGGATGTCATCGCCGTCCCCGCCAGCGAGGGAATCGTCGCCGCCCTCGCCTTCGAGCAGATCCCTGCCCGTACCGCCATCGAGCAGGTCATCGCCGCTGCCCCCCAGCAGGTCGTCGTCGCCCCCGCCGCCAAACAGCAGATCGGCCCCGGCCTCGGCGCCACCGGCCTCGGGCATCAGGGTGTAGGCCCCGGAGATCAGCGGGGTCAGGAAGTTGCGGCGGGGGTCGCTGTGATAGCCGCCACCCTGCCAGCCGTTTTGCGGGCCGGACCAGGTGACCGGGTCCGGGGCGATGGTGGCCGCATAGCGGATATCGCCGTAGAGGACGTCGTTGTGATCACCGCCGTAGAGGACATCGGTGCCGGCGCCGCCAAAGAGCAGATCGTCCCCGGAACCGCCCTGCAGGATGTCGGCCCCGCCACGGCCTTCGAGGATGTCACCGCCGCTGCCGCCGCCGAGGTAGTCGTCGCGCCGCCCACCCTCGATCGCGTCGTTGCCGCCCTGGCCGTAGAGCTGGGCGCCCGCCCGGCTGTCGCTCACTGGGGTGTGATTGACCCGGCCCGTCTCGTCCACGCGAATGATGTCGTTGGCCTTGTCGTCGGCGGCAAAGGGATCCTCGGCATTGCCATAGACGGCCAGGCCCGGCAGATCGTCCTCGACCGCGATCCGATCGGCCCCGCCCCGGCCCTCGATGCGGGTGACACTACGGGGCAGGTGGACCTGGCTGGCCCCCGGATGCCCCGGCAGGCTGCCGGCGGTGATGGTGACGGTCCGGCCCGTTGCGGTGATGGCATAGTGATCGGCCCCGGCGCTGCCGATGAGGTCCGGCCCCGGGGTGTTGTCGAGGCGGATCCCGAGGCTGCCGCCGGTGTAGCCCTCGACGGTCACCGGGGTGGCGGTCCCCGGCAGCTCGATGCTGAGGCTGGCGGTCACGGTGTCGAGGATATAACGGGTGCCGCTGGCGTCGCGGTAGGTGTTCGCCGTCCCGCCGATCAGCGCGCCGCCGGACAGCACCCGGCCTTTATAGAGCAGCAGGCCCCGGCCGTCGCTGTCGCTGATCGTGTCACCCTGGCCGATGTAATAGGCATCCAGCCCCGCCCCGCCATGCAGGGTGTCGCTGGCGCCATCGTCCGTGACGCTGCCGTCTTCGCGCAGCTCCCCGCCAACCAGGGTGTCGTTGCCCGTCCCGCCGCGCAGGGTATCGGCGCCGCTGCCGCCAGTGAGGATGTCCCCGCCGGCGCCACCCTCGATATAGTCCACCCCGTCACCGGCCTGGATACGGTCAGCGCCGACGCCGCCGTAGAGGTGATCGGCATTGGCGCTGCCCTGGATGGAGTCGCTCGCGGGACTGCCGAAGGTGTAGAGGGTATAGGGGGTGTTGGCGACAATGGGGATGAAGTTCTTCAGCTCGGCGCCGATGACCAGGTCGCGGAAAACCGTGGGCGCGGCCGGAAAACCGGTCGTCTTCTCAGTGACATCCTCCATGAACAGCGTGTTCTTCAGCGCCAGGTACTGGGCCCGGTCGGCGAGATAGGTCTCCGTCAGACCGAGATCGGTGGCCGGGTCATAAAGGTCCAGCGCGTGGTTGGCATTGTGAACGCTGTAGTCCAGCCCGGTCACGGCAAAGGGATTGCCGTGGACCAGGGCGTAGCGAGTGGCGATGTCGGTGTGAGCCAGGGCATTCAACTCGCCTACGGACTTGCCGCTTAGCGGGACCAGGTGCAGGCCCTGGTATTGGGGCTTGAGGATCAAGGAGGGGGCGTCCGGATCGGCGTAGAGAATCTGGCGAATCGCATGGATGCGCTGGTAGAGGTCCTCGCGCACATCAGTGAAAATCACCTGCGCCCCTGCGCCAAGCAACGCTCCCATGGCGTTGACCATGGTCTCCAGGGTCTGTTTCGGATGATTGGAGGCCGCTCCAAGGACCGAACTGAGTTCCGCTACAGAATGTCCTGGATCGAGTCCATCAAACAGGCCATAGACCGCCAACGCATCGGTGAGCAAAGCAATAGAATGATTCTTTATGAGGAGATTCCCGCCGATCGCTCCCTGATCCTCGATAAAGACGGGTTGTAAGCCACCCGCATAGGTCCCCACTCCGGCGGTGACCTCCAGCCCACCCTCACCGTATATATTGGTGATTTGCTCACTCTGCAAGGTGAACATCCGTCCATCGCGGAATGCCTGGGTCAGCAGGTCCAGCATTTCGGTGCCGAACCCGCCAATCCCGGCCCCATTGTAGGTATAGACATGCTTGGCTCGTGATCCGAAAAAGGCCGGAAACCAGGTGGCCAAATGCCCTCCAAGACTGTGGCCGGTGACAACGACCTTGGAGCCGTTATCCAGCACCCCAATCCCCCTGTCTGAGGTCAGTCCCGTCTGAAGCGCAATGAGATCCAGGCTGGGGATCCCGGCTATATCATTGAGCAGTGCAATTTCATCCTGCGTGTAGGCCACAGCCTCTCCCGCAGGTGTCTCCAGGCGACGGAAATAACGATACATATCCGTAAGCTGCCACGCCGCCTTGCCCTGAAGTACGATCCCGAAGACATCGGCACTCAAAATATCAGAGAAAAAGCCCGCCGTTCCACGATTGGCAAAGACGTATTCTCCGGTTCCATTACCCACAGCATCGATCCGCTCGAACAAGGTCGCAGAAAATCCAGAAGTCCTGTCAGGCAAGTGGTCCACCACCCGCCATTGATTGACAAAATCGGCCGCCTGGATAGGGGAGAAACCTTCGGCTTTGAGGGCATCAATATACGACTGTTTATTAGTTATGTTACTGAAATCAGCATAACTTGCTTCCGATAGCAATGCGTTATCAGAACGATCCTTTATATTCATTCCTCATACTCCCTTTGGTGCTGAACAAGATACATAAATTTATTGAATTCAAACTGCTTGGGTTTTGTTCTGCGCCCATTTCCACTCTCACACGACCGCCGCATCAGCCAGGGTTTGTAATCCCGCAAATACCTCGGCCCCAGTCCCAGCGCGCGTACGTCGGTATCGAAATCCACATAGCGCGCCAGCACCTCGCCGGTCTTGACATCGACAATGCGCTCATCACGTTCTCGAATATGGAATGGATGCCAGGTGGTGAGGGTGTCCCAGGCGAAACGCTGGTTGAGCAGAATGTGTTTGGGTTCTGTCATCCATCTCCAGGGCGGGTTCTTGATCGGTTTGAGGGTCTTGGCCACCCCGGGATTCTCCTGCTTCCATTGATCCAGCGTCTCGTACTGGGTGAAGCCCGCCCGGGTGGCGCAGTAATAGCCGTGCAGGGCGTATGTGGGTATCAGGTCCCAGAAAACGATGGAGTACATCGCCAGCCCCGCCAGGAAGCCCCACAGGCGGGGACTACGCCCATGGTCCCCGGCCCAGCGCGCGGCCAGCTTGACCGCCTTGA
>CAZDOC010000080.1:0-3871 GCA_964506945.1 uncultured Gammaproteobacteria bacterium
ACTTCGCCCTCAAGGTCAAAAAGGACAACATCAAACGTCCGGCATTTCAGGAAGAGTTCACCAAGGTCGTATCGGGCTGGCAGGCGCTGAAGTAACACAAGGACACGCTTTTCGGAAATGGGGAGCAGGCGACGTTTTCAACCGTGTCCACCAGCATAATCGCCTCACCCCCGTTCGCGAACGGGAATCGGAACGCCGTCAATACCATGACTGTATAAATCCACCCCTCATGGTATCGCCGGTTTTTGCGTTACAGGGCTCGAACAATACCATGAAAAATACCATGTTCAGAAAATCCTGAAAATCACTTGATAGATCTGGCTGCCAAACACTGGTTGCCGTTATTCCCAACTCGAGCTATATTCATATTTGTTAATATTGAATACTTGGAGTCTGGCATGGCCACAACGAGTCTTAGCTTAGGTGAACATTGGGAAGTCTTTATCAAGAATGAGATTTCCAGCGGACGTTACAGCTCCGCCAGTGAAGTTGTCCGTGATGCCCTGCGCGCCATGGAAGAGCGAAAAAGCAAACTTGAAGCCTTGCGTCATCATTTGGCCAAGGGGGCTGAACAGGCAAAAGCGGGAGAATTCGTTAATAGTTTCACAATGGATGCACTGATTAATGATTTGGATAACGAAGACTGATGCCGATATTCAGAGTCACCCCGAGAGCACAGGATGACTTGAGAAATATCGGGCGATATACAGAGAAACATTGGGGCAGACGACAGCGTAATATTTACCTGAAGGCAATCGAAAAACGCTTTTCCTGGTTAGCTGAAAACCCGCGATTGGGCAAACACCGTGCGGATGTCTATGAAGGCTATTACAGTTACCCGCAGGGACAACATGTTATCTTTTATCTGATCAGTGAGTCAGGCATCGATATTATCGGCATCCCACACAAGGAGATGGACATCATCACTTATTTTCTGCCTGACTGACACCTTGTCGATGGGCATACGCCTGCCAGTACCAGACATTGCCTGCAAATACCGGTCACTCCCGCTCTATTATCAAAAAGCCTTTTTTATCCTTTATTTTCAATGGCTTTTTTCATGTTAAACGATCATACCATGAAAAACACCATGTTCAGAAAATCCTTCAAAATGCTCGAAATGTGCCTATTGAACATCGCCAGACAGAAAAGCCGGAGACCATGGGCCACAAATACAAACATTGATAATAATTGTATTTTCACCTAACATTCTTCTACGAAAGAACCTACGCTCGGAGGCCATTATGCATATTTCATTAACTCCCGAACTGGAATCTCGCGTTAAAGCCAAAGTGAAAACAGGCCTGTACAACAATGCCAGTGAAGTCATCCGTGAGGCACTCCGTTTTATGGAAACCCATGAAGACTGGATTCACGAGATCAAGCTGACTCGACTTCGCGAGCAGCTGAAAGTCGGAACAGACCAACTGGATCAAGGGAAAGGTATCACAATCGAATCAAGCTCGGCGCTCGACACCTTGTTTGACGATATCAAGCGCTGACCTTCATGGCATCCCATCAGCTTGTCATTGCACCAGCCGCTAAAAATGACCTCAAAGACATTTACCAATACGGCTTGCGACAGTGGGGGCTGGCACAATCCGAAAGATACCTGGCTACGATAAAGAACCAGTTCTGGCAGCTGACCCAGCAGCCATTTATGGGCACCGAGCGCAACGAGCTCCTGCCAGAAGCCAGAAGCCTTCCAATAGGAAGCCATACCCTGTTTTACCGTGTGACCGCGAACACGGTTGAAATCGTCCGTATACTACATGGCCGCCAGGATCCACAACGCCATCTGAAATAGACAGGTATAACCCGTATGCCTTGCTACGCAAGTACAGCACGATGCTCTGATCACTGGTCAAACCCTTCTCAGTCAGGACGGGACGCTGCGAACCATCTTGACGACGGCCTTCTTTCTCGCCTGGTGCATCGAAAAACAGTTGCCTTGAAGCCATTTTTCCAACAAGCTAATCGCGTACATGCTGCCCTCTCTGATTGGTATCGATGTGTCGTGACAACGATTAGATCAGATGGCAGCATGTATGTCGATACCTTAACCTCTTGTTTTTCCATCACTCCCGCAATGAATTCGTGGGGATAGCTCAGGGCAGAGGTTCAGCGACTGGCTGATCCAGTCACCACTCGCCAGAGCCGCCATACAGGCCTTCTCCAACCCCCGGGGATGGCGGTAGTCGATGTCCTCGACACAGGCATTGACCCGGAGTTTGGCGGCCTTGAGCAGGCGGACCAGCCGCCGGTTCTCGCGGTGCAGTACCTCGCGCTCGACCAGCAGGGCGAGACGCTCGTCGAAGCTCAGGTCGTGGGTTTCGGGCTGCTCGCGCTGTTGCTCCCAGGCCTCCAGCATGCCGGTGAGCTTGAGGGCGCGCAGTTGTTCGGTGGTCTGTTGGTTCAACATGGTCTTCTCCTCCCTCAGTGGTAGTAGCCGGCGCCGTGCAGGGGCCGTTCTTCCTGGGTGCCGACCTCCTCCTCGGGCGGCAGCCGGTCGAGGCCCTGCTTGAGGATGGAGGCCACGCTCTGGTAGGTGGCCGAGCGGATGGCCAGTGCCCGTTCGCAGGCCTTCTCCAACCGCTGCCGGTCATGGCGCCTGGCCAGGTTGAGCAACCCCAGGCAGGCGCGGTAGCCGTGCTCGGGATGGGGACGGTCCTCCAGCTGCCGCTTGACCACCTCGGCGGTACAGGGACCGATGTCGGCGGCCCAGTTCAGGAAGCGCCCCGGCGACCAGTCCCGGTGGGCCTGGTGGGACTTGGGCATGTGCGAGGTCTGGGTACAGTAGCGCCCCTGGCCGTGACGGGCATGGCTGGCGACCCGCTTCCCCTTGTGCATCACCTCGACGGTGGTGGCGGTGATGCGCAGCTCCAGGACCTGCCCGACCAGGGCATGGGGGACGCTGTAGAAGCGCTTGTCCACCTCGACGTGGTAGTCGATGCCCGGCTTGGCGCGGCGCCACTCGGCGTACTCGTAGTCGTCCTGGGGCAGCGGCTTGAGGGCGGGTCGATCCAGGGACTCGTAGAGATCCTTGCGGCTCTCGCTGCGCCCCTGGAACGGCCGTTCGTTGAGCTCGACCAACAGCCCGGCGATCTCGGCGTTGAGCTCGGCCAGCGAGAAGAAGGTGCGATGCCGCAGGCGGGCCAGGACCCAGCGCTCGACGACTTGCACCGCCACCTCCGCCTTGGCCTTGTCCTTGGGCTTGTAGGGCCGTGCGGGCAGCACGGCGGTACCGTAGTGGGCCGCCATCTCGGCATAGGTCTCGTTGATCTTCGGCATATAGCGCGAAGCCTGGGTGACGGCGGCCTTCAGGTTGTCGGGGACCAGCAGCTCCGGCACGCCACCGAAGAAGCGCAACATGCGCTGGTGCGAGCCGATCCAGTCGGGAAGCGATTGGGTCCAGGTGGCCTCGGCATAGGTGTAGCTGGAGGCCCCGAGCACCCCGACAAAGACCTGGGCATGACGGATCTCGCCGGTGTGGCGAGCGACGATGGGCACGGTCGGGCCGAAGTAGTCGATGAAGGCCTTCTCACCGGCCCGGTGCGTCTGGCGCATGCTGCGTTTCTGTTGTGCCCGCCACTGACGATACAGATCGCGGAAGCGACTGTAGCGGTAGGCCTGCTCGCCGTGGCGGGCGACATACTCCGCCCACAGCAGTTGCAGGGTCACCCCCTTGCGCTTGAGTTCCTGGTGGAGCTGGAAGCCGTCCGGCTGGACGAAGTGGCCGGGGCTCGAAGGCGCCGGAAACAACAGCGCATCGAGCGCCACCTCGTCCACCCCCTCGGGCAGGGGCCAGGTGACCCCACGGGCACGAGCCAGGCTGACATACTTGCTGACCACGCCCTTGGAGAGCCCACAG
>CAZDOC010000081.1:0-3328 GCA_964506945.1 uncultured Gammaproteobacteria bacterium
CGGGTCAAGAACGCGGTCAGGTACATCAGCAACTTCGAGCAGGCGGTGGCCCATGAGGCCGGCCGCAAGGGCGTGGACGGCATGGTCTGCGGGCATATCCACCGCGCCGAGATCAGCCAGATCGGCGCGTTGATCTATTGCAACAGCGGTGACTGGGTGGAAAGCTGCACCGCGCTGGTGGAGCACCAGGACGGCAGTCTGGAACTGCTGCGCTGGAGCGAGTCCCGCGGCCATGCGCTCAAATCCCTGCCCAGGGCGGCCTGAAGCGATGCGCATCGCCCTGGCCACGGATGCCTGGCAGCCACAGATCAACGGCGTGGTGCGGACCCTGGCCTCGGTGGTGGCGGAACTGCGGGCCATGGGTCATGTCTGCGAGATGGTCACGCCCGAGGGCTTCCCCGGCATTCCCTGCCCGGGCTATGCCTCCATACGACTGGCCTGCTGGCCCTTCCGGGGGGTCTCCCGGCAGCTCGATGCCTTCCGGCCGGAGGCCGTGCACATCGCCACCGAGGGGCCCGTCGGTCTGGCGGCGCGGCGCTGGTGCCGCCGCCGGGCCATGCCCTTCACCACCTCCTATCACACCCGGTTCCCGGAATACCTGCGCCTGCGCGCGCCCGTTCCTGTCGCCTTCAGCTATGCCCTGCTGCGCCGTTTCCACGGTGCGGCGACCCGCACCCTGGTGCCGACGGTGACGCAGCAGGCGCGTCTGCGCGAACACGGTTTCGAGCGTGTCAGTGTCTGGTCACGGGGCGTGGATACCGACTTGTTCCGCCCCGGCGACAAGGGCTTTCTGGACCTGCCACGGCCCATTGCGGTCACGGTCGGGCGGGTGGCGGTGGAGAAGAACCTGCCCGCATTCCTGGACCTGGACCTGCCCGGCACCAGGCTGGTCATCGGTGATGGCCCCGATCTGGAACGCATGAAGGCGCGTTATCCCGGGGCGGTATTCACCGGTTTCAAACAAGGACCGGAACTCGCCCGTTATCTGGCGGCTAGCGATGTGTTCGTGTTTCCCAGCCGTACCGACACCTTCGGCCTGGTGTTGCTGGAGGCCATGGCCTGTGGCGTGCCGGTGGCCGCCTATCCGGTCACCGGACCCATCGACGTGGTGCGCCCGGGCGAGACCGGGGTCCTCGGCGAGGATCTGCGCGAGGCGGTGCTGGCGGCCCTGGCGCTGGACGGGGATGCCTGCGTGGCCTATGCCCGGAGCCGTTCCTGGCGCGGCTGCGCGGAGCAGTTTCTGGGCTTTCTGCAACCGCGTGAGGGCATCCCCCCGGAGCCTGGCGACGCGGCTCAGGAGGCCTCGTCCAGCAGGGTCTGAATGGCCTGCTCGATCTCGCGCGCCTGGCGGTCGCCGGCATGGGTCTCGCCGAAGAACACCGCGCGCAGCCGGCCCCGGCGGTCGATCAGGTAATAACTGGGCCAGTAGCGGTTGCGCAGGGCCCGCCAGTAGGCATGGTCGTTGTCCATCATCACCGGGTGCCGGATGCCGAAGCCGTCGATCTTTCGCATCACATTGGCGCGGACCTTTTCGTGGGCGAACTCGGGAGAGTGGATGCCGATCAGACGCAGCCCCGCCGGTGAGAAACGCTTTTCCACCTGTTGCAGCCAGGGGAAGGAGCGATAGCAGTTCCAGCAATCGAAGGTCCAGACATCCAGCAGCACCACCTGGCCGCGGAGATCGGCGAGACGCAATGGCGGGGAATTGATCCAGTCGCCCGCCTCCTGGTGGCTGAATTCCGGTGCCGGCGGGGCCTTGGCGGCGTCCAGCAGGGCCAGCGCGGAATGACTGGAGAAGAGCAGCAGCAGCGAGGCCAGCAGGTGGAGTAGCGGTTGTCGTGGTGGTTTCATGGGCATGCTTGCGGTCCCCCGGCGTTTCATCTTGTGACCCCCGTGCGGTAAACAGGTTCCGGCGGCATCGAGGTGGCGGCTTTGTTATGATCGGTGGTCACCAATAGCCAGCGGGGAACAGCGCATGACAATCAGGGACTTCGACGGGCGCCAGCCCAGCATCGCGGACAGCGCCTGGGTGGATGAATCCGCCCAGGTCATCGGCGACGTCAGCCTCGGCGAGGATGTCTCCGTCTGGCCGACCACCGTACTGCGAGGCGACGTTCAGAGCATCACCGTCGGTGCGCGCACCAATATCCAGGATGGCACCGTGGTGCACGTCACCAGCCCCTCGCCGGCCAATCCGGCAGGCTTCCCCACCCGCATCGGCGCGGGGGTTACCATCGGTCACCGCGCCATCGTCCATGCTTGCACGGTCGGCGATTACTGCCTCATCGGCATGGGCGCGATCATCATGGACGGCGCGGTGCTGGGGGATCGCTGCATCCTCGGCGCCGGGGCACTGGTGGCGAACGGCAAGCAACTGGAAGGGGGTTATCTGTATGTCGGCAGCCCGGCCAAGCGCCTGCGTGAACTGAGCGAGGAGGAACTGGCCTTCCTGGAACATTCCGCGGATCACTATGTGGCCCTCAAGGACCGGCATGCGGGGTGACGGACCGCGGCACTGGTACACCGAACGCTACGACGGTGCCGCGCTGCAACTGGAGATCCGCCAGCGCCTGCATCGGGAACGCTCCCCCTGGCAGTTGATCGAGGTCTTCGAGACCACTGCTTTCGGTCGCCTGCTGACCCTGGACGGGCTGGTGATGCTGACCTCGCGGGACAATTTCATCTATCACGAGATGATGGCGCATCCGGCCTTGTACAGTCACCCGGACCCATGCGATGTCGCCATCATCGGTGGTGGCGACTGCGGTGTGTTGCAGCAGGTGTTGCGTCATGGCGAGGTACAACGGGTGTCTCAGGTGGAGCTCGACGAGCGCGTTACGCGGGTCGCCGAGCAGTATTTCCCCGAGCTGTGCAGCGACAACGGCGACCCGCGCGCGCGTCTTCTGTTCACCGATGGCATCACCTGGATGGAGCGCCAGCCCGCGGCGGCTTTCGATATCATCATCCTCGACACCACCGATCCGGTGGGGCAGGCGGCGCGGCTGTTCAGCGAGGGCTATTATCGCGCCTGCTTCCAGGCCCTGAGGCCTGGCGGTGTGCTGGTGGCGCAGAGCGAATCACCGTTGTTCAACCTGGACCTGATCCGGGATATCCGCCGGCGCATGATCGCGGCGGGTTTCGAGGCCGTCGGCACCCTGCATTTCCCGCAGATGACCTATCCCTCCGGCTGGTGGTCGGCGACCCTGGCCGGCAAGGCCAACGACCTGCGGGGCTTCCGAGAGCGCGATGCCCTGCGCAAGGGTTTCGCGACCCGCTACTACCATGCCGGCATGCATGCGGCCAGCCAGGCCCTGCCACAGTTCATGCT
>CAZDOC010000082.1:0-3301 GCA_964506945.1 uncultured Gammaproteobacteria bacterium
CCTATCGTGCCGACGTTGACGTGTGGCTTTGTGCGTTCAAATTTTTCCTTGGACACGATCTGTTACCTCGTCACTCGCTTGTTTATTTGTGTTGCTTGATGACAGCCTCGGCGATATTCGCCGGCGCCTCGGCATATTTCTCGAATTCCATACTGTACGTGGCCCGGCCCTGGGTTCCGGAACGCAGGTCGGTGGCATAGCCGAACATCTCCGCCAGAGGCACCTCGGCCCGGATGACCTTGCCACTGGGCGTATCATCGGTGCCCAGCAGCATGCCACGACGGCGGTTCAGATCGCCATTGACCGTGCCCAGATATTCCTCCGGGGTCACGATCTCCACCTTCATGATGGGCTCCAGCAATACCGGCTTGCCCTTGAGCACACCGTCCTTCAGGGCCATCGAACCGGCGATCTTGAAGGCCATTTCATTGGAGTCGACCTCATGATAGGAGCCGTCATAGATGGTGGCCTTGATATCGACCAGCGGGAAGCCCGCCAGGGCGCCGTTCCGCATCTGTTCCTCGACACCCTTCTGCACCGCGCCGATGTAGTCCTTGGGCACCACGCCGCCGACGATCTCGTTGGCGAATTCAAACCCGGCGCCTTCCTCGTTGGGCTCCAGGCGCAGCACGACATGGCCATACTGGCCGCGGCCGCCGGTCTGACGCACGAACTTGCCTTCGGCCTTCTCCACCGGCTGGCGGATGGTCTCGCGATAGGCCACCTGGGGCTTGCCGACGTTGGCCTCGACCTTGAATTCGCGGCGCATGCGATCGACGATGATATCGAGATGCAGCTCCCCCATGCCGGAGATGATGGTCTGTCCGGATTCCTCGTCGGTATGGACCCGGAATGAGGGATCCTCCGCGGCCAGCTTGCTCAGGGCGATGCCCATCTTTTCCTGGTCCGGCTTGGTCTTGGGCTCGACCGCAACCGCGATAACCGGTTCCGGGAACTCCATGCGCTCCAGGGTGATGACCTGCTTCAGATCGCAGAGGGTATCGCCGGTGGTCACGTCCTTGAGGCCGACCGCCGCGGCGATGTCGCCGGCACGGACCTCCTTGATCTCCTCACGCGAGTTGGCATGCATCTGCAGGATGCGGCCGATTCGTTCCTTCTTGCCCTTGACCGGGTTATACACGGTATCACCGGAATTCAGCACCCCGGAATAGACACGGAAGAAGGTCAGGTTGCCGACGAATGGGTCGGTGGCGATCTTGAAGGCCAGGGCGGCGAAGGGGGCATCGTCCTCCGGTGGCCGCTCGCCTTCGCTCACATCGTCGTCCAGCAGGCCCTTGATGGCCGGGACATCCACGGGGGAAGGCATGTATTCGATGACGGCGTCCAGCAGGGCCTGGACACCCTTGTTCTTGAAGGCCGAACCGCACAGGCAGGGGACCAGTTCATTGGCGATGGTGCCGACACGGATGCCCTTCTTGATGTCCTCGTTGCTCAGATCGCCCTCTTCCAGGTAGCGATCCATCAATTCTTCCGTGGTCTCGGCCGCGGCCTCGACCATCTTCTCACGCCAATCGGCGGCTGCCTGCGCCAGTTCCGCGGGGATTTCCCGTTCCTCGAACTGGGTGCCCTGGGTGGCGTCGTCCCAGTAGATGGCCTTCATCTTGACCAGGTCGATCACGCCCTCGAATTGGTCCTCCGCGCCGATCGGCAGTTGCAACGGCACGGGATTCGCGCCCAGACGGGTCTTGATCTGATCGACCACACGCAGGAAATCCGCGCCGGACCTGTCCATCTTGTTGACGAAGGCCATGCGTGGCACTTCATACTTGGTGGCCTGACGCCACACCGTTTCCGACTGCGGTTCCACGCCGCCGACCGCACAGAAGACCGCCACGGCGCTGTCCAGCACACGCAGGGAACGCTCCACCTCGATGGTGAAATCCACGTGTCCGGGGGTATCGATGATGTTGATGCGATGTTCCGGGAACTGCTGCTCCATGCCCTGCCAGAAACAGGTGGTTGCGGCCGAGGTGATGGTGATGCCGCGCTCCTGTTCCTGCTCCATCCAGTCCATGGTGGCGGCGCCGTCGTGCACCTCGCCGATCTTGTGGGACACGCCCGTATAGAACAGGATACGTTCGGTCGCGGTCGTCTTACCGGCATCGATGTGCGCCATGATGCCGATATTTCGATATCTTTCTATGGGTGTCGTGCGTGCCACTGTGATCTTCTCTTTACAATATGAATTCTGTGGGTGCCGTTACCAGCGATAATGTGCGAAGGCCTTGTTGGCCTCGGCCATGCGATGCGTGTCTTCACGCTTCTTGGAAGCGGAGCCCCTGTTTTCACTGGCATCCATCAGCTCTCCCGCCAGGCGCATGCCCATGGTCTTTTCACCCCGCTTGCGGGCGGCATCCACGATCCAGCGCATCGCCAGCGCGGTACGCCGGTTCGGACGCACCTCAACGGGCACCTGGTAGGTCGCGCCGCCGACACGGCGGGACTTGACCTCGACGCGGGGACGGATGTTGTCCAGGGCCTGCTTGAACACTTCCAGGGCGTCACCCTTGCCCTTCTCGGCGATCTGGTCCAGGGCGCCATAGACGATCTTCTCGGCGATGGATTTCTTGCCACCCTTCATCAGCATGTTGATGAACTTGGCCACCGTCTCGTCCCCGAACTTGGGATCAGGGAGGATCACGCGCTTGGCTGCAACTCTTCTTCTTGCCATCTTATTGACTCATTATCCGGTTGAATGACTTAGGATTTGGGCCGTTTGGCGCCGTACTTCGAGCGACCCTTGCGGCGATCGCCGACACCGGAGGTATCCAACGTCCCGCGCACCGTATGGTAACGGACGCCGGGCAGGTCCTTTACACGACCGCCCCGGATCAGGATCACCGAGTGCTCCTGAAGATTGTGCCCCTCACCACCGATATAGGTAGTGACTTCCTGGCCGTTGGTCAGACGCACGCGGGCCACCTTGCGCAGGGCCGAATTAGGCTTCTTCGGTGTCGTCGTATAGACGCGGGTGCATACCCCACGTTTCTGCGGACATGCCTCCAGCGCAGGCACTTTGCTCTTTTCGATCTGACGCTTGCGGCCTTTCCTAACCAATTGATTTACTGTTGCCATTTACTCGCTATCCTGATTCACGGTGTGCATGAACAAGTCTGATTGACCCGGCCGCCTTTTTTCTGGCCGCAAAAAAATCGACAGGCGGGATCACTCCGGCCTGCCAAAGAAGCGGAATTCTATGTTTTCGGGGCACGGCCTGTCAAGTACTAGCCTTGTCCAATGACACATGAGCCTGAAGGGGGCACGTGATTCCAATGTGACA
>CAZDOC010000083.1:0-3177 GCA_964506945.1 uncultured Gammaproteobacteria bacterium
GCGGGATTTCTTCCTGATCCTGTTCTTCTTCTCCCTGGGCGCCGGTTTCGACCTCGGTGGCGTGGGGGATATCCTTGCCGTGTCGCTGCTGCTCGCGCTGGTGATGCTGGTGTGCAAGCCTTATATTTTCGCCTGGCTGCTGCGGCATGCCGCGGAAAAACGGGCCATCTCCCTGGAGATCGGCGTGCGCCTCGGCCAGATCAGTGAGTTCGCATTGTTGATCGCGGTGCTGGCCCTGGACTCTCACTTCATCAGCGCGCGGGCCTCGAATGTGATCCAGCTGGCGACCCTGCTGACCTTCATCATCTCCTCCTATGTCATCGTGCTGCGCTATCGCACGCCGATCGCGGTCAATGACCGCATGCGCAAGGACTGAATCCATGCGCAAGGCGCTCGTGTTCCTGGGGATCCCGCTGGTGGTGGTGCTGGCGGCGGTGGTGGCGGATTATTATGGCCTGTTCGGCCTCAGGCAGTCACGACACCCCATGCCCCTGGACATCGATTTCCTGGTTCTGGACGCGGCCAGCGGCCGGCCCTTGAGCGGGGTGCGCGTGACCTGCTTCCGCCGGGGGACGCGCAACGCCTGCGTGCGACGGGATGCGGCCGGCAAGGCCAATGTCGGCATCCGTTTCGAGGTCGCGCGCCGCGATACCCGGACCTGGCTGTTCCACAAGTCCAGCCGCATCGAGGGGGGCGCCGATGTCGAGGTCAACGTGATGTTCATCCACCCTGACCACCGGCGCCTGGTCCGGACCTATGACATCAACGAGCTGCTGGAGATGGGCCAGGGCGTGACACGGATTTTATTGCAATGACCATGAGGGTATGCACCATGCCTCGGAGATCCCTGTTTCTCGTTTTGTTTCTGGCGGCCTGTCTTCCGGCGCGGTTACTGGCCATGGACACCGGGACGACCGTCGTCGCCACGGTCTTGCGCCAGGCCCCGGCGTACGGCGCCAGGCTCATCGAGACCCTGCCACGCGGAACCGATTTGCGGATCCTGAAGCGTGAAGGCAGCTGGTTCCAGGTCAGGCGGCCAGGCGCAGAGGCCGTTGCGGGCTGGGTACGGATGTTCGACGTGCGCCTGCGGACGGCTGGCGGGAGCGCCAAGGCTGGGGGGCTGGCCGGACTGTTCAATTTCTTTCGCCGTGGTGATGGCGCTGCACGCAAGGGGGTGACCTCGACTATCGGCATCCGTGGCCTGGGGGCCTCGGATCTGAAGACCGCCCGTCCCAACCTC
This sequence comes from uncultured Gammaproteobacteria bacterium, assembly GCA_964506945.1. Taxonomy (GTDB): domain Bacteria; phylum Pseudomonadota; class Gammaproteobacteria; order CAZDOC01; family CAZDOC01; genus CAZDOC01. Next base: position 1,241 of record CAZDOC010000083.1, read on the forward strand.
CGTGAACTGGCGAGGATGGATGCCTACCGCAGCTCCGGGCCACGGGCCATCGGCTTCGCGATGCAGGGCCGCCTCCCCGAGCGCAAGCTGGATTATATCCGGCAGGGCGCTGGCGGGGTCGGACGGGCGGGGAGCGCGGGACGATGAGGACCTTGTTGCTGTGCGTACTGGCGCTGACGAGTGCCGCGCTGCCCGCCTTTGATTTCGATCTGGGCAGGGTGGATCTGAACAAGCTCGGCAACATCGTCAAGCACGGCCGGCAGGCCTTTGCCGAGATTTCCGAGCCCGAGGAGATCCGGATCGGCGCCGGCATGTCCGCGGGGCTGCTGGGTGCGGTGCCGCTGGTGAAGAATGAGCGGGTGCAACGCTATGTCAACGACCTCGGGCAGTGGCTGGCGATGCACGGCGAGCGGCCGGGCCTGCCGTGGCGCTTCGGGGTGCTCGACACCAGTGACATCAATGCCTTCGCCGCACCCGGGGGCTATGTCTTTATCACCCGGGGGCTGTTCATGAGCCTGTGGGACGAGGCGGAACTGGCCGGTGTGATCGGGCATGAGATCATCCACGTGCTGCGGAAACACCATTTGCAGGCGATCAAGTCCCGGGCCCGGGTCGGACTGGCCACGGACGCCCTTGACCTGGCCGCGGACCAGGCCGGGCTGCGGGTGGAGCAATTCACCCGTCTGGGCATGGACCTGTATGCCCGTGGCCTGGACAAGGATGACGAGTTCGAGGCGGACCGCATGGGCGTGGTCCTGGCCGCGCGCGGGGGTTATGATCCGGAGGGCCTGTCCGGGGTGCTCTATGCCATCGACAGCATGGACCCCGGCAGCCAGGGCCTGAGCCTGATGTTTCAGACCCATCCCCCCACCGGCGAGCGGATCCGGCGCATCGAGGGGCTGATGGACGGGCGTTTCCTCAAGGCCAGCGCCCACCGGCGCCTGCGCCAGCGCCTGCAGTCCATGCAGGCGCTGCTGAAATAGCGGCCCCGGATGGCGGGAGATCCCGGCTGCCGGAGCGGAACCGTGCGTGAGGATGCTGGCGCCGGCCTTTTCCCCGGCGCGTCCCGTTTCTGGGCCCGGCCTTACTCGAAGGAATAGATCACGCTGGCCCCGGCGGCATAATCCGGTGTGCCGTCGGTGAAACCCTTGATGGCATAGGCCTGGATCTTCCATGACCCGTCCAGGCGGTGACTGGCATAGACGGTCAACTGCTTCTTGTCACTGCCGCCCAGGGATGATTTTTGCGCCAGGTAGAGACTGCCGCCGAGATCGGTGTCCCGGCTCAGTTTGTGGCTGAGTCCCAGACTGCCGAAGACGACGTTGCGCAGCCGGTAACGTGGACTCCGTCCCAGGACCTTGTAGCCCAGACCGGCATAGGGGGTCCATGCGCCCAGGCTGCGGTACAGGTTGGCCTGGACGATATAGTCGTTCTTGCCGGTGCCCAGCGCCCGATCGGCATCCGCGGTGCCGAATTTCACCTTGCCCGTCAGGTCCAGCAGAATACCGCTGTCCGGATCGTAATAGACGTGATACCTGGCGCTGACAAGGACATCTCCCAGGCCCGATTCCGTTCCCCGGCGCGTTGTCGGCCGGCCTACCCTGCCGATCCCGCGCAAGACATTACTGGGCCCGGTTATGCGGATATAGGGTACGGTCAGGCCCAGGGACATCAGGCCGCGGCGGTAGCTGAGACTCAGGGGGACATACAGGATCTCCGTGGACTGGCTGTTGCCATAGTCGCCACTGGAATAGAACGGGCCGGTGGAAAGGCGCAGGCCGCCGGCGGCCATGCCGGCCTGACTGCAACAGAGCAGCAGCAGGCCCAGGTAGCGGGGGAGGTCTCTTCGACTCATGTCTGTGTCCATCGCGATGTCATCGTTACGGGCGTCCGCAGGGTAGTGAAACGGACCGGGTTCAGCTGTCAATTTCCGGTGG
>CAZDOC010000084.1:0-3137 GCA_964506945.1 uncultured Gammaproteobacteria bacterium
TTTTCCGGGGAACACCAGCGCTGCGGCGGGGGACCGCGATCAGGACCGAGTCTCAGTACACAGGTCGATGAGCGCAGCGTAATCCGGCACGGATCGTTTACGACAGACAAAATCCTGTTTCGCGCGACAGCACGCCACCCATGGGATGGAGGCTTTGCGGCAGATGCCATTGGGCAACGATAAATCGCTGGAACTCATATTCCGAACCCACCATCTCCTGTTTGCTGCGCCCGCGGGCGCGATTGCTGGCATTTCCGGATGACGCCCGATCCGCTGTGAGGGATCATGCCCGGTCCCGGCGGGCGAGGTAGAGGCCGTTGCGGGCGGTGTTGCCCTGCAGGGGGTTGTCGAATTCGATCACCTGGCCTTCGACATGGCTGAATACCCGCGCCAGGGTCGCCAGGAAGGCCTCATCGGGGGCCTCGTTCGACCATAGCGCGAATACCCCGCCAGGTTTCAGCAGGGCCTTCAGCCCTTGCATCCCGGCCTCGGTGTAGAGATCGGCATGGGCCGGATTCAGCAGTTGCGTCGGGGTGTGATCGATATCCAGCAGTATGGCATCGAACCGGTGGCCAGGCGCATCCGGGTCAAACCCCGGGCCTCGCGCCAGCTCGAAAAAATCCGCATGGTAATGGCTTGCCCGCGGGTCATCGTTCAGAACCACCCCATTGGGCACCAGCGCGCGACGGTGCCAGTCGATCACCGGGGCCAGGGCCTCGACCACGATCAGGCGTCGCAACCGTGAATGCCGCAGCGCCGCCACTGCGGTAAAGCCCAGCCCCAGGCCACCGACCACGACCTCCCAGCCGCTGCCATCGAGCAGGCCCAGGCCCTGCTCGGCCAGGGCGACCTCGGCCTCGACGAACAGGCTGGACATCAGGTAGTCATCCCCCAGCCTGACCTCGTAGATATCGTGCCCGGCAAGGGCCGGCAGGCGCCGGCGCTGGAGGATCAGCTCCCCCATCGGCGTGGGCTGGTAGTCGAGCTCCTCGAACATCAGTCTTGCTCCAGCTCCGGGTAGCGCCGGAAGATACCATCCTGGTTGAACGGGAGCCGCCGGGGCGAGGCCAGGTAGGCGGCGATCTCAGACCGCCGAGCGACCTTGTCGCGGAGGATGATCAGGCCCGGCAGCTTCGGTTCCAGCAAGGCCATGGTGCGCGGGAAGGCATAACGCAGTCCGTCGATGAGCTGGAACAGCGACAGGTCGATATAGCAAAGGCCACGCCCCACCATATAGCCACGGCCGCCGCCATGGCCCTGGAACACACGCTCGAAATAATCCAGGAACCTCGGCAGCCGCTCGCTGACGAAGTGTCGCGCCCGGCGGCGTGCCTCGGTCTTTTGTTCCTCGTAATAGAGGCTGCCGGCGATCGGGTGGTGCGTGTCGTGGATCTCGGTGATGAAGTCCTCCACCGTCAGCTGCAGCTGGTGGGTCCACAGGCGTTGTGGCTCCGAATTCCCGGCCAGGCCCAGCCGGGGACCGAGATACTGGAGGATGTTCGCGGTCTGCGCGATCACGAGTCTTCCGGCCTTCAGGAACGGTGGCGCGAAGGGCGGGCGTGATTGCTGGCGATCGTCGAGCAGGCGGCGCATCGCGGCCATCCCCATGCCCCGGCGCCGCTCCCGGGCGACGTCCACATAAGCGGCGCCGGCCGCCTCCAGCGCCAGGCGCACGAATTCCCCCCGGCCCTGGATCGTGGGCCAGTAATAGAGTTCATAACGCATGCTCACCTCCTTTCGCTGCCTGCCCGCGATCCATCAACTGACGCGTCCGCTCACCGACCCTCTCGGCCACGCGCGGTTCAGAGCCGCTGGATCCTTTCCCGTTGACCGCGCAGCTTGTCCAGGGCCGAGTTGGCCTCGGCCAGTCTGGCGCGCTCCTTTTCCACTACCGCCGCCGGGGCCTTGCTGACAAAGTTGCTGTTGCCGAGCTTGCCGGTGGTGCGCTGGATATCGGCCTCCAGCCTGCCGATCTCCTTGTCCAGGCGTGCGATCTCGGCATCCTTGTCGATCAGGCCGGCCATCGGGATCAGGATCTGCATCTCGCCAACCAGCGCGGTGGCGGCCTCGGGTGCGGACTGGCCGGCCTCCAGCACGGTCACGGACTCAAGCCGGCCGAGGAAGTCGAGGTAGCGGCGATGGGCGGCCAGGCACTTGCGATCGTCGATGGAGGCATTGGCCAGCAGAACCGGCAGGGGCCTGGAGGGGGCGATGTCCATCTCCGCGCGGATGCGGCGGATACCCAGGATGAATTGCATCACCCAGTCCATCTCCGCGACCGCGGCCTCGTCGCGCGCCTCCGGATTCACCTGCGGGTAGGCCTGGGTCATGATGGTCCTGGTGGCCTCCCCGGCGCCGATCCCCGCCAGGGGCGCCACCCGCTGCCAGATCTCCTCGGTGATGAAGGGCATGATCGGGTGGCTCAGGCGCAGCAGGGTTTCGAGAACCTGGATCAGGGTGTGCCGGGTGCCCCGCCGGGCATCGTCGCCGGCGCCGTCATCAGTGAGTATCGGTTTGCACAGCTCCAGATACCAGTCGCAGTATTCGTTCCAGGTGAACTCGTAGATGGCCTGGGCGGCATGGTCGAGACGATAGGATTCTATGGCTCCGGTCACGGTATCGACGGTGTCCTGCAGGCGGGACAGGATCCAGCGATCGGCAATGGACAGTTCCAGCTTGCCGCCCTGCTGGCCGCAATCCTGGTCCTCGGTATTCATCAGCACATAGCGGGCTGCGTTCCACAGTTTGTTGCAGAAGTTGCGATAGCCCTCGACCCGCCCCAGGTCGAATTTGATGTCGCGGCCGGTGGAGGCCATGATGGCGAAGGTGAAGCGCAGCGCATCGGTGCCGAAGGCGGGGATGCCGTCGGGGAAGTCCTTGCGGGTCTGTTGCGCGATCTTCTCGGCCAGTTGCGGCTGCATCATGCCACGGGTGCGTTTTTCCACCAGGGGTTCCAGTGCGATGCCGTCGATCAGGTCGATGGGATCGAGCACATTGCCCTTGGACTTGGACATCTTGTCGCCATGTGAGTCACGCACCAGGCCGTGGATATAGACCTCGTGGAAGGGCACTTCATCCATGAACTTCAGGCCCATCATGATCATGCGCGCGACCCAGAAGAAGATGATGTCGAAGCC
>CAZDOC010000085.1:0-3095 GCA_964506945.1 uncultured Gammaproteobacteria bacterium
ACGGCGTGCAGTTCATCGACCTGGGGATCTGGGCGATCCTGCTCGCGGTGTTCGTCTGGGATGCCAGCCTGACCCTGATCATGCGCATCTTCAGTGGCCAGACCTGGTACCGGGCCCACCGCACGCATGCCTACCAGCGCCTGCTCCAGATGGGCTGGACCCATCGCCGCCTGGCCCTGGGTTTCGCTGCCCTGCAACTGGGCCTGCTGTGGCCCGTGGCCTTCTACGTCCATGCCCGGCCGCAGGCCCTGGTCGTTGCCCTGCTGGGGATCAGCCTGCTGATGGCCCTGATCTGGGGTACAATCCAGTATCGTTTTCGACAGGGAATGGCAAATCCATGAAGAGGTGGCTCAGTCCACGCACCGCGGTCATCGTCCACGACCTGCTGATGATCGCCCTGGCCTGGGAGCTGGCCTGGCTGGCGCGTTTCAATTTCTCCCTGCCGACGGACAACTACTGGCAGGCCAACCTGAAGACCCTGCCGCTGGTGCTGCTGGTGCAGGGCCTGATCGCCTGGCGCTTCGGGCTCTACCGGGGGCTGTGGCGCTTCGCCAGCCTGCCGGACCTGTGGAATATCTTCCGCGCCGCGCTGCTGGGGGCCCTGAGCGTGACCCTGGTGCTGTTCGTGGCCATCCGCCTCGAGGATGTGCCGCGCTCGGTGCTGATCCTGTATCCGATGTTCCTGATCTTCCTGCTCGGCGGGCCGCGGCTGGCCTACCGCCTGTACAAGGACCATTCCCTGAACCTGCATGCCACCTCACCCGGCAAGCGGGTGCTGATCCTCGGTGCCGGCCGCGCCGGCGAGGCCGTGGCGCGCGACATGCTGCGCGATGACAGCTACCTGCCGGCGGGTTTCCTGGACGACAGTCCACGCCTGCTGAAGGCGCGCATCCAGGGCGTGCCGGTGCTGGGGCGGATCGCCGATCTTGCCGGGGTGGTGGCGGACTACGATATCGACATGCTGTTCATCGCCATCCCCTCGGCCGGCAATGCCGAGATGCAACGCATCGTCGGGCTCTGCGCCGGGACCGGCAAGCCGGTACGCACCCTGCCGCCATTGTCCGCGATGCTGGGCAACGAGGCGCAGCCGCTCAGCGAACTGAAGGAGGTCTCCATCGACGATCTGCTCGGGCGGGACAAGGTGGAGCTGGACTGGGGCCTGATCCGGGACGGCCTCGCGGGCCGCCGGGTACTGGTCACCGGCGGTGGTGGATCGATAGGCTCGGAGCTGTGCCGCCAGGTCGCCAGGATGGGGCCCCGCAGCCTGCTGATCTTCGAGCAGTCCGAATTCAACCTGTACGAGATCGAGCGCAGCCTGCGGGCGGAATTCCCGGCGCTCGATATCCAGGCCCGCCTGGGTGACGTCCTCGATCGTCAGGCCGTGGCACGCGCCTTCACGGACTTTGCCCCGCATATCGTCTTTCATGCCGCCGCTTACAAGCATGTGCCGATCCTGCAGTCGCAGGCGCGCGAGGCCGCGCGCAACAATATCGTCGGCACCCGGATACTGGCCGAGGCCGCCGATCGGGCCGCTTGCGAGAAGTTCGTGATGGTCTCCACCGACAAGGCGGTCAATCCCAGCAGTGTGATGGGGGCCAGCAAGCGGGTCGCGGAGATGTTCTGCGAGGCCCTCAACCGGCGTTCCGGGACCCGTTTCGTGACCGTGCGCTTCGGTAACGTGCTGGGCTCCGCCGGCAGCGTGGTGCCCTTGTTCCAGGAGCAGATCCGCAATGGCGGTCCGGTCACGGTCACGCACCGGGAGATGCGCCGCTATTTCATGACCATCCCCGAGGCCAGCCAGCTGATCCTGCAGGCCGGGGCCATGGGACAGGGGGGCGAGATCTATGTCCTGGACATGGGCGAGCCGGTGCGCATCGCCTTTCTGGCCGAACAGATGATCCGGCTGTCCGGCAAGCAGCCCGGGGTGGATATCCCGATCGAGTATACCGGTGTCCGTCCCGGGGAAAAGCTGCACGAGGAGCTGTTCCACCAGAGCGAGGACCTGGTCGCCACCGGGCATGCGAAGATCCTGCAGGCGCGCCACCGTGGCGAGGACTGGGAGCGGCTCAACGAGATGCTGGAGCGACTCGAGCGGGCCTGCTATGAATACGCCGAATCCAGCGTGCTGGAGATCCTGCGGACCCTGGTGCCGGAGATGCAGGCGCCGCCCGCGGACGGCGCGACGAATATCATTCCATTGACAAGGAGCAGTGCATGAGCAGGCCGATACGCAAGGCGGTTTTTCCGGTGGCCGGACTGGGGACGCGTTTCCTGCCGGCCACCAAGGCCAATCCCAAGGAGATGCTGCCGATCGTGGACAAGCCCCTGATCCAGTATGCCGCCGAGGAGGCCGTCGCCGCCGGGATCACCGAACTGATCTTCGTCACCGGACGCAGCAAGCGATCGATCCCGGACCATTTCGACAAGGCCTATGAACTGGAGGCCGAACTGGAGCAGAAGGGCAAGCAGCAGATGCTGGAGATGGTGCGCAACATCCTGCCGCCGGGGATCTCCTGTATCTATATCCGCCAGGCCGAGGCCCTGGGCCTGGGACACGCGGTGCTGTGCGCCAAGCCGGTGGTCAACGACGAGCCCTTCGCTGTGATCCTGGCCGATGATCTGATCGACAGCCCCGACAGGCCCTGTCTGCAACAGATGATCGAGGTATATAACCGCTATAGCAATTCCGTGATCGCGGTGGAATCCGTACCCCGGGAGGCGACACGCAGTTACGGCATCGTCGAGGCCAGCCCGGTCAGCGACCAGCTCAGCCGGATCCAGAGCATCGTCGAGAAGCCCGCGCCGGAGGAGGCGCCATCCAATCTGGGCGTGGTCGGACGCTACGTATTCACCCCCGAGATCATCCCCCTGCTGGAACAGACCGGCGCCGGCGCCGGCGGCGAGATCCAGCTGACCGACGCCATCGCCGCGCTGCTGGATCACAAGGAGGTCTATGCGCTGGAATTCGAGGGCAAGCGCCATGACTGTGGCTCCAAGCTGGGCTACCTTCAGGCCACCGTGGAACTGGGGCTGAAACATCCCGAGCTGAGCGAGGAATTCAGGGCGTATGTGCTCAGGCTGGCGGCCGATCTGAC
>CAZDOC010000086.1:0-2932 GCA_964506945.1 uncultured Gammaproteobacteria bacterium
GGCCCAAGGGCGTGATCCTGTCGCACCGGAACATCGTCGCCGGGGCCGAGAGCGTGGCCGAATACCTGGAGATCACCGCCAGCGACCGCCTGCTGGCGGTGCTGCCCTTCAGCTTCGACTACGGTCTCAACCAGCTCACCAGCAGCCTGCTGACCGGGGCCTCCTGTTACCTGATGGATTACCTGCTGCCACGCGATGTCATCCGCGCCGCGGCCAGGCATGGCATCACCGGGCTGGCCGGAGTACCGCCCCTGTGGAACCAGATCGCGCCGCTGGACTGGCCGGACGAGGTCGTTGCCAGCCTGCGATATATCACCAACTCCGGTGGCGCGCTGCCGGAGGCGACCCTGGATCAGTTACGCGCGAAACTGCCCGGCACCCGCCCCTTCCTGATGTACGGCCTCACCGAGGCCTTCCGCTCCACCTACCTCCCGCCCGAGCTGATCGACCAGCGCAAGGGCTCCATGGGCAAGGCCATACCCAATGCCGAGGTCCTGGTCATCAATGAGGACGGCAAGCCCTGCGCCCCGCACGAGCCCGGGGAACTGGTCCATCGCGGCGCACTGGTGGCGCTGGGCTACTGGAACGATCCCGACAAGACCGCCGAGCGTTTCCGCCCCGCGCCCGATCCGATCAGCGGCATCCCCGGCACCGAGATCGCGGTCTGGTCCGGCGATACCGTCAAGGCCGACGAGGACGGCTACCTGTACTTCATCGGCCGCGGCGACGGCATGATCAAGACCTCCGGCTACCGCGTCAGCCCCGAGGAGGTCGAGGAGATCCTCTATGCCAGCGGCAAGGTCGGCGAGGCCGCGGCCATCGGCGTGCCCGACGAACAACTCGGCCAGGCCATCGTCTGCGTGGTCACCCCCGCCGGCGAGGACACGCCGGAGTCCGAGGCGCTGATCGCCCACTGCCGCCAGCACCTGCCCAACTTCATGATCCCGAAACAGATCCTGATCCGGACGGAACTGCCGCATAATCCCAATGGCAAGATAGACCGCAAGGCGCTGGGGAATGAACTGATGCAGCGGGCCTGAAATTGTTCCCCACAGCCATCATGAATACAATGTCAATATGAGTCCGACGGTTTTCAATGAAAAGGGCTATCGTTTCTTTTTCTTCTCCCGTGAGGAAACGCGCATGCATGTTCATGTCCATTGTGCCGAAGGGGAAGCAAAATACTGGCTTGAACCAGAGATAGAGCTGGCAAGAAACTACCGCCTTTCCAGAACCCAGCTGAAACAAACTGAACAAATCATTGAGGAACACTACGATGAACTCCTCGACGCATGGCGTAAACACTTCGGTTGAGGTCACCCATGTGAGCTCACATGGCATATGGATTATGGTTCACGATCAGGAGCTATTCCTGGACTATGAACATTTTCCCTGGTTCTCAAAAGCATCGCTCGACAAGATCCTCCATGTAACCGAGCAAAGCCCCGGGCATCTCTACTGGCCAGACCTGGATGTAGATCTAGGTCTTGAAACCATCGAGCATCCCGAGCGTTTCCCCCTGCGTGCAAAATAACCAACAGCCCATGGCCGGGGTCAGTTCTCGCTTTGTAGCATCGAGGCCTCGTGAGACGAGCTCATATCGATCAATGAAGATAATCTGGCGAGTACATGCTACAAAGCGAGAACTGACCCCATTATGTGGACCCCATCATGAGTGAGAGGAAACAGCCTCCCGTCCACGAACGGCTGGACTACTTCAAGAGCGCCGACGGCCTGCTGCAGGTCAACGGCATTGCGCTGCCGCAACTGACCGATCGCGTCGGTCAGACGCCCTTCTATGCCTACGACCGGCACATCATCGCCGGGCGCGTAGCAAAGCTGCGGGCGGAATTGCCCGACGGGCTCAGGCTGCACTATGCGATGAAGGCCAACCCGATGCCGGCGGTGGTGCAATACCTCGGCAGCCTCGTCGATGGCCTGGACGTGGCCTCCGCGGGCGAGATGCGGGTGGCCCTGGATACCGGCATGGCCCCGGACAAGATCAGCTTCGCCGGGCCCGGCAAGCGCGAGGCCGAACTGCGCGCGGCCATTGCCGCCGGGATCACCCTGAACGTCGAATCACCCAACGAACTCGAACGCATCGCCCGCATCGCGGAGCAGACGGGTCAGCCCCCGCACATCGCCCTGCGCGTGAACCCGGACTTCGAACTCAAGACCTCGGGCATGAAGATGGGCGGCGGGCCGAAGCAGTTCGGCATCGATGCCGAGCAGATCCCCGGGGTGTTGCGACGGGTCGGGGAACTGGGGCTGGACTTCGCCGGTTTCCACATCTTCTCCGGTTCCCAGAACCTCAGGCCCGAGGCCATCATCGAGGCCCATGACAAGACCTTCGCCCTGGCCTTCCGCCTGGCCGAGGATGCCCCCGGCCCGCTGCGTCACCTGAATATCGGCGGCGGCTTCGGCATCCCCTACTTCCCCGGGGAGAAACGCCTGGAACTGGCGGAGATCAGCACCAACCTCGCCAGCCTGATGGACAAATCGCGGGAAACTCTGGGAGCAACGGAGATCGTCATCGAACTGGGCCGTTACCTGATCGGCGAGGCCGGCATCTACGTCTGCCGGGTCATCGACCGCAAGGTCTCGCGCGGCCAGGTCTTCCTGGTCTGCGACGGCGGCCTGCACCACCACCTGGCCAACTCCGGCAACTTCGGCCAGGTGATCCGCAAGAACTACCCGGTGGTGATAGGAAACCGCATGGAGGGAGGTGAGCGGGAGACCGTCAACATCGTCGGTCCGCTGTGCACGCCGCTGGACATCATCGCCCATCAGATGGAACTGCCGCGTGCCGAGGTAGGGGATTTGGTGGTGGTAATGCAGTCCGGCGCCTATGGCCTCAGCGCCAGCCCCAGGGACTTCCTGAGCCAGCCGGAGGCAGTGGAGATACTGGTCTGAGCCTTCCCCGCATGGGGTC
>CAZDOC010000087.1:0-2912 GCA_964506945.1 uncultured Gammaproteobacteria bacterium
ACCGCCATGATATGCCACCCAATCAACCCATCACCAACTTTCGGGCATTGCTCCGCACCGTCAAGGTCAGGGTGTTTCCGAACGAAGAATCACTGGAACGCCTCGTCAGCGCCGTGCTGGTCGAGATCGACGAACGCTGGGCCGTCGACACAAAGGCCTACATCAAATGGGAATGCCAGGATGCCTGATCAGCCCAAATCCAAATTTCCAGACAGCAGGTTGCGTAATCCGCCGGGGCGGAAGTGGCGAAATGGATGGGGCGTTCGTGGCGGTTACTTTGTAGGTCCAGTGCAAAGGGTTGATACAGTCAGGGTGTCCACACTCGTTTTGCAGGCGGAACGAATGTCGATGAAGGTCGTCGATCAGAAAAACGGCGATGAAATCAAGCGCGAAAACGCCTGATACAAATACCTGTACTACAGCTTAGGCCCCGCATGCCGGGGCCCTCTGTGGGCAATTGGTGTATGTGCGCAATCTGCAACAATTGCCGAAAAACACTTTGCAATCGGCGACTGGAATTTTTTCCTGACCCGCGAATCACCCTAGCCTTGATGACCTTTTGCATGTGAACAGGAGTATTCAAGGGGGCTGATGATGTATTGGAGAACTAGTTCGACATTTTCACGGATGAGTGCGGCCCAGGCTGACAACAACCATTTCCGGCCGCATGGCGCGCGTGTGCCTCTGCGCGCCGTCGGCATTGTCGCGGTGGGGCTGACCGTGTTGGGGGCAGGCGCCGGGCAGGCCCGGGCCGGCTGCGCCAATCCGGGGGCTTTCACCCTGAACCTGGAGGACTCGTCCCTCGGCGGGTTACCAAAGACCGGCACCAGCGGCACCTCGCAGGTCGATGCCGGCACGGTGATCACCTTCACCTTGACCAAGAATTTCGGCAATGGAATCGGCGGTTCGATCAAGGTTCTGTCCTCGCCCGGGGGCGTCGACAATGGGAAGACGGTTGCGATCGCCCTGAACGGCACCGCCACGCTGACAGCCACCGCAAGCGGGGACTATACCTTCGAATACACGCTCGACGGCGGGCCGACCGATACTGTCAATGCCACCTTCACGGCTACCTGCGGCACCGGGGGTGGCGGCGGGGGAGACGAGGCCAGCGGCACCGATGCCGAAGTGCAGACCGGCGACGCGGGCCGCCTGGGCACGACGCCGGGGGAGTTGCCCGATACGGAATCAGCCCTCGGCTTTAACCCCGATCCGGTGTTGATGGAGGAGCTGGAACGATTGAAGGCCAGGGCGAAAGCGCTGGAAAAGGAACTGGCGACAACGAGAGAGTACCGGCGCAAAATTCAAGATGAAATTGAAAATGCTAGGGCGGCGTTGAACGCAAGCGCTTCACGCGACGAGAAGAAACTCCTTGATGTCACGGTCTTAGGATCCATGACCGAGGAATCGGTCCTGACATTGCTCTCTAACCTCAATACAGCTATCTACTCTGATCTCACAGATGCTCGGAAACAAGGAAGCGTGCAAATCGCAACCCCTCACACAGATCGGGCGGTGTTGGCATTTCTTGAGGCTTGGAAAAGGCTGGTAGAGATCCGTAACGGAGGGAAGCCATCCCTCGAAAGAGTCAAAAAAGTCGAAAACGTCCTGGACACGCTAATCGTTAACAGGCGTTTGCGCATGGGACAGCTTGAGCGACTCGCCTTTGAAGATAATTCAAGGCTATTCGGTATTGACAAACTCAAGGCGGACCTCGCCGATGTATACCGACAGATTGATGAGTTGAATGGAAAACTTTTTCCGGTCGTCAATCGCGCCCAGCCCCTATCCTATTCCGTCACCGCCAGTTCCCAGGGTGTCACCGCCGCCTTCAATGCCAACGGGCAGTGGACGCGGTTGAAGATCACCTTGCTCAACGGCCCGCTGGGCCGGGGCGGGGTGGCGTTCAACGGCCAGTTCGGGCTGGTGGGCAATACCACAGGAGGCGGCGCGCTGGGCGGTTTCGTCTCGCTGTTTGCCGCCAACACGTCCTCGGCCACGCTGGGCACCAGCAACGCCGCCAACGGGCTTGGCCTTGGCGTGTATTACAAGGTGCCGACGGGTAACGGGATGACGGGGGGCGTGTCGGCCAGTTTCGAGCGCTCGACCAATGCCGTCAACAACGGTACCGGCACCGGCAACTTCATGCGCAGCCTCGGCACCGTCGATGCCTCGCTGTCGCGCTCGAGCGTTGTCGGGGGCACGTCTTTCACCACATCGGCGGGGATCGCTTACCGGTTTTCGGACCGGGGTGCCTATGTCGATTCCACCGGTACGACGGTCGCGGCACGGGTCGATACCGCGTTCCAGGCGACGCTGGGCCTGTCGGCGAGGCGCGTCATCGTCGTCAGGAAGCCCAGCGTGCGGTCGTTGACCCTGTCGGGCGGCCTGAACATCGCCGCCCGTCTGGGTACGGCCGGCACGATCACCTTCGGCTCGGGCGCGACCATCACCGACGCGCCGGTATCGGCCGAGTTGACTGGGCAGGCCACCTGGCTGATGCGCAACGGTGGCATTGCCTCGCTTGGCGCAGGCGTTTCGGGGATCGGCAGTTCGGTGCTGGGCTATTCCGTGAATTTCGACTACCGCCTGCGGTTCTGATCGACGGCACGATGATGTCGCGGGTTTGGTAGAAATACACTGGTGTTATCCTGGCCTCTCATCAGATTGGCAATTCCAGGGTCAAGGAGTCTTAATACGGGCGGTCACGCTGAGCCTTGTCCAAACGGGGACATGGGCATAGCTCTGCTCTGAAGTAAGGGGGCCTCACCGGCCCCCCTCTTTCACGATCCGTTTCCACTTGGTCAGCTCATGCCAGAGCGGCGCCGGCACGTTCACGACTGATCCGCGTCCACAAGCATGGTAAGCGGTACGGCGCCCACGTCACGGTTTCAGCTTGACGCCGGTTTGAA
>CAZDOC010000088.1:0-2802 GCA_964506945.1 uncultured Gammaproteobacteria bacterium
ATCGGTATCGACCGGGGCCGCACCCGGGAGGGATTGCCCCGCCACGGCGGTGGATGCCTCGGCCACGGTGCTGTCCGCATCGCTGTCCCTGGCGTTATCATCAGGTGTCTCCACCTGCTGTTCGTGGCTTGCTGCGGCGGCCTGCCCGGGGTCATCGTCAATGGATGCCGGCGCTGGTGCCCCGTCGGGAGCGGACGGGTCCGCCGCCGGTCCCTGCTCCGTGCCGCCGAACAGGCGGCCGAGGAAACCGGACAGGCCGCCCTTGGCCTCCGCTTCGTGGGGTCTGGTATTCTCGCCCGGGGGGCTTGCGGTATCGGTATCCCCCGGGGCCGCGGTCTCGATCGGTGCGGCATCCTCCCTGTACTCCGCCGGGGTCGGGGTGTCCGTGGTCATCGTCCGGTCTTCCGGCACTGCGGCCGGGGCATCGGTCTGCTCCGGTACGGGATCCGTGGTTGCGGGTGGTGCTTGTGTCGTATCGGCGGGCCGGGCCGCATCCCCGGTGAGGGTCCGGCCGGGCGTATCTTGCCGGTCGTCCGTCTCCATGCCAGCCGGTGGGGAGGCCTCCGCCTGCCTGAGCGCGGCCAGTTTTTCCCGCGCCGCGGCCAGGCCCTGGCCGGCGGCCCGCTCCAGCCAGTCCATGGCCTGGTGGTGGTCCTGCTGATCCAGTCCGCGCTCCAGCAGCAACAGCGCGAGCTGGTACTGGGCCTCGGCCTCGCCGTATTCGGCCAGGGCCTGGAAACGGGAGATGGCCATGCCCCGGTCCCCTCTCTTGCGGGCGTCCATGGCCGCGGCCATGGCCCGCAGCCGGTTGGCCGGCCTGGACAGGTCCGGGAGCCGGGCCGCTGCCGGGGCAGGTCCGGCAGCCGGGCTGGCGGGCTGGCCGCCGGGATGGACATTCCCGGCCGCATCGCCGCCGCTGGTTTCGAGGGCCTGCAGTTCGCGGGGCAGCGGCAGGTCGTTGCGGGCATAGATCTGCTTCAGTTCCGCCAGGGCCCTGGGGTGTCCCTGGCGGGCGGCGCGGCGCAGCCAGGTGATGGCCCATGCATCATCCGCGGGGAGGCCTTGCCCATGCAGGTAGATCAGGCCCAGGCGGTACTGGGCCCCGGCATCGCCCTGTTCGGCCCGGGTGCTGATTTCGGGCAGGCCTGGCGCGGGTCCGGCGGCCTGCGGGGCCTGCGCGGGCAGCAGCAGGGACAGTAACAGCGGCAGGGTGTTTTTCATCTCGGGCCAGGATCCGGGGCGGTGTGTCACCCCGCTAAGATACGACGGCGTGGCCGCAAATGCCAGTTGTCCGGCCGACCCCGGAAGGAGGCCCCGCGGTGGTCACGGCGCCGGGATTTCAGGGCAACAGCATGCCGCGGATGGCGAAGTAGATGATGGCGGCCATCAGCGCCGAGGCCGGCACGGTGATCACCCAGGCGGCGACGATCCTGAGCAGGTGGGTGCGCTTGACCAGTTCCTGGCGATAGACCCTGCGCAGGCCCTTGCGCTCTCGCTTGCTCAGCTGCGCGGCGCTGGCCTGCGCCTTCAGGGCCTGGAGCATGTCGGCCTTCTCCTGGATGGGGGCGCGCTGAAAGGTTTGCAGATATTCCTCCAGCAGATGCGGGTCCTGTTCCGGGTGGTGGGCGATGATCTCGTCGACCATGCGTGCATAGCTGGCCTTCAGATATTCACGCAGGAAACCGACGCCGAACACCCCCCCGACCGCGATATGGGTGGAACTGACCGGCAGGCCGAGCTGGGAGGCGATGATCACGGTGATCGCCGCCGCCATGGCGATACAATAGGCCCGCATCTTGTCCATCTCGGTGATCTCGGAGCCGACCGTGCGGATCAGCTTGGGGCCGTACAGGGCCAGGCCCAGGGAGATGCCGATGGCGCCGACCATCATCACCCACAGTGGCACGCTGGCCTTGCTGGACACGCTGCTGTGCAGGACCGCATCGCTGATCGCGGCCAGCGGGCCGACGGCGTTGGCGACATCGTTGGCGCCGTGGGCGAAACTCAGCAGCGCGGCGGCGAAGATCAACGGCACGGTGAACAGGCGGTTGATGCCGGCCTTGTCGTTGTCGAGTTGCTCGGCCTTGCGCGCGATCATCGGCGTGATGAACAGGTAGATGAGGATGGCGCCGGCCAGGCCCAGGATCAGGGCCAGGCTGAAATCGATCTTCCACAGGTGCTTGACACCCTTCAACAGCAGATAGGTACAGAAGGCCCACGCCATGGAGGCGATCAGCAGTGGCACCCACCTCCTGGCCGCGACGACCATGTCTTGCTGGTAGGTGATGTTGCGCTTGATCAGGTACAGGAAGGCCGCGGCGATGATCCCGCCCATGAGCGGGGAGATCACCCAGCTGGCCGCTATCGCACCCATCCTGGTCCAGTTGGCGACATCCCAGCCGGCGGCGGCGATGCCGGCGCCCAATACCCCGCCGACGATGGAGTGGGTGGTGGACACCGGCGCGCCCACGGCGGTGGCGAAGTTCAGCCACAGGGCGCCGGCCAGCAGGGCGGCCATCATCAGCCAGATAAAGACATCGGCATTGGCGATCAGGTTCGGATCGATGATGTCTTTCTTGATCGTGCTGGTGACATCCCCGCCGGCGATCAGCGCTCCCCCCGCCTCGAAGATGGCCGCGATCAGGATCGCTCCGGTCAGGGTCAGGGCGCGTGAGCCGACCGCCGGACCGACGTTGTTGGCGACGTCGTTGGCGCCGATGTTGATGGCCATGTAGCCGCCGATCATGGCCGCGGCGACCAGCATATTGCCTCCGGCCAGGCCGGTGCCGGTATAGAGCATGA
>CAZDOC010000089.1:0-2777 GCA_964506945.1 uncultured Gammaproteobacteria bacterium
CGAAGCTCGGCGACGCAAATCCAGCGCCAAGTGAGTGTCGAGCGGAACACTCAACGCCACACGCACCGCCGTAAGCGACTGATTTGGCGGGAAGAAGTGAGTGTTGTGAGTGTTTTTCCGGCCCTTGGTTTTCAACCGCCAGGCGCCAGCGCTGCGCGCGCTGACGCTCGCCCGCGGCCTTGATGCGCAGCTTGAGGTCGCCGAGGGCGAAGACACGGTCCCGCATCCGCCCCAGGGCTTTGCCGAGACGAATGCGCTGGGAGTGCTCGCTGCCGGCGCCGGGACGAGGTCCGCTGGCGCGCTGCTCGAGGCGCTTCTGCAATCGCTCGGCAAGCTGCCTCAGCTCGGCCTCGAGCCCCCGACAGCGACTAGGCACTCTGGGCACCTGGCCGATCGAGGTGCCTACTCGCAAAGCCGCAGAAAACCAGGCGACTAGGCACTCTAGGCACTCTAGGCACCTAGAAAGATAAGATAATAAGGGAGGCCTTTTCCCCTGCACCGAACATATGTTCTTCCTTATATCCTCCTCTGAGAGGTGCCTAGAGCGCCTAGAGTGCCTAGAGCTAGAGATTCCGCGGCTTTGCGGGTGGGCACCGCCTCCCGAGAGGTGCCTAGTGGCGCCCAGAGACGGCATTCCAGTAGGCACCGTGGGCACTCTGGGCACCTGGCAAAATGGAGTTGTCCGCTCTTCACTGGGCACTCTGGGCACTCTGGGCACTTGGCATTTCGCGATTGCCGGAGCGTCAATGGCCACCGTGGCCACGCTGGCCACCTGCGGATCGTGGTTCTCGCAGCGGCCGGCGATGCCGAAGAACCGAGCTGTCGCCGTCATTCACCATCTCCATCGATCACCGAGAACCCGTGCGGGCGCCGCGTCCGCCCGAACACATTCCGGCGCAGCGCGTAGCATTGAAGCTGGCCTACCTTCGGCACCCATTGCACCGCCGCGCGCTTGGCGTCGTGCCTTCGGGCCAGCAGGTCCCGATCGGTGAGCACCTTCACGATCTGCTGGGTCTTGAGCACGTTGCCGGCGGCTTCCCGCAGGCGCCGGGTCGGGAGATAGACGGCCTCTCCGTCATACCAGGCGAGCGCCTCGCGGTTGTTGAGCCGCTGTCGATCGAGCCCATCGACCGCCGTCTCGACGCTCTTGACGGTCACGTCCCAGCGCTCGGAGATCCAGGTGCGGAGGTTCGAGAGCGCCTGCTCGTCGGGGGCCAGCGCCTCGGCGTCGGACGACTGGCTGAACCGCTCCCACGCCCACTGGACGGCGCCGCGGATGTCGATGGCCCGCGGCAGCAGCCCCATGTCCTGGGCCAGCGCGCCCGTGACCATCGGCAGCGCGAGGCAGGTGGCGGCGCGGATGCGCGCGCTGTCGGCGTCATCGCCCGCCAGCTCGCGTGCGGCCTGGAGGATCGTATGACGCAGCCCGTCCGGATCTTTGTGCGCATCCCGGGCGATCAGGCCGCGGATGAAGGTCGGGCCGGCATGACCGTAATGCTTCTGCACCGCCGCGATGCGGTCGAGCGTGTCCTCGTCGACGTTGCGGTTGACGGCGGTCACGTCGACGTCGATGAACCGGACCGCCATGCCGGCGAGCCAGGCGCCGCCGTCGCCGCGGACCTTCTCCTCGAGGCTGCTCTCGCCGGAGAGCAGCGCGAAGGTCGACCAGCGATACCGGGTCTTCAGCACCGCCGAGGCCGTCATCCGTGCTTTTCCCTGGCCACCGGCGATCGCGTAAATCATGCGGCCGATGGTGCGGCCGTCGGCGTGGGCCATCTCGTCGAGGGCGAGGATGGTCCCCGTGGAGGCCTGGGCGAGCGCTTCGAGGGCGTTCTCGGTGCTGCGCATGGATTGCAGCAGGCCGGCGCCCGCCAGGGGCGAGGTCCAGGCCGAGACCGCCAGCCGTTGCGCCGTGCTCTTGCCGCTGGACGACAGGCCGCTCAGGTTGATGCCGCAGCCGTCGATGCCGGCGAGGCTCTGCACCGGTCCGGCGAAGGCGGCGGCGACGCCGAGCGCCCAGTGCGGGCATCCCTCGACCGCCGCCGCGGCCTCGACGGCCGCCTTCCACCCGGAGAGCGTGCCGCCTGCGGGCGTTATCCTCACCGGGCCCGTGGCCGCCAGCTCGAGGTCGAGCCCTTCCGGCGCGCCGATGATCTCGCCGGTCGGGGTGACGAAGAACGGATGGTCCAGATGGTCGAGCTGATGCCAGCCCGGCCGGCTCACCACCAGGATCTCGCGGTCGGGATCGGCCGCCTTGAGCGCCGCCACGGCCAGCTGGTCTCCGTCCGCCTCGGTGCGCAGCCCGGCGGCGAACAGCGCGGCGCGGATGTCGGCGGCGCCTTGACGCGCAAGCCCGGCCCGGGGGAAGTCGACCGCGCGCGGAAAGCCGCCCATGTCCTGCACGAGGACGCGCAGACCGAACGCGCTTTCCTGGTCGACGTAGCGCAGCCGGGCCGGGACACCGAACGGGCTTGCCACCGCGATCCACTTCTCGTGGCCTTGCTTGTCTCGTCCTGCGTAGCGGTGCACTTTCACCGCGCCGTCACGAGCCTGCAGATAGCGCAGCCGAACGCCTTCCATGGACGGCAGCGGATATGCGACGGCGATCCGCTCGACGTCCGCCGGATCGGAGCCCCGGGAGTCCGCCTTCGCGGCGACGGGCCGCTCGACCGCCGTCTCGACGGCCTCCCTGACCGCATCGAGGCCTTCGCGTTGCAAGAGATCGTTGAAGTCCTCGCCCGCGCGCGAAGGCGCGGCGATCCAGACCCGGCGGCCCT
>CAZDOC010000090.1:0-2681 GCA_964506945.1 uncultured Gammaproteobacteria bacterium
GCCGCGGCGACCAGCATATTGCCTCCGGCCAGGCCGGTGCCGGTATAGAGCATGACGGCGACGATGAACAATATGGCGGTGCCCAGACGGAACAGTTCCCGGCGTCCGAAACGGGTGGCCTTTTCGATTTTGCTGATATTATTGAGTTCCATGGGGGCTGGTATGAGACCGTGGATTGTTATTCTGAAGGCCATCATACGGTAATACACCTGTAACAATCATTGATCTGGATCAGTTTGATCGCACCCGGGGGTCTGGAAAACCATGAAGAAGATGTCTCTGCTGCTGTTGATGGGGCTGTACCTGCATGCATTGCTGGCGCCAGCCATGGAGGACCAGGGTCCACGGGTGACGGGGGGGTGGGTGCGCGAGGGGCCGCCCCATGCCATGGCCCTGGCGGCGTATCTGAGGCTGCGGAATCCCGGTCCGGAGCCACGGCGCCTGGTCGGCGTCGGCAGTCCGCAGTTCAGCGGCGCGATGATGCATGCCACGGTGATCGAGGGCGGTATCGCGCGCATGCGCCACCTGGACGGCCTGGACATCCCTGGCGCCGGGGAAGTGTCCTTTGCCCCGGGCGGCCGGCATATCATGCTCATGGGGCCACACCGTGAGTTGCATGTCGGGGACCACATCGAGTTGATACTCAAATTCGCCGATGGCTTGCTCCTGGAGGTGACGCTGCCGGTGCTGAGGCAGGCCCCGGGGGAGCAAGGCCCCGGGTAGTCCGGATTCAGCCCGGCGGCAGGCAGCCCAGGCCGACGTTGCTCTGGTGCAGCAGGGTCGCCGCCAGGGTCCAGATCCCCAGGGCGATCACCACCAGGCCGGCGAGCCGGCGTACCTCGGGTCGCTGCAGGCCGCGGCTGAGGAAGCCGGAGGCGAATCCGGCCCCCAGCAGGGTGGGCAGGGTGCCGAGACCGAAACTGAGCATGAAGGCCCCGCCCTGCAGCCAGCCCCCCGCGGCGAAGGCCCAGCTCAGGGTGTAATAGACCAGGCCGCAGGGCAGCAGGCCCCACAGCAGGCCCAGCAACAGCGCCTGCCCGGGGTGGGTCAGGGGATAGAGGCGGCGGGTCAGCGGGGCGATGCCCTGCCACAGCCTTCCCCCCAGGCGTTCGATGCCGCGGGCGCCGGTCCACCAGCCGGCCAGATAAAGGCCCAGGGCAATCATCGCCGTGGCCGCGAACAGACGCAGGTAGAACCAGGAGCGATAGGCCGCCAGCAGGTCGCCGGCGAGCCAGCCCAGCCAGCCGATCAGTGCCCCCAGCAGGGCATAGGTGGCGATCCGGCCGCCATTGTAGGCCAGCAGAAAGGGCAGCAGCCGGCTGGCCCGTGAACGCGTCCCGCCCGGCAGGCCCATGACCAGGCCGCCGACGATGCCGCCACACATGCCGATACAGTGAACGCCGCCGAACAGGCCGGCCAGGAAGGCGGCCAGGTAGGGCGCCGATCCGGTGATGAAGGGGCTCGGGTCCATGGGGGCTCAGGCAAACAGCTGGAGCAGGATCAGCGCCCACACCCACAGGCACAACAGCAGGCTGACGAGGACGCTGGCGCTGCCCATGTCCTTGGCCCGCTTGGCCAGCTCATGGCGTTCGAAAGAGACCCGGTCCACTACCGCCTCCACCGCCGAGTTCAACAGTTCGACGATCAGCACCAGCAGCACGCTGGCGATCAACAGGCAGCGTTCCGTGACGCCCACCGGCAGCAGCAGGGCGGCGAGCAGCATGAACAGCGCCAGCCAGGTCTCCTGGCGGAAGGCGGACTCGTGGCGGTAGGCCGCGGCCAGGCCGGACATGGAATATCCAAAGGCGTTGCGGATGCGGCGCCATCCGGTGACGCCCTTGAAGGGCGGGTTATGGTTCATGTGCCTGTTTCCTGTTCATCGCGTTTGCTGCCTGGTATCCGGAAACGCCCCGGATGCGTCACATCGTCATCCGTTTCCCGGCGCGGACACCTGGCGGCTACGGTGGAGTATATCAGTCCGCGGCGGAGCCGGATGCGGCCGGCATGCGGTCATGAAACCGCAAACAAAACGTCATCTGCCTGACATGCGGGCACGGGATAGTGGTGGTCGTTCCCTTACCGGAGTCCGTCCATGGATGAGCTGGAAGGCAGGCCGCCGATGGTGCGATACCGTTCCATCTGGATATCGGACGTGCACCTGGGATTTCCCGGCTGCAGCGCCGACTGTCTGCTCGAATTCCTGCGTTCCAGCCAGTGCGAGTATCTGTACCTGGTCGGTGACATCGTCGATTTCTGGTCACTGCGCAAGCGCTTCTTCTGGCCCCAGGCGCACAACAACGTCATCCGCACCCTGCTCGGCAAGGCCAAGCAGGGTGCGGCCGTGATCTATGTGCCGGGCAATCACGATGAACTGTTGCGCGAATATGACGGCATGAGTTTCGGCAATGTCAGCATCCGCAACGAGATCATCCATACCACCGCGGATGGCCGGCGCCTGCTGGTCCTGCATGGCGACCAGTTCGACGGGGTGGTCAAGTGTTCACCCTACCTGGCCCTGCTGGGCAGCAGGGCCTATGAACTGCTGCTGCATGCCAACCGCTGGGTCAACGGCGTGCGCCGGTACTTCGGTTTTTCCTACTGGTCCCTGGCCGCCTATCTCAAGCAGCGGGTCAAGAACGCGGTCAGGTACATCAGCAACTTCGAGCAGGCGGTGGCCCATG
>CAZDOC010000091.1:0-2630 GCA_964506945.1 uncultured Gammaproteobacteria bacterium
CTCGAATGTCTGCCGAAAAAGGAATAGTCAGGCCCGGCGCTGGATAATGCCCTGGATAAAGGCCAGGGCGGTTATCAGCAGAATGTAGACAGGTGTCAGAACCAGTCCAGCAACCACACCGGCAAGGCCTGAGGCGATGGCAGAAAATATAATCACCAGCCATAAATCAGGCGTGTTCCATGACACATCGGCCATCATCATCAAAAAGATCACCAGCGTGGTGACTGACATGACCAGTTTGTCATGATGCGGCCACGCCATAATCGTATCGGAAACAGTTTTATGATGCATAGTAACCTCCATACAAACTTAATCAGAGTATAGCCTATGGCCAACGATTTAGCATTAGGTATTGTCATCGGTGCAACCGTTTCAGGGACAGTTGGCAATGCCTTCAGAACACTGGAAGCCCGAACGCAAAGCCTCAGGAAAACCCTGAAACAGGTCAGCATCGGCAAACAGGCTGCCGCCAGTGTGATCCAGTATCGGGACAAGCTGGAACAACTGCGCAACATGCAACAACAGTTTGGTCTGAGCAATACCCGGTTATGGGGGCGTATCGCAGAAACTGAAAAAGCGCTCAGAAAAGCCGAACAAGCGGCGGAAAAATACGGCCTTAACATCGGCGATATTGTCCGCGAAAACGATCGACTGATTCAGTCAGAGCAACGGGTTCAGCGACAACTGGACAGAACCCGGCAGCGCCTGAACAACCGCAACAAGCGGCAGGCCATAAAAAGCCAGGCTGCCGAGACCATCGGCCTGGCATTTGCAGCCGCCGAACCCTTGCGGCAGGCCATTCAGTTTGAGTCGGTGATGGCTGATGTCAAAAAAGTCACAAACTTAAGCAATGCCGAATTTCAGCAAATGGGAAAATCCATTCTCAAATTGTCTGACCAGATGCCCATTGCCGCCAGCGGTATCGGTGAGATTATCGCGGCCGCAGGCCAGTCCGGTATTGCCAAAGACCAGCTGCTGGATTTTGCAAAATCCGCCGCGCAAATGGGCGTTGCGTTCGACATATCCGCAGCAGAGGCCGGAAAAATGATGGCCGACTGGCGGGCAGGGATGCAGCTTAACCAAACACAAACGGTTGAACTGGCCAATGCCACCAACTATCTGTCCAACAACATGAATGCGAGTGCAGCGGCTATCGGCGAGGTCATCCAGCGGCAGGGTGCTGTCGCCAAAGCAGCCGGATTAAGCGCCGTGCAAACAGCCGCCCTGTCTGCCGCATTATTAAGCTCGGGCGCAGCCCCTGAAATCGCTGCCACCGCATTGAAAAACCTGACCGGCGCATTGACAAAAGGCACGGCTGCCACGGGCAATCAGAAAAAAGCATTTGCCGCATTGGGGCTTGATGCCGTGACCATGGCAAACAGAATGCAAACCGATGCAAAGGGAGCCATTACTGACGTTTTCAAAGCCTTGCAGGCCGCCCCGAAATCGCAGCAAGGGTCGCTTGTCTCGCTCTTGTTTGGTGAAGAGTCAAAGGGCGCTATCATGCCGTTGCTCGTCAACATGGACAACCTGAATAAGGCCTTCAAAATGACGGCCAGTAGCACACAGTTTGCAGGCTCGATGCTCGATGAATACAAGACCCGCTCAAAAACAACCGAAAACAGCCTGCAACTTTTAAAAAACAGAGTAACCCATCTTGGTGTCAGCATTGGCTCGGTATTACTGCCACCACTGAATACCGTGGTCGGCCTGTTTGGTGGCGTCATTACCTCGGTCACGGGGCTGGCCGAACAATTCCCGGCATTGACAGCAGTCGTTGTCGGTGCAGCTGTGGGTCTGGTCGGTCTCAAACTGGTATCGATGGGCGTCAGCTTTGGCATGACACTGGTTTCCGATGCCATCATATTTGCCCGTGCCGTCATGGATTTTTTTAGCCTGTCAACGCTCAGAGCCAATGCCGCCCTGGTTGTACAGAAAGCGGCCGTCATCGGCCTGGCCATCAAACAAAAAGCCATGGCCGCATGGACAGGCATGAGTACCGCCGCCCAATGGGCATGGAACGCCGCCCTGACCGCCAATCCCATCGGCCTGGTTATCGCAGGGGTCGTAGCTTTCGGTGCCCTGGCCTATACCGTCTATAAAAAATGGGAACCTATCAAGCAGTTTTTCAAGGACCTGTGGGGCACAGTCGGCCAGGTTGTGTCCAGCATCACCTCCTTTTTTGGCAGTGAACAGGACAGCCCGCCCAAGGGAAGCCGCAAATCACGTCGTCAGGCACAGGCCGCCGCGGTCATCTCGGGGGCGATGGCCGCAAGCCCGGCCGCCGTAGCCAACACCCAGACGCAGATCAACAACACCATGCACATCACCCAGATGGCCGGCGAAGACACAGAAGCCCTGGCCCGGCGTATCGTCGAAATACAACGCGAAACACAGCTGAGAGAAGAAGCCGATGTCCGATAAAAAACACCTCGTCGCCCTCGGTCAGTACCGCTTCGTGCTGGACAAAAACAGCTACGAAAAACTCACCCGCAGCATCGAATACCGCTGGGCCAAAACCGACATCATCGGCAACCGCCCAAACTACCAGATGGCCGGCACAGGTGAGGA
The DNA here is from genome assembly GCA_964506945.1 of uncultured Gammaproteobacteria bacterium. GTDB lineage: Bacteria > Pseudomonadota > Gammaproteobacteria > CAZDOC01 > CAZDOC01 > CAZDOC01. The sequence goes on from CAZDOC010000091.1 coordinate 2,572, forward strand.
CAGTATCACCCTGACGGGCGCTGTGTACAACTACGCCGCCAACCAGAGCGTGACAGATT
>CAZDOC010000092.1:0-2554 GCA_964506945.1 uncultured Gammaproteobacteria bacterium
AGGGTTGAAAAAACGCCCTCTCCCTTGAAGGGAGAGGGCCGGGGTGAGGGTGATAAAGCCCCGCCGCCTTTTTCATGGCGAAGCGCGGCCTTCGGTGGTAAATGCGGGGAGGCTATCGATCCGCGTTCACCGCCAGGGAGACCGCAGCCTTGAACGAGACATCCCTCTCCGACTTCTGGACGCTGGTCAAATCGGTCTGGGGCCAGAGCCTTCTGGGCCTGAGCGCCGGCGAGATCTTGACCGCACTGCTGATCTTCGCCCTGTTCCTGTTGAGCCGCGGCCTGTTCACCCACTTCGTGGTGCGCTGGATCCGCCGCCTGGCGGCCCGCACCGAGACCCGGATCGATGATCTGATCGTCGACGCCCTGGCCAGGCCGATCCGCTTTATCCCCATCGTGATGGGCGTCTTCTTCGCCACCAATTCGCTCACGCTCACCGGCACGGCGCTGACCATGGTCGCCGACCTCAACCGCTCGCTGGTGGCGTTCACGCTGTTTTGGGCACTCTACCGGGTGATCGACCCGACGGCGGCCGTGCTCGAGCGCGCCGGCGGCTTTCTCACCGACGCCATGATCGAATGGTCGGCCAAGGCCCTGAAGGCAACCGTGGCGGTGCTCGGCGGCGCCACCATCCTCGAGATCTGGGGCATTCAGGTGCTCCCCCTGGTGGCCGGGCTGGGGCTGTTCGGGGTGGCGGTGGCGCTCGGCGCCCAGGACCTGTTCAAGAACCTGATCGCCGGGCTGTTCGTGATCGGCGAGCGGCGCTTTCACAACGGCGACTGGATTCTGGTCGACGGCGTCGTCGAAGGCACGGTCGAGCGCATCGGCTTTCGCACCACCCGGGTGCGCCGGTTCGACAAGGCCCCCGTTTACGTGCCCAATGCCGAACTCGCCGACCGGGCGGTGACCAATTTCAGCCAGATGAGCCACCGCCGGATCAAATGGCTGATCGGCCTCGAGTATTCAACCGATGTCGCCACCCTGCGGCGCATCCGCGACGAGATCGAGGCGGCGATTCTGAACGATCCGGCCTTTGCCAGCCCCGACGAGGTGGCGACCTTCGTGCGCATCGACAGCTTTTCCGACAGCTCCATCGATCTGCTGCTCTACTGCTTCACCAAGACCACCGACTGGGGCGAGTGGCTGAAGATCAAGGAGGCGCTCGCCTACCGGATCAAGGAGATCGTCGAGGGTGCGGGCGCCGGCTTCGCCTTTCCCAGCCGCACGGTCTATCTGGCCAGCGGCGACGAGCCGGATGCCACCCCGCCGGAAATCTTCCCGGCGAGCCGGGAGGCGGGGGAGGCTTGATCTACGGCAACAGTATTTGTCGCCAATCATTCCCGGCCAAAGAAAGGCGGCCCCGAAACGGAGCCGCCTTAACGTGCCTGGAAGCCCGGATATTCCGGTTCAGGCTTTTTGCCTCCGCCGCCGGGCGAGGCCAAGCCCGAGAAGACCCAGACTGAAGATCGCCAGCGACGCCGGCTCGGGAATCGGGTCGCCACCGCCGCCAGCAAAGTTGGAGCGGATCAACACATTGTCGATGCCAAAGGATTCGTCGGTAATGCTTTGATCAAGGGTCGAACCGAAGCCGAGCTTGAGGCTCGTCCCCGTGGTCGCAAAAACGATCGTGTATCTGAACGTCTGATCGACAAAGCCAAGGAACCCGAGAGGGGCCGGGGCGCCGGACAGCTGCACCGCGCTCGCCGGGTTGTCATTGCTGGCGAACGAGAAGGGATCGTTGATGACCAGGCCATCGTCGACGAAAACCAGGAAGGATTCGCCGTCCCAGGAATCGATCTCGAAGAAATCGAAATTGATGGTCACCTGGGTCTGGGAGCCGCTCAGGGCAAAGGTCTTGAAGATGGTCTGGGCGCCGCCGGTGCCGCCGAAACGGCCGAGGAATTCAACATTGCCGAGGGCCGCGTTGCCGATGGTCGTGGTGTTGTCGCTCCAGCCGGTCGCCCCGCCCTCGAAGTTTTCGTTGGCGATCACCACCGCCTCCGCCTTGTCCGCCCCCAGGGCCAGGGCGGCAATCGTTGCCACCGAGGCCATCAAAGCTATTTTGTGCAGGTATTTTTTCATCGTTATTTCCTTTGTGTCGTAATGTCGCGTTGCCTCACAGAATCGTCTTAAAGTCTTAGCGAATTCCGCTTACACGTTTTTCTTACGCAATTTCCGCGCCAGTAGCGGAATTGTCGGGTTTTTTCGACTTTTGAGATGAAAACCGCGTGGATGTGTAAGGAATCCCGACAGTTTTCGACAGAACAGCCGATGCGATTTGTCGGAAAATCATCAAAACCGGCGGGTTTCCGGGCGTTCAGGCGTGAAACGGAGTGTAAGGAATTCCGACACCGGCGCAGGGTTGGACGCCCTCGCGCCCGGAAAAAGGCGTGTTATCCGGCGCGTTTTTTCCCTCGGGTCGCTGCTGCATCGGGCGCGCACATCCGCTCGCCTGGCTTTTGGCTTCGTCAGCGCCCGGCTCGATTTTTTGGCCTGCGTTCTGCCGCCGCCCGCACAGCCAGCACGGTCACCCTTGCCGGAGAATTCCAATGGCG